>JAFYXW010000001.1 GCA_017557865.1 Candidatus Saccharimonadota bacterium
AACTCCGCCTATGCCAAGATCGAAACTATCTTAAAAGACAATGACTCTGCCGTCGAAGCTCTTACCGACCTCAAAAAGACACTTGCTGTCTTTGGCGAAAAAGACATCGTAGATATGTTTTACGGCGAAATCTAATTAACCACGTGGTGGTTCGCCTTCAGGCTCACCGAGCAATTTTTTGGACTTAATCTCGTAGCGGCGCCCATTCACTGGCGACACATAATAATCTTCGTTCAACAAATTTACAAACATCGTTAAATCTTTGTCATCCATAATAATGATAGAACCGTCGTCGTCTGTCATTAGCTCTAGCTGCATTTCATCGGCATAGTCTAGGAGCTTGTCTTGTGGCATTTCTTCAGAGATATCCATCGCTTGGACTTTCTTTAGGATTGGTTTCTTGTCCTGAAGAAGAGCATCAAGGGTAAGGCCCTCAGCAAAGGATAATTTATATTTTTCGGTAAGTTCTTTGGCCTTAGCCTCGGCAATCACCTGAGATTTGTAATCGTATTGGAAGAGATTTTCGAATTTTGCTTGGTTAAACACTATGATATTGCCATCCACAATCGCAACTTGGTTGTCTTCTGGCATCTTAATCGCAATCTGAGCAGAGAACGGTTCAAAGCTTTCGCCGTTGATTTCCCAAGAAGTAGCTCCTTTAAGCGCGGAAGAAGCCGGAAGAAGCTTTGCGATATAAAAAGTCTTGGTGCCGTCATCGCCACCAGGATAAGTGAACTTTGCGAGAATACCTTTTACTTTCTTAAACTCATATTCATCCTCGGAGAAATAATCGATGTCTTTGTATTCGTTTTCAATTAGATGAATCAAAGTTTCGGCGCGCCCAACCTTGGAAAGGGAAGTACGATAAATGACTTTGTCCTCGCCATCCGCTTTTTCGTATTCGCGACATTCTAGGCCTTTATCAGCTTCCTCGATAATGTAATGCACGGCTTCCTGCATAAACATCGATTTCACCGCGCCAGTAAGCTTGTCTGAATACTTAATTTTGTAAGGTGTATAATTTTTGTTAAATAGAAACAGTTCCGCCGAAACGTTGTTTTTTATTTCATCTACTTCATTCGCCCACAAGAACACATCAAATGGTTCATCCATAGTATTATCTCCAAGTTATTTCTTCTATTATATCACAAAAAAGCGACCCCTAAGGGTCGCAGTTTAATCTTAGTCAAGTTCTGTTTTTAATTTCTCGAGACGAGTTTCGATCTCTTCTAATACGGTTTTTGATCTTCCGGAATCATCTTTTAAGAAAAATTCTTTTAAATTAGAGAGATTGTCTCTTATAGTCTCCAGATATTTTCTGTCAGAAGACTCCAAGAGGGGTCTTCCTTCATTTGTAGCCTTCTCGAGGACAATGTCAAACTTGCTCCTCCAGCCATAGAAACGTCCTACGGCAGTTACATAATGCTGATTATTATTGATATCAAAGGTCCTTACATCTGCCATTACTCTTTACCTCCTTGTTTTTAATAGCATAGATCTATCTTATTATTATATCACAAAATGCAAGAAAAATCAAGTTTACCTCTGTACGCCATCTGTCTGTTCGGTTTTTATAAAATAATCTCGACACAAAAACAAGAGCAAGCTGTTCGGGAAATAACAGGGAAGTTTTCCACATAGTGGGGAAAACGATACTTAAAAAAACTTTAAAAAAGCTCTTGCTTTTTCCAAAAAAATATACTAAACTGAGATTAGCGAACAACAATATAAAAACGCTACACAAAAAAGCACCTTAAAAAAGTTTGAGATCGGCCAACTAGGAGCTATAGCGCGCATTAAATTTAGCGAGATGCGTCAAAAAAATCGTGCGCTCTTTCCTCAAAAACACACCTCCCAATAAAACTCTATTCGGTCGAAAGACCAACACACAATAAGTCTCTCAACGGCTGCGATATATGATTAGCTTCGCGCTGGTAAATCGTGGTGGATAAATTGTGTCATCAAACAAAAAACATACAAAAACAAACCCGCTAAGTTTCTAGTTGATCGGTCTCAAACGATGTATAATAAAGGCATGGAGAAATTACATATCCCTGTATTACTGTCAGAAGTCTTAGCAGGCTTAAACCCAAAACCAAACGAATCTTATTTAGATTTAACTGCTGGTTATGGAGGACATGCTAAAGAAATTTTGGATGTAACACAGAATTATAAGGACTCAGTTTTGGTAGATCGCGATGATTTCGCCGTTGAACATCTTGAGGAGAAGTTCAAAAAAGAGGGAATCACTATCAAACACACAGATTTTTATAATGCGGTGCTACAGCTTTATCAGTGTGGAAAGACTTTCGACTTGATACTTGCGGATTTTGGAGTTTCTTCTCCGCAGCTAGACATGGACAGTCGTGGCTTTTCGTTTAAAAACGATGGCCCGCTAGATATGCGTATGGACAGGTCTCAAGAACTAACGGCAGCCGACGTCGTTAATAAGTGGAGTGAAAGGGAGCTAGCTCAAATTTTCGTAGACTATGGTGAAGAAAAGCCTGGTCGCGCCAAAATGCTAGCAGCCGAAATTGTTCATCATCGCCCGATAAAATCCACCAAAGAATTAGCAGATATTATAGTAGGGAAGTCTAAATATAGTAAAGTCCATCCAGCTACCCGTATTTTCCAAGCAATTCGCATCGTTGTAAACGATGAATTAAAAGAAATCGAAAATACATTGCCGCTTCTTCCTAAAATCCTCAATAAAAACGGCAGGGTAGGGATCATCACTTTTCATAGTCTAGAAGATAGATTAGTCAAAGAATACTTTAAAGAAGCATCAAGCTTTGGTGAAGAGTCGGAACTAGAAATCGTCAACAAAAAACCAATCACTGCGGAACCTGATGAATTGGTTATCAACCCGCGAGCCAGAAGCGCTAAACTGCGAGTGGCAAAGCGGAATTGATAAAAATAAAAAAACAAAACAAAAAGGAGGCAAATATGCCAAAGCAAATTTTAGTCGCGAACAAATCTCGCGTTCAAACCATCAAAGTCAACTTCCGCTAATTTTCTCTAGGCGGGGGTAAACCCCGCAGACATGGGCATCTATGCCCGCCAAAAACTAGAGTTTTCACAGGAGTGTGAAGTGTATGACCTTCCCGGGCAAGCTTTTATAAGTTACTTTTGGCTCTGCTTATAAAAGCCCCCGGTCTAAGAAAAACAAAAATAAACATAAAAAAGAGTAAGGAATTATTTTAAATGAGTAATCAAACATACGTAACGCGTCGCGAACCAGTGGCTAGTTTTGCTCGCAATCGCAATACGATTCGTCATGCAAAAAGGAGTCTCGGTTCTATTTCGCAAGTCGTTATTATTAGTATGATTACTCTTGTTTGTGGCTTAATTTATGTTGCCGAAGGCGCTAAAGTGACAGGTTTTGACTATGAAATCTCTGCAGTAGAATCTGAAATTTCCGAAATGACTGCAAAGCGCGATGATCTTGCGGTAGAAAAGGCACGTCTAAATTCCGTTGCTGCTGCCAAAAACAGCACTGTTGCGGCCGCGATGGAAGACGCGACGGTAACGGGCTATGCCGCGGATTAATGTCCTAAAAAACGTTGTCTTAGTTGCACTTGCCATTATCATGGTGCGACTATTTTTTATTCAAATTGTTGAACATGATGCTTGGGTAGCCAAAGCTAACGAGCAGCATACTTTACTCGAAAACATCGTGGCACGTCGTGGCGAAATCTACATGATGGATGATGGCGAACCAGTACCAGTAGTACTAAATCAGGCAGTTTATTCTGTTATTATTGATCCGGCTGTCACAGACAAAGAGGGAATCAAAGCCAGCCTAGAAAAAAACGCTAAACAATATGTTACAGCTGACATTGATGAAGTCTTTGCTACAGAGGGGCTTAGATATTATATTATTGCAAGAAACGTACCTCATTCAACCGCTACGAAAATTGCCGAAGACGGGGTAGAAGGAGTATGGTTCCAAAAGAGCAACCAGCGTGTTTATCCAGAAGGGGAATTAGCTTCTGGCGTACTAGGCTTTGTTAATGCAGACGGCCTTGGTCAATATGGCGTCGAAGGTTCTCTAAACGATCTCTTGGCCGGTAAAGACGGTCTCCTTAAAACTATTTCTGACATTAATAACGTGGCGCTTTCTATTGGTAATGACAATGTTAAAATCCCAGCCGAAGATGGTAAAGACGTGGTTCTTTCTATTGACCGAGGACTAGAACGTGGCATGGAAGAACTAATGGCGGCAAACGTAAACAGCACCGCTGCTACTAATGCGGCCGCCCTCGTAATGGACCCAAACACCGGCGAAGTACTTGCTATGGCCAATGTGCCTACTTATAATCCTGGTAACTATGGCAACGTCAAAGACGCCTCAGCCTATATTAATTACGTAACCGAAGTTCCATACGAGCCAGCTTCTATTTGTAAGAGCTTCGCTTTTTCTGCTGCTATCAATGAAGGCAAAATGAACGCCGACACCACCTATTATAATGAGGGCTACACTGTCGTCGACGGTTGGAGAATTCAAAACGCCGAACAGCGTGCCATGCTTCTTGGTAATATTACTATGCGAACTGCCTTGGCCTGGTCTTTAAACACTGGTAGTATTCAGGCTTTGCGCTTACTCGGCGACGATCCAAATAGCATCAATCAAACCGGTCGTGAACGTTTATATGATTATTACTATAATAAATTCCGCTTAGGCCAAGCTACCGGCATCGAATTGATTGAAGCTGAAGGTTATATCCCGGATCCAAACGAAGGTTATGGCCGAGACTCTACCTATGCCAACATGACCTTTGGTCAGAACCTTGGTATTACTATGATCCAAACAGCTACCGCCTGGTCGGCAGTTGTAAACGGTGGCTATTGGCATACTCCTACCGTAGTAAAAGGCACACTTGAAAATGGTGAAATTGTCCCACTAGAAGGGGAAAAGGTTAGTGAACAGATCTTGAGCGAGTCTACCAGCACAATGATGCGCGAAATGTTGATCAATAACCGTAGCTACAAAATCACTTACGGCATTGACAGACCCGGTTACGATATTGGTGGTAAATCTGGTACCGCTCAGACCGTGGTAGACGGCGCCTATGATAACACTATGAGCCAAATGGTAGGTTCGTATATTGGCTTTATTGCACCAGCAGCACAAAAACCAAAGTATGTTATAATGATAAAAATGTGGGGCGAAGGGCAAGCTCTGAGCGGCGGGGAAGCAGGTGGACTCTTTGATATATTATCAAATTACGTAATCGATTATTTACAATTAAAACCGAGGTTATAATATGGGCATTATAAACGAAGAAGTATTTTACGGATTATTACTCGCACTAGCCGGGTTTATGTTTTCCATGGTTTTAACGCCAATCTATACTTATTTCGCCTACAAATACAAGTTCTGGAAAAAACAAAAGAAGGAAACTGTGGACGGCAAAGCCTTGCCAGTAATGACTAAGCTTCATGCACACAAATTTAAACATGTTTTTCCAACTATGGCCGGGCTTATCGGCGTAATTGCTGTTACCGTCGTAACCTGGATTTTTAATCTAGATCGTGGACAAACTTGGTTGCCACTAGCTGGTTTTCTGGGCGGAGCTGTCGTTGGTGCTATTGACGACCTCATCAATATTTTTGGTTCTGGCCGTGGTGCAGCAGGGCTACGTGGCCCAGTGAAATTCTTTTTAATTACACTAGTTGGCGTTATTCTTGGTTGGTTCTTTGCCGTTAAACTTGGCTGGACTCAAATTTTGGTCCCGTTTGTTGGCGATATTCAAATTGGTATCGTCGGTACCATCTTGGTCTTTGCCTTTGCTGTAGTTGCTACGTCTAACGCCGTGAATATTACGGATGGCCTAGACGGTCTTTCTGGTGGTCTTGCCATGCTAGCCTATGGCGCCTTTGGTATCATTGCGCTTCTTCAGGGCAATGTTTTGCTCTTTGGCTTTTGTATGACTGTGGTCGGCTGGCTTCTTAGCTATATTTGGTTTAACGTGCCACCAGCTCGTTTCATGATGGGCGATACTGGTTCCTTTGCTCTTGGTGCTGGCCTTGGCGTAGTTGCTATGCTGACGGATTCGTTCCTACTACTTCCAGTAATCGGTTTGATGTTTGTGGTTGAAACGGGTTCTAGCTTGATTCAGCTTCTTTCCAAAAAATTCTTCCATAAAAAGATCTTTATCTCTGCACCGCTTCACCATCATCTCGAAGCCAAAGGTTGGGGTGAAGCTAAAATCGTGATGCGTTTCTGGATTTTGGCTGGTGTCTGTGCAATCCTTGGCGTATTCTTAGCTGCGGTGGGGGGTGCGATTTGAGGAAACATAAATCCGATTTAGTGATTTTGTTTTCTACTCTCGGCTTGATGGCGGCCGGCCTAATTGTGATTTATGCTATTGGCCCAATGCGTGCTAACGTTCTTAACTCTACCTATGGCACAGACTACGGTAGCAACGACTTTTTCTTCGGCCAACTTCGTTCGGTAATACTATCCTTGGTGGCATTTTTTGCCGCTTTCAAATTAATTCCATACAAATATGTTAAAAGGTTTGCTAAGCCAATTTTAATCGTATCCTTACTACTCTCGGTTTTACTTTGGATTCTCGCCAACACTGGTTCCAGCCTCGCTAAATGTGAACTTGGGGAATGTCGTTGGTTCAATCTTGGCGGCTTTAGCTTTCAGCCAGCCGAAGCCCTAAAAATCGCCCTTGTAATTTATTTAGCAGACTTTCTCGCCCGCAAAAAGGAAGAGAACGTCATTGGTAAATGGAAAGAGTTTTGGTTACCGCTTTTGATTGTCTGTGGCATTTCGCTTTTTCTCGTCGTAATTGCGCAGGGCGACCTTGGCACCGGCGTCGCGATTATTTCAATCATTTTCGGTATGCTTCTAATTGCTGGCGTTCCGGCCAAACAATATCTTTTGATGCTAGCCATAGTTTTGGCTGTGGCGGTTGGCTCGGTAGCTACTTCTTCACACCGTATGGAGCGTGTTTACGCCTGGCTAGACACACTTTCTGGCGCCGCTAGTTCAGATTCTACTTATCATATCGAAAACGCTATGCTTGCAATTGGCACTGGTGGCTTCTTTGGCGTAGGAGTAGGGAACTCTGTCCAAGCCACCGGCTATTTGCCAGAATCCATCAACGACTCCGTCTTCGCAATCATGGGTGAAACCTTTGGCTTTCTAGGGCTTTTTGCGATTATTGCGGTTTTTGGAGCCATGCTTTTACGTATGCTAAAAGTCGCAGACCACACTACTGCACAAGACGAACGCTTGTTGGTGGTCGGCGTATTTGCTTGGACACTTGCTCAAGTAGTAGTTAATATTATGGCTATGACTGGCTTAGTACCAGTTACGGGCATTACACTGCCTTTGCTTTCTTATGGTGGTACTAGTATGATCTTTATTGCTTTTGCTATTGGCTTAGTTTTGCAACTTTCATGTTATACTAGTAGGGAGGTAAATAAGAATGAAGATATTAGTAGTCGGCGGGGGATCCGGGGGACACATCACTCCAGCCGTCGCCGTAGTGCGTGAAATTTTAGAGAAAAAACCTCGTGCTGAGGTAGAATTTTGGACTGATTTTAAATATTTCCGCAATGTCACCAAGCTCACCACCGAGCTGGGAGTTTCTTGGGGGGAAGAGCGCGAGAAAAAACGAAAGAAGGGGCCTTATATTCGCGTGCGTCGCATCATGGCTGGCAAATTCCATCGTTATGCCGGCTGGAAATTTAGCGACTACTTTGTAAATATCGACACTACATTAAAAGATCTTATTTTTGGCAATATCTTTGGCTTCTTTGGTTTTCTCGGGGGCCTTGTTACTAGTTTTGTCCGCCTTGCTATTCCAAAATATCGCCCTAAAGTTATCTTTTTAAAGGGCGGTTACGTTTGTTTGCCAGTAGGTATTATTGCTAAACTTTTCCGTATTCCATACATTATTCATGAATCCGACGTCGTAGCTGGGCTCGCCAATCGTATTTTAATGAAAAAGGCTACTAAGGTAGCATTTGGTATGCCAATTTCAGAGGGTATGGCTGAAAAACACCCAAATTATGTTTGGACGGGTATTCCAGTTGCTCCGGAGTTTCGTCCAGTTAGCCCAACCAAACAGATGTCACTTAAAAAAGCCTTTTCTTTTAACGAAGAAAAACCACTTGTTGTAATCACCGGCGGATCTCAGGGCGCCAAAAATCTCAACGAAAGCATACGCTTGATTTTGCCAGAATTACTAAAAATTGCTTCGGTTGGCCTAGTTGCTGGGCGCAAACATTACGAAGACATGATCGATCTAAAACAGTACGAAAACTGGGATAAAGCCTCTCTTGAATCCAATTTCCGGATGTGGGAGTTTAACACCACTATGGACGAGCTCATGGGTGCTGCTGATGTCGTAGTTTCACGCGCCGGCGCTACTACTATCGCCGAAATGGCCGCACTAAAAAAAGCTACGATCTTGGTTCCATTTGAACGTTTGCCGGGTGGCCACCAGGTTAAAAACGCCGAACGTCTTGCCAGTACTGGTGCCGCCGCTGTTATTAACGATTATGAAATGGTCAAAAACCCATCTGCGCTTCTAGATGAAATCCGCCGCTTGGTCAAAAACCCGCGTCTTCGCGCCGATATGGCAGATAAGCTTAGCGAAGAAGCCCGCTCGGATGCCGCTAAGCGTCTCGCAGATATTATTTTAGAGGTGGCTGGCTAATGTCTATTAAATCAGGTCGTACAATTGGAGAAAAAAGGGAAAAGTTAGAAACCGCTTCAGAGCGTGCGGCCGCTCATCGTAAAAACGAAAAGAAAAAACGTCTCCGTTTAGGAGCCACTATTGCTGGATTTGTACTCGCAATCGGTCTAATTATTGCCGGTGTTGTTTTCTTAGTAGTTAATGCTCCTGCCGTTACAGATGAATCGGATCCAAACCAAAACTCGATTGTTTATACTCCGACCATCGAAATCGTAGACGAAGCCACCGTAGCAGTTACTGGCGGCAGCGGGGTTACTAGCCGTATGAAAGAATATATTGGGCAGGCCGAAGCTGACTTCCGTGAATTAAACTATACTCCAGTTAAAGCGGTGATTCCAGCCGGTTCTGTTCGTGAAGTAGACTTTTATTTAGAAGGCCATAAAGGCTTTATCAAGCTCATTATAGACCGTCCTACCGGTGTTTCCGTAGAGGACGCCGATCGTATGCTCCGCTATCTGGCAGGACAGGGGATAACAGATTTCACCTATATTGATGTCCGTATAGAAGGCAAAGCCTACTGGAAATAGGGAATTAGAGAGCAAAATAACAGGGGTGCACCCCTGTTATTTGTTTGTTTCTAATTCTCTCCCCCGTATGTTCGGTTTTTGTTCTATTTGGATTATAAATATTTGACACGTATTGCAGGAAAATATGTAAAATAACAGGGAAAAATAGCAAATAGGGAAATAAAATGGGGAAAAGTCAAATCCAAAAAAACCGGACCCAAATTGTGGAAAACTTATGAATTTATAGGTTCGGATCGATAAATTAGCCAAATATACGCATTCACAAACTGCATCTAACCGCCGGGATGATTTGTCTAGATTTCTTAACGGAAATTTGCGCGTCTCACGCCGGATGGTGGTCTCGCGCGACAAATTTCCTAAAATCTAGACAAACCCTCTCGGGCTTAGCTGCAATGTTTGTTAATACGTATATTTAGCTAATAAACCAATACGAAACAAACATTCGACATGCATAAATATTCAATTATGTGGGCAATTCCCGCCCACGTGGGAATTATGCTTATGCTTAGACGATTAACTTACCGTCTTTTTCATTTACCTATAATGTCTTAAAATCTATATTGTGCGACATTAAAACTATATTGAAAAGTCGATTGATGTTCCACGTCAAAAAGTTTCATTTTTTCATAAATGACCACATCCAAAAAAATTTTGTTTATATTTCCCTACTTTTTGTGTGCAATTCTAATTGTCGTGTTTAATTGCTAAAAAGCCGTCTACTGAGTTATCTACCTCAGCGTACTTATCTGTGCGTTTAACAGGGGTCATAAGGGAAGCAGGCTTATTGTCAGTCGGGATCGAAACAGGGGTTTTCTCTTGATATTCTACCTCTGGCTTAACAGGGGAGAACGAAGCCTTCTTTTTTGGCTGGTTTTTCCCTTTCTTGCCACCCTTAGGCACAAAAGTTTTCTTAGGGTTTTTCCCTGGTTCTGGTTTCTTTTGTGATTCCTCGTTCACGAGTTTAGCTAGATCTTTTAGGCCCATTCTTTCTTTACCTTCAGCGGCATTTGGGCTAAGGTTCTGGCGACGGAACTCAACTTGTGGTGAATATTTAAAGTTCGGTTTTTGTTCGGTGCGTGGCGGTTGGATATTAAAGACTGGGCCTTCTACTGGTTGTTGTCGACCAGAATTCGACAATTCCCTCTTATATTTCTCTGATTGTTCAATCGTTTCACGAATCTCTGCTTCAACTGCCGCACGTGGACGAGCATAATGTTCACGAGAATGCTCAATAATAGCCGCTAGATTGTCTTTTGGCGTGCTTGGAATCGATAGAGTAGTAGCAGAGAAGGCAGGGACCTTTTCACCGTTAATAATCATCGAGATTACGAAATTGCGGTTGTTTAATTGTACGAGGTCGGATTCGGTAAAGGTTGGTTCAAATTGCTTTACAAGCATTGGCGCATCGTCAGCGGAAACGCGGAACGAAATTGTCGTACCTACGTTGCCAAATACTGCATCGCGCACCGAATCGGTCATTTGAGCCACATATTGGTTGGCTACGGTAAGGTTTAGGCCGTATTTACGTGCCTCAGAGAGAATCACGGCAAACGAATCTGTAGCGAAGTTTTGGAACTCGTCTACATAAAGATAGAATGGACGGCGATCTTCTACAAGAGGAATATCAGAACGGCTCATAGCAGCGAGCTGGACCTTGGTAACCAAGAACGCACCAAGAATAGCAGCGTTGTCTTCACCAATTAGACCCTTAGAAAGATTTACTGCAAGGATTTTGCCTTCATCCATAATCTTGCGAATATCAAATGATGACTTTGGCTGCCCAATGATATTACGGATGATTGGGTTTGCCGTAAAGGCACCAACCTTGTTTAAGACCGGGGCGATAGACTCGTTGACCTGCTTTTCATTCCACTGGCCAAACTCATGTTTCCAGAATTGAAGTACGGTCACATCTTTACAATAGTCCAAAGTTTCTTTTCTAAACTCTTTATCGGTGAGCATACGTGAAATATCTAGAAGAGTGGTTTCTGGACGGTCCAAGAGTGCTAACAGGGTATAACGAAGGATATGCTCAAGCCTTGGGCCCCAAGAATCGCCGAACATACGTTTAAGCACACCAATTACCTCAGAACAAATGTTTGGTTTGCGGGACGGATCGGTAATTTCTAGCGGGTTAAAGGCTACAGGATAAGCTGTATCGGCAGGGTTGAAGTAAACTACGTCCTTGATACGTGATTCTGGTACAAATTTAAGGTTGTCAATTGCAAAATCGCCATGCGGATCGATGATACAATAGCCTTGATTATAGAAAATATCAGAGAGGGCAAGAAGCTCAAGCATGCCGCTTTTCCCTGCTCCGGTCTGACCAATTATATATACATGACGGCTGCGGTCACGACGAGTTAAGCCAAATTGGTGATTAATACCACGGAAGTTGGTAAGACCAAAGGCGGAGATGTTTTCATCTGTAGCTGGATCGCCAGTTAAAACTGGAAGTTGGGCTGGTGGTTCGGCAGTTTTACTGTTAGCCCAAACGATATTAGGAGTTTCTACAGAAGTGTGTGGCAAGTGATATACCGATGCCAACTCGGAAATATTAAGAATAAAGCCACGATCGGTAAATTGACGCATCTTGTAAGCGTCCAAGTCTGCCTTATTAAAGCTGCCACCAGATTGTTTAAAACCATTCAAGTTGGTAGAGTTGTATTGCTTAAACGTACCAACGAGTGCTTGCATGTTGAGTTTGGCGTCTACATCTTTTTGACCGAGATAAGCCAAGCGAATTTTTACTTCGTAGCCAAGCTTAGTAGCCTTTTCCTCAGCCTTAGCAATTTGAGTTTTGGCGCGTTCAGATAGTTCTATCTTTTCTTCGGAAGTAGTGCCACCGGCTGGTGGACGGAAAAGTGCACCAAGTATTTCTACTAGCCAGACCCAATCTATCCCAGTGCCGGAAAATAGTGGTTTTTGACCAGATTTAACTTTTTGAATCCATTTATCCGTGGTATTTTTGTGCCAGTCATCGGCAATTGGACGAGTTAAAATCTGTACCCACATTTCTTCGGTGCGATCTGGGTCAAGTTTGGCAAGTGTACCGGTGATACCCGCAAGTGGATCCACTTCAAAAGTGTCGAAGGTTTTAATCGGTAAAGCCTCGTTTTCTACTAGAGTTAGTTCGGTGAGGTAGCTGACTGGATATTTATTACGACCGTCGGCGTAATCTTCGTTCATTTTATAAATTTGTACGGTAGGATACTGGGAATAAATCTGCCCTTCTACAAAGCTTTGCAAAACTTTCGGCACCCAAACATAAAAACGAATTTGCCCAGCCGTGGCAACGATTTCAAAAGACAAATGTTCTTGTACGCCACCAGAGTTCTTTAGCTCTTTCCTGTCGCGAAGAATACCGTGGAGAGAAGCGAATAATTGCTCTGCGGCAAGCTCTTTTTTGTCGTTTTCGCGTGGAATTTCTAGCATCAAAAGCACAGAATCTACGTTTAGAACCTTTAGTTTATTGAGTTTTTTGTAGTTTCTGTAGGTTAAAAATGCCAAAATTCCGACCACTGGAATCCAGAATATCGGCATTAAAATAAAGTGTATGACGCTATCCATAAACCTATTTTATCATATTTAGGCTAAAGTGTAAGAGTTTTTGTCTATCTTCTTAAATAGCTTTTTATTCTGCAAATTCAAGAGAATAGTAGTTTCTTTAACTTTACGAACTTTTAGTACTTGTTTGACAATCTCTTCACGAGAAAGAGCTTTGTCAGATTTTTCCAAAATAGAAGTGATGATATCAGAGATAGTTCCCTTTTTGTAGCCCCAGGCAGAAAGTGCATAAATACCACGGCCAATCAAAACAAAACGGCTATCTTTAATAAGTTCGTTATGAATTGCTTGAATAGTAACATTTTTGCGCTTGAAATTAGAAGTCTTGATCTCTTCTGCGATATCAGAAAAATGCATTGGTTCCTTTTTGGTTTCAAGGATTACAAAAATCTTGTCGCGAATGTTCTTTGGGTTAACTTCTGGCCACTTAGCTAGGCCCCACATGCCGTTAAGAGTAGCAAGGAGCTTAGAAATTGACGCAATTGCTCGGATATGGTCAGGATGCTCATAATTTAGCTGGCTGTCAAGTTCATCCAAGCTCATTGGCTTTTTGTTCTCGCGAATCAATTTAACGATTTCGTCTGCTTTAGTGCGGATAGACTTTTCGTCGCCGTATTCAGCAATACCAACTGCAGCATTGTATTTGTCGTTCTCTTCTACTACAGCTAGGCTCTTTGAGAAGGTCGCGATAAAATAAATGCCGGTCTTTTCTGACGCAGTGGCAGTTTTGCCATAGACTTTGTCGGCAAGATCGGTGATTTTGGCTACACGCCCCATCTCGGTAAGATTACGAATTAAGATTTTTTCAGCAGCTGCGAGTTCTGGAATCTTGTTCTCCTCAGCGGATATTTGGAGACGAATTAAAATAGCTTTTTCCAGTTGGCGCACACGCTCACGCGTAATAGACAACATTTCGCCAATTTGTTCAAGCGTTTCTTTGTTTCCTTTTAGCCCGAAACGACGTGAAATGATTTCCTTTTCACGTTCTTGTTCAATGATTTTCAGACTTCCGGAGATTGCATTTTTTAGGATTTCCGCATTTTGGTCCATCAGGTTTTTTCCTTATCCCACATCTGTTAATTTTATTAATTTTCTTTATAATATCATAAGTTGCAGACTCTGTCAACTATGAAAATTATTACTTTCCACTACTATTGTAGCACATTTTTTACAATTTTGAAAAAAAATTGTAAAAAACATAAGCGTCAAAAAATCCCCCCTTGGATTTTAAGACTTAGTGCTCTTACGTTTTTTGCGCACACTACGTTTGCTGCGAGCTGTGGTTTTTGGCTTTTTATCTAGCAATTCTTTAGCCTGCTCCAAAGTTACCTTCTTTGGGTCCATGTCTTTTGGAATCCTGACGTTATTAAAGCGTCCTGGGCCCTTGGCATATGGCCCATAGGCACCATTTATAATCATAATATCGCCCCAATCCGCTATAATAGAGTCTACCTTAGTCTGGTATAGAGGCAATGCTTCTTCAAAAGTCACAGTATAAGGATCGAAATCTTTCATCGGAATATTATATTTACCGCCCTTTAGGTATGGCCCAAATGGTCCATTAGCTGCAATTAACTCTGTTCCATCCGGTGCTGTGCCTAGTGTGCGTGGCAAAGCTGGCAATGCTAACTGTTTCAAAGCTTGTTCTAAGGTTACGGTCTTTACGGTTTTTCGCTTTGGCAAAGATGCAAAACGTGGTTTTTCGTTGGTCTCTTTTTCGTTGTCACCAAGCTGAATAAAGCCGCCATTTTTACCAATTTTGGCATAAATTGCCTTACCGGTCTCTGGATCATGGCCTAGGAGACGAGCATTATTATAACGCTCTACGCCCTGGGCGGCGAGTACAGTATTACGAAATGGTCCGTAAAAATCTTTCAGCATCTTTACACGTTCGAGTTTGGCGTCTGCCACTAAGTCCAGATCTTTCTCAATATTAGCGGTAAATTTATAATCTACGATATTCTTAAAGTTATCGGTCAAAAACCCGGCCACCAATTCGCCGATTGGCGTAGGAATGAGTTTGCCCTTGTTGGCACCGTATTTTTCTTTAGCGATAGTTCTCTCGACCTTACCGTTTTTAGCTACTAATTCGACTATCTCACGGTCTTGTCCTTCGGACTCGCCCTTCACTACGTACCCGCGCGTTTGAATCGCGGTCATAATAGAAGCATAAGTAGATGGACGGCCAATTCCGAGCTCTTCGAGCTTCTTAACCAAAGAACCCTCAGTATAGCGAGCGTTTGGCTTAGCAAAGGTTTGGCGTGCTATAATTTCGGCAACTTCTACGGCGCTACCTTTGGTAAGTTTTGGCAGTTCCGTATCTTTACTTTTGCCGTAAACCTTGAGGAAACCATCAAAGATTACCACCTCACCTTTTGCTGAGAAATCATGCGACAATTTAATTGTTGTCTTAGCTACATGTGCATTAGCCATCTGAGTGGCCAAAGTTCGCGCCCAAATTAGCTGGTATAGTTTTTTCTCGTGATCATTTTTCCCTGCTACGGTGCGATTGATGTCGGTTGGACGGATAGCTTCGTGCGCCTCTTGTGCGCTAGCATCTTTAGTCTTAAATGAACGTACTTTTAGGTAATTCTTCCCGAAATTGTTTTCAATGTAGCCAGCAATTGCCGCCACGGCTTGTTTAGAAAGATTTAGCGAGTCTGTACGGTGATAAGTAATCAAGCCGGCTTGGTACAAACCTTGCGCAGCAATCATTGTAGAACGGGCCGAAAGTCCAAGCTTGGCGTTGGCTTCAATCTGGAGTGCAGCCGTTGTGAATGGTACAGGGTTGGCCTTTTCGCCTTCAGCTTCCTCCACGTCTTCTACTATAAACTTCTCATTAATTAATTTTCCAATCAAAGCCCCAGCATCGCTTTCATTATCTGGTGCTGTGCCATCATAATTAGCGGTAAAATCATCAAATTTACCAGTAATCTTAAACGACGATTTGCTTTCAAACTTCTCAATTTCGCGTTCGCGCTCTACAACTAACCTAAGAGCTGGACTTTGTACACGCCCTGCGCTCATTGCTCCAGGCACTTTTTTGCGTACAATATCCGAGAGATCATAGCCCACCAACATATCTAGAGTTTGGCGTGCCTGTTGGCTCGATACCATGTCCATATCTACCGTACGTGGGTTTTTGATGGCGTTTTCTAGCGCTGGTTTAGTAATCTCATGAAAAGTAATACGTGCAGTATCTTTTGGCAAGCCCAAAACTTCGCATAGGTGCCAAGAAATTGACTCTCCCTCACGGTCTTCATCGGTTGCTAGCCAGATTTTATCAGCAGCTTTGGCTTCCTTTTTAAGTTCAGAAATAATGGTTTTGTGTCCCGGGTCAATTTCGTAGGTCACATCAAAAGTACTCTTATCTACCTTGGTATCCTTGCGAATATGCCCAACAGAAGCCAGCACTTTAAAATCATTACCGAGGTATTTCTCGATCGTATGTGCCTTGGCTGGGCTCTCTACTATCACTAAATTTTTTGACATATATATTAATAATATCACACCGGTCAAGCATAAGCTTTTATGACAACAAAAAAGAGCTTAGGTAAGGGTGGGCATCACCTAAGCTCTTTTTGGCCCTCTAACGCTTCTCTGTTCTATACCGGGGAGACCCCGGAGCGTAACCCACCTCACACAATTGGGGCCCGCCGGTTAGAGGGATTGCTATGCCTTTGAAAGAGCCCTTTTCTAAGTGGAGGTAATACTTATAACTTCAAACCATTAAGAAATTTAAAGCTCGAAAAGGTTTCAAAAGCACGCAATTTCTGCTACACTAAAGATAGTATAGCTGAAAATTTAACTTATTTAGGTGCATAGTGGAGCTTTTTCAAGTTCCAACTGTCCTTATTATATCACACAGGAGAAAATATGTCAACACTTTTTAATGATTTTTTGCAAAAAATCAACCATTTATCACCCCTAGAAGCAAAATTTACAGAGGTGTTAGGTACTATTGCGGTTATGCCTAAAATATTGTATTTTTATGGAAAAATGCCGGAAAATGTGGTAAAAACTGTTGCAATTGTGGGTTCTCGCCATAACACTAGGTATGGTGAAGAGGTGGCTTACAAAATGGCCTACGAGCTGGCAAAAAGGGGCGTAATTGTTATTTCTGGGCTAGCCTATGGTATAGATGGCATTGCCCACAGGGGTGCGCTAGATGCCGGTGGTGTAACTTTGGCGATACTGGGCACGCCGATAGACCGTATTTACCCTAGGAACCACAAAAGTCTTGCCAGGGAGATTGTAGAAAAAGGCGGGGCAGTGATCAGCGAATACGCTCCAGGGGCAAAAATCTATCCAAAAACCAGTTTTTTAGAGAGGAATCGGATTATTTCGGGCCTAGCAGATATTGTTGTGGTAGTAGAGGCGGCCGAAAAATCTGGTTCGCTAAATACTGCCGCGCACGCCTTAGAGCAAGGCAAAGAGGTGTTTGCAGTGCCCGGCAACATTACGAATCCATATTCACAGGGGTGCAATAAGCTGATTGCTCAGGGGGCAAACCCCTACACCGGACCAGAAGATCTGCTGCGGGTGCTTTTTCCGGAGGAATTTGCGAAAAAACGCAAAAAAATTGCACAACTATTATTATTTGGAGATAACGACACTGAGACTAGAATTCTGCGCTGCCTTGCCGATGGCACCCGTGACGGCACCAAAATTATAGAAGAGCTCGGTCTGCCACCAGCATTGTTTAATGAAACCATCACGATTTTAGAGATAAAAGGCGCCGTTCGCGCCCTCGGGGCCAATAATTGGGCTCTAGCCTAGAAATTCGTCAATTTGCTCGGCGACCTTGCTAAGCACCTCTGGCAGAAGCTCTTTTTCCTCTGGAGTAAACTTAGATAACACGAAATCCACGTCGCCGATTTTTTTGCGAAGTTCATCGTTCCCTGTGCCGATACGAAGACGCGAAAAGTCCTCTGTTCCAAGCGTAGAAATGATAGATTTTAACCCGTTATTGCCACCGGCGGAACCAGAAGCTCGGTTCCTAATTTTGCCAAATTCTAAATTAAAGTCATCGCAAACTACCAAAATATCAGAGGTAGAAATCTTGTAATAATGCATAAATTCCTGCACGGCCCGGCCGGATTCATTGTAATAATCCTGTGGTTTCAAGAAAAATATGTCGCCAGCCCGCGCGTAAACTGCACCAAATTTTGGCTTTTCTTCCCAGTTTAGCCCGCGCTTTTTAAACAAAAAATCTAGCGCCAAAAATCCAGAATTGTGCCTTGTAAAATTGTACTGATTCCCCGGATTTCCCAGGCCGATAACTAGTTTCATAAAAATATTATACCATAAAAACACCCCGCTATCAAAGCAGGGTGTTAATAAAGAGTAGTGACGGATTAGTAGAGACCTAATTTTTCTTTTACCTTTGCAAGGTTTTTGAAAACTGAACCCGTAGATTCATTTCTCTGGTTTTCCGTAAGATGGATAAAAGCAGCGTTCTCTTCGTCTTTGAGTAACTGCGTTGCAAAGTAAAGACCATTTAACATCATTTTCTCCGGGTTATTCTTGGGGATCTGCGAATAGTCCCCGGTGACGATCATTTTGGAACCTTCTCCGCATCTCGTTAACATCGTTACGGCGTTGTTTAGCGAGCCATCATCGTTTTTGATCTCGACTCTCTGAAATTCATCAAGAAAGACAATGGAACGGTTAAAGCTACGGCCCTGGATGGTTTCATAGGGAGCAATTGTGAAGTACTTCCTAAAAATAGAATCAACTTCTCTCTCAATAGCATCTTTGTAGGTGCCTTTTTCCTCCCAAGACTGCGACTGGTCTTTGTACGAGTCTGTGTCCTTTCGCTTTTTGCCACCTTTGCTAGATGGAGCCGTGCTGAACTCGGCTTTATTGCCCTTTTGCAGGTTTTCCCGCATTTCTTTGTATTTTGGGAAAGACTCAACATAGGAGCGAATAGCATCTTTGCAGCTTGATACCAAAGGATCGAGCTTTTCTTCCAATTTGCCAGGTATAGCCCCACAATCCAGTTTTGAACTAAGAGTGGTGATAAATACAATCTGGTCAAATTCATTAGCTCTTACCTTTTTGATAGCGTGGACGAGCGGCGTATAAGTCTTACCTGTACCACCATCACCAGTCGTGACGACTGTTTTGATTCTCGGGTCATTCAGCGCATCGTAATAGGCTGCCATTCTAGCAGGCTGGTTTTGGGGCCACTTACCCTTCTTTTGAGGGATAGCTTCGCCTTCTTTTCTCCAGTGCGCGATGGGTTTGAGCGTTCTACTTTTCTTGTCGAATCTGAGGACATTCGTATAATAACCTTCCGTTAACAGAAAATTCTTTGGGTAGTCCTTTTCGTTCTCCAGTTTCAGAATTACATACTCGTTTGCAAGGAGCGGAAGCTGCTCCGGCATGTAAGACAAAAACTCTTCTTCCGTGAGCTTTTCTTCCACAAAGCAGTATTTGAACATTTCTGTGGGGACAAACAGTTCACGACAACCCGTAAAAGGCGGATAATTGTCGAAAGTGCACTTATAAGCGTAAACGCCCATTCTTGAATATGCTTTAACGATTAAACCGTTGTCCTTTGTAAGCAGACAAACATCGCTATACTTGCTTTTTACCGCAGAAAGATCAATCGGTTCTGAGCCATCAACCTTTTTACCCTTGTTAATCAAGTTTACAACGAGTGCCGTCACAGCGACCCAACCGTCATTATCCTTGATTTCTATTGGCAATGCATCCTGCAAATTCTTGTGGAGAGCCAGAATAGAGATAGTTTGGGTTCCGATGCCGGTTTTTACAGATGAAGAAAGGTCTAACGAAGACTGCAAGCTACCAACGTACGCAGGCATCAGCTTTGCAAGTCTCTTTAAAACCAAGCTAGCCTCTTTTGCGCGCCAGCCGTGGCCTTTTTTGATACCCTCAAGTTCATCATGAACTACTGCCGGGATTACCAACTGGGCATTATCCAAATTCGGCTCAAAGTTTAAAGGCTTACGCCAATCCGGGTCTCCTGGATCGGGAATAATGTCCGGGCAACTAATCAAGATATTCGTGTCCAAAACGAATGTTCTTACCTTGTCGATTTTGCGCAGCTTCTTGGCTTCTGGTTCTTTAATCTCTTCTTCTACTGTAACATTGTCTTTTTCTAAAGCTTGGAGTTCTTTTTTACTTGTATGACGCTGATCGCGTCTGTCCTGGCGCTTATTGCTATATTTGTTAGCCATCCGATCACCTCCTTATTGTGAAAGTTCTTGGCGCCTAGTCCACCCCGCCACTACATATAAAAATATGGGCTGATGCCCACATTTTTATTATACTATATTTTATTCAGTTTTGTCTTTTTTATCACTACGATACGAAAACATAATCGGCGTGCCCACAAATGGATACTTTTCGCGGATTTTACGCTCGAGATAGCGTTTCCAAGACCAATGAAGTAGCTCTAGATCGTGGCCGTGCACCACAAACCAAGGCGGGCAAGTGTCGGTCTGTACGATGTATTTTGGCTTTGGGCGAGTGTTTTTAAGCCCAGCTGGAGCATGCGAAATAATTGCTTCATTCAAAATCTTGTTCAAGTCTGAGGTTTTAATTTCTAGGTGGCGGTTTTTCTCAATTTCGGTAGCCAGCTCAAATAGTTGCGTGACATTGTGTCCGGTTTCGGAGCTGGTGATGAGTACTGGCGCATATGGGAGAAAATCAAAATCTTTTTCGAGCGCATCAAGAAGAAAATCTGCCGCAGTGCGGTTGCCAACATTTTCTTCGCCAAAGAAATTGGTAGGGTTGGCATCGTCGAGCAAATCTGCCTTAGTCACAACCACAATAATTCCCTTGCCCGCCTCTACAATTTGGCCAGCGAGCGACTGATCTAGTTTAGAATGCGGCTCGGTAGAATCTACGAGCAGCGCACAGACATCGGCCTCTTCGATAGCGGCAAGAGTGCGAATAGCAGAAAACTTTTCGATACCCACCTCGCGTTTACCAGGTTTACGTAGGCCTGCAGTATCGAGTATTTCAATATCGCGGCCCTTGTAGCGGACATTTACGCGGTTAATATCGCGCGTAGTGCCCTGTCTAGAGCTCACAACAGCTTGCTGTTTCTTTGCGAGCGAGTTAAATAGACTAGATTTACCTACATTTGGGCGCCCGATCAAAGCAATTTTGAGAGCTGGCATAGATGTCTCTTCGAGGGGATTTCGGAGCGCGGCAGCGCGAGAGTTAGCGCCATCCGCCCGTGGCGCTCGCCCCTTGGGACGCGAATGGTCGCAGACCAACGGGCCGGATGGACGCGACCCGAGAAGAGATACTATGCCTGCTTTCAATTTTTCTATGCCTTGGCCAGTTGTAGCAGAAACATAAAATGCATTTTCTGGCGCGATGCCAAGCGCGCGGAATTCTGTAATTGGTAAGCTTTCGGCCAAATCACACTTGTTTAGCACGAGATAAACTGGTTTTCCAGAACGAAGTGCATCTTTTGCGATTTTAGCGTCGCGGTGGTCAAAATATTTACTCGAATCAAGAGTTACAAGGATAATATCGGCAGATTCAATTGCGTCCTGGATTTGGTCTTGAATCGACGCCTCAAAATCATCATTTGGATCTTTTAGACCTGCAGTATCAATCAAAATAAACCGGTCATCAATCCGGGCAATCACGTTGTCGCGCGTAGTACCTTCTTCGCGTGCTACGATTGCAATGTTTTTTCGCGCCATACGGTTTAAAATGCTAGATTTTCCAGCATTGGTTTGGCCAATTAGCGCCACTACAGGTAACTTTTTCATAATCAATCCTTCACAAAAATGGTGATTCCTGCGGGAGTCGAACCCGCGATTTTCTGGATGAGAACCAGACGTCCTAGACCACTAGACGAAGGAACCACTTCTATTATTTTATCACAAAAATGCTTAGTACGCAACACCGCCATAGTGTGGCACCGCCGATATAAAGGTTTGCCCAGGAGCGAGTTCAATAATGTTCCCACTTTCATTCTTGAACTCAATTTGTGCTTCTTTTGAGGCTTTATTCCAGGTGCCCTTTATTGCTATGCCATTTTGGAAAATATATGCGTCGCCAGAGCCAATTGTGGTAATCGCCTCGTGATAATTATCGGATGCGCGGGTTTCGTGTACGATCATCGCAATTACCACCGATGGCGAAATCTGCGAAAGCGTACAAGCATCTTCCGGGTTTCTTTCACCCAAATCTTCTGTAGGACAGACATAAACACTGTGTGGTTCCCCACTGCCATAGCTACGATTGTAAGTATTTGTGGCTGAATTATAGTCGTATACAACGTTAAAATCACCCCAACCACCATAAGTAAGCTCAATGTGCCCAACTTGGGCCTTCATTTCTGACAAATTCTTTTCGCTAGCTTTGGTAATGTCTAGTTTTTCGCTTACAGTGGCGTCCACACGGCTTTTTGCAGATTGTTCTGGTGTCATTCTAGCAAAACCTTTGATATTTGCACTGGTGTAGCCAGTATTGGCGCTGTATTGGCGTAAATAATTAGCCGTAGTAAACAAATTATTCCAAAGACGAGATCCGTACGTGCCGCGGTACATATATTGATAATTTTCACTCAAATCGCGATAACCACCAGCAGCCACTGCGGCCAAAGCATCTGGCGCGCCACCTGCGTGCACAATAACACAATCAAATGGCGTATCCCATTCTAGATAATAAATTCTTAGTGAACGAAGCGGTCCAATAATTGCTTGGGTTGGGTTTTGGTAAATCGCTGCAAAACGTGTAATGCCGGCTTCAGCAATAGCTTCAAATACTACGCCAGCATCGGTCAAGCCAGAATGTGGCCTAGCGCCATCGGTACCATTTGGCGTTTGTACACAATAAACCGGTGCAGTCTTGGCACCAGCATCTTTTAGCTCTACGCCAGTTAGGCTACTGTAGATTTTTTCGCCAGATTCAGGCGCGCTAGGAATTGCCGGAAAAGAGAGTGTTGGTAAGGCTTCTTTTGGTAGTAAAAACGGCAACGCAATCATTACACCGCCGCCAATTATGCCCAAAATTCCTATAATCAAAAACACCAAATCACGTTTAGAAAAAGGAGTTTTTTCTGGTTTTTCTTCCTTTTTTAATTCTTCTTGTGATAAATTAATCGTGATTTGCTCAGTTTCCACTTTTTTGTCCAAATTAGTTATTCTTATTTTAGCACAAAAAAGTTAAATTAAATACTACGAGCAACAGTGTTTAGACGCGCTAAGCTTGTCTCACGTCCAAGGACTTCTAGAGTTAGATTTAGCGCTGGGCTAAATGGCGCAAAGCTAACAGCGATTCTAATTAAGCTAAATAATTCAGCTGGTTTTTTGTCAGTTTCGGCCAGTAATTCATTCAAGGCATTCTGTAAATTGTCTGCAGTCCAGTCGGAGACAGCCGTAAGTTTTGCAACGGTGGCCTTTAGTAAACTTTCGAGCTCGGATTCGGACATCTTTTTTAGAAATTTGTTGTTCACCAACATGTCTAAATCTAGCTTTGGTTCTTCAAAGAAATACCTAGTCATTTCGCGTAGATCTGCCAAAACTTTTAGACGATCATAAATAATCGCTAGGACTTTTTTGCGGTAATCTTCAGAAGAATTCATAGCTACTTCTGGCCAAAAACCTTCGGTGCGATCATATAAAGCCGAACAGCCTTGTTCGTCGAAAATCCGGCGAATCCATTGACCATTCATCCAATAAAGCTTGGTTTCATCATAGCGTGCACCGGAAGTCTGGATTTTGTCCAAACTAAATTTATCGATTAATTCTTCCTTTGTATAAATTTCTTGTTCGGTGCCATCATTCCAACCGAGGCTAACAAGATAATTTAACATTGCTTCTGGCAAAACGCCATCATCGCGGTATTCAGTTACGGATTTGGCGCCATCACGTTTACCAAGTTTCTTGTTTCCAGTAGGCGCAAGAATGTGTGGCAAAGATACAAAAACTGGGTGTTCTAGGCCTAGTGCTTCATAAATAGCTAGATAATTTGGCGTGCTAGAAAGATATTCTACGCCACGCATAATGTGGGTTACACCCATCTCGGCATCATCTACAATGTGAGCGAAGTTATAGGTTGGGTAACCATCTTTTTTGATTAAAATGATGTCATCCAAAACTTCTGGACCAGTATGCATGTCGCCCATTACGGCATCGGTCCAGTTATAGTCTTTTGGTTCGGCCTTAAATCTTAGTGGAATGCCTGGTTCCCATTCTGGAGTTTCGGTTGGACGGAAATTACGATAAAGAAATGGTACTTTTTTCTCAGTGCACTCACGGCGGTATTCGTCGATTTTTTCAGCTGGAGTTGGGTCGGCATAAGCACGGCCGGACTCTATTAGCTTGCGGGCCCATCTGTGATAAATTTCTAGTCTTTCGCTCTGGAAATATGGGCCATGATCTCCGCCTACGATTGGGCCTTCGTCCCAGTCAAGACCAAGCCATTTCAAAGTGTCTTCAATTAAATCGGTTGCGCCCTCTACGTAACGTTCCCTATCCGTGTCTTCGATACGCAAAATCATTTTGCCATCATTTTGGCGAGCAAAAAGATATGGATAAATTGCCGAACGAACATTTCCAATATGGATATAGCCGGTTGGGCTCGGCGCAAAACGAGTAATTACATTCATGAAATTATTATATCACTTTTAGAGAGATACAGCAATTGAACGGATTTGTTTTTTTGTGAGTTCACCAGAGTAAGTTTTGATCTTGAAGACGATACCACCATTTACCCACGCAGCATCGTTGCCGCTAACGTAAATAGTTAAACCTTGGTCGCGGATGATAATGTAGTTGTCTTCGTAAGCGTCGCGGACGTAGTTAGACAAAAGTGCATTTGAATCCCAGGTGGAACGCTCTTCTATTAATGAGAAAGTGCCGCCAGTGCTTGAATTTTTGAAATTCAAAACAATCCTACCGTCTTCTGATACGATATCCGACAAAGCAAAATCGCGCGGTACGTATGATGGGTAAGAAGCATCGATACCGGTTTGCATTGCTGCAACCTTCAAAGAAATGTCTGGCATGTTTAGATTTACAAAATAAACAATTGCAAAAACCGCTGCGGCTGCACAACCTAGTGCAAGCAAAATTTTGCCAGCGCCAAAGTGGAATTTTTCGGAACGTTTGGCCTTTTTATCCTCTACGTTTTCTTCTTTTGCGACACTGGCCAAAGCTTTTTTGATAGCCTGATCCTTTAGTTCTTTGGCGGATAAAATCTTGGCTGGTTCTGGTTTTTCGACACGTTTTTGCATTCTGGCTTTGACATTTGCCATGTCGATTACCGCCCTATTCGTGGTTGGTCTACTAGCAACTGATTTCTGAACAACTGGCCTCCCCACGGCTGGCCTCTGAACAACTGGCCTCTGAACATTTACTTTTTGGGCAGTTGGTCTTTGAACGTATTTCCGATTGAGCGTAGTAGAAGACATCACTCTGCGGTGCGCCACCGTAGCCTTCTGATTATCATCGGATTTCTGCATTTTCTCTACCTCGCTTATTCTTAATATAATGATACTAGGTATTTTATCAAAACGCAAGAGCTAAAAATTAAAAAAATTATGGTATAATATAACCACATATGGATTCAGATAAGCGCGCACGCCACGAAAGCATTCGTGTTATCGTATCAGAATTTTTTATGGTGCTCGCAGTTGTTATTACTGTGATCATCTTGGCTTTTGTCGTGTCTGGATATTGGCTAAACTCAGATTTTGAAGTAGAGCGCCAAGGTTTACTCCAGATCTCTTCTTTTCCTACTGGCGCCGACGTTGAAATAGACGGCAATTCTTCCTGGATGCAGCGCACCAATACCAACAAAGTTCTGTCTAGCGGCGAACACACAGTTTCGCTTAGTAAAGAGGGCTACGATTCTTGGTCTCGCATTGTCAAAATTTCTGAAGGCCTACTTTATAAGGTAGATTACCCACGTCTATTTTTGAAAGAGCGCAAAAAAGAATCAATTTATGATGCTTCTGGCACCACTTTTGCCACGGTTTCACCGGATCGTAATTCCCTGCTTTTAATCAATAAAACTACGGACTGGGAACTTCTAAATCTAAACAATGATAATCCAGAAGTCAAAACTATAGACGTCTCGGCTGTATTTAGCTCAGTTAGCAAAGCCGCTGGGGCTAGAACTGGTCTATTTTCGGGTAATATTATTCGTGCTGAATGGGACGCTAACAACGAGCATGTTCTGTTTGATGTAGAAGAAAATGGCCGCCACGAATGGGTAATTTTGAATGTTAAAAACCCAGAAAATAGTGTCAACCTTTCCAAGCTCTTTGACTTTAATTTTAGCGAAATTAGAATTTTTGATAATTCCGCCAACACCCTACTGGCTTTACTCGACGGCAACCTTCGCAAAATCGACGTTGGTAGCCAACAGCTGTCCGCCATTATTGCAAAAGACGTGGTTAGTTACGATTTTCTAAACTCGGACATTGCCTTCTCTGCTAAAAACGTCAATGAAGACGAACCAAAATATTATGTTGGTATCACTAATATTAACGGCGGAGATGTCGACACGGTTTATAATTCGGATAACTTGCCAAAAGTTTTGTATAGCCAGTTTTACGACAATAAATACGTCACAATTTTAGAAGACGCAACCATTGCCGTTTACAAAAAAGATGATTTTTCGGAATTCTTCTCTGGCGAAATTAGCTTCACGCCTAACAAATATAAAGTTGGGCGCTTTGGCGAATTTGTAATTATGAGCTCTGGCGAACGCCTAGCCACATTGGACATGGAAGCTCTTGCTATTACCGAATGGCAAACCAGCTCAAATCACTATGGATGGCTAGACAGCAGCATGCTTTATGCAGTATCTACTGGTGAACTATCTGTCTACGATTTCGATGGTCAAAACCACCGCAAGCTTTCTTCAAACGTTTCTGAACGCTTGCCAGTTACCATCACCAACAACAAATGGCTGTATTATTTTAGTGACGACAAACTTACTCGTGAAGTAATTGCTAATTAGTTTCCAGTTAAGAAGTTCCAGATTCCTTCAAAGAATCCTGGTTCGTTGCTTGGCATTTCGATGTTCTCGGTGTCGTCCACGCTGATTACGGTCTCCTCCTCGGCGCCTTCATAACTTGGCGAGATTTGCTCAGAAGTCACAAGTAAGCGATATCTGGAAGTGCCAAGCGGAGTACAAGTTACCAATGTGAGCAAAGGCTTGTTGGTCTCAATTTGTAAAGCACTGATGTTGGTAGGTTCAACGACGGATTTTCGAACTACTTTATATGTATAACGTACGGATTTGTAGTTGATGTAAATTAAATCGCCATCTTCTAGACGTTCTAGGCCCGAAAAGATGTATTTGTATGGATTAGAACTATATACGTCGCCTGCCGAGTGCCCAGTGATCACCACGTTGCCAATTTCGCCTGGGAATGCACTAGCCCCATTGATGCGATAATGCGCCACGCCGTTATTCATGGCGCCCATTACCTCGTTTACACTAATACCAAAATGAATTGGCACATCTACATTTAATTTTGGAATGATTAATCTTGGGTCTGGCGATACAGTTTGTGTAACCGTAGGATCCAAAGCTTCGATTTCAGAAGCCGGTACGTTGCCTGGCGAAACATAGGCCATAATCGGCGCGAAAATCAGACGGTTGTATTGCAGGAATAGGATTAGAAGCACCACTGCTACACCTAGGAGAATTGGAATAAACTTGCGCATCCGGCGAGTTTTTTTAGCGTTTGTAGTCGCTTTGGAGCGAATTTTACGCCTAAGATCGTCTTTGATGCTATCGCCATCGGCAATTGTGAGGCCGGTTTTCCCATCGTTTTTAGGATTGGAATGTGCCAACGCATGCAAAATTTCTTCTTCCTCGGCTTGCTCGCGAGCCGCCTTTAAACGCTCTTTAGCGATGTAATTTTTGGCAGCATTAGAATAATATTCGCTGTAATATTTTTGATAATAGTTTTGCCATTCCGAGTGGTATTTTTTCCAAGATTCTGAATTAATTTTGGTGGTAACCGGTTCATCTTTCATGCGGGACTGGTTTTCGGTGACGCTAGCCGTGTGGGCTGCTTTTTTGGCAGACTCAGCATAAGCTGCCAGGACTTTTTTCCTGGCAATTGCGGCCGCTGCCTGTCTTTGCAGGTCACTTGAAGACTGCCCACCGTTTTCTGGATTCATAATTAAATTATAGCATAAAGCGGTAAAATATGCTAAAATACATCTATGGGCGAATGGCGGAACTGGTAGACGCGCTAGACTCAAAATCTTGTGGTAGCAATACCGTGAGGGTTCAAGTCCCTCTTCGCCCACCACTAATAGAAAAGGCCTTTAGGCCTTTATTTTTGTCTATCCCAACCAGATTCTTGATAAAAAATCCCGTCTTGCCTGAATCTTCTTAGAGCGTTTTCTCTCGAATCTATGATATTGTCTGGTAGATCGTTTTCGTTAAACCATTTTAACTCTGCGATTTTTTCCGGTTCGCCTATCTTTATCTCGCCAGAATAATTGTTTACTTTGAAACAGCCTAAGAATCTTGGTTCCCCATCGTTGCCGAGCTCATGGAGCAGCCCCATAAACTCAACATCTTCTGGTAATATATCGACATTTATTTCTTCTTTGGTTTCACGGCAGACCGTCATTATCATAGACTCTCCGCCCTCGACGTGTCCAGAAGCTGAAAAATCCCACATCCCATCAGCAAAACCAGTATTTTGCCTTTTTTGTAAAAGATATTCTGTGCCGTTTTCGGTTTTTCTGGATAATAGCACAAGTACTGCAGCAATAGTCCTAAAACGTCCAGCTGCACGATTGTTCGTAGAGTTATTCATGCTTAGATTATACCACAGCTGCTAGACCATATTTAAGCGTATACATTATTGACAAAACATAAAAAGTATGATATAATGGTAGATACAGTATAATTTAATTATATTGATAGTTTCTTTTACAAGGAGGGCGTAATATGAAAGCAAAAGATGTAACAGTTGATATGATTGAGCTTAGTGATAAGAGTAAGGAGATATTAGAATATCTTCCCCTACAGAAAGTCATCAGAATAACCCGTCGTAAGAAAATAAAAACATATCTTGACGCATATAAGCTAGAATCTGCATTTGAGTTTGCAGTTGACGGAATTAAACGCGACAAAAATATCGATCCCGAAAAACGTCGAAACATACCACATTTTTCGCGAAAGAATTTTTTCATTCTCGGCACAGAGGTGCGCAATTTTCTAGAATCCTCAGGCCTAATTCGCTATGAATTTTCAAAAAAGTTTGAGGACAGCTCAAAGATATGGGTACTTCGTAAGTGTGTAAAATATGGGGACGTGGCAGACACAGCGGAAATAAAATACAGCTTCGGCGAGTTGCTCCACGACCTTAATAACGACACTTATGAAACCTTCGATGGCTATGATGACGACACCTTTAAAGCGATTCATAACTTTCTAAAAAAGAATCTGGACAAAGACGAATACAAACTTATCTGCGACAGATTTGGTCTTAATGGACAGTATAAGACGAGAAAAGAACTTCAGGAAGAACTTGGCTTGAACAACCAGACTACAGTTCGCAATTATGAACTTCGCGCAATCAAAAAACTGAATAAGGACGAATTTCTGTCTTTAACAAAAATTTCATAACCCCTAACACACTGTGCATAAAAAAGTACAGTGTGTTTTTTATTGCGAATTTTTTAGTATCTCGAGTACGCGCCGGTCACGTTCGGCCATTTGTTCAAGAAATTTGTTCTCGTTTTTAAACGCTGCGTTTGCCTTGATCGCCTCATCTACTGGCACAAACTTTAACACAAAATCCAACTTCTTTTCATCATCGTCTAAATCCTGCTCGTTGATTTTCTCTTCCACCCGGCAAGTATAATAATAGTTTTGCTGGATATGAATATAATCTTCGTTCGGATCGTCGCCACTTTGGATTTTTGATACTTCGCCAAACTCTTTTGCCGACTCCGGAACAAGTGTCATGCCAGTTTCCTCTTTTATCTCCCGCGCCAAGGTTTGAAGCTGTGTCTCGTCCCCCTCTACCCCGCCACCCGGGAACTTGTAAAAATGAAGTTTCTGGCTGTAAATCATCGCAACGTTGCCGTCTTCATCCAGGATAATCCCGCGCACAGACGGACGATAAAATTTTTTGCCATTTGGATTGTAATCTTTTAAATCGATAGTAAAAAGGTGTTTCATACCCTTATTATAACAGCCCTGTCAACGAAAGCTATTTTTCAATTACAATCAGCTTGCTGGCGGCGCCATTTAGCTCGATGATATTTGCAGAGTCTTCGGTGTTTACCGCGTCGATAAAGGTGTTTTTAAATCCTTTATTGATAGCCTGATACTTGGTGCCGGTCGGAATTTTTACGCGCGCGGTAGAATGAATCGTATTTACTTCTAGGGAACCGTCAAACCTATCATATTCTGCTTCGATGTCGCTCTTAGAGGTATTTAGTACAATTTTTCCCTTTGAACCAGAAACATTTAGGTATTTAAGTTTACCATCATATTCTAGCTTTTGGACATCAAGATCAGAAATATTTAGAGTTTTGAGTTTCCCATTTATTTCGATCTCGTCGATGTACTTTTCTGGCAAGTATAAATTGATGATTACGTCTTGCCCAGCGCGCTTAGACTTAATATTGATATCGAGTTTGTTGTACAAATCGTCAAATTTTACTTTTACTAGCTCGGACAGATTTTCCTTCTCGGAAGAAAGTAGCTCTACTTTTACTTTCTCGTCACTAGAAGGCACAATATTTAGTTCGTCTGCTGGCGCGAGCTTAATGTCGAAGTGTTTGCCGTGGTCTATATCTAACTCTCTTACCGCGCGGAAACGCCTGTCGCTAGACTTTACCTGCTTTTCTTCCTTTATCAGCTCGTCTATCGTAGTATTAAATAGCTTGCTAATTTCTTTTAGGTTCTCGACGTCCGGGACGCCTTCCCCACTCTCCCATTTGGTAATCGCTTGCCTAGATACGTCCAAAGCTTCGGCGAGCTCCTCTTGGGTGTAATTATATTCTTTTCGGAGTGTTTTTAATTTATCGTTAAATTGCATAATTTTCCTTTCTGCCCTTCATTTTAGTCAGAATGTAAACTTTTACCAGCAAAACTTATTTACATTTTACAACTTTTTTTGCTACTTTCCGTAGCAACAGAGGTAGAAAAACTATTTATCCCAATCAAATCCGTTACCATAGTGGCCATATTCGGCAGTTTTTTCGTAAATTGGGCGCTTCAAATCCAAGAATTTAATAATTCCGCGTGGAGTAAGATCGTAGCCTTCGATCTCTTCTGGCTTGCCGTCTATAATTACAGTCTTTTCTAGAGGCTCGGCATAGCCAATTGCATAAGCTAGGCGCACCAAAACTTCGTGTGCTTTGCGCTCTCTTAGATAATCTACAGCTACACGACGGGCCATGTAGGCAGCAGAGCGGTCCACCTTAGACGGATCCTTGCCAGAATAACAACCACCACCAATAGCCACGCGCGGGCCGTAGTTGTCTACAATCAACTTGCGGCCAGTAAGCCCAGTGTCGGCATCAAAGCCACCCTGGTTCCAATCACCGGCTGGGTTGATGTGAAGCTCAAGCTTTCCGGTGAGGCCCTCTTTTTCAATAAATTCACGCACTAGTTTCTCTAGTTCATCATGTGATACGTTTTGAAAACTTGCAACGATTGAATCAATCGAATTGTCTGGTGCAATTGTAATTTGGGTTTTGCCATCATATGGATGCTTTTCGTAAATATATTGGTTCAAACGGCGGGACAAAACCACCTCGCGTGGCAATAATTCTGGGGTTTCGTCGCAGGCATACCCAATCATAATACCCTGGTCGCCAGCGCCACCAGTGTCTACACCTTGGGCAATTTCAGGTGATTGTTTTACGACTTTGGTATGAACTTCCACGTCGTCGCCAGCGATGCGATGCACGATCGCCGGGATATCTACGTCGGCAGTAGATGTAATTTCGCCGGTAACAAACACTACGCCGTGCCCGCCACAAGTTTCGGCGGCAACTCTAGCGTCCGGGTCTTGTTCGAAATATGCGTCTAGAATAGCGTCAGAAATTCTGTCGCAAAGTTTGTCTGGGTGTTTTGGAGAAACGCTCTCCGCAGTTCTGTAGAACATGTCTTTCCTTTCTTTTATTAATGTCTAGAGCGATGACTGCTATGATGACTACGACTAATACTGCTTCTATGCAGGCTACTTCTATGCATACTACTATGGTTCATGCTGCTAAGGCTAGATTTGTGCATGCTGCTAAGACTGGATCTATGCATACCACTGCTAAAACTGCCAATTCTGTTGCTCATGATACCGCCGTTACGATGCAGCCATTTCATTTGTGCGCTTCTGATTTTATTAAACATTTTATCCTTTCTTTAGCTCTTCAAACATTTCTATTAATTTAATAATCCGCCGAGAAACCAAAATTTCTTTGCGATTTTTAATCATAATTTCGCTCATTTCGCGGATTCTGCCCGGTTCGTTTGCTAGCTTTTCTAGTGCTGCCGCCATCGCCGCTGGTGTCTCGTTTTTACTCAGCACAAAGCTACCCTCCGGCACCACTTCGCGCATATCTGGATCGCAGAAAAATACTGGCACGCCGTAAGCTTCCGCTTCAATCAAGGTCATACCAAAAGTATCAAAATTGTAAGAAACCAAAACGTCTAGATCGGCTTTTTTGATGGCTTCGCATACTTTACCAAAATCGGTGTTACCGTGAAAAATCACATTCATTCCGTTGCGACTAGCAAAGCGCCTAGCCTTACCTAGCTCTCCGCCGCCGCCATAAACATCTAAACGGTAATCGACCGTCAGCTTTTTTAGTGCCTGCAAAAATGGCATAATACGTTTTTCGGCACTGGCCCGGCTGTGCCAAATCATCCGTATTTCTTCGCCAGGTCCAAGGGTTTTTACCTCTGGTTTATCTGGGAATTTGCTGTCTGGAAAAGCGTTAGGAAATACTTTTACCGGCCTTTTTACCCCGTAATGTAATAGCTTTTTACGGAAATGCTCGCTCGGCGTTAACACCAAGTCTGCGTAGTTTGCGTGATTCACCATCAAGGTCCACATTTTGGCTTTGGCGGCGGTATTGGCCAAATAATCATCGCGAGATACTGTGACTTTGTGTGGCATATACCAGGAATGGAACCAGTTCAAAAAGGACGCTACAATTGTGCGTAAACCCAACGGAATAATCATCGATTCGCCCATGTCTTCGCGGCCATGCATCACCTGTACAGATGGGATTTTGAGCTTTTTTGCGAGCCTTAACCCAGCGATTGAACAACCGCTTTCGTAATGAACATAAAAAATATCAAAATCTCGAAGCTCTGGATGCTCTTCTTCTAGCCATTTTTCGATGATGCCTGGCCGTCTAGAAACTGGCGTTAGCCCGCGGAAAAACCACTTACAGCTCGGTACCTGATAAATATTCTTCCGCGCCAAAGCGTCTAATTCCCTTTTTGTCTTCAAAAAACCGGTGCTAAATATTTCTACTTCGTGCCCCAAATTTTCTAGAGCAGCCTTTTGTGCATTGATAGTAGAAACAATGCCGCCGGTAAGGTCCAGATAACAATCTGAGAAAATAGCTATCTTCATACTTTCTTTATAGCACAATTTTGAAAAAAAACGAAGCTGGGAGATTACTCCCAGCTTTGTCTATAGGGTGTGATGTTTTGTATATCGTCTTCACTGGTCAGGTGAATGATATACATCGTGTTTGTCCATGTAGAAAACAGTGGAACTTTTTTACAATAAAAGATTATTTTGTAGTACCTTGTTTCTATATATGGCTCTTTTGAGTCATATACTACGACGACGTCTTTTTTGGCACACTGCCTGGGATTTTCGTCCCCATTCACAAAGACATAATAGCATTTTTCATCTTCTAGAGCATAGGCAGCATCGCCGAGAGACAAAAGATGACTTTCTCCTGCGAGTTTTGGCTCGGTTCTTTGCCACCCAGGACCTTCCTTTTGCGATGCCACGTCGACGATTGCGACACAGATAATACATAAAAGCAGGATAAATATTATTGCAATTAAGCCTATTTTTGTGTTGATGTACGCGGCCTCGTTTTCGAAGTCGCTCATCATAATGATTCCGGATATTAATAGGTAAATAATGGCCACAACTACCAATACAATAAGAAGAATATTTATAATTCCCATAGGCCACCTCCTAATCTAACGATGTTACCGTGTTGGCAACTTTTAGCTCACTTGAACTTTTTAAATGGATAGTATAGCTGGTGCCACCAGCCAGCACAAACAAAGGAAATGCCGGCGCATGTTCGCCACCGATGTAGTAAACAAAGCGGCATTTGCGTGCCTCGATATAGTATTTGCCTCCCGCGTCATAAACGCACTTGGAGTTACACTTCTCGCAATGATATACCGTGCCGTCGCTACCCAGAACATAAAAATCATTTTTGCCTTCTATCGCATAAACATCATCGTCTAGCAAGGGTTCAATCACATAGGTTTCAGACTTTTTCGAAGTAATTAAGTCGAACTTCTCGGGGCTTTCTGTAGCCTTCGTTTGCATTTCTATTGGTACGAGAATCCAACATATGATGACTGCCATAGTAAAAAATAACCACAAAAGCTCCTCCCCCACCGTGGGCTCGAATCTGCCCCCGTTGACTACTCTTACCACCATCCAGACCATCCAAGCCAAACATAAGATAAACAAAATTAACATACAAATACCAAAAATACCCATTCTCTCACCACCTCTCTAGTATTTTTTTAAGTTTTCAAGTTACGACACCCAGTGTTATTATTTTACCATAAAAATCCCCTTTCGTAAAGGGCGGCCAGATAAAAAAGGAGCTGGGATTAGTCCCAGCTCACTAAATCGGGTGCGTTCACTTGTTCAATTTGGTCAATGTTTTCCAAGTGTATTATGTATTTGGTCCCGAACGCATAAGTTAGTATCGGGTATTTCCTGTCTTTGTCTATAGTTAGATAGACGTTTCTTTTGGCTTTGTATGCTTCCGCATACGCCTTGTCGGCATCATAATTTATAATTAAATATTCGTCCTTCCACGTCTTGCCGTCGGCATAGAAGTAAAAACAGGAATCATCCTTTAAGACATAGGTGTTGTTGCCTAGCATAGGGCTAAGCTTTGCTTCCTGTGTCTTTTTTGGTGATGTATCCGCCATCTCCATGCCGCTCCAATATGTAGCTAAGATTAATATTGCGCCCTGTGCAAGCCAATAAATAATCATACAAATTATTACTGTTGCTATGAATGGCACACTATTTCTTTCGTCTTTTTTTGCCTTACAAGTGCTAATTATGCTGGCTATCGCCAACGCAATTAAGAGCATAATCATAAAAATTTGAAATAAGCCCATGAGCCCCACCTCCTTAGTCCCAAGTCATGTTCACATCTTGTATTTGGTCTATACTACTTAAATGTATCGAGTAGTACAGCCTACTATTTAATGCTATGAAGGGATACTTCCTGTCTACATCTTTGGAAAAATATGCTACCTCGAGAGTTTCATATGTCTCTATGAAGTTTTTATCCGTGTCGTAGTTTAGCCCATATGTAGGCGCAGATTTCTTCTTGCCATCTTCGGTCAAAAAGTGTACTGCGTCGTCTTCATCTCTAAACAGATAAATCCCTTCTGCCACAGGGTTGAGCTCTTGGCTTTCAACCACTCTTGTCGTGATTGTCTCGATTGTAAACTGCTCGGTTTGTCTATAGACAAATCCCAAGACGATCATCCTAACAACCATTGTGGCGCCCATCATTATTAAACAGATACAAAAACCATAGCCCGCAATCTTTGGTTTTCTTTCAGCTCGCGGGTCGCCTTCTTTATAGTTCCCAAAAAAGCATGGAATCAGAGCAACTACAAAATATAGTAGCCATATTAAAACTATCCATACTACTCCCACTATATCCAATATACTGTGCATAAATTCACCTCTTTCTTCTTGTTCTAGACCAAATTGTCAAAAAAACACACCCTATACCTTAATTATACCACAAAAAGCTCCTCTCGTCAAGAGAGGAGCTAGATGTATCAGATAATTAGATTATTTGATAACCTTGGTGATAACACCAGAACCAACGGTCTTGCCACCTTCACGGATAGCGAAGCGGTCGTTGTTGTTCATAGCGACAGGAGCAAGCAACTTTACGTTGAAGGTTACTTGGTCACCTGGCATTACGATTTCCTTGTCAGCTGGAAGTTCAACTTCACCAGTTACGTCAGTAGTACGGAAGTAGAACTGTGGCTTGTAACCCTTAGAGAATGGAGTGTGGCGGCCACCTTCCTCTTTCTTAAGGATGTAAACCTGAGCCTCAAATTCGGTGTGTGGGGTGATAGAACCTGGCTTTGCAATAACTTGGCCACGTTCGATTTGATCACGCTCAATACCACGAAGAAGGAGACCAGCGTTATCGCCAGCTTGACCTTGATCGAGAGTCTTGTGGAAGGCCTCAATACCAGTTACAACTGATTTTTGAGTGTCTTTTAGACCTACGATTTCAACTTCGTCGTTTAGTTTTACAACACCTTGTTCGATACGACCAGTAGCTACAGTACCACGGCCTTTGATGGAGAAGACGTCCTCGATTGGCATTAGGAATGGCTTATCGAGATCGTGTTCTGGGATATCAAAGTATTCGTCCATAGCGTGAACGAGTTCCATGATAGCATCTTCGTTGGCTGGATCGCCTTCAAGAGCCTTAGTAGCAGAACCCTTGATGATTGGAGCGTTGTCACCATCGAAACCATATTTGTTAAGAAGGTCACGAACATCCATCTCTACGAGCTCTACGAGTTCTGGATCAGCGAGGTCCATTTTGTTTAGGAAGACGATGATCTTTGGTACGTTTACCTGGTGAGCCAATAGTACGTGCTCACGAGTTTGTGGCAATGGACCATCGTTAGCAGCAACTACGAGGATAGCACCATCAACCTGTGCAGCACCGGTAATCATGTTTTTAATGTAGTCTGCGTGGCCTGGCATATCTACGTGTGCGTAGTGGCGCTTTTCAGACTCATACTCTTGGTGAGAGGTAGCGATGGTGATACCACGAGCTTTCTCTTCAGGAGCGTTATCGATTTGATCATAAGCGACAGCTTTGTTTACTTCGCTTGGAAGACGCTTTGCAAGTACGTTGGTAATTGCAGCAGTCAAAGTGGTTTTACCATGGTCAACGTGACCCATAGTACCCACGTTAATGTGTGGTTTGGAACGGTCAAAATTTGCCATTCATTCTCCTTTTATATTTATTACGTTTGGAGCGCTAATAAAAACCAGCTCCAAAGCTCTACATTATTATTTTAGACTATTTTTCTCAAATTGTAAAGAGTAAAAAACCCAAGTCATTTGACTTGGGTTCTAGAGGGCTAGTAGAAAAACCAGCCGATGTCGTCAAAGACATCGCCTAAAAAAAAGAACAATTTTGCCAAAAGGTCGAGCGGCCCGCGAAAGATAAGGCAAAATATTTCCCTGATCGAAGCACGAATCTCTTCTCTTCGGTCTTCTTCTAAATCTTCAGGTGTATAGATTAAGATAGGTTCTTTATTCATCCTGTTCACCTCCTCCTATTCTGAGACTCTCCGCCTCGTACTCTGTAATCAGGCCACATTCGGCAAGTTTGCTCATTAAAGCATCCCAGCCACTCATTGCCATTGAGAACTCCAGGATGTCGATAGTTCCACCACTTTGAATTAAGGTGACTTCATCGTACAACGCTTCCTCGTTACCAAAGCTTATGAGGTTGTAGCTCTCTGCTTCTTTGATGCGTTTAGCGACTTCTTCCGGTTCAATTTCGATCCAGTAGTTGTCGTCATCTTCTTCTTCATCGATGACAAAGGGGTAATCAACATTATAGTCGTTATCGTCAATGATAAACGTCATCCAGTTGGTTTCCTTTTGTTCCAATGTAGCTCCGTTAAGAGCTTCCGGGAGATCGTTTTTTACATCTTCTAGCACTTTGATAAGACCTAAGTTGTCTTTTATCGTGCAAGACAATGTCACAACGATATCCCCACCGTATTCAATTGTGTCGTACTTCTTCTCCATACGCCCCTCCTAAAAAATTAAACTGCAATCGTTAAACAATTGCCCACAAAATTGTTACGTCACCTTATATTATACTACATTTCTCTATAAAAGTCAATCTATCTCTAGACAAAACGCTTATTTTGTGGTATAATGGAAAGATAACCAAATATTTTTATAAGAGAGGGGGAAATCTCTATGGTTGTCGTTCTTTTTTACAGCGTGGTTGTCGTAGTATTATATGCTGCTATAATCGGCGGAGTGATATTTATTCTCAAAGCAAAAGCATTGGGTATCCCGGTTATTATAGCGGTATTGGTAGTCCTTGGCGTAATAGCCTTTGATGTAGGCTCTGCATGCCTCTTTGGCTTTTATAAGGGGAAAAAAGACTACGAGGATACCGAGGAAACGGGCGTAGAAGAAAGAATTAAGGCCGATTTGGCCAACGACCCGCTTTGCAACCACAACACAAAATAACATAAAAAGACCCCCGCTTTGGGGGCCTTTTTAATGCTGAGTGAAATTATTTTGAATTTCTCTTTTCGATAATTTCTTGAGCTACGTTTGGTGGTACTTCCTCGTAAGCGAATAGCTCCATAGAAGAAGCAGCACGTCCCTGAGTCATACCACGAAGGTCACCAGTGTAACCAAAGAGGTTTGCGAGTGGACAGAAAGCCTTGATAAGCTTTGCGCCACCGTTAAGATCTTCCATCTCATCGATGCGACCACGGCGAGAGTTGATATCACCAATTACGTCACCCATGAAATCTTCTGGGGTAGTAATCTCAAGTTTCATTACAGGCTCAAGAAGTACTGGGTTAGCTTTCTTGATACCTTCGCGAGTAGCAAGTGCACCGGCGAGGGTAAAGGCGAGCTCGGAGGAGTCGACATCGTGGTAGCTACCATCATAGAGGGTAGCCTTGATGTCTACTACTGGGTAACCAGCGATAACGCCGCCAGCCAAGGTGTCTTCCACACCTTTTTGTACTGGTTTACGATATTCCTGAGGAACTACACCACCCTTAATCTGATCGATAAATTCGAAGCCTTTCCCTGGTTCATTTGGTTCAAACTTAATCCAAACGTCACCATATTGACCACGACCACCAGATTGTTTGATGTGCTTACCTTGGGCTTCGGCGGTACCACGAATAGTTTCGCGATATGCTACCTGTGGAGCACCAGTGTTGGCTTCTACGCCATGCTCACGTTTGAGACGGTCAATGATGATTTCTAGATGCAACTCACCCATACCAGAAATAATGGTTTGACCGGTTTCTTCGTCGGTATGTACGCGGAAGGTTGGATCTTCCTCAGCCATCTTGGAGAGGCCGATACCCATTTTCTCTTGGTCAGCCTTGGTTTTTGGCTCAACAGCAATAGATACTGGAGGATCTGGGAATTCGATAGACTCTAGAAGAATTGGATGGGATGGATTACAAATAGTAGTACCGGTAGTCACATTCTTTAAGCCTACTACTGCTGCGATATCGCCAGCGCCGATTTCAGAAATATCCTTACGGTCGTTAGCGTGCATACGAACTAGGCGGCCGATACGTTCCTTATCGCCAGTAGAAGCGTTAAGAACGGTATCACCAGACTTGAGTTTACCGGCATAAACACGGATAAAGATAAGCTTACCTACGAATGGGTCGGTAGCAATCTTAAAGGCAAGAGCGGTAAGAGGCTCAGAGTTATCAGCCTTGCGGATGATTTGGTCGCCAGTCTTTGGATCGGTACCAACGGTTTGGCCTTGGTCACGATCAAGTGGAGATGGAAGATAATCGGTCATGAGGTCGAGAACTTTTTCTACGATCACACCACGGCCATCACCACCAGTTACTAGGAAGAAGTCGCCATCAAGCACGCGCTTTCTAAGTGCTGCTTTAAGTTCTTCGGTAGTGATAGCTTCTTCACCTTCAGAGAAGTATTTGTCCATAAGAGCTTCATCAGCTTGGACAGCCTCTTCTACGAGCATGGAACGAGCATTTTTGGCTTTTTCAACCATGTCTGCTGGGATTTCACCTACAGTAAGCTCATGGTCGGCATAATCTTTGTAAGTGTAAGCCTTCATATCAACGAGGTCTACTACACCACAGATGTCTTTTTCAAAGCCAATTGGAAGGTGGATAGCCACAGCGTTCTTAGAAAGACGTTTGTGAATGCTATCTAGAGATTTGTAGAAATCACCACCAATTTGGTTGATTTTGTTTACGAAACAAATGCGTGGCACACCATATTTGGTAGCTTGGCGCCATACAGTTTCAGACTGAGCTTCTACACCCATCTTACCATCGAATACCACTACTGCACCGTCGAGTACACGGAGAGAACGCTCCACCTCAGCGGTAAAGTCGATGTGGCCCGGGGTATCAATAATGTTGATTTGATGACCTTTCCAATAAACGGTAACAGCAGCAGAAGTAATAGTAATACCGCGTTCCTTTTCCTGTTCCATCCAGTCGGTATCAGCACCACCGGTGCCGCCCTTAACTAGGTCGATTTTGTGTTTGAGACCAGTACGGTAGAGAATAGCCTCACTGGTAGTAGTCTTGCCTGCATCGATGTGCGCAATAATACCAATGTTGCGTAGCTGAGACAGGTCTTTAATTTCGTTAGCCATAAGCTCCTTTATTAATATTAATTAAATTCCCTTTTACGAGTTCCACACTCAAAAATAAGGCATATTTGATATATTATATCATAAAAGTTTAAAATTTTACAAAAAAAGCCCCCTGTATAATAGGGGCTTTCGTTTGCGGCTTTAGCCAAGCTTCTTTTTAAGGATTTCTTGTACGGCGGATGGGTTTGCTTTGCCGTGAGATTCTTTCATCACTTGACCAACCAAGAAACCAATTACCTTCATTTCCCCGTTCTTGTAATCCTCTTGGGCCTTCTTGGTCTCTGGTTTAGAGAGTACGGTGTCTACAATCGCTTCAAGCGCACCAAGATCGTTCTCTTGGATTAGGCCAAGCTCTTTGGCGATGTTTTTAGCGCCACGGCCTTTCATTTGTGGATCAAAGAGCCGGAGGAATACTTCCTTAGTAGCAGTAGAGCTAAGCTCTTTTTTGTCGTTCATTTCGGCAAGCTCGTTTAGCTCGTTTGCGGTTGGAAGATCGTTCAAATATTCTGCAGATTTTTCTTCAGCAAGCAAGACTGATGCAAACAGGTTTGAGATATTCTTTGCATACTTTTCGTCAATTTCGCCAAGCTTCCCCATAAGGGATGGATAATCGAGCAAAATTTCTAGCGTATCACCAGCAATTACATTGGCAAATTTTTCGCGATAATCTTTTGGCATCATTGGAAGTTTTGCAGATTCTGCATCGATAAATTCTTGAGTAAGGTTAATTGGTGGAATGTCTGGTTCTGGCATATAGCGATAATCCTTTGCTTCTTCCTTTGCACGTTGGCCAGTAGTCTCGCCGGTGGCGTCGTTCCAACCACGAGTTTCCTGAACAACTTTTTCACCATTATCTAGCAATTTGCTTTGACGCTTAATTTCGTATTCTACAGCGCGCTCTACGCTTCTAAACGAGTTGAGGTTTTTCACCTCAGTGCGTGTGCCGAGCTTATCGGAGCCTTCCGGTGCGACGGAAGTGTTTATGTCAAAACGCATGTTGCCAAAATATAGATCACCGTTGGTTACGCCAGCAAAGCACATCAGGCGCCAAAGCTCTTTGCAATAATCGTGCGCGTCCTTGGCAGAATGAATATCTGGCATTGAAACGATTTCAATTAATGGTGTGTCAACACGGTTTAAATCTACCAAGCTATAAGAATCAAAATGTGTAAGTTTAGCAGCATCACCCTCAAGGTGTGCGTGTTCGATACGGACACGGTTACCACTTGGTAAATCGACATAGCCTTCGCCGATAATTGGGTGATAGAACTGAGTAATTTGATACCCTTTTGGTGAATCTGGATAGAAATAATGCTTGCGGTCAAATCTAGAAGAAGCATTAATCTCACAGTTCATTGCGCGGCCAGCTAAGATTGCCAAGCGAATTGCCTCGCCGTTTAGCCTTGGCAACATACCAGGGAGAGCATAGTCTACTGGCGATACACAAGAGTTTGGTTCTTTGCCACGCGCATCATTATCTACTTCAGAAAACAACTTTGTCTTAGTGCAAAGCTGTACATGACATTCGACGCCGATAGTTGGAATATATTTCATTAGATTGCTCCTAGATCTTTTAGTGCTTGTTTATAAATTCCGATTGCGGTCATTGCTTGTTTGTATCCGATTTCAAGATCGGTTTCATGCGCAATTGCGTTCCTGAGTTTATGTGCGCGCCATACTGAATTAATGTCTTTAAATCTATCTCCAGATTTTTTTAGTCTGTCGCCCATCGTTTTGCCGGCTACGCCCATCTCGTTTAGAGCCTTATCGAGCAGTTTGTCTGCTTCGATGATTGCCAAGCTGTAGCTAGCGACATTGTCTTTTTGCAACTTGTTTTCGATTGCCAAAAACCTTGCTTGGTAGGACTCTTTGTCAAAATGATAAACGCGTTTACCAGTGAGCAGAATTGCAACAAAGACAAAAACCGCCACAATTAAAATCGCGATGGTAAAGATTACTACTCCGCCGTCCATTATGCTAGCTCCTTCGAGAATTCAATTAACGACTTGTCGCTGCGGCGTGGTCCAACTAGTTGTAAGCCGATTGGAAGACCAGCTTTGGTCTTTCCTGCCGGAATGGTGAGTCCAGGAACACCAGCTAGGTTCAAAGGTACACTCATTACGTCTTCTAGGTACATAGATACAGGATCGTCGACTTTTTCGCCAAGCTTAAAGGCTGGGTTTGGTGCTACTGGAGTAAGGATTGCATCGCACTTGGAGAAGGCTTCTAGGTATTCGTTTACAATGAGAGTGCGGGCTTTTGCGGCCTTAAGGAAGTATGCATCATAAAAGCCAGACGACAGTACAAAGTTGCCAATCATAATACGGCGCTTGTTCTCCGGCATAAAGCCTTCACTTCTAGTATTTGGATAGAGGGCCTCGAGGTTTGCCGAGTCCTCAGAACGAAAACCATAGCGTACGCCGTCATAACGTGAAAGGTTGGAGGCAATTTCGGCTGGCACAATAATATAATATGCGGCAAGTGCATACTTTAGGGCTGGCATCTCGAGCTCTACAATCTCGTGGCCACTAGCTTTCAAAGCTTCACATTTGTCTTTCAAGGCTTGCCTAATCTCTAGATCAACGGAATCGTTATCGAAATCTTTAATAATGCCAATCTTTTTAACCTTCTTTGCTTCGCTTTCATTGTAGTAATCTGGCAAAGTCGTGAGATCTTTTGGATCCTGGCCAGAAGCAACTTCCATTAGCAAATTCATGTCGTCTGGAGTCTTGGTGAAGAAGCCAACGCAATCTGTAGAAGAGGCCATCGCCACAACGCCATAGCGAGAGATAGTGCCATAAGTAGGCTTGAGACCATAAACACCGTTAAAGGATGCCGGCTGGCGAATTGAGCCACCAGTATCGGTGCCGGTTGCGAACTCCACGATATCCAGTGCTACTGCCACAGCCGAACCACCGGATGAGCCGCCAGACACACGTTCACGATCGTGAGAATTTAAGGTTGGCCCAAAGTACGAGTTCTCGGTAGAGGAACCGTGTGCAAAGGCGTCCATATTGGTGCGTCCAATCATAATTGCGCCCTCTTTCTCTAATTTTTCTATAGCTGTAGCCGTAATTGGTGAAGTAAAGCCCTCCAAAATATGCGCCGAGGCGGTAGTTTCGCCCTCAGGGCTCAGAAAGTTATCTTTCATAGCAAAAGGTACGCCAGCAAGTTTTCCTACTTCTTCACCGCGAGCAATTTTGGCATCGATCTCGGCAGCTCTCTTCAAAGCGCCCTCTTCGTTTAAATAAGTAAAAATATTGTAATCTGCAAAATGTTTAGCTTTGGTAAGAGCATCTTTTACAAGCTGAGTTGCAGTTACGGTTTTGTTTGCAGTTTTCATTACAATACCTTTGGTACCTTTATTTGGTTATCTTTTTCTTCTTTGGTTAAAGCGAGCAATTGTTCTCTGGTGGCGTCTTGTGGCAAAATCTCGTCATTCCGCCAGACGTTCTCCATTTCAAAAACTTGGTAAGTTGGTTCTACGTCGTCAGTATTTAGTTCGTCTAGTTGTGAAATGTATTTAATAATTCCCTGCAAGTCTCCGCCAAGTTTTTCGATTTCTTTTTCAGACAACGAAAAATCAGACAAATTAGACAAATGCAAAATGTCCTCGCGTTTTATTTCCATAACTTAAATTATACCAGTTATTTGGCGTTTTTAAAGAGTATTTTTTTCACGTAGTTAATAATTGGTTCTGCTTCACTAAGATTTAGGAAGAAACTGGCAATTACATAGGCAGCGAAAGATACCGCTGAAATAAGCAAGAATTTTGGAATAGTACTGACGAGAGAATTATCTGTAATCATCAGTGGGAAGAATTTTGTCATCGAAAATGCTACACAGCCTGTAATCGCGGTCGCCATAACCATGCGTACCATTGCTCTCCAATAACTCTTGTCTAGTAATTTAGAATGTGAGCGCCACTGCAAAATAGCTAGCAGTATAATTATTTCTACAATTGCCCCAATCGATTGTGCCAAACCTAAGCCGTCTACGCCCCAACCCAGGAAGAAGAACCAGACTGAGAGTAGAATTGTAAGACCAATAGCGAAAATGGAGACGATAAATGGAGTCTTGGTGTCTTGGTAGGCATAAAACCCACGCGATGCAATATGAAAAACTGAACGCGCAAAAATCGCAATACATAGAGCTCCGAGAATTGACGCAATCGTGCCGTTACTATCGTTATTACCAACGTTCGAGATAAAGCTTACTACGTAACCACGTGCGAAAAAGGCAATCACGGATACCGGCAAAGCAATCCATGTAATGGTGCGAAGCGCCTGCCTAAATGTGTTATAAAATTCGTGTTGGTCTCCTTGGCCCAACTCCTCGGTAAGCTTCGGGAAGAAAGCCGTAGAAATTGCTACGCCGACCAAATTTACAGGCATTTGGTGCAGAGCTGAGGCTTGGTTAAATGATCTTACCGCACCAGCGCCCATTCTAGAGGATAGGTTGGTGTTAACGATAGAGTTTACGTAATCAATTCCCTGGTCCAGTGAGCGCGGAGGCAAAAGTTTTAGAATGGTGCGGAAGCCCTGGTTCTTCCAATTAATTTTAAAGTCGTAATCGAAGCCTAGACCAAATAGGCCAATCAAAGACACGATAAGCTGTAAAATCGCGCCTAGAATCACGCCCAGAGCTACACCCATGATACCGCCTTCGAAGATTTGTACTCCAAAGAGGTTTATACCGCCCGTAAACCACGTGATACCAATGATGATGCCTATATTATATATAGCAGGTGCAAACGAATAGAATACGAATCTTCCTACTGCCTGCTGGATAGATGTAATCACGGTGGCAATGCTAAATAGGAATGGGTTAATTGCGATCACGCGGGTCATATTAATCGCCAAAATCATACCAGATTCGTCTAGGCCTGGACTTACGATGTAGCGAATCAAAGGATCCGCAAAGATCATAATTAATATACTAGTGATCAAAGTAAAGATAGCTAGTAGGTTCAAAAGGCTAGAAGATAGTTCCCATGCAGATTTTTTATTGCCGCCAGCCAAACGTTGGTTGAAGACCGGGATAAAAGATACGGACAAAGCCCCAGAAGTGAGAATAAAGAACATGAAATCTGGGATCGTGAATGCCGCCGTGTAGGCGTCGATACCAGTAGGATAAGTACCAAGATAATAAGAGTTTAAAAGCCGGTCGCGGAAGAGCCCGAGCAGGGCTGAAATGAGTGTAGAACTTGCTAAAACGACTGCAGCAGACTTTACAGATAGCTTGATGTTTGCAAGTTGAACTACCGACTTAAAACGAAATTTTTTCATATTTATTATTATATCACGTGTTATAATATACATATGATTAAAAAGAAATCAGAAGTTATTTTGCCGTCAAAAAAGGCTGACAAAACAAAAAAAGAACAGCCAAAAAAGCCGGTAAAGAAAAAAACTAATCTATACAGTAGCCTTAGCTACAAGCATAAGGCCAAAAAAGAAGCTGAAGCACGCCGTAAGGCAGAAGATTTGGCTACTCTTCCAAAAGAGCCGGTCAAAAGATTCTTTGCTCGTCTTCATCCAAAACGTGTATTTAAATGGTGGTTTTCTTGGCGTGGCCAAAAGGCTATCCTCAAATTCTTTGCTGCCTGTATTCTAATCTTTATTATTCTAATCGGCGGGCTTTTCCTTTACTACAAGAAAGACCTAGACGAAATTCGCCTAGACGAAATGAACATTGCCGAGACTGTTAATACTTACCTAGATCGTAACGGTGAAGTTTTGTGGAAAGACACTGGTAGCGACAACTATCGTCTCGTGATCGACGCCGAAGAAATTCCAGAGAATCTAAAAAATGCTACTATCGCTATCGAGGACCGCAACTTCTATAACCATATAGGTGTAGATTTCATTGGTCTTACTCGTGCATTCTTTAGTACTATTACTGGTAAACAAGTTCAGGGTGGCTCTACACTTACTCAACAGTTAATCAAGCAAGTTTACTTTGCCGACGAAGCTCAAAGTGCAGACCGTGGTGGTATCGCTCGTAAAATCAAAGAGTTGATCTTGGCCGTAGAGCTTGAGCGTATGTACTCCAAAGAGCAAATTCTTACCATGTATCTAAACCAATCGCCATATGGCGGTCGTCGTAACGGTGTAGAGTCTGCCGCCAAAACTTATTTTGGCAAATCCGCCAAAGATTTGACGCTCGCCGAATGTGCTTTGCTTGCTGCTATTCCGAACAACCCAGGCCTTTATAACCCATATAACGAATACGGCAACGAAGATTTGCTTTGGCGTCAACGTTATACTTTGGACGTAATGGCCGAAATGGGCTTTATTACCAAAGAAGAAGCCGAAGAGGCTAAAGCCGTCGCAATCCTAGACACTATCAAGCCAGAAGCTAGCCAATACGAAGGCATTAAAGCTCCACACTTTGTGCTTGCTGTCAAAGAGCAACTAGAAGAAAAATATGGTATTTCTACCTTGCGTGCTGGTGGTTGGACTATTAAAACCACACTAGATCTTCGCGCCCAACAAGCTGCCGAAGAAGCAGTTCGCACTGGTTCATCCATGTTCTATATCAATGGCTCGGACAACATCGCTCTGGCCTCTATCGACGTAGAAACATCGCAAGTTATTGCCATGGTCGGTTCAGTTGACTTCAACAACCCAGTCTACGGCTCCTATAACGCCGCCAATGCCTTGCTTGAGCCAGGCTCTACTATTAAGCCTGTTCTAGACTACACGCCACTACTTATGCAACGTGAAGGCATTAATTATGGCCCAGGTACAATTCTAAGAGATGAGAATATCGACGCTATCTACTGTAACGGGAATGTAGGTGGTTGTAGATTGCGTAACTACACCGGCGCGTTCTATGGTAATATCACTATCCGCCAAGCTCTTTCGAACTCTCTTAACATTCCAGCTGTAAAGGCACTATATATAAATGGTATCGACAATTCGCTCAACATCCTTCATGAGCTTGGTGATAAATCCTACTGTGAAGAGCCAGGCAACTATGGTTTGTCTATCGCCATCGGCTCAGGTTGTAACGTTAGACTAATCGAACATGCCAACGCCTATGCTTCCCTTGCTCGTGGCGGCTCTTACAAAGACATTACCTATGTTTTGGAAGTCAAAAATGACGCTGGCGACGTAATTGAAAGCTGGACTGATACTGCTGGTAAAAGAGTTGTTGACCCACAGGTTGCTTACATGATTTGGGATATCCTGCATGATCCTGTAGCACGTGCCTCCTTGGTGTGGGGTTCTCAGTCCTATGCTTACGGTTTCGTCATCCCAGGCGTAGAAACCGCATCCAAGACCGGTACTACTACTACATCCAACTCACAAGAAACTAAGGACTCTTTGATGATTAGCTACTCTCCAGCCATCTCCACAGTGGTCTGGAACGGTAAACACGATGGTTCCGGTCTTTGGAACTCGGATAACTCCATCGTACGCCGCGTTGCCAACGATTACATGTCGGCTGTTCACTTGAATGTCTATGCCCCAGAAGGCAAATGGACTCCAGGCGCACAAGTTGCTCAACCTGCTGGCATGCAAAGATTAACCGTCAATGGTAAAACCGATATCTGGCCAAGCTGGTATAATGCTAGCAAAAACTCTGGCGTCGCTAAAGAAACTATGACGTTCAACCGTTATAACCACTTGCTAGCCAGCTCTTGTACAAACGAAAACTACAAGATTCAAATTGAGGTTACCAAGATTACCGATCCAATGACCGGCAAAGAAAACGTAGAAGTTCCAGCCCCATATAATAAAGATACTTCAGATACCTGTGATTACACACCACCTTCCGTTTCGTTGTCTGTCAGTGGCAATAATCTCGTTGCCGCCATCACCAAAGGCACGTATGGCATCGCTGGCTACACACTTTATGTAGATGGCGAAGACAAAGGCAGCGTTTCTGTAGGCGGAAACGGTGTGGTTAGTGGCTACACTTTGGAAGGCACCGAAAAAACCGTTAAGCTCACTATTTCGGATACAGCCGGATATTATGCTTCAAGCGAAGTTACTTTGAACCCTTAGTGATTTTAGCGAAAATCATTCTACCAGCAGAAGTTTCGTGGAATTTAATAAATTCCACGTTTACTTCTTTGCCGACTTTATTTGCAGCGTTATCTACTACCACCATCATGCCATTAGCTAAATGGCCTACACCTTGTCCACGACCAGAGCCTTTTTCTGTAATTAATACAGTGGCTTTCTCGCCTGGCAAAAACTCCATCCGAACAGCCAGCGCAAGGTCGTTTACGTTCAAGGTTTTAATTTTCTCAGCCTCAGCTACTTTGATTAAATTATAATCAAGCGTCAAAATTGCACCTTTAGTTTCTTTGGCATATTTTAATAGCTCTTCATCTACTTTTTTGTGGCCATCACCGTCATCGACGATTTCGACATTAATATCAATCACGCGCTCTAACTCGGATGCGGCTTCGAGCCCTGCTCGTGCACGGCTGCGTTTTTCGGCGTCCTTGCCGTCGGCCAGTAGTTGCAGTTCGCGTAGCACGCTTTTTAAAATGATAAAATCACCGTCCATAAAACCGCTACGCGTAATATTGAGGATTCTGCCATCGATGAGGGCAGAAGTATCAACATAGATTTTACGACGACTGTTTAAATTTGGTTTGTACTTACGAACTGTAAGTATCGTGGTCTCAGCCAAAATTACGAGCACCACTATTAAAATAAATAATTCCATTACAAGGCTATTTTATCAAATCTTCGCCAAAATTCACAGCATGAGTATGATTTTCTGCTAGGATGCTTTGGTATTTCTGGACTAGATTGTCGCGGTGCATTACATTCGCAACATCCATTGCGATATCATAACGCGAAGCTGCATTCCTTCGTAACATTTCAAATGGCGTAGTAGTTGAGCCTTCTTCATTAAACCCATGCACGCGTAGCCTTCTGCGCTCGGTGTAGTTTTCTAGAATATTCTCCAAGGTTTCTGGATAACCGTGGAAGCTAGCAATGATTGGATGATGCTCGGTAAATAATTTCGCAAATTTTTCCTTTGTAAGCTTGTTGTCGATAGTGCCAATTGCGCGATAAGAAAGTGCATTGATACTGACAAAACGAAGTTTTACTCCTGGTAAATCTTCGCGGATAATTTTCATGGCCTCCAAAGTCTCGCGCGTAGCAATATCACCAGCTGCCGCCAGCACAAAATCAGGCTCAGGGTCGGAAACAGGCTCCCAAATCATAGCACCGCCATTATGGTAGTATGAATCTGCCTGCTCCTCGTCCAGATACCTGGCGCTCGGATTCTTATTAAATGTTGTAAGATTTACAACATCTTTAGAAGATAGCATGTATTTGTAGGCACTTTCTGCTGCTACGTCGTCAACTGGGAAAATACAGTTAGCTAGACCAGATGGAACACCAAGTAGAGTAGTAATTAAGGCTGGCGATTGGTGCGTAAAACCATTATGGTCTTGCCGCCAACATGTAGAAGTAGAAAGCAAATTAACTGCTGGGATAGGATCGCTCCACTCAACTTCTTTCGCTTGTTTAATGAATTTGATTTGTTGTAAGAGCTGAGCCGTAATCACCGAGAAGAAAGCCTCGTAACTACCCATCATGGCGCGCTCGCCATTCATCAAGTGCCCGGTCATCACCGAAAACAACACGTTTTCGGATAGCATTTCAACAATGCGTCCATTTGGTGCTTCTGGTAAGTCCCAAGCCTGCTGGTTCAAATTCCCCCACGCGCGTTTCTCGACGTCAAATACTGCATCAAATTTGTTTGATGTGGTTTCGTCTGGCGAGAAGAAATAAAAATGCGGATCTTCTACTAAAGTTTGTTTTAATAAACTTCCAATTCTTTCGGCTGGGCTATACAAATTATTGTCCATTGATGCTCCAATCATAAGACCTTAACCAGTCTTCCAAAATTTTTAGTTCGTTCTCGTCGGTAGCTGGGTTTTTGAGTGGAATTTGATGTGCTTCGTGATGGCGGTTTGGCCCAGTTTCACCTTTTTCGGTCTTTAAAATGTAGAACGGGTTTTCTACTTCTTTTTCTAGCGCTGCCTGGAACACTTCTGGATCATCACCATCAATCGTTATCGGCGTAAAACCAAACCCACGAACAAGTTCATTTAATTCTCTCTCGGATTTGCGTGCATAAATAGATGGCGCCGAGATTTTGTAGCCGTTAAGATGCAAAATCGGGAGCACGCGGCCGTTTTTGTCGCTGTCCATTAGGTTATGCAAGTTCAAAGAATCAATTGCCGTAGCAGTTTCGAGTTCGCCGTCGCCAATGAGTACAGCCAAAGTCTTTTCTGGATGGCCTAGCGCTACGCCATAGGCGTTAGCAAGCGCATAGCCTAGTTCTCCACCTTCGGTAATAATGCCTGGCGTAAATGGACTGGCGTGCGATGGAAAACCATCCGGCCAAGAAAAGTTTTTACAAATGTAAGCCACACCCGCCGCATCGACAGTAGCGTTTTTGTCTACTTTTTCGAGTTCTCCATCTAAGAACAAGTTTGCTTGCAGCGCCGGAAAACCGTGGCCTGGTCCCAGTACAAAACTAAAATTCTCATCGTCTTTGTAATACTCTTTGAGGTTAGCATACGCTACATTAATGCCATGGCAAGTTCCCCAGTGTCCAAGTAGACGTGGCTTAATATCTGCCGGTTCCAATGGGCGCTTTAAAAGAAAATTGTCACGAAGATAAAGTTGGGCCACAGAAAGATAATCGCACGCGCGAATCCGGCGCCGGATGTTTTCAATATCGAGGCTGCCCACTCTTTTCATAGTTCTATTTTAGCATAAACTCTTTGATTTTGTTAATCTCATCGCGAAGCAGGGCTGCCTTTTCAAATTCTAAGTTGGCTGCAGCTAGCTGCATTTCGGAAGACAATTGCTTAACAAGGTTTGGCAATTCGTCTTTTGGTACGCGCTTAATGTCAAGTTTGTTTTCTACTGCCTTTTCTGGAATAATCGCACGAAGGCCCAAAGACACTTCTTTTTTGATCGATGTTGGTGTAATGTTGTGTTCGATATTGTATTGCTCTTGAATCTCGCGTCGGCGGTTGGTTTCGGCGATAGCCTGTTCCATGCTTTCAGTTATAAAATCTGCGTACATAATTACTTTACCTTCTACGTGACGTGCCGCCCGTCCGATTGTCTGGATCAAAGCCGACGTAGAACGCAGGAACCCTTCCTTGTCTGCATCTAAAATCGCAACCAAGGACACTTCTGGCAAATCCAAACCTTCACGAAGCAGGTTAATCCCAACTAGCACATCATACACACCTTCGCGTAGATCTCGCAAAATATCACCGCGTTCCAACGTGTCGATGTCGGAATGAATGTAAGCAGTTTTTACGCCACGTTCTTTTAAGTGATCAGTTAAATCCTCTGCCATGCGTTTAGTGAGCGTAGTGATCAACGTGCGCTGGCCCTTGGCGATGCGCTTATCAATCTCTTCCATAAGATCATCAATCTGGCCTTCGCTGCCACGCACTTCGATTTCTGGGTCCAAGAGTCCGGTTGGGCGAATCACCTGTTCAGCTGGTTTTGGTGAATTCTCGAGTTCGTATTCGCCTGGCGTTGCCGACACGTAAATTGCTTGATTTACGCGCGCCTGGAACTCGCCATAAGTTAGTGGGCGGTTGTCTAGGGCGCTTGGCAAGCGAAACCCATAATCTACCAAAGTAGTTTTGCGGGCGTGATCGCCATTATACATACCACGAACCTGCGGCAAAGTCATGTGGCTTTCGTCCACGATCAAAAGAAAATCATCCGGGAAGAAATCCAGAAGCGTGCTAGGCGGCTGGCCAGGCTTTCGGCCATCTAGGTGTCTAGAATAGTTTTCGATTCCCTTCACGAAACCAGTTTCTTTGAGCATCTCCAGGTCATATTTAGTACGCTGAGATAACCTTTCGGCTTCCAGATACTTATCGTGCTCCTTAAAATATGCCAGACGTTCTTCGAACTCAGCCCGAATTGTTTCGAGTGCTCTTTCGAGTTGATCGGTTGGTGTAGCGTAGTGAGTGTTTGGGAAGATATGGATTTTTTCTGGCTTTTCACGTACGTCAAAAGTCAAAGGATCCACGATTTTAATTTCTTCTAGCGTATCAAAACCGAACTCAAATCTATAGGCATATTCACCGTTGGCCGGATATAGGTCTACCGTATCGCCCATCACACGGAAGTTTCCACGCTCAAACGCAAGGTCGTTGCGATGGTACTGAATGCCAACCAGCTTTCGGATAAAATCTAGCTGGTTCATGCCGTTTTCTTTAGACATTTCAAACGACATTTCTAGATAGTGTTCTGGCGAGCCGATGCCGTAAATACATGATACCGACGCCACAATGATAGTATCGCGCCGGGTGAGAAGCGCTTCGGTTGACGCGTGGCGCAGCCGGTCGATCTCATCGTTAATGGCCGAATCTTTTTCGATATAAGTATCGGTGGAAGCAATGTAGGCTTCTGGCTGATAGTAATCAAAGTAAGAAACAAAATAATGTACCTCGTTATCCGGGAAAAACTCCCGCATTTCGGTGTAGAGCTGCGCGGCCAAAGTCTTGTTGTGTGCTAGAATCAGCGTCGGTTTTTGCACGTTCTGGATAATATTTGCCATCGTAAAAGTCTTACCGGAGCCGGTAACGCCAAGCAAGGTCTGTTCTTTTACGCCCGCCAAAATCCCGTCCGTCAACTGTTTGATTGCAAACGGTTGGTCGCCAGTTGGCTGATACTTAGAAACTAGTTTAAATTTTGGCATAACTTGATTATATCAAAAATTATTATTTATAGCATTACCTGCTTGACGTGCTATCTTGCTTATGGTAAATTAAAAGTATATAAAGGTCATACACAAAAATGGAAAGTATTTTTAAACTTATTGTGCACGATGCTGATGTTGTGGTGCCAGATACTGGTATTCATACTGCTAGCAACGTGTCTAATGGTGATGCTAATTCAATTGGCATCATTCTTGCTGGGGTTTGCCTTACAATTGTTGTAGGCATTATTGCCCTTTCAATTATCAAACGTAAAAAAGCATGTGCTGGGCTAGTAGCAGCCGTTTTAATTGCTGGTCTCGCAATTGCTACTCCGATCATGAGTGCTAACGCTGCAAAAAGGGATATAGATTTCTCTGTCGCAGAAACAGTAACTGCTACGATAGATCGCGAAAAAGGTGAAACTTATGTAGTGGTGCCAGTGGACATCACGTTAAACGAAGCAACGGATAATGGCTACGAACTATATATGTATGGCGGAGACCTTACCGACGGTACAAATACTATCACGCAAGTATCCGCTGATGGTTCTAAGATTACTGAAGGAACCTGGGGTATTGTAGCCGGCGCAGACTCTACACCAGCTATAGATGACGAAGTGTGGAACCAAATCGGTACTTCTTCTTCCCCAAAGAAGGTATCCATTGCTGACGGCGAAATCGCTGCCGGTACGACCATTCGTGTTTACTACGGTGTATCCATAGACGATAGCACGCCAGCTGGTGATTACACCACCACCATTGGCTTCTTGACAGAAGAAGACCTTGGTATGACCTTGGAAGAATCGTATGAAAATGCCGGAGCAGAAAAGATTACGGTTGGTTCCAGTTCTTATTACACAATGCAAAGTATGACCCCAGAGATTTGCGAACAAGCAGTTGAAAGCGAACTCCAAGTGGCAGACTCTCGTGACGAAAAAATCTATTGGATCGCAAAACTTAAAGACGGCAAATGTTGGATGACACAAAACCTAGACCTAGACCTAGTCCACACAGAAAACGATGCAGACGCACTATATACTCACGAAAATACAGACCTCGGTTGGGAAGAAGGTTCTACCGCCACTTCTTGGAATCCTTCTTATTCCACTATTCCGGCATCTAGTATATCTAGTTCAGGGTCAGTTGTAGATATAGAACAATACTGTTATAACCAAGAATATGATATACATGAAGGTGGGTATTGCTCTCTAGATGTTGGTGATTGGTATTGGACGGACGCCTGGTATGAGTCAACTGAAAATAATTATCTAGATACAGCCGATAGTGGCGCAGGCGATAAGTTTAGGCAAACGCCATACCCAGGTAATGGTGCCCATGGCCATGTAGGCAACTACTATGGTGGAGATGCCGCGACAGCTGAATCGTGGCAGAGATACTCTGCAGATTCTTCGGATTCTATTTGTCCTGCAGGATGGAAATTACCAATGATTGATATCTACGAGGGATGGAGGGACCCAGAATATAGCGACTATTATAAACTATTCTCAGAATATACGCACATTGACCCAGACTGGCTCGAAGGTACTACTGACGTAGAAATTACCTCAGCCCCACTCTACTTTATTCGTGCCGGTATGTATGATCTTACGTACGGCGAACAGTGGTCTAATAAGCTTGATTGGGCGGGCCATACAGGGTACTATTGGACACAACTCAGCATTCAGGATACTCAGATCAGCTCGGATAGCGTAGTAATATGGGACTATGGTGGTTACGACTCAAGTGTAGGAATGTCCGTCCGCTGTCTTGCAAGGTAAAGGAGGATAAAAATGGAAAGTTTATTTAAACTAGTCGTACAAGATGGGGGCATTATAGTACCAGACACTGGTAACTATACTAGTAGCGCTGCAAATGGCGATATAAGCCTAATTGGCGTAATACTCGCCGGAATCTGTGTTGCTGTTGCCGTAGGCATTATTGCCCTTTCAATTATCAAACGTAAGAAAGCGAGCACAGGTACCGTGCTAGCCGTAATTGCAGGACTTGCGATTATTGCGCCGATCATAAACAATGCAGAGTACTTTGCAAACGCTGCCATGAAACAAATGAATATTACGGTATCTGATATAATCACTGTCACAATCGATCGTAGTAAAAACGAAAGCTATGTAGTGGTGCCAGTGGACATCACGTTAAACGAAACAACGGATAGCGGCTACGAACTATATATGTACGGTGGTGCCCTTACGGATGGCACCAATAGTATTGAGCAGGTTTCTGCCGATGGCTCTAAAATCATTGACGGAACCTGGGGTGTCGTAGCAGGCGCAGAATCTGCCCCAGCCATAGATGACGAAACATGGAATCAAATCGGTACTTCTTCTTCCCCAAAGAAAGTCTCCGCTGCCGATGGCGAAATCGCCGCCGGTACAACTCTACGTGTATACTACGGCGTAGCTATCGATGATGACACACCAGTTGGTACCTATACTACAACGGTAGGCTTCCAGCTAAAACATGATGTTGACCTAACTCTAGGCGATGCATTTGAAGAATCTGGAGTAGAAAAAGTCACCGTTGGCCCAGATTCTTATTACCCAATTCAAGGTATGACTCCAGAAATTTGCAATAACACGGCTGTGATTCCGAGCACAATAGAAGCTGTTGATATTCGCGACAACACTATTTACACTATTGGCAAGCTCGCGGATAACCGTTGTTGGATTTTAGGCAACCTAGCTCTAGATCTTACCGCAGAGGGCGCTAGCACCAACATCACTCCAGAAAATACCAACGCCGATACTACTTCCTTAAATTCCCTCTTTGGCATTGCTAACCGTAACGCTTCCCTCGATCCAGAAGGCAATCTCGCCACGGCGGGTATTACCACCTGGACGTCCGGCTCCTCCTATTCGGCTCCTATGGTACTTACCGACTTCAAGAACACAACTAATCCAGACGATAGTATAGCGGAATTAAAAGATAGCAAATACGGTGTTATGTATAATTACTGCGCCGCTTCTGCTGGTAGTTATTGTTATAACGGTGATGCTGGGTACGACAGGCCAAACACGGCTATAGATACCGTATACGATATCTGTCCTTCTGGCTGGCGCATGCCTGCGAGTAGCACTTATCATGCGGACGAGCGTCCAGATGCTGATGAGTATAAAACGCTTTATGCAGCATATGGCAACGACGCCACTGCTTTTCGTTCGGCTTTGAATTTACCTTTCTCTGGGCTATTTAACTTTACCTACGCTTCGGCAGGAAGCCAAGGCTCGTATGGAAACTACTGGTCTGCCACACGGTACGGCTATATTAATATGTATCTCATGAATGTCAGTTCTAGTGAAGCTGACCCATACCGCAATTTCGATCGTGACATGGGACTTGCAGTTCGTTGCATTGCCCGTGACGGCAACGAGCCGGATTCGACACCAGTCGATCCAGACCCAAACACTACTACTTTTGAAGAAGCATATACTGAAGCGAATAAGCCTAAAGACATCCCTTCTGGCAAGTATGCGCTAAGTGACATGTCCACAGCTATTTGTTCCGCAGTTACTACCGGCCAGACCGCACGGCTAGTAGATACTCGTGACAATACCGTATATAACGTAGGTAAACTCGCAGACAACCGTTGCTGGTTACTAGACAACTTGGCTTTGGACCTCGTAGAAGTAAGCTTGGAGTCACTCCAAGGCAAAACCAATGCCTCGGATGAAACGCTTAGCTACCTAAAAGGTAATTCAACCCGCAACCAATCTACTGATCCGAATGGCAATTACCCTACAGCTGGGGTGTCATACTGGGGATATGACAATAGTTATACGGCTCCACTAATTTCCGTTAGTGCCGTGGACTCTGCTTATACAAGTGACCCAATTTATGAGGCAAGCGATTGGAAATATGGTGCATATTATAATTACTGTGCCGCTTCTGCTGGTTCGTATTGTTGTAACTGGGGTAAAGGAACCGTTGACGCAACTGAAGATATTTGTCCGGCTGGTTGGCGTATGCCTACTGGCGGTGTTGGCGGAGAATTCCAAACTCTAGGGAACGCAATTACTAATACCGACGGAACATACTTTGACGATTCCGAACAAGACCATCTATTTAGAAGAGTCACTCATTTGTCGATGGGCGGATGGATTTATAGCGGCAGCTTTAGCTTCCAAGGTTCCGGCGCTTATGTTTGGTCCTCTTCATATCAAAGTGGCGAAAACTCAATGATGAACATTCTATTCGTTGACGGTAGTTATGGAGTTGGATTAACAAATAGAAACAACGTAGCCTTTGGTAGCGCAGTTCGTTGTATCGCCAAATAGTTTTATAACCTTGTATTTCGATACAGCTTATGCTAAATTTAAAACAGAAAAGGTCATACATAAAAAATGGAAAGTCTATTTAAACTAATCGTGCAAGATGCCGATATTGTAGTACCAGACACCGGTGCTCAAACTGCCAGCAATATATCTAACGGTGTTGCTGATTTTATTGGCATCATTCTTGCAGGAGTCTGCCTCACAATTATTCTAGGCATTATTTCACTAGCAGTCATTAAACGTAAAAAAGCACGCGCTGGGCTAGTAGCAGCTATAATTGCAGGGCTTGCGGTTACTGCTCCGATTATAAATAATGCAGGGTATTTTGCAGACGCTGCCATGAAAAAAATGAATATTACAGTGTCTGATACAATTACTACCACCATCAATCGCGAAAAAGGCGAAACCTTTGCGGTAGTGCCAGTAGACATTACGTTAAACGAAGCTACAGACAATGGTTATGAACTATATATGTATGGCGGTGAGCTTACGGACGGCACTAACACTATCTCATTAGTATCCGCTGACGGTTCCAAAATTACTGACGGGACCTGGGGTGTCGTAGCAGGCGCAGAATCTGCCCCAGCCATAGATGACGAAGCATGGAACCAAATTGGTACTTCTTCTTCCCCGAAGAAAGTATCTACAGTGGAAGGCGAAATTACTGCCGGCTCCACTGTCCGTGTTTATTATGGTGTAGCTATCGATGATAACACTCCAGCCGGGACTTATACTACTACTATCGGTTTCCAACTAAAGCACGATGCTGATATGACTTTAGGTGAAGCTTTTGAAGATGCTGAGATTGAACAAGTTCCAGTTGGCCCAACTCCATACTATCCAATCCAAGCTATGACCACCGAAATCTGTAATAACGCAACTATCCCAAGCACACTAGAAGTAGTTGATGTTCGCGACAATACTATTTATACTATAGGCAAGCTTGCTGATGACCGTTGCTGGCTCCTAGACAACATGAGACTAGATTTGGTAACGGCTAGCGTCGAATCGCTCCAAGGAAATACCAACGCGCCAGACGAAGCTCTGTCTTATCTAAAGGGCGTGGCATCTCGCAACCCAGATGAAGAACCAGAGGGTAACTACGCAATCAAGCCGGTTCAATATGGTATCGCTGACCACTATGAATGGACTTACGACTTCTCACTTTCTGTTCCAAAAATCTGGGTAGAAAACAAAGATGATATGAACTCAAACGATGTTATTGAGGATCTTAGAACAACCAGATATGGTATTCTCTATAACTTCTGTGCTGCCTCTGCAGGTAGCTACTGCTATGGTGATGGCCAGAGGGGTGGCCCGGGCTACGACTATCCAGTTGATGGGCAAAATAAGCCAAATACTGCTATAGATGCTCCATATGATATCTGCCCTACCGGTTGGCGCCTACCAACAGGCCTGGTTTATGATGCTACGGACATGCCAGACGGTGGCGAATGGCAAAATCTGCACGCTGCATATAACAACAATGGTATAGCAACCCGTACAGCTGCAAATTTGTCGCTAGCTAGCTACTTTGACTTCTCTGGTAGCGTTCACCCAGAAAACCAAGGCTCCATCGGTGATTACTGGTCCTCAACGTTTACTGGCCCAAGATATATGGCTATGACTTATGTATTCGACGATTATCTATATTTCGGCGGTGACGGTTACCGTCTCTTCGCCGGGATGTCGGTCCGTTGTATCGCCAAATAGTTTTATAACCTTGTATTTCGATACAGCTTATGCTAAATTTAAAACAGAAAAGGTCATACATAAAAAATGGAAAGTCTATTTAAACTAATTGTGCAAGATGCCGATATTGTAGTGCCAGATACTGGTACCTATACCACTGGTGGCGCTGCAAATGGCGATGCAAACCTAATTAGTATTATTCTAGCTAGCGTTTGTTTAACTATTATTGCTGGTATCATTGCACTAAGAATTATCAAAAGAAGAAAGAAAAGCAAAGAGGCCTGCGCCGGTATCGTAGCAGCTATAATTGCAGGGCTTCTAGTTACTGCTCCAGCCATTAATACCAATGCACTCAACAAAGAACTAGACATCACTGTAGCAGAAACGATTACTGCAACGATAGATCGTGGAAAAGGTGAAACCTACGTAGTAGTTCCGGTAGACATTACTCTAAACGAAGCTACTCCAAATGGTTTTAACCTATATATGTATGGCGGTGAGCTTACGGACGGCACTAACACTATCTCATTAGTCTCTGCTGATGGTTCTAAAATTACTGAAGGAACTTGGGGCGTTGTAATCGACGCAGATTCCGAACCAGCCATAGACGATGAGGTATGGGGACAAATTGGCACCGCTTCTTCTCCGAAGATGGTTCTCTCTGGTACAGACGAAGTTCCTGCCGGCGCTACTGGCCGCATCTACTATGGCGTGGCGATAGACGATGACATTCCAGCTGGAACTTATACTACAACTATTGGTTTTTCAGTAGAAAACTATCTTGGTATGACCTTGGAAGAATCATATGAGAATTCCGGGGCGGAAAAGATTACAGTTGGTTCCAACTCTTATTACACAATGCAAGGCATGACCACCGAGATCTGTGAAAATACAACCATAGTCCCAGACACCCTTCAAGTTGTGGATACTCGTGATAACACTATTTATACAATTGGCAAACTCGCAGATAATCGTTGTTGGCTTCTCGATAACCTTGCGCTAGACCTTCTGGACCCTACTGTCCAATCTAATATATCCCCTTCTAACACTAATGCGGACGCAGATTCTCTCACCTCGCTATTTTCTGGTAATCGTGCCAATGGTAATAAGTATGCTACTGCTGGTATTGCTACCTGGACATCTGGTTATTCCTATTCTGTTCCAATGATATATACCGCATCGAAGGATGTTACAAATCCATCAGATAGCATAGAAGAAGTACGAAATAGTAAATTTGGCATATATTATAATTACTGTGCTGCATCTGCCGGCAATTACTGTTATGGTAATGATACAAGCTACGGTATCGGTTATGACAAGCCGAATACTGCTATTGATACCGAGTATGATATCTGTCCATCTGGCTGGCGTATGCCTACAAGTTATACCTACGACGCTACGACCCGCCCAGACGGAGGCGAATACGGCGCCATTATCACAGCATATAATGATGATGTCACTAATGTCCGTTCTGCTCTGCTTTTGCCTTCCTCTGGATACTTTAGTTTTGATAATGGATCTTTGTACGACTGGAATGGCTACTTCTGGGCCTCTACGATGTACGATGTTGCCAGCACGTTCCATTTGTATTTCAGCTCTAGCAGCGTTGATTCGATGTATATACAAAATCGTTACGCTGGCCACTCTGTACGCTGTATCGCTAAATAATTCCAAAAGGCTTGACTTCTTATTACGTTTATGCTATAATGGAAGTATATACCATTAAAAACAAAAAGGTAAGAGTATGGAAAAAGCCCAAATCAAACAATTAGGCGAGCTCGCCGCTCTTCTTAGCGCGGTGCTCATTATTCCATTTATTCTGATGTGTATTCAATAGCCATTATCGTGTTATAATGAAACTATGAGATACTTAGCAGATATACTTACATTTTCACGGTTCATTTTATCAATTGCGCTTATCGTGTGGTCGTTTCTTCGCGGCTCGGCAGATGGCGCTTTTATTATTTTTCTTACCGCTCAAATCACCGATATTTTTGACGGTACTTGCGCTCGTAAGTGGCCATTTCCAAAAGATAAGACTCCAAAATATCGCAAATATGCTGCACAATTCGATATGGTCTCGGATGTCCTCCTAGCTGGCGCACAAGTCTTGTTCTGTCTTTTAAACGTCAACTGGATTGCTGCACTTGTCGTTATTATTTTCTATGTGCTAATCTGCCCAGTAGTGGAGCTTATCGTTTATGGCAAGTTCTTTGGCCACCCAGACAACTGTACCGCTCATAGTCTTGCTAAAATTAATTTCCCTCTCGCCAAAGTTATTATTATGGTTCGTCGCTACACTTATACAATTTGTCTTGGTGTAATTAATGCTTTCCTGCTCTTCGCTACTAGCTGGGCCCTCCCAGTAAAAATCGGCCTCTTTATCTTTGGCTGTTCTATCTTCGTATTTTGCTATTTCTTCCTAGCAGCTCGTCGCGAGCACATCTCTCGCGATGCCGTCGAGATCGAAAAAGACCTTGCTAAAAAAGCGAAGTCACAGAAGAAGAAATAAAATTATTCGGATTATATAAATTCATTGCCACGATTTTGGCGGCTAGTTCTCCGTTCCAAATCGAGAGTGGTGAGTAACCAGATTTTTCTAGCGGTACCGCCGTCACGTTCCCGCTTGCTGCAAACAAAATTTGTTCATTTGCTAAAGTCACAATTGAAACAGGATAACTCAAAGTGAATTTATGTAATACTTCCGCCACTTGCATCACTGATTGTGACAACAAGAGCATCTTTGGATAATATACCGCGCGGAGCAGTTTAATTAGCTGCGGCATACTGGCCATCAGAATTAAATTCTCATTCATTAGTATGCGTTCCGGCGAATTTTCAGCTACTAAATCTACAGCGTCGCGAGTAATCAAAGTCATTTTTTCGGCAGATTTAAGGGCGCGAGCTACAGCCAGCCCGGTAATCGAATTCTTGGAAATGTCGCCAATGACTAAATTAAAATCTGCATCATTAAGGGCGTCGCTTAATCCTTCGCCGCTGAAAGAACCAGCGTCGGTTGATGGTAAGAAAACAAAATTAGGCAGTGGTGGCAGCTGGTTTTTTAGAGCGTCCGGTAAAATTACATTTATAGTCTCTACTGGATATTTTTCCCCCATGAACTCAGCTGTTTTTACGGGCACACGAAAATTTTGCCCATTCCCACCGATGATATTTACTGCGCCCTGTTTCCGTTCCGGAATATTCCAAGTAAGGTCTTCGCTTGGTCTCGCGGTGATTTTATTAAAATAATCCATTAAAACTCCAAATCTATACTAATTGGACAATGGTCTGAACCTTCGATCTCTTCATGAATCTCGGCAGACTTTAAATGTGGTAAAAGCGACTTTGAAATAAAGAAATAATCAATGCGCCAGCCGATGTTGCGAACCCTGGCCATATTGCGCCAAGTCCACCAAGTGTAGCGTCCGGTTTCGTCTGGATGAAGTGCGCGGAAAGTATCCACAAAACCAGCATTAATAATATTGTCGATACCTTGTCTCTCTTCTTTGGTGTAGCCAGCGTTTTCTTCGTTGTCTTTTGGTCTAGCCAAATCAATTTCAGTGTGTGCTGCATTGAAATCACCACATACTACCACCGGCTTGTTCTTTTCCAAATCCTTGATGTATTTTAGAAATGCTGGATCCCAGAGTTTTTCGCGTAGCTTCAAGCGCGTTAGCTCATGTTTACTGTTTGGTGTGTATACGGTTACTAGATAATACTCCGGAAATTCCGCTGTGAGCACGCGGCCCTCAGTTAGAGCGCTGCCGTGCTGGTCTTCTTCCCAGTTGTAGCCAATGTTAATGCTATCGTCAAAACCATAAGAAACGGAAAGTGGCTTGATTTTGGTAAAAATCGCCGTACCGGAATAGCCAGGCCTCACAGCCGAGTTCCATAGCTCTTCATATTCTGGTAAATCAATTTCAGCTTGGCCTTGCTTGGCCTTGGTTTCTTGGATACAAACAATGTCTGGTTTTTCTGCGCTGATAAAACTCTGTAAAGCACCTTTATTAATTACGGCGCGGAGCCCATTTACGTTCCAAGAATAAATTTTAGGCATAACGTCCTCTTTCAAAATCGCGCTTTTTGATGGTTTCGCGCTTGTCGTATTTCTTTTTACCTTTACCTACAGCAATCACCAGTTTGATATGCCTGTCGCCGCCAAGTAGTCTTACCGGCACAATAGTAGAGCCAGCTACCTTTTCGCGCATAAGAGCTGCAATTTGTTTTTTGGTTGCGAGGAGCTTAATATTTCTCGCCGTGTCTGCACCGAGCGTTAAATTATTTAGCCACAATTCTCCCCCTCGGATTGTTACAAAAGACCCCTTTAGTTGCACGTGATGGTCGCGAATTGAGCGAACTTCATCACCAGACAAACTCATCCCAGCAACAAGCTCGTCGCCGAGCTGATAATCATAATGCGCTCTGCGGTTTACTGTCACCATATCTGGGGCTTTTTGCTTTTTCATACCCCTATTATACCACTAATTTACCTTAACTTTGTCTTCGCCCAGCAAATCACGAAGTTTGGCTAGGAGCTCGTCGCTCGCATCAACTTTAAATGGCATTCTTAGTGGTTTTTTCTCGGTGCCATCCTTTATAACCAGAACGACTTCCTGCACGCCAATATGAATGTCCGCTAGGCGCCGAATTGCTGTCAGCATTTCGGTGTCATTCGGGTTTTCAATCAAAAGATACAGTCTTTCCTTTCTAGGATCTTTTGGTGGTTCCTTGATGCTGCCGAGTGGGGCTTCTAGTTTTGTTCCGGTAGATTGATAATTCTCTAGTACTTCATCCGAGATTAACTCAACGCTTTCGGCCAGCAGTTTAACATCGGAAGTGATATTCCCTTGTTTGTCTGTTGCGTTAACTCTACCTTGCACACGCACTACATTATCTACTACAAGCTTAGCGCCGTGCTCAGCGAATACGGTTGGAAAAACAATAAATTCAACTTCGTCAGATTTATTTTCAATTTTAACGAAGGCCATTTTGTCACCTTTTTTCGTTAGGATAGTGCGCACCGCAGTGATGATACCACCAATAGTGATATTCTTGTTATTATATTCTGCCGATACATAGCTCATTGGGTGAGTTTGTTCTTCGAAATACGTGTCATATTTATCAAGTGGATGAGCAGAAAGATATAGTCCCATTAAATCGCGTTCCCACATGAGCTGCTCTTTTTCTGGATATTGAGTCGGTGCTGGTTTAATGTCTACTTCTGGTACCATACCGGCTTCGCCCATCATACCGAAGAGATCTGTTTGCCCAGTGCCTACATCTTTCTGACACTTTGCTCCATAAGCTTGGATCGCTTCAAGATTAAAGAGGAGGTCGGACCTCGAGCCAAAACTATCAAACGCGCCGGTCTTAATTGCTGCCTCCCAAGATTTCTTATTGAATTTGGTTGAATCCACGCGTTTAGCAAAATCACAAATCGACTTAAACGGACCGTTTTTATCACGTTCTGGAATCACAATTTCCTCTACTAGAGATTTGCCCATATTCTTGATACCAGAAAGTCCAAACCGAATCGTCTTTTTCCCGCCTACAATACCGAAATCGCCATAAGATTGGTTGATATCTGGGCCAAGTACTTTTAATCCCATGCGTTTACACTCGGCAATTTCGATGGCGAGACGATCAGTCCAGCGCATGTCGGCCGTCATAAGGGCTGCCATGAATGCGTCTGGATAGTGTGCCTTTAAGTAGGCTGTCCAATAAGCGATAAGGGCGTAACACGCGGCGTGAGACTTGTTAAAACAATAGTTTGCAAATTCTAGTAGCTGGCTCCAGAAAGTTTCAGCAATTTCCTCGGTGGCACCACCAATTTCGACAGCGCCCTTAATAAATTCTGGCTTCACCTTTTTCATAAGGTCAATCTTCTTCTTGCCTACTGCTTTACGCAGGGTGTCTGCCTGACCACCGGTAAAGCCACACCATTCCTTCGAAATCTGCATGAACTGCTCTTGGTAAATCATAATACCGTAGGTATTTTTTAGAGAGTTTTCGAGTCCTGGGTGAAGGTATGTGATTGGCTCTTCGCCATGTTTACGTTTAATAAACGAATCGATAAACTGCATTGGGCCCGGACGATACAAGGCCACCATAGCGATGATATCTTCAAAAGTTGAAGCTTTCAAATCCTTGAGATAACGTTTCATACCGGCAGACTCCAGCTGGAACACGCCAGTCGTTTCGGCGCGTTGCAAAAGAGCGTAGGTTTCTGGGTCATCGAGCGGCAGTTTAGAAAGGTCGATATCATCATGATAGACTTTACGAACCATACGGAGCGCGTTATTAATTACCGACAAGTTTGAGAGGCCAAGAAAGTCCATCTTAAGAAGCCCTAGCTCTTCTACTTGTCCCATTGGGAACTGTGCGGCAATTGGGCCTTTGGCCGAAACTTCAAGCGGCAAGAATTTTACCAAATCGTCTGGAGCGATGATTACGCCACAGGCATGCACACCATGGTTCCTGATAGTTCCCTCGAGCCGGGATGCAAAATCAATTACTTCTTTAGAAACTGGGTTAGTTTCGTACTCTTGTTTTAGATCCGGTACATCTTTGATTGCGTCAGCAAGTTTTACGTGATGACCTTGCACTGGGTCTGGTACCATTTTGGCGAGCCTATCAGCGTCTGCATATGGAACTTCAAGTACGCGCGCAACATCACGCACGGCGTTTTTAGCCATCATTTTACCAAACGTAGCAATATTGGAAACACGGTCAAAGCCATATTTATTTGAACAATACTCAATTACTTCGTCACGGCGTGTATCCTGGATATCGGTATCGATATCAGGCATCGAAATACGGTCTGGGTTTAAGAAACGCTCAAAGAGTAGATCGTATTTTAGTGGATCGAGTTCGGTAATATGAAGTGCATAGGCCAAAATTGAACCCGCTGCAGAGCCACGGCCTGGTCCATACACAATACGCTGTGCTTTACCCCAGTTAATAAAGTCTTGCACGATTAGGAAGTACCCATTGTAGCCCATTTTGTCTACCACAGATAGCTCATAATCGATGCGCGGCAAAATCTTATGCAGCTCATCGCGGTCTTTGTCGACTTTTTCTAGGATTTTACGGCATTCTGCCACAGATAATTTTTCGGTGTCTTTTAGCTCTTTCCCGCCATAGCGATAAACCAAGCCCTGGAAAACCAATTTGTCTAGGAAAGTTTTTTCGTCTTCGCCGTCTGGTACTGGAAACTTTGGAATCAAGATTCGTCCAAGTTGCAAATCTACATTGCATCTGTCGGCAATCTTTTTGGTATTTAATACTGCTTCAGGACAAGTATCCTGCCAGTGGTCGATAATCTCCTCGGATGACACCACGTGTAGATCGAAATCTCTTAATGTCATGCGATTCTTGTCGGATAGATTCGCTGCTGTACCGATACAAAGCAAAACTTCGTGTGCGTCCTGGTCCTCTTTTTTGAGATAGTGCGCGTCGCAAGTTACTACAATTGGAAGACCGAGTTCTTTGTAGTGGGCCATATGCCAGTCGTTGACTTTTTTCTGCTCGGCCGAATGAGAAGACGATTTTGGATGTCCATGGTCTTGCATCTCAAGATAAAATCTATCTTTAAATACATTACGATACCAATCAATTAGTTCTAGTGCCCTTTTATCATCGTCGGCACGGATTGCTTCAGAAATTTCCGAGCCCATACAACCAGAAAGACAAATAATCCCCTCGTTGTATTTTTCAAGCTCCTCGTGATCCGTACGCGGTTTATAATACTTGCCCTGTACCTCAGCGTTACTCATAATACGACATAAGTTTTCGAACCCTTGATTGTTCATCGCAATCAAAGTGATATGAAATCTCTGCTTGTCGTGAGCCGGATCTTTGTCGGTCATTTTGCGCGCAGCAACATAAGCCTCTAATCCAAGTAGAGGCTTAATCCCGGCAGCATTACATTCCTTGTAAAGCTCCACGAGTGCACTCATGGTACCGTGGTCGGTCACTGCCACAGCTTCCATGCCATCATCTTTAACAAAGTTTACCAGTTCGGGAACTTTTGTTAGCCCATCAAGAAGTGAGTAATGCGTGTGGTTGTGAAGATGTACAAAATCACTACGCTTCAGTTGCATTACTTAGTACTTTTCGGCTTTACTGCTTCTTTTTTCTCAGTTTTCTTTTCGCACTTGCAATCTTTGCACTTGCCGTCTTTGCACTTGCTATCGCAGGCTTTTTTGGAAATGAATTTGCCAGCAACTGCCCCTGCGGCTGCACCCAAGAGCGCGCCTAGGAAGAATTTACCTGCTCCGCCTTTATTTTTCTCCGTCATCTTTTTTCTCCTTTTCTTCTTTTACTTTTTCCTTTAGTTTTGGGTTAATGTACTTGTCCACGAACATTTGGATTGTCCCACCAAAAGCAGTCATACCTTTGATGTTATTGACGATCCCGTTTGTGTTCTTGGCGATATCTTGGCCTTCTACTACGACCTTTTTAACTTCCTTACTAAGACCAATGAGCTTTACTAATAGCACTATACCTACTATAAGGAAGATAAAAAGCGTAACACTGAGTATTACGACCAATATCCATTCTGCTACATCCATTATTTGTTCTCCTTTAGTTTATTATAACATTCTTCAATATCTTTTGCGTAATCCGAATATTTCATTGAGTATTCTAAGTGTGCTAGGAAGTAGTTCTTTGGATCGCCAGTGGTAATCCATTTGCCTTCGCTGCGGGTGACAAGAACGTCGCCTTTCTCTGCTAGCTTGGTAATAGCATCAGTAGTCCAGAGCTCACCGTCTTTACCAGTATTGGATGGTACGAGATAGTCGAAAATTTCTGGAGTAAGCAAGTAGCGACCATAAGAAGCAAGATTGCTTGGAGATTCTTCTTTTGTCTCTGGTTTTTCTACGATATGCGAAAGTTTATTGCCTTCCTTCATGGCAATCATACCGTACTTGTTCCAGACCTCTTCTGGCATTTCCTGCCCAGCAATGATGGCTTTTACGCCCGGGTTCTTTTCATAATCATCTACGAGGGTTTTTACGTCGCTTGAGCCAAGGATGATGTCATCGCTATAAAGTACCGCAAAAGCTTCTTCGTCTTTGACGAACTCTTTGGCTGACACAATTGGCGAACCATTACCGTATGGCAAGCTTGCGTCTTGTTCGATTACAGTAATCTTTGGAAAATTCAAAACTTCTTCGACTGGCTCAAAACGTTTAGACTTGCCTTGCTTGTCTAGAAGCGCCTTAACGTTCTCGGCTTTGTTATGAAAATAATCGTCATAAATATCACGCGCCATTGAGTTTGGCGTAGCCACAATAATGATTTCTTCGATCCCGGCTTTTACGCACTCTTCTACGCATAATTGCATTACCGGTTTTGCACCAATTGGAATCATGGCTTTTGGAATAGTTTTGGTGATTGGTAGATATCTACTAGCGAACCCCGCATCTGTAATGATAGCTTTCTTAACAGCTGACATAAAATAAACCTCCTTGAGCTTTAATTATAACACAGAAATAAGTATTTTTATTAGTATAAAAATAACAATGAACAAGTCAAACTAATAAAAATATCTTATTTCTTTTTCTTTGCTGTAGTTTTAGTTTTACGGGATTGTTTTCTGGCAATTTTATCTTCGATTTCTTGTGCTTTGTTGTGTACGCCATAAATCAAGCTAGTTACGCCAACTAGTAGTAGATATGCGCCAAAGAAGCGGATGAAGGTGGTAATTTCAAAGTTACCAGCGTTCAAGATTACGGTACCAAGTATACAGCCAATAATACCGGCCAAGACACGGATAAATCTGTCGGTTGGATCCACAGTGGAAAGGAATCCATGGAAGATGTCGATGATACCAGAAACGATTGTGTAGACCGAAAGAATAACTGTGCAGATGGTAAGATCGCCATTGCCCCAGAACAAAAGTGCTAGAGCGGCTGCTACGTCCACCACTGCGTCGAGCACGGAGTTGAACCAACCGTGTTTCTTTGTAGAAGCGTAAAGCGCACCGATAGAATCGATGATGCCCATCAGGAGCAAGAATACGCTAATAACCGCAATGGTTTGTCCAATGTCCGTCATAATCCCGAATAAAGCGATAAAACCAAAAATCGCCGCGAGACCGCCACGAACCAAAAACACCATCCAGTGTTTATCTATAAATCTTCTATTAATATGTGCCATATTTACCCTTTTTTAAAATGCTTATGTATATTATATCATACATGGCGAATTTTTTTGCGGGCAGTTTCAACAATCTTGGTTAATTGATATTTAACTGGGTTTAGAACCATGTCGTGTGCTGGCGTATATTTTAGTTCTTCGCAGCCAAATGAGCGTTTGAATTCGGATACGCCAAAGAAGCGGTGAGACTTTTCTTCTAGGCCAACAATTCCCCACAAGTTGTAGCGGATAATTCCGCGGTTTCTAGCTTCTTTCATGGCCTCCATGTGCAGAAGCGGGGCGGCAGAATACTTAGTGCCAAGATCAGACGATACACCATAATGATAGCTTGCTTCTGGGCCGTAAAAAATCATAAAGTTCATGGCGAGAATCTCGCCGTCTTTCTTTGCAGTATACATCAAAACTTCGTCGTTCTTTGCGAAGGCTTCAAATTGTTTGGTTAGAAAGCTCTCCGAGAAAGCCACAAAGCCCTGACGTTTAGCGTGCTTTACTTCTAGGTTATAAAAAGTTTTTACGATGGCCGGGTCTTTAGAAACCTCAATCTTAATCTCGGCTTTTTCGGCTTTCCGGAGTTTGCGGCGGAAGCCCTGCGATGCATCTTTCAAGATTTCTTCTTCAGATTTAGTTAAATCTAGTACCCCAGCATATTCTACGGACAAATACATTGGCGCTTTCTTTAGGCCCATTTCGCGCATTAACTCCAAGGATTTGCTAGACAATGGTAGCTGAGGACGTACGCGTACAAAAGCGCAGCCTAAGTTTTTGCCAACTGTGCGAATATCGTCAAAAACAAACTTTACTAATTTTTTGTTGCCAAAATCCATGATTGGACCGCCGGCGATTGCCATATAAGTACCGCGCTTAGCGGTTTCCACTACGCCAGCATAGGCTGCGATGATTTTGTCGCCTTCTTTTACTAGGCGCCGTACGATTTTTTTACCACGGCTCTTATGAAACTCGTAAAAATCCCACGACTGCAAAAAGTTTGCTTCTTTGTGTGACGCAACAAATCCGTCCCACTCTTCCCTTGTTTCACCTTCGACTATGTTCATAGATGCCTCTTTTTCTTACGTGCTTTTTCGACGATTAGATTTTTTAGATATTTTCCGCGCGATATAACTAGGTCATGCGCAGGCACAAATTCTACAACATTATCCGAAAAACCAGTCTTAAAGGTAGTAACGCCGGCATAGCGGTGATTTGGTTGACCGGCTGGCGCAATGCCCCACAAATTGAATCTTTCGTACCCAGCATTCTTGGCGTCTTTAATTGCTTGCCAAAGCAGAGCGTAGGCGCCCGGTAGCTTGCGGTTTAGTAATGTTGAAGCTGCTTCATAATAATCTGCTTCTTTGCCACTACCAATTACCAACCCGTAAGCAATCTTTTCGCCTTCAGCTGTTTCGGCTACGTAAATTTTGGCGTTTTCACCATAAGCTTCGCGTTCTGCTTCTAGAGTTTTGGCACTTGGCGGTACAAAATTCTGGCGGTGCGCAGTTTTAACCTGCTCAGCATGAAACTCGTCGAATATTTCCTTAGAATTGCTAGATGTGACTTTAATCCCGAGTTTGTCAGCCCGACGTACCTCGTAGCGCGTTTGTCTACGCATCTCGGCTAAAATTACATCCTCAGGTTTTGTCAGGTCTACAATTACGGTATGCTCGGCAGCTAGGTGCATTGGCGATTCTTTAAGCCCTAAGTCTTCCAAAAGTTTGAGATTCTCTTTTGTTGCCAAAAGTTGCGGGCGAATTCTTACAAAACCGCATTTTTCGGCCTTGGCAATTTCCGCAATTCTCGTCATGGCTTCGCGCACTAATTTTTTGTTCTTCCAATCAATCAAAGGTCCGCACGGGATGGACATATAGCGGCCGCGCTTGGCGTTATGAACTACCATTAGAGCGCGCCCTAAGTTGCCGAAATCCTCTGTTATTACGGTGTTGCCTAAAATCTCGTTAACCCTACCATACTCTGGTGATTGTAACAGATTTGCTTCTGGAAATTTTGCAACAATTTCTTCCCAACCCATTATGCTTTCTCCACATATTTTTTAATAATATCCATTGCCGGAGCGAGTTCTTCTTCGCTATAAAACTTTGGCACGTTAATAATCTTGCTTGCTACCTCTACGGCTACCGGGCAAGAATCTTCTGGGAAGCCTACCTTTTCGTAGTAGCGCTCTGGCGATACGGGCTTCTCGTACCAAAAACCTTCAAAGTAATATCCGGCTTCAGCCAGCTCTTTTAAGAGTTCGTCGCGTTTTTCTACTAAATAAAAGTCGCGAATTGTGCCCTCGCCTTCCTTGTCTAGAAGTTCCAATTGGCGGAGCGCACGTCTAGCTTCAAACTTAGAAATTTTGCGGTTCATTTCTAATTTGTTATCGGCAGATTTTTGAACCCAGTGGATCAAAACCAAGAATTTCATGAATGCCCCGCCGGCGTGGATATGTGCTAGCCCGCGCGACATTGCGCCAAACATTGGATAGAACCTTTCACGTAAAGCATCGGAACGGCGTGGTTTTAATCTTGGGGCGGCGATTTTTGGCATTTTGTCGCGGAAAATTACGGCTCCACCCGAAATCGTATCGATAGATTTATCTTTTCCAAATGAGAGCGCCGTTGCTACGCCTACCGTGCCCGCCTCGCGACCATCGGCATATTTTACGCCGGTACAATGTGCCAAATCTTCAATAATCTTAACGTCATTCTCTTCTGCCCATTTTTCAATTGCCTTGATGTCTACCACGTTGCCAAGCGTATTTTGAATAATAATTCCATCCGCTTTTAGATCTTTGATGGTCTCAACTGTAAAGTTTAAAGTCTTTTTGTCGATGTCGGCAAATACCGGTTCCATTCCCGCAGCTTTTACCGCTTCGTATACGGCATAGCAAGTAAACCCATTTACAATTACACGGGAGCCTTTTTCTAGATTAACTCTAAGCGCCAAAGCCAAAGCCGAACGCCCATTTTTGGTGAGCATTGCTCGGCCTTCGTACTTTTTCTCTAGAAAATCCGTCAAATCTTCGCAGTCGCTTTTTAGACCAATAGAAAAAGTGTGCGCTAGGCGTTCTTTTCTACTGTAATTTGCGGCTGCACCTAAAAAGTATAGTTTTTTCACTTCTTCATCCTCGAGATTAAGGCCATAATCGCACGCGCCAACTCGTCTGGACTAGAGATGTATGGTGCATGAGTCCAATTTGCATAAAATTTTAGTTCAGCGTTTGGCAAGCTTTCGTACATTTTGGTAGCTTGTCGCGGTGGTGTCGTAGTGTCCTTTTTACCCCACAAAATAAATGTCTTTGTCGTGACTTTTTTAAAGTCTAGATCTTTGTCGCTTGAAAGCATGTTTGCCAAGGTCTCTTTCATGTTCTTTGGTGCCTTGGAGTAATCCGTCGAGCCAGTGAGTTTATGAAAAGCCTTGTCCACCAAGGTTATTTTTTTGAGTGGCTTGCCAACTTTGGCTATTTTCTCAACAATTTTCTTTTTGACGGTTGGTTCATATACGCCAGCACTGTCTAGCAAAATCAGATATTTTAGCTTCTCTGGGTTTTTGGCGCAGAGGTTTAATAGAATTCTGCCACCATTAGAATGTCCAAGCGCTACTGCCCCGTCAGGAATATTTTGGTCGGCCCACTTTACATAGTCGTCAATCGTAAAGACTTTTTTACTTTCCTCGGTCAAACCAGGTACGTGTAGCATCTTTACATCTATACTATTTTCGCGCAAAATCTCCAAAGTCTTTTTCCATGGTTCTACCGTGTAAGTCCATCCGTGGATAATATAGAGATCAGCCATCAAGCCCCCAACTCTTGCGGCGTGCTACCGCAGCTTTCTCGCGTCGGCAAAGCTTCTTGGCGTCTTTTGGATTTTTTAGTAACTTTTCGATGATCCATTCTAGATACTGACTACCCTTAAAGATAATCGTTTCCTTGCCAGTAGTGCGTTTTTCTAGGTATTCCAAGGCTTTTCTTGGATCCGTCGTGGCTACCGCCGAAATGCCAAGTTCCTTTAGTTTTGGCGCCGTGTATTTCTTGGTGCGACGACCTACCAAGATGACTTTTTCTGGTTTTACATCGGCAATCAGCTCGGCTAGTTTTTCGTGTTCTTGCTTTTCGATTGAGCCCTGGTCAACAATGTCGCCAATTACTAGCCACTTGTGTTCTGCATGCATGCGCTTGGCCATATCAAGAGTAGAAGTCATCGAAATTATATGTGCGTTGTAGCTACTATCAACGATATCGATGCCCTTTTTGCCCTTAAAGTAAGAGCTACGGCCTGGTGCCATTTTTACGTCTGAAAAGTCTGCCTTAAATGGCATTTTCAAATATTCCATCAAATCTTGCAAAACCAATAGATGGAATGTAAGGTCTTTTGGTTCTGGATGATTAAAGTGGAAGGTAGTATCGCCATAGGTAAAATCGGTAGAATCGGCATAAACCACGTATTTTTTGATTTTGGTCTTATCGATTGGAATAACCTTGGCTTTAATTCCCTGAGTGGCGGCCACCATCATCTTGGAATTAGCGTCAATATATACGCGTTTGCTTGTATTCTGTGGCAAAGTAGCGAATTCGGCCGTGATTGCCTCGCCTAGAGTATCAAAACGTCCTTCCTCGACTTCTTTTTCAAATTGTACGGCATGGGAAAGACCGATTGACACCCAGATAGTTACCTCTGGTTTTAGCCATTTCGCCAAAAACTCTGCCTCATGTGGGCGCTCGCCGTCAATTTCTACTACATAAAACTTCTCTTTGTGTCGGCAAAACCAAGATTTTAGCGGCGCAGCAATAAATAGATAAATCCAACGAAGTTTAGAACCGCGGATGCCCTTTAGATTTAGAATATCAAAAGATACACCAAAAGCCGAATTAGCATCGTGCGAATAATGCGCTTTTTTACCCATCTCATGTTCTACCAGATGGAGCATGGTAGTTTTGCCCGCCGAACCAGTAATAGCGATTACCCGAGGTTGCCACCTCTTTAGTGATCGGCTTGCAAAATGGCGAAAATATCTCGCCGCGGCGAAATAAAAGCGCTTTTTAAACTTAGCAAAGCTCATAAAAATATTATATCAAAAAATCCCCCAAATGGGGGATTTTTGTTGTGTTACATCTTGATTTCGGCATCTACGCCAGCTGGAAGGGAGAGGTTTTGCAAGCTCTCGATAGTCTTTGGGTTGGCGTTAGAGATATCGATAAGGCGTTTGTGAACTTTCATCTCGAAAGCTTCACCACCAGTCTTATAGACATGTGGGGACTTTACTACGGTAAAGGTGCTGCGCTTGGTTGGTAGTGGGATTGGGCCACTTACAGATGCACCAGTACGGATAGCGGTGTCTACGATTTGACGTGCGCTTTGATCAATCACGCGATGATCATAAGCTTTGAGGCGGATGCGGATCTTTAGACCCTCATCTTTTTTGGCTTCTGCCATAAATTGGTTCCTTTCTTGCCTGATAACCTCGAAAGAATGGAGTTTTTCAGGCTTGATATTAATTATATTATCTTTTCATTATAGCACACTTTGGCTGGAAAATCAAGATTACCCCTATTTTCGCTTTTCAGCAAATTTGCGAACCTCGCAATAATAGTAGGCGTTTCCGATCATAAAGACTGTAATGAAGATAAAGAAAGTCGCAAGAGTCGGGTAGAATAGTTCCAAACTAGAATCATAGAAACTTACCGCTACTAAGCCAATTAGGGCTAAAAAGGCGACAAATGGCACGAAATAAGCAATAAAAAACACTGTACGCCCGTACAAGGTGCAAGCAAAATCCCGAAACAGACCGCGCATCTCCTTTACATCCAAGTCATAAATATTCTTTGACATATTACTCCTTATGCTTATAAAAACATTATAACACAATTAAAATTCAATGGTTTTGGTATGCGATTTAGCACCCCTTTTAATCTGGATGCTGGTTTTTGGCACATCAAAATGTTTGGCTAGAATTTTTAGGAGTGCAGTGTTAGCCTCGCCATCGTGTGGCTTAGCGCGAAGGTACACCGTTAGCTCACCGGGCCCGGTCTCAATGATTTTTTCTTGGCTAGTACCTGGTTTTACGGTGACTAAATATTCTGCCATCTTAATCTTCTTTAGATTTCATGGTTGGGAATGGTACGGCTTCCCTGCCTGGTACACCTTCAAGCAACCAGAAGTTGCGCTCGCTATTGCCCCAACCACAGGCTGGTGGCATACCGTATTCTAGCATCTCGACAAAGTCCATATCTAGCATCTGAGCTTCTTCGTCGCCGGCATCACGCGCAGCTTGTTGTTCTTCGAAGCGGCCTAATTGGTCTAGTGGGTCGTTCAATTCCGAGAAACCGTTGCCCATCTCGGTGCCAGCAATAATTGGATGAAACCTCTCTGTTACGAGTGGATTTTCTGGTGATTTTTTCGCAAGTGGCGAAAGGCTAAGCGGCTCTTCGATTAACCAGTATGGGCCAGCCGAAGTTTTGCGGATTAATTTCCAAACGTGGTCGATTAGATGTGGTGTGGTCATATCGAAGTTAGATTCAACTCCATTTTCTTTGAGAATTCGGATTAATTGTTCGCGATCTGGGTTAAACACATCTACGCCAAATTTTTCACGGAGAAGATCAGAATATTTTACGCGCGGCCATTCGCAGTCGAGGTTGATTTCAAAGCCACCTACGTTAAACTGTAAAGTGCCCCAAGTTTCCTTACAGACGTATTTGATCATTTCTTCATAAAACTTCATACCGTCTTCGTAGTTTTCATATGCAGCATAAGCTTCGAATGCAATATGTTCTGGCAAATGTTCGTCGTCTACACCCTCATTCCTAAACCTTGGGCCAATATCGTAAACTTTTTCAAAACCACCGCCGAGCAAACGCTTCAACGGTAGCTCGTGTGAAATACGTAGGTAAAAATCTTCATCGAGCGCATTCATGTGGGTGGTAAATGGGGTTGCGTCAGCACCACCGGTGGTGTGCTCAAGCACAGGGATATTGATTTCGGTGTAGCCATGTGCATTCATGAAATCGCGCGTAGCCTGCCAAAACTTGGAGCGGCGCACTAGCCTTTCGCGCACCTCTGGGTTTACATTCATATCTACATAGCGACGGCGATAACGCTCTTCTTTGTTGGTGAACTTCTCTGGCAATGGGCGAAGGGTTTTGGTCAAAATTCGTACAAAATCTGAAAAGACCGAAATTTCACCAGTTTGGGATTTGTCTACTGTGCCGGTTGCCTCGATAAAGTCGCCAATATCAAGTAATCTCACGTCTTTAGCCCCAAGTAAACCTGCTGGGGTTTCTTCGTTTGAGGCTTTCATAAAAATTTGGACTTCGCCAAAATAATCGCGTACTTTCAAAAAGACTAATTTACCAAAAGATCGAATTGCGACAATTCGCCCCGCAATAGTTACCTCTTGCCCCTGTTTTTCATCAAAATGATTGATGATTTCAGAGATTTTGGTATTGCGGTGGCTCTTGGATGGATATGGCTCAATCCCGCGCTCCCGCAGTTCTTCTAATTTTTTTAATCTTTCGTTTCTATAGTCTTCAAGTAACATAAAGTAATTATAACAGATTAAGTAAAATAAGCAAATTCTTCGCGGTTCACTTCGCGCCGGGATATTTTTTTACTTAATCTCTACAATCTTTACTTTTTTACCATTGAAGTCGAAAGTCTCACCGGACTTGCGGCCAAAAATTGCTTTACCAATTGGGGATTTATCCGAAATTTTACCCTCGAGTGGGTTTGCTTCGGTTGGGCCAACCAAGGTATATTCTACCTTTTTACCGCCCATATCTAGAGACACTGTTGCACCAAGTACAACTTTATCCTTTTTACCACCTTTAATAATCTTGGCATTCTTTAAAATCTCTTGGATTTCTAGAATTCGCCCCTCGGCGATTTTTTGTTCGTTTCTGGCTGAGCTGTATTCTTCATTTTCGGACAAATCACCAAAAGCACGTGCAGTTGCAATGCGTTCAGCAATTTCTGGACGGCCAGAAATAAGCTGTTTTAGCTCTTCTTCTAACTCTTTTTTACCCTCAGCGGTAAGATTAATGCTTTTCTTAATCATTTTTGATGCTCCACTAAATGCTCTTTAAATATACAGAATAATAACTATCTAGTCAAGAGGTTTTTTAGTTCGTCCAAACTGATTAGTTTGGTCTCGCCACTCTTTCGGTCGGCAATTTCTACGGCGCCTTCGGCCAAAGTTTTGTCGGAAATTACAATTCTTTCTGGGATACCCATTAGATCGGCGTCGGCAAATTTTTCGCCCGGGCGCACATCGCGGTCGTCAAAGAGAATCTTTTCTTCGTTTCCGGCATAGATTTCATCAGCTACGCGGGTGCCTTCTGTGCCAATAGCTACAAGATAATATTGGTATGGCGCAACTTCTTTTGGCCAGACCAAGCCCTTGTCATCGGCAAATTTTTCGGCGATTACGCCCATCACACGAGATACACCGATGCCATAGCAACCCATATAAACTTCGCGCATCGAGTTGGATTCATCGACAAATTTTAGCCCCAAAGGCTCGGAGTACTTGAATTTGAGCTTAAAGATGTTGCCTACTTCGGCAGCAGTGGTTTCTTTGAAGTTTTCGCCAGTTACCCCAAGGTCAGCCAAAACTTCATCGTTATAGACCTCTTTGTTTAAAACCACAGATTTGTCGGCGTTGTAATAAACCGTATCTTCGCCCACTGGCAAAAAGGTTTGATATTCGTGCGAGTACTTCGAAAAGATACCACCAGAGGCAAAAGTCTCAAAAGTCTCATCGCCGATGCCGAGACGATTAAAGATGCGGTCATATGCGCCCTCTACTTTAGCATAAAAATCGTTCAAATCCTCTTCAGAGGTGTGGAAACTATACAGATCTTTCATCAAGAATTCACGTCCGCGCAAAATCCCCGATTTGGCGCGAAGCTCGTTCCTGAATTTAGTTTGGAACTGATAAACCGAAAGTGGCAAATCTTTGTAGCTAGAGATATAACTCTTTAGCATATTGGTGATTGGTTCTTCGTGTGTAGGGGCCAACCCTAAAACGCCACCAGAGGAGAGCTCGGTCTTAAACCAAATATCTACCTCTTGATCCGAAAAACGACCAGTTTTCTCCCATGGTTCTGGGTTCTGGAGAGCAGACATTTGGATTTCTTGGCAATCCAGTTTGTTTAGCTCTTCCCTGATAATATTTTTGATATTCTCAATTACGCGAAGCCCGAGCGGCAAAAAATCGTACACGCCGGCCATCTCTTTGTGGACGTAGCCCGCGCGGGTAAGAAGCGCGCCATTTCTAGCGGTTTCATCTTTTGGCGCATCGCGCAAAGTCTTGATAAAAGATTTCGATAGTTTCATATTTCCTATTATATCACACTTACGGACTTGAAAAATAAGCAAAAGTATGATATAATATAGGTATGTATGCTTTTTGTGTACATAATCCTAGTAAATTAAATAAAAGAGGTTGTCGAAGAGAAAGACACAGAGGAGGTGTAATATGGCAACAAATAAAGTTTTAATGTATCAGATGTACCCCATGTGCTGGGGAAGCCTTAAGAACATGGAGGCTCATCTCCGTAAGGTGAAAGAGCTCGGCTGCACTCACGTGTGGCTGTCGCCGTTTTTCGTTAGTCCTGGTTTCGACCATGGCTACGATGTCTCAGATTACTGTGACGTTGACGAAAAATACGGTTCATTGCGCGATTTTGACAGCTTTGTTAAAAAAGCGCATTCTTTCAAGCTTAAAGTGGTTCTTGACCTCGTCATGAACCACACGTCTACATTCCATAGCTGGCTGAACGACTACCCGGATTTCTATATCTGGGCAGACGAGCCCAACGCCTGGACAAACTGGTTTGACGGCCAGTCTGCGTGGACCAAACATGCTGGCAAGGACAAATACTTCTGCCACATGTTCTCGGCCGAGCAGGCGGACCTTAACTGGTTCCCGGACGGAGAGCATATCAATGAGCAGCTCGTGTCTGCATTCCAGAGCGTTGTTTCCTTCTGGGAAGAACGTGGCGTAGACGGTTTCCGTCTTGACGCTATCCAGGCAATTAACAAGGACTTCGAAAAAGAGGAGCTGAGCCTCGGTGATATGTTAATCGGTGACAAAGCCTGCAAAGTGATCAACGCGGTGTTCCCTGATAAGGATGCCCAGTTTATCCTGGCGGAATGTCTTGACGTGAGTCCTCGCGGCGACGCGGTAAGATATTATTTAGAGAACAGCAATATTTCTTGCTGTAATAATATCCTACTGAAAGACTCAATCAGTGACGGCCTGATTTCTTTCATGGAGAAGGCATATGAATATTGCCAGATCCCGGGCTTCATGTTAGAACTGGAGTCTCATGACTCACCTCGTTTTACGAGCCGCAGTCATCTGGACGGTAAAGGTGTCTTCCAGTTTATGTTCACGACCCCTACAAACTTCATCTGTTTGTATAACGGTCAGGAGCTGGGCCTTAAAAACCCTACCAAGGAAGAACTGCCGGACGCTAAATTGCTTCATCTGGACGTACAGTCCAAAATGCGCTATGATGCCGGCGAGCCTATGAGCGCTATAAGACCGCTCTCTAGGGCAAACGCCAGGGTTAAATACCCGACAAAAGAATGGACCCGTCAGGCTGCCTTGCCGAATAGCGCTCTCCTTTGGTGCAAATACTACACCAAGGAGTGGAAGAACCGCAAAAAATAAAACTCTGCACCTTAAAAGCTCCCTCATTTGGGAGCTTTTTCATGCTTAAACCATTCCAACCACGTAGAGCAAATAAAACGCAATGCCGTTTTTTAGAATGTGCGTCAAAATACCCGCATAAATGGTACCGGTAACTTCGCGAAGAGCACATAGGACCACAGACAAGCAAAACACGTCTACCGCCACGTTCCACTGCAAATGCACTAGCCCAAACAGCGCCGATACCAGAAGCGAAGACAAAATAATAGACCAAACATTATTCATCACCGATGCGGTATCTTCGCGCAGCCTTCCATATAACCAGCCCCGAAAGATGATTTCCTCCGCAATTGGCGCAACTACCACTAAGGTTATAAAAGCAATCACGCGGTCCACGCCGTTCAAGAGTAAGCCAAAGCCCACGTCTTGTACTTCTTCGGCATTAAACCAACTAAAATTCGTAAAAAGCCAAGTTGCCGCACCGGCCAAAATCAAAGCCAAGATATACCCTACCGGTGCCAGCCCGATATCGGTCCAAGTAGGCAGATCTTTTAGCCCTAAACTTTCACGGTTTACTTTCCATTTAGGAAAGAGTTTTCGTGGTACCAAAACAATGATTAAAAGCGCCAACCCGTAAGACAAAGCCGAGTAAATCGCCGACCATACGACCGTATTAAAAGTCTCACGCCCGAGGATAAAGTATAGCAAATACCCAATAACAAATTCCACGGCGATTGTTACGACAAGCACCCACAAAAGAGCCAGAAATACCAAAAGAACGAGTCTTAGCCATTTGTTTTTCGGCAATTTAGACGGCGCTTCTTTCATTTTTTACCTCTAGAAAAACCTAATAATATCTAAAATTGTTACGATAAAGATGAGCGCGAGTAGTACCATAAAGGCGCGAGTCACAATCTTTTCTTCGGTTTCTTTGGTGAGTTTTTTCTTACGGAGTTTATAAATTGCGATTAAGAGCCACCTGCCGCCATCAAGCGCTGGAATTGGTAAAACGTTCATACAGGCCAGTGACACCGAGATTAGAGCCGCGAGGAACGCCAAGTTTGCTGGGCCGGCCGCGGTAAACGATGGGAAAAGCACCCCAATAATCCCGACTGGGCCAGATACCGAATCGCCCACTTCGGAAATTGCTTGCTGCCCGTTTTCGCGGACTTCGGAATCTGGGCTAAATTGTGAACCGATGCCGGAAATCAAATTCCAAAGCATTTGCCCTACGCCCTTGAAGGTTTCGCCGGTGAGCTGCGCGGTGAGCCCCACACCCACGATTGGCGCAGACCAGGTAGAATAGGTTAAAGTCTGCGTAGTTTTCATGGTGACGCCCAAAAGATAATCCGAGCCCGCTTCATTTAATGTGGCCACGGCCTGAATCGGCTTTTTGCAAACGCAGTCGACATCGATTGAGGCCGGACAAATGCAGTGGCTATCATCGTAATAGGTACGTTCCAAAATATAGGTCACTTCCTCGCCGGCATGCTCACTGTTGTAATCGGTGATTTCACTAGAATGGTAAAAGGGTTGTCCATCTACATTCAGAATCAAGTCGCCCGCTTTCATCCCGGCGGCTTCAGCCGGCGAGCCTTCGGCTACCGACGTAATTTCTACCGGTACCGCCTCAACTCTAATATCTGTTGGCAAAGAAAATTGGTTGTCTAGAAATTCTGGCATCCCCGTCCAGGCTAGTACCGTAAAGATAATAATTGCCGCTAGCCAGTTCATCGCCACGCCACCAAACAAAATCTTGGTTTTAGCCCAAAAACTAGCCTTACCAAAGGTCCCTGGGCGAGTGTCAGACGCTGATTCCCCGTCCATTTGGCAAAAACCACCAATCGGCAGCCAGTTTAAACTAAAAACCAAACCTTCTTGCGGTTTCTTCCAATCTTTTTTAGGAATTCTCTGCCATTTTTTGGTTTTAGGGTCTTTTACCCAGGCAATCGCCCTCGGCGGAAAACAAATTCCAAACTCTAGAACCCTTACGCCGCTTAGGCGGGCCATTATAAAATGTCCAAACTCGTGCGCTGTCACTAGCGCCATCAAAACTAGCAAACCAACAATAACGCCAATGAATATATCCATAAGCCTATTATAGCACTATTTACCGAATCTACGGTTGCGGTTTTCGTATTCTTTGATAATTACGTCAATATCTTCGGCTACAATTTCTGGGAAGAATTTCTCCATAAAGAAAAACTCTGCATAAGACGAGCGCCAAAGCATAAAGCCGGAGATACGTTCTTCGCCACTAGTACGAACCACCATGTCTACATCTGGAATTTCTGGGTGGTACAAGTGTTTTCTAATGGTCTCTGGTGTAATTTCGCCTTCTACTTCAGCTGCAATCGTAGCAGCATCGGCGATTTCTAGCTCGCCACCATAGTTGAAGCAAACTCCCATGGTGATACCAGTACAATTTTCGGTGATTTTTTCAGCCTTTTCAAGCAACGCGATGAGTTTTGGATCAACGTTCTTTTTGGAGCCAAGAATTACGAGCTTGCCATTCTTTTTGGCGAGCTTTTTGGCGAGTCCCACCATTTTTAGCTCGATCAGCTTCATTAGATAGTTAACTTCCTCAGCAGAACGGTTCCAGTTTTCGGTACTAAATACATAAAATGTAATAAATGGGATTCCGGCCTCGTCGGCGGCAAAAACCATTGTTTCAATTGCGTCCAAACCTTTTTTGTGCCCCTCGATGGTTGGCAAACCTTGGGCTTTAGCCCAGCGACGATTCCCGTCGCAAATTACCCCTAAATGTTTTAACTCTGTCATAATTACAACTTCATTATTTCTTCGGATTTGGTCTTAAATTCCGCATCCACTTTATCATTGAATTCTTTGGTGAGATCTTCAATCTCTTTTTCGGCACGTTTTTTCACGTCCTCGCTCATTTCCTCAGCGATTTTGACAGCTTTTCTAGCATCTTCACGAATGTTCCTGAGTGCTACTTTGGCATTTTCCACTTTTGCCGAAGCGTTTTTGACAATTTCTTTGCGGCGTTCCTCGGTAAGAGCTGGGATTGGCACGCGGATTACACGGCCATCATCGGCTGGGTTTAGACCCAAAGACTGGTCGGCACGGATTGCGTTAGCGATAGCCTGAATGTTGGATGGGTCAAATGGCGTTACTACTAGAAGAGTTGCGTCAGCTGCGGTGATATTTGCAACTTGGTTTAGAGGCATATATTGCCCATAAACTTCAGCTTTAATTCCAGAAAGCATGTCAGGGTGTGCACGTCCAGTGCGCACTTTTTTCATCTCTTCTTTAAAACGATTGATGACCTCTTCCATTTTTTTGCGGTCTTCGTTCGTGTCGAACATAAAAAACTCCTTAATTATACTTTAATTATAGCATAGTTAAGGAGTTTATAAATTATTCTGTTACACCAAGTTCAATACGTTTGAATTGACGAACAGTGATGTTTTCACCAGTTTTTGCAATAGCTTCCTTGATGAATTGCTCTACGGTCTTGGTGTCATCCAAGATGTACGGTTGATTCATGAGAACCTTGTCAGAGAAAGCTTTCTTAGCTTGGCCTGCAAGAATTTGTTCTTTCATGTTTTCTGGACCCTTGAAGTTGGCCTCAAGTTCTTTCATCTTTGCAGCTTTTACATCTTCTGGAATATCGTCTTCAGAAACGTAAAGTGGGTTCATCGAAGCAACTTGCATAGCGATTTGGTGAGCGAGAGTTTTAAACTCATCGGTCTTTGCTACGAAAGAAGTTTCACAGTTTACTTCTACGATTGCGCCAAGGCGGCCGTCGTGGATGTAAGCATCAATTACACCTTCGCGAGTTTCGCGATCGCCACGTTTCTCTGCTTTGGTAAGACCTTTTTTACGCATAGCTTCAAGAGCTTTATCAAAGTCACCATCAGCTTCAACGAGAGCTTTTTTAGCGTCGGTAAGACCAACACCAGAGAGCTCTTTTAGCTTTTTAATTTGTTCAATTGAAATTTCAGCCATAGTTTATGCCTCCTAATATTTAGTTTACGCAATTATTTTTTGCCTTCTTTGATAGCTTCAACGAAGTAATCAAGAATGAGCTTGGTAGCTTTGATCGCATCATCGTTTGCTGGAATGACGTAGTCAATGTTGGTTGGGTCTACGTTAGTATCGGTGATTGCAAATACAGGGATTTTTAGACCGTTAGCTTCTTTGATTGCATTCTTGTCTTCGATTGCATCTACAACGATGATTGCAGCTGGTTGCTCGGTCATGTCTTTGATGCCACCGTAGCGTTCGTTAAGAAGATCAATCTCTTCTTGGAATCTTTGAACTTCAAGTTTGGAGTAGCGATTTTCAAGTTCGCCAGAAGCCATGCGGCGTTCCAAATCTTTAAGTTTTTTGATTTGGCGGTTTACAGTCTCTACGTTAGTGAGTGTACCACCAACCCAACGTACAGTTACGTAAGGCATTTCTACAGACTCTGCAGCTTCTTTTACAGCGTCTTTCATTTGTTTTTTGGTACCAACAAAGAGAATCTTTTTGCCGCCCTTCACGATTTCAGTGATTTTTGGAAGAGCTACGTCTAGACCTTCTACAGTCTTCTCTAGGTTGATAATGTGTCCATCCCCGCGTTTGCTGTGGATGTATGGCGCCATCTTTGGGTGCCAGCGGCTCGTCTTGTGCCCAAAATGTGCGCCAGCTTCGAGCAGAGCTTTCATATCAGCTTTTACAGCCATATGATTTCCTTTCTCTTCGTTTTTGGGTCCAAAGCTTATGCCAGGAAATCTCCCAAAAACTGCTTCATTAAATTAATAATGAAGTTATTATACCACACATGCTTGCATATTACAAGTGGATAGAGTAAAATGAAATCTCACGCAGTTGTAAATTAAAAATAGAAAGGGGGACACAAAATGGATGATAAACTTTTGAAATCTCTTTGCCGTGACATGGAAGACTATAACATGGTCAAAGAAGTCGAAAAACGTAGGCTCTGGTTGGTGCGAACCATAGAGTGGATTGAAACAGAAGAGGCTGGCAATCAGTATATGTCTGCTACTGCATGGGTTGCTCAGCAGATTATGAGATTTAATCGCGAAGACATGGGCAAGCCTATTGGTGAAAGAAAACCGATTATTCTTTATATTAATTGCCCTGGTGGAGATTCATATGAAGGCCTTATGCTGATTTCTGCGATAGAGCTCAGCAAAACTCCTATTTACACCGTGGTGGTTGGGAAGAGTTGTTCGATGGCTTTTCTGATTGGCCTCTGTGGCGATTATCGCCTGGCTTTTCCTAATGCGATTTTTCTGCTTCATGATGGCCAGGTGTCTGTTGATGGCACTACTGGCAAAGTAAATGACACGATAGAATTCTATAAAAAAATGGAAACCGAATTTTTCAAAAAGCTGGTTTTAAAACATAGTCATATGAAGTCCAAAGATTATAATAAGATAAAGGACGTAGAATATTATATGACGGCCAAGGAGGCTTTGTAATGGGGTTTTATAGATGAAATCGTGGCGGATATTGATGACATTTTGTGATTTTCTCGGGCGGTCCTAAACACAAGGACCGCTTTTTCTTTACATTTTGATTAATCTCTGATATAATAGTTCGCAATTATGAGTAAAAAAGAATTACATCCTAAAGATTACCGTGACGTCGTTTTTATGGACGAAGCCGCAAAGTTTTCGTTTTTGACTAAATCTACTGCCAAGAGCGAAGAAACCATCAAATGGGAAGATGGTAAAGAATATCCACTAGTAAAGGTACAAATCTCTTCTAAGAGCCACCCATTCTTTACTGGCGAAGAGAAGATTATCGATACCGAGGGTCGCGTAGACCGCTTCAAGGCTCGCGCCAAGAAGGCAGAAGCCATGAAGGCTGCTTTATCTAGCAAGGCTAAAAAAGCTCAAAAAGAAGCCGAGAAAAAAGCCAAAGCAGACGAAAAGTAATCAACAAAAAAGACTGGCCAAAAGCCAGTCTTTTTTCATGTTATCTTTTATTTTTGCGATCTTTTGCGACTACCCAAATTGCGATAAAGCTAAATCCTAGAAACGCGATGAGGCCGGTAATCAAATAATCTTCCTTTGAAATGTTGGTGCCAATAAAGAAACTACCAGTGTCTGGAGCTGGGGTTGGCTCGTAACGGTAAGTGTTAGTATAAGTGTCGCCGATTTTTAGTCCAGTGGCAGCGCTAAAGGCTGTAGTTTTGATGGTATATTGCCCGCCAGGAAGCCCTGCCATTGGTAATTCAATGCGATTGGTAGGTGTAGTTACATGAATAGGAGATTGTGGCGTGATGAGCTCGCCGTTCTCCGAGTAAATTTCCACATCAAGAGTGCCTACGATGGCTGGATCGTAGTGTAGATTTAGATAAGTTAGGCCAGTGTTTGGATCTTCTTCCACGTCCGTGTAGATAGACGTATAATTAAACTTCGTTAGGCCAATATCAAATATGCCGCCATGTCCGGTGCCGGTAACCTTCACCAAGAATTCACCGTAGCCGTAGGCGCCAAGGTCTAGGTTGTAGCTTTCACTGCCTGGTGCATAATCTGGGTTGTAGGTTGCTACTACACCAAGGTCGTGCTCTACGCCATCAAGGTCGGTATAAACTAATTCCACGGTAACCGTCTCAACGTTCTCGTAGTTAAAATTGACGCTCGTGCTTGGCGAAACAAAAATCTCGTCGTTGGCCGGGCTAGTAATATCTATATTTGGCTCGGTCCCAATTACCCTTAATATTATGGTGTCTGTCACCGTTGTCGCTGCGGATGCGTTTGGCCCAGGCAATCCGGCAGCAAAAAAGGTCATTGCGATAACCAGCGCAAGGCTGATCAGACCAAGAACCTTCTTTCTCATCTTTTTCATGCTCTACACTCTTGTTTATGTTTGATGTTTATTTTGGTCTCGTAAAGCTCGCAGTTATTATTCTTTACGTTTCCTTACCGCCATTATAACGCATATGGTTATAATTGTCAAGAGCAAAAATACTACAATTATCGCCGTTGGCGACAAAATTACCACTAGGCTCGTGATAGTCTGTTCTTGGTCGTCGGCATAGGTTGTCCAGGACACGTTAAAAATGCCAAATCCTGGTGTATTTTCCCAAGCGTCAGAGACCACTCGCTCCGTATCCGGCAAAACCAAAATCGAAGCCTGGTCGGAGGAAGTCTTGTATGCAACGTTTCCAAAAATGTCTTTTACTTCCATTATTCCGGCCGCCGCAAAGTCAACGTTGCCATAGTTTTTTACGACAGTGCTGGCGTTTACGCATCTTTTGGTGCTGCCGTCTTCTGCGGTTAGAATCTGGTTAATCTTCATCTCGCCGATTTCGGCGTAGCGTGCAGTTTTTCCGTCAGCCACCCCATAGATAATCATGCCTGGGCTAGCGTTGGCCCTTACGCCGCTCCCGCCTTCTTCGGTAATGGTTCTGGCAAACAGCACCGCATACTGGCCACCAGACGGAATATTGCTTGGTGTTGAAATGCGGTATTTAATTGCTACTGTGGTATGCGGTTTGGCCACGAACTCCGCCGTGGTTACATATTCCCCATCCAGGTTTTTGAAAGTAATCCATTTGGTTATCTGGGTATGCAAAGTTTCTTCGGTAAAATTCAGCTGATAATCATCGCTTCCCTCTTTTTTGACGTAAGAATATGGTGAAGCGTAAATCTCGAACTCCATATCCTCATCGCCGTCGTTGGTGATGTTGAAAATATCCTCATATACTTCGTTTGGCTTTAGGACCAAAGTTTTTGTGACAGGGCTAATACTGATGCTGGTGCCACTGTCTGCATTTGCAATGCCTACCGGCGAAAGCGCCAAGCCGAGTGTGGCCAAAACTAAACCGATCAGAAACTTTTTTACACACTCCATAATATCTTTGATTGTACCACAGTTCCCCTAAAAATGAAAAGGTAGCTTGACTATTTTAAACATATGTGGTATAATATACGTATGGGGGCGTTTTCGCTCTTTAAAATTTTTTGGTTAGAAAAAGAATCATATAGGAGGGTAAAAATATGATTACAGAATTACGTTATAATACTCTTTGGCCAGACAATGTCTTGTACAAAGAGGAGGCCGACGTTATAGTCGCAGTTATCCAAGAGGTGATGGAGAAAGAAGAGATTATGCAACTCGGAAGTTGCTTCGCGCTTTATGGCGTACGCCGCGAAAAAATAAGACAACCGAAAGAAATGATAGTTGTCAACTTCGCTAGCCGATACACCGCGCTCACTAGTGCTCTTCTAGAGGAAGTCTCCCCATGGAGTAATGACAGACCCACAGGGATAGTGGACAGCCCTTGGAATTGTTGCAATGATTATTTAGTCTTACGAACAAGGTGCGGCTGTTTCACGGCTACTCTTCATACTATTACAAAAACAACCGCAAAAAAGAGAGCAGCTCTCTATGCTGCTTTAGCTTTGGTATTCTCGCAACTGAGAAAAGACTACGAGGACGAGATACTCGATTCCGGCGTAAAAAAAATCCTGGAGGAAAACAAGAATCCGGACATAAAGAAGGTCCGTGAGTTTGTAGACAGGATATTCGAAACAGAGGAACTTCCCGAAATCCAGAAATGGAGAGAGTGGTACACTCAGAATGGACCAAGGGGCTACTTCTTCTAGGAGCTCCTTCTAACCACAAAACCACCTTTTTAAAAGGTGGTTTTTTATTGGCAATCGTGTAGTTAAGCCCCCTGAAAAAACCACCTAATTTTAGGTGGTTTTATCATTAAAGTTCTCTTACAATTTTCCTACAGTATTCGATGCCTTTTTCTGCATAAATCCTGTTTTCTCCGAGGTTTAGATTTAGGCGTTCGTTGAAATCCTGAACGGGCTCTTTCCATTTGTCGCCAATTTGGCTGCTATGAAGAATCCCTACTGTTCGATCGGCCTTGATAGGGCGATAAACGCCATCGGTACAGGCCTCATCCAAAACCATAAACGGCCATACGGCAATAATTATTTGTGGCTTATGCCAGTATGGGTCGTTCTTCTCTTCTTCCCCATAGCGTTCGTCATTGGCCAGACGGTAAAACGCATAGCCGAGGTCACCAGACTTCTCGTTCATTGCATAGCATCCTATTAGGAATTCTTCTACCAATTGTTTCTCGTAACCAGTCGACCCTGAACCTTTCCATCTAAAACCATGTCCGTAGCCCTTAAATGAACCATCATCCATTACAAAAATGTTGCCTCTAAACAGACGGGACTGATGAGTTTCGCCGGTAAGAATAGTGATTCCGTTCATCCCGTATTTGACACGATCGCGAATTAGTATTTGTTCTCTTGTAGAATCAAAATTCGTGCTCATTTTTTACCCCCTTTTCCCGCGCGAAGACCAAGCATCCTTTTGCAATATTTAACGCCATTTTCTGCAAATATTTTATTGTTGCAGACATCACGTTTTAGTTGTTTGAACCCATCGATGGGATCTCCAAACTCATTGTCTTGGCGACCGAATTGAACTTTCACACGATCAGGATCTTTTCCAAAATAACTTCCGTTGGGGTCGGCGTCGATTACGAGCCAATGGCCTAAAAGGTTGTCATATAACTTCCCTTCGTGACCGTACGGATCATAGCTATAATTTTGCTCAGGTGCCTCGTTGGCCAATAAATAAAAAGCATAATCGTCCTTATTCCAAGCGCCAATTAAGAATTCGGGAACCCATTTGTCGTCACCTTCTCCGCAGTACCCCTGGCTTCTGTGACCTTTTCCATAGCCCTTCATTGATCCATCACTGGAAAAACAAACGTTCCCCCTGAATAAAATTAATCCGCTAGGACTGGAAATTGTAATACTATTTGTAACGTCCGTGCACATTTTTCTCACCTCCCTTGTGCATATTTAATATTTTAAGCATAACATTAAACACAAGATTTGTCAAGGTAACCAGAAATGACTAGACGTCGCTTTTGCTTCGCAAAAGCTCTCCAGACTGCCTTGCTCGAAAGAAGAAAAGCAAGCTTTTCTTCTTTGCTCGCTTCGTTGTCTGGACGAACTAACGTTCGCGTCTAGTCTAGACCGAATTATGAATAAAAAATAATGCCCTTTGGGCATTCTTTTTTATTCATGGTGCGCCTGACTAGACTCGAACTAGCACAGCCGTGAATCTGGCCACTACCACCTCAAGGTAGCGTGTCTACCAATTCCACCACAGGCGCATAGAATTATTATATCATATTTTTTAAATTATGGGGTTTTGTTTTTTGTGCCTTTTTCGGAGGCCCAGTTTGTAACGTCCACAAATCTATCGAGCGCTGTTACTAATCTGACATCATTGCCAAAGGTTCGTACGTTTTTGCTATAAAGATAAGTCAAGTTTGCCTGATATAAACCAATTGCCGGAACGTCGCTTACCCAGTATTCTAGGAACGACTCATATTTACGCGTGCGAAGCTCATCGTCCAAGGACTCACGTGCGCCCACCAAAAGGTCGTCCACCAAGGTATTACGATAGTTCGATAGGTTTAGGCCCGTCGTAGAAGCTTGTGAAGAGTGATAATATGGCAACGGATCCGGGTCAGCTCCAAGCTCAATCTCGTAAACCAAAATGTCATAATTACGCCTAGAAATAATATTTGTCACAAATTCCTGAGTTTCGCTATAAGTGATTACTTCGCTTTCAATACCAAGCGCGCGAAGCTCTTCGGAAAGTGCCGTCGCTACTTGTGGCAAGTTACCAGAATTCACCGTTGTGACATTTAAGCTTAGCGTGTTTTCGCCCTTGATTTCGGCAATTTTAGCGGCGCTTGCTTCGTAGTCTCTCTCTGGTAAACTTGGATATTTATCCAGTTTAATCTGCGCATCAGTAATCGGATAATTTAGTGGTGTATTGTCCGGCGCGGCCTCACGAATTTTGCTTATATCGATACCCTTGCGGATCGCTACCCGGAGCTCTTTGTTTTTGAGCGCGCCATTTTTGAGGTTAAAGAAGATGAATGCGCCCCAGTCGATGCCACTTTCCTTTTTGAGGTATTGTCCGGTTGCGAGTTCTTCGGCTTCGTTTTCGTCGAACTCGGCCGTGGCTGTAACTACACCAGATCTTACCGCTCTTTTCACGGCCTCTTTGTCTTCGTAAGTGTGAACTGCAAAACTGTTTAATAGCGGTTTACCTAGATAATAATTTGGATTTCCCGAAAGATAAATTACGCGCTCTACATCGGAAGTAGTAGTTTGGGTAGCGTTCAAAGTAAACGGACCAGAAGTTACCGGCGTAATCGAAAAGTCATCTTCTACCAAAGTCCTTGGCGAGGCATCTTCGAGCTCATGTTTTGGTACCACTGGAATGTCTAGCAAAGAGATAAAATCAGCGTAGGCGGACGGCAAAGTAAAGACAATCTCGTTATTTTCATTTTGGCTAATTTTAACACCAGCCAGTTTGGCATCGTAAATAGAGTTTACGAGTGGGTTTTGGACTAATTCCAAAGTAAACATCACGTCGTCCACGGTTAAATCTTCGCCATCAGACCATTTAATTCCGCTTTTTAAGCCCATTGTCCAAACCCGGCCGTCTTCGCTTGGCGTTACATACTCGGCTAGTCCCATGCCCGGGTGGCCAGAATAATCATTTTTTACCAACGTAGCAAACATTAGCCTACTTAGGACTTGTTCGCTACTAGTCATTGCAAAAAGTGGGTTCATGGAGTTGACCGCACCAACAGTTGCCTCAGTATAAGTACCACCGGCGATAAATACATCTTCAGAATAAGAACTAGCAAACCAAAAAGCCTGCGCTGAGGCCAGCATAATCAAGGCTGCCGCAAGAAGACACCATTCAAAAATGAGTAACTTAATGTTGCCAATATGGCTAACCCTAGCAAAAACATTTTCTTTAATATGTTCTTTGCTTTCCTCGCGGGCTTTTTCGGACGCACGCGAGAATTTCTTTACAAACTTTTGCCCACGCTTTTTGAGAGAATCTTTCATATTATGCCGGAATTAATAGTAGCCCCAAAATAGATAATACAAATACTACTGCAAACACAATAGTAGCAATAAACATCGATTTTTCGAGGCCGCGACGAGTGGTGTATAGCTCACCAGAGCTGCCAAAACCAGCGCCAAGAGAAGCGCCGCGTTGTTGTAGCAAAATCAAAAGAATGGTCAGAATTGCGGAAACAAAAGTCGTAACTTGTAGAAAATCACCTAAATTCATAAAATAACTCCTACATCTACTTTAGCATAGATTTTCGTTTGAGTAAAGAATGATAGATTATCGCAAACCGGTGTGCTTCCTCGTCGATGCGCGCGATCAAACGCGCAATGTGAGAACTATTTGATAATTCCAAATATCTCATTCCGGGGCCGCGTCGCTCGCTCCCGTCGCCACGGGGCTCGCGCGCTAATTCTCGCCTTGCCAGGCTCCGAAATGCCCCGGAATTGAGATATTCTGGAACTATCAACTTCACTCCCGCGTTGCGCGAGTGGTCGCCAGACTTGTCGCGGCCGATAACTGGAATGCCAAGATCTTTTACGAGCGGCAAGATGGCGTTTACTTGAGTGGTACCGCCGTCCAAAATTATGAGATCTGGATATTCCCACTCGGTATGTTTTAGCCGGCGGGTGATTACTTCTTGCATGCTTTTTAGGTCGTCGTTTGTGGACGTTCTAATTTTGAACTTGCGGTATTCAGAGCGGGCGGACGCACCGTTAATAAACACTACCATGCTCGCCACCGTGTTGGTGCCGGATTGATGCGAAATATCATAACCCTCGATTCGGCGTGGCGGTTTTTCTAAGCCAAGCATGTTTTGTAATTGCCTCAAGGCTTGATCAGAAGAAATATCCAGAAATTCTTTATCCGAAAAAACGATTTTTTTCTTTAATTCTTTTAGACCAAACAATTGATCTCTAGCTTCGGCCGCCAGTTCGTAATTTCCCTTTGACGCCTCGTCTAGCATGGTCTTCTCGAGATCACGAAGCAACTTTTCGCGGTCTCCTTCTAGGTAGCGAATCAGCTTCTTTAGGTTTCTTTTGTAGTCTTTTGGCTCGCACTTATTTATCTCTATGCCTGGAGTTAACCCTAGATCTGTATCCAAAGTCTTTTTACCGGTATAAGGTTTGGTGTAGTACGGAAAAATGTGACGCAAAATTCTGACCGACTTCTCTACGGACGATTTTCCATAAAATGGTCCAATATAAGTAGCCTTGTCATCCACTGGATTTCTAGTAAAAGTAATATATGGAATCTCGTTATTCATATCAATCCGTACATAGCTTACGGTCTTGTCATCGCGAAGTAAAATGTTCCATTTTGGCATGTAACGCTTAATCATTTCAGATTCCAAAAACAACGCATCCATTTCGGTATCAACCGTAATCCAATCAGTATCAGCAATTTCGGCAACCAGAGCTTTGGTCTTTGGATCTTTTTTTGTATTGTGAAAATACTGTCTGACCCGGTTTTTTAGGACTGCCGCTTTGCCAACATAAATAATTTCGCCGGCCGCGTTTTTGTGAAAATAAACTCCCGGGAGTGCCGGAAGTTTATTTAGTTTTTGTTTTAGAAGGTTATTCATCTTCTAATTATATCACAAAACTTATGTTTTGTAAAGATTTACAGAGAAAAGACGAAGTCGTCATCTTCTACAGTTTCATAGCTAGAAAACCCGCCGAAGGTTTGGAGAAGATCGGTTAGGTATTCAGATGCTTCTAGATAGGAGCTTGGAGCTTCTACTGTAACTGTCCCAGGATAAGAAATCGAGAGGTCAGCAACTAGGTTGATCGCCTCAGCTGAGAAGTAAAGGCGAGTGAAGTTGTTGTTGTTATCAATTTCAGCATAAACAACTGGGAAGTTTTTGAATACTTCTTCTAGATCGGCTGCAGTGACGTTTTTATTTGTTGCAGTGTCGCCGACACAAGCTTTCAAATCATTAGCAAAGGCAGAAGTTTGCATAGCGTTAGCAAAGTTTGCCATTTTGTCGAAGTCGAGACCAAGTTTATAGATAGTGTCTTTTTTCTTGGTGATAGGAATGTTTTCGGTGGAGTAAGTTACGAATGAATTGTCTTTGTAAAGCTTTGCGATGTCGTCACCGTATTTAGAAGCGCTAGACATAGCATCGATTAAACATTGTGAAGTGTTATCGGTGACATTGCTGCCAATACCGCTAAATTCGCTAGAATCAATATGGAGCCATTCGCCTTCGATGTTGCTAATGAGTGCAAATTGGCTACCTGCGCCTTCCATCATTTGATCGATCAAAGCATCGCAATCCATTTCGTCACAATCGATGCCATTTTCTTCAAGCATGGTCATCATTAAATCGGTGATAGAATCGGTAACACCATCAATTTTGATGAACATTTTGTCCTTAGAAACGGTTCTTTCGTCAAAAGTGAAGTTTAGATCCATACCGCCAAGCGAGGCGTCTACGTCTGCAGTGATGGAATTTGTCATCGAAGCAGTGTTTATTTTAGCATCCAAAGTCAAACTGACACCGCCAAAGGCTGAACTGTCATCACCGGCAGCGGTAATTGTGCCGCTGATCGCATAGTCTTTGGCTTCGCCAGAAATCACCTTGGCGATAGCAGCTGGCACTGCATCGGCTGATTTGTTGAAGACAAATAACACCAAAACTGCTGCTACTGCCCCGCCAATCAATACGATTAGGCCGATAATTAGGCTAACGATAAGGCCAGTCTTTTTCTTTTTTGGAACCACTGGCTCTGAGACTGACTCAGCTACTGGCGCTGGTGCTACTGGTTCAGCGGCCGGAGCTGGATTGAGTGGGTTTGGTGTTCCCACAGAATTGTCATTCATAAAAATAACTCCTTATTTAGTAATACTTATGTTTATCATAACACAAAACGAATTATTTGTTATAATATTCTTATGGATAATTTTGTGATTTCTAATATTAAAGCAAGGCAAGTTTTGGATTCACGTGGTAACCCTACCGTAGAAGCAGAAGTTTATTTAGAAGGTGGCGGTTTTGGCCGCGCTATTGTTCCGTCTGGCGCTTCTACTGGTACTCTAGAGGCCTTGGAGCTTCGCGACAAAGACGAAACTCGCTTTGGTGGTAAAGGTGTATTAAAAGCGGTTTGGAATGTAAATTCCAAAATCAAAGATATCCTAGTTGGCAACACTTCCGATCCTACTATCGTAGACCAAATCATGTTAGACCTAGACGGTACTGACAATAAATCCAACCTTGGTGCCAATGCGATTTTGGCCGTTTCTCTCGCTAATGCCAAAGCTAACGCCACGGCAAATCGCATGCCTTTCTATAAGTACATTGCTTCCCTTGCCGGCACCGAAGACGAAATGTCTATTCCGATGCCAATGATGAACGTAATGAACGGTGGCGAACATGCTTCCTGGGCCACTGATTTTCAGGAATATATGATTATCCCGCGTGGCGCTGGTAATATTGCTGACGCTGTACGTATGGGCGCCGAAGTATTCCATGCGTTAAAGGATGTTCTAAAAGAACGCGATTATCCTACTACTGTTGGTGATGAAGGTGGTTATGCTCCGCGCGTACGCGAAGGTGACAACGAGCCTCTAGAATGCATTAAACTAGCCGTTGAAAAAGCTGGTTACAAATTTGGCGAAGATATCGCTATCGCCATGGATATTGCCGCCTCCGAATTTTATGATCAGGATCACTATGTACTAAAAACCAACGGCGATTGGAAGTCTGCCGACGATATGATTAACTGGTACACTTGGATTATCGACAATTATCCAGTTATTTCTATAGAGGATGGCCTTGCCGAAAACGATTGGGCTAACTGGAAAATCATGACCGACCGTCTTGGTAAACGCTGTCAACTCGTGGGTGATGATTTGTTTGTGACCAACACCAAATTACTCGAAAGAGGCATCAAAGAAGGTGTGGCTAACGCGATTTTGATTAAGCCAAACCAAATCGGCTCGCTTACAGAAACTATCAACGCAGTCTTGATGGCCAAAAAGGCTGGCTACAATACTATTATGTCGCATCGTTCCGGCGAAACCGAAGATGTTTCAATTTCTCACCTTGCCGTGGGTCTTGGCACCGGCCAAATCAAGACCGGTTCTCTTTCTCGTTCCGAACGTATTGCCAAATACAATGAATTAATTAGAATTGCCGATACTAATTCCCAGCTTGGGCTATGGCACTAGCTTCGCGAAAACCATCATAAAAGTTTTCGGAAATTTTTGGATGTCCAATTTTGTTGGCGGCTTCTACGACGTCTTCAATATTGTCAGTGATTTTGAAAATCTTAGAATCTTCTTCGGCCACCATTTTAAGATCTAGCATAGCTTGGATTGCCGCATCAAAGCTGCGCCAATATTTAGAACCAACCAGGAATACTGGCATTTTTGGCATTTTCTTTTCCTGCATCAAACATAGCACTTCCCAAAGTTCATCCATGGTGCCGTAACCGCCCGGGAAGAATACGAAAATTTTAGAAGCCATAGCTAGAGAAACTTTGCGAGCAAAGAAATATTCAAAAGTAATACAATCGGTAAGATATGGGTTTGGGAATTGTTCATGTGCAAGCGTAATGTTTAGGCCAATAGTGCGGCCGCCAATTTCGTATGCACCGTGGGATGCAGCTTCCATAATACCAGGACCACCGCCAGAAACCACTGGGTGTCCGTTCTCCGCGAGCCTATGGCCTAGTTCATAAGCCATCTTACAATATTCGTTGTCTTGCGGTAATCTTGCAGAGCCAAAACAGGTGACGCCCTGTGGGAAGGAACGGATAGTTCTAAGGCCCATTAAAAGGTCTTTGTTGTATGCGTTTGCACGTTCAAGATCGGCAATGGAAAGTTTTTCTAGAATTTCTTTTTCTTGCGGTAACATATTTCTCCTTATATTTTTTGAATTGGCATCATGTGCAGCTGTTCGGCATTTGTAAGGGCGCCGCGGTTCGCTCCGATTTTTGATACGACCGCCGTTGAATTTGCCGAAGCAAAGATGAGCGAGTTCTTAAACGAGCGTCCAGCGGCAAAATGTGCCAAGAATCCAGAACCAAAAGCGTCGCCAGCACCAGTAGCATCTTTTACTTTGGTATCTTCATAAATTCCAAAGCGGTAAGACTCCTTGCCGTTCGATGCGATACCGCCCATCGCGCCATCTGTGATAATTACGGTTTCAACATAGTTATTTAAATGATAAAGTAGTTCCGTCAAAACTACGCCAGGGACAATTTTGGCTGCTTCGGACTTGTTTACAAGAAGCACATCTACATCGCTAAGTAGCCCAATCAACTTTTTGGTGTTTTCGAGCTCTTTCCCGCCAGGATTAAACATGATTTTTACGCCGAGTTCTTTGGCTTTTTCAAAGAAACGAAGTAGCGTATCCATGTCGCCACGAAGCGTCGTAACGTATAGCCAATCCGGCTGAATCAAATCTAGATCATCTTCCGAAAAATTATTAAATTTTTCAGAAGCCCCGCGGTAAGTCAAAATCGTTCTTTCGCCATGTACCGAATCTAGCAAAATAATGGACGTGCCAGTGGCCTTGGTGCTAATGAAATTTAGGTAGCTAGTATCAACATTTTCACGGTCTAGAACCTTGGTAATTGCATTGCCGGCCGAATCTTTAGCGATATTGCTAATCAAAACTGCTTCATGACCATGACGTGAAAAAGTAATAGCAGAGTTAACACCGCCGCCGCCAACTTCATAAGATAATTTATCGATATCCACTTTGGACCCAACCAAAATTTCGCCAAAAATTGCATCGCCACCAATTTGGGTTGGCGCGAGGTCGTCATGATCGATTAAATAAATGTCTTGAAGGGCTGAGCCAAGCGAAACGATTCTTGCCATTATAGTACTACTCCGTTTTTATCGATTTCTGCGACCAACTCCTGGAATACTTCGGCAGGGTTTTCGGCAGTAGAAATTGCCGAACCGACGTTAATTACATCCAGATCAGCGTGTGCTAAAGCACGAATATTAGACATATTGGCGCCGCCGTCCCAAGCAATTTCTAGTTCTGGTTTCATATTGCGGATTAGCGGGATTTTTTCCATTTGCATCAAATCGGCTTGAGCACCTTGAAGCCCAAGCTGCCCGGCGAAAATCAAAACATGATCTACCATATCAATGTATGGTTTGACGGTACCAGGAAAAGTAGATGGAAGTAGCGCTAGCCCGGTCTTAATGCCTTTTTCTTTGAGCGCGTTAAAACACGGGGTTAAATCTTCGCTGGCTTCAGCGTGCAAAATACAAAGTGATGGATTAAGTTTTAGAATTGTATCCATGTGTTGGGAAGGATAGGCTGCCATCAAATGTAAATCTGCCTCCCAGTTTTTCGGCCACCATATATTAGTAATATCGAGAGTTTCGTTTGGAGTAAAAATACCGTCGGTTACGTCGATTTGCACGCGCCTAGTAAACACATTAATACGTTCAGCTTGCAAGCGATAATCTTTTTTGTTGTTGACAGTAATTGTTGGCACGATTGATACTTGCCTAATCATAATCTTCCCTTTCGTCTAAACGATTAATGCGCCTTACGCGGCGTTCTAAATTTGTAAAATCAGTCCCCAAAAATTTAGTAACAATATTTTTGGCTTTTTCAAAATCGGTGAAGCGCGCCGAAAGACAAAGGACGTTGGCGTCATCGTGTTCGCGTGCGAGCACGGCGTCTTCTTCGCTACCACAATGCGCTGCCCGAATCATTTTAAAACGATTGGCCTGGATGGTAACGCCGTGTGCAGAGTCGCAAATCAAGATGCCAACCGAACCGCGGTTTTCGCGCACGTTCTTGGCTACTTTAATAGCTGGGTCGTTGAAATCATCACCTTCGCGATATTCAAAGGCGCCTTCGTCGGTAACGTCGTCGCCACGAGCTCGCAAAAAATCTACTAACTGGTTTTTTAACTCAAACCCGTGATAGTCCGCACCCACGTAGATTTCCATTATGCACCTTTCCCAAAATCGACTGTTAATTCTACCAAGCGGTTAGAATAACCCCACTCGTTGTCATACCAAGCTACAACTTTTACCATGTTGCCACCCACTACATCGATAAGTGGCAAATCTACGATACAGGAATGTGGATCGCCGATAAAATCGCTCGATACAAGTTCTTCTTTGGTTACGCCAAGAATACCTTCGTAGTATGGTTCCTTGGCCACTTTTTCAAATAGTTTGGTGAGTTCTTCTTTGGTTGTGTCGCGTTTTAATACTGCGGTAATATCAGAAAGCGAAACTACTGGAGTAGGTACACGTACAGAAAGGCCATTGAATTTACCTTCTAGTGACGGAATGGTCTTAGCAGCTGCCTTGGACGCACCAGTGGTGGTCGGTACGATGTTTTCGGCAGCGCTTCTAGCTTCGCGGAGGTCTTTGGCTGGAGCATCGAGAATTCTTTGTGAACCAGTGTAGGAATGCACTGTGGTCATCATGGCTTTTTCGATGCCGAATTCATTTTCTAGAACTTTCATAATTGGTGCAATACAGTTGGTGGTGCAGGATGCATTGGAAACAATTTCGTCTTTGTCGTCTACGATTTCTTCGTTTACGCCTAGTACTACAGTTTTTGCACCTTCGCCTTTGGCTGGAGCTGAAATTACAACTTTTTTCGCGCCGGCTGTGATATGCGCGCGAGCATCTTCTGGTTTAGTAAAGAAGCCGGTAGATTCGATTACTACATCCACACCGAGTTTTTTCCATGGCAAATTGGCTGGATCTTTTTCGGCATATACTGGGATTTCGCGAGTATTTACGATAATCGAGTTTTCACCAGCTTTCACATTTTTTTCGTATGTGCCATAAGATGAATCGTGTTTTAAAAGATGTGCCAAAGTTTTGGCGTCGGTAATATCATTGATAGCAACGACTTCTACGTCGCGTCTATCCAATAAAATTTTGAGAGCGTTGCGGCCGATTCTGCCAAAGCCGTTAATTGCAACTTTTACCATTTAAAAAACCTCCTAATATACTTACGTTTATTATAGCATACTATGAATGAAAACGAACAACAAAAAACTACCTTCGAGGAGTGTCCGCGACTAACGAGGAGCGGTTTAAGCGCCGGTCCGCCTGTAACGACAGGCCGGACCAAGCGTCTCCGAAAAGGTAGTTTTTGTTGTTTGTTAGCGTGCAAAATGAGCAAATGCTCTGTTTGCCTCAGCCATACGATGGCAATCTTCTTTCTTCTTGAAAGCTGCACCAGTTTCGTTGTAGGCATCGACAATTTCTGCTTCAAGACGCTTTGCGTATGGCATGCCACCGCGTGCGCGAGCAGATTGTACTAACCATGAAAAGGCAAAGTGAAGTTGGCGGTGACCAGAAATTGGAAATGGAATCTGGTAGTTTGCACCACCGACACGGCGAGACTTAACTTCAAAGTCTGGAGAAACGTTAGAAATAGCTTTTTCAAGTACTTCTACTGGGTTTTCAGATTTAAGTTTCTTAGCAGCGCCTTCGATTGCAGCGTATACTGCACGTTCAGCAGCTTGCTTTTTGCCGTCGAGCATAGACTTGTTGATGAGTCTTTGCACTAGCATGGATTGATATTTGCGATCTGGAGAAACTTTACGTTCCAAAGATTTAGTAGTTTTACGTGGCATAATTACTTATCCTCCTTCTTCGCACCATACTTAGAACGACCTTGTTTGCGGCCGTTTACACCTTGGAGATCCAAGGTACCACGTACGATGTGATAACGCACACCTGGAAGATCTGGTACACGACCACCACGTACTAGCACAACTGCGTGCTCCTGGAGGTTGTGGCCTTCACCACCAATATATGCCCAAACTTCTTGACCGTTAGTAAGACGAACACGTGCAACTTTACGCATAGCGGAGTTTGGTTTCTTTGGTGTCTTGGTAGTAACTTTAATACAAACACCACGCTTCAAAGGCGCAGCTTTCTCGTAGCGCTTGGTCTTCAAAGTGTTGATAATGGAGCCAAGGGCAGGAGATTTGGATTTTCTTGCAGCCTTTTTGCGAGGCTTGCGAATCAACTGATTAATAGTTGGCATTAAAATTTATCCTTATATTTAATAATATATTGCCTTGTTTGCTGTACAGCAATAACAAACAAGATGAAACTCTTTAACTAATTATAGCACTATTTGTTTACTTTTACAAGATAATTCAAGGTCTCTTCAATAATCATACGATTTTTAATATCCATCTTTACGTTTGGATCTTTTAGAGACTTGATGGCTTCTGGAGATTTTTTGTAAACCTCTTTAAGTTCGTTGATTTTTGCCATTACCAAATCGTCTGATACAGTGATCTTTTCGTTAACGGCAAGAGTTTGAAGTGCGAGAGAAGCTTTTACGCGCATTTCGGCGACCTTTTTGGCTTCCTTTTCCCAGTTTTCTTCAGTTTCGCCAGCGCGCTTCAAATAATCTTCAAAGCTCATACCTTGTGTTGCAGCGTTTCGGGTAATATCGTCCTTAATCATGCGCAATTGGTCGTTGATCAAAATTTCTGGAGCAGGAATAGTGGATTTTTTAACCAAAGCTTGAACGAGCTCGTCTTTGTACTTTTCGTTTAATTGGTGCTCGTTTTGGAGAGACAAATTCTTTTTGATGTCGGCCTTCAAATCGGCGAGAGTCTTGAATGGGCCACATTTCTTGGCCATTTTGTCGTCAATTTCTGGTTTTACGATTTCGTTTACTTGTTTCAACAAAACTTCGAAGACAGTTTTGGCACCAGCCAAATCTTTTACGCCATAATCTTTTGGAAAAGTGAGTGGAAGTTCAAACTTATCGCCAACTTCATGTCCAACGATGCCGTCCTCAAAGCCCGGGATAAAGCTTTTTGAGCCAAGCTCCAAGTGATAATCTTTGGCGGAGCCGCCATCAAATGGAGTGCCGTCTTTTTTGCCAACAAAGTCGATAATTACTTCGTCGCCAAGTTTAGCAGCACGCTTTACAACTTTTTTCTCGGCAAAAGAATTAGCAAGATTTTCTAGCACGTTTTTGATGTCAGTTTCAGAAACTTTTGCTTTTGGTTTTTTAACACCAAGTTTTTTGAAATCGCCAAGCTTTACTTCTGGGATAATGTCGGCGGTTGCAGTGTATTCGGCCATTTCGCCTGGTACATATTTGGTGACATTTATGCTTGGCATTACAAGTGGAGATTTTTTGTTCTCATCAAAGGCATTGATGACAGTAGTGCGAACAGCGATATCGATTGTCTCGGCATTAAGTTCATTTTCTGGAATGAATTTCTTAGCAACATCTGCTGGCACTTTGCCCTGGCGAAAACCGCTAACCTTGATTTCTTTGGATAGTTTTTCAATTGCCTTTTCTTCGGCAGCTTTTAGATCATTAGCGTCTAGGGTTACAGTAATTTCTACACGCGAATCGGAAAGTTTTTTAGACTTTGTTTTCATAAATACTCCTATATATTATTTATATTATATCATAATCTTCGGTGAACCGGTAGTGCGGAAATGGTTCAAGGTATAACGTGAATCGGCACCTAACTTAGCGTCTGGGTTTACGATGTCGTAACGATCAAAAATGGCTTTAATTTCTAGGTAAAAATCTTTTCTTCCTGCTGGCATTTCGCTATTTGTAACCAACGCTTTTACCCTACCCTCTGGGCTCCCGCCGGCAAGAGACCCGCCTTGCCGCTTGATAATATATGCCCCCGCCCGGAGGAAAGCCATGGCTTTTTTATTAAAATCTTCTTCTGTCGGGTCAAAAATTGGCCTCAAGTTATAGTTTGCGGAAGTATAAGACCCGTAAAGCGCTAGATCTAGGCCTAGTTTTTCGCGTAAAATTTCCAAGTCTTCTGCTAGTCCGGCCAAATTTTCTTTCGGCACATAAAAATCGGTAAGAAGTGGTACCCGCTCGCCATTTTTTGGACAATATAGATAGCTCGTTAAGGCGTTCTCCAGTTCCTCAAATGATATTTTCGAGTTCGTATCGTCTACTATGATTTGGGTATTTCTAGGCAGCATCTTTTTTAGGTTTAGTATTTTTTTGGCACAGTTTCGCTTGTCGAATTTAGCGGTCACTACGTAGCCGTCTTCCAACTTCTTAGTAATAGCGTTAAATTTCTTGCCAGTTTCTTCAGCTGTTTTAATAATGTTGGCATCGTACAAATTAATTTCGCGCGGGTTTAACTTGCTTGCAAAATCCAAAAACTTGCTAGCCGCTTTAAAACTATCAAAGGATGCTACTACTCGGCTGGCTGGTTTTTTAATTGGTATGGCCCTCAAAATCACTTCCGAAATGATACCAAGCGTTCCCTCTGCGCCAAAAACTAGTGGCATCAAATCCATCGTATTTCGACGCTTAATATAAATAACATTTGAATAACCAGAAAGGCTTCTCGGAGTTTTTTTGATTTCATTAAGGAGCGTTTCGTTTGCTTCTAGTACTTTTTTGATTTTGCGGTAAATGTCTCCTTCCAGAGTTTTTTCGCTGGTTTTTCGCTTAATCCAGCGAGCATTAAAGCGGTCGGTTTGTAAACATTCGCCGTTAGGGAGCACGATTTCTATACGCTCGACATAATTCATAATGCCGCCATATTTACCAGCAGAATCGTCTGCCGGACAATTGGAAATTAGCCCGCCGATAGTTTCAAAATCGTGGCCGGAAATCGGGACAGTTAATCCGTTCATCGATAAAGCAGTATTTAGTTCTTTTAAGGTAATACCCGCTTGTACGCGTACGAGGCGTTCGCGTCGATCCGCTTCAAGTAGTTTGTTGAGTTTTTCGGTAGAAATTACCAAGCCTCTTGAAAGATCGGCGCCCATTTCGTCGAGGCCCGAACCGTAAGCCGTCACAGGAATCTTAATATCTTTAGCAGCCAGCTGATAGCAAAAACGCATTAGCCGGCAAATATCATCAGTAGATTCTGGAAAAGCTACCGCGCGCGGTTTGATTTTTAGGACCGAACGGTCCGTAGAATATGTTTCCAAGACTTCGGGAGAATCAAAAACATTGCCAACAATCAACTGGTTTAAGTATCTAGCAATTTCTCCCATCCTGCTTATGATTATAGCACAAAAAATCCAAAGCAAGCTTTGGATTTGTTTTCGGCTCCTTGGTGCCCGAGACAGGACTTGCTCGCGAAGCGTCAAGTCCCCAAACAAAAAAGTGCCTCTGGAGGCGCTTAATGTAATGGTGCCCGAGACAGGACTTGAACCTGCACACCAAACGGCATATGCTCCTAAGGCATACGTGTATACCAATTTCACCACTCGGGCTCGCTACGCTCGCCCGCGCTTCGCGAACGGGCTCTCTATAAGCTTCGTTCCAATCCGCGCTTCGCGAACGGGCTTTCTTAAAGTACCTTTTCATTATATCATAAAATATCAAAAAAGCGAGGGGTTTTGCCGCCTCGCTTTTTATTAATTACTGTTCACGTTTTGCCATAGCGGCCGAAGCGCCAAAAGTAGTTAAAGCGCCTAGCACCAATGCTAGTGGCAAAAGGTCTTCTGGGCCAGTAGTTGGCAAATCAGAAGCGCCAGAAATTACAACTGGGGTATCATTCGTAGTTGTAGAAAGCGTACCCACGGTTTCAGAAGATTTGTTCTCTTCGGTCTCGGTGGTTTTTTCTTCGGTTTTCTCGGTTTCAGATTCGTTGGTGTTTTCTTCAGCGAAAATAAATTCGGAATTTACACCTTCGGTAACCTTGTTAGAACCGGCTTTTTTAGTTGCAACTACTACGATTGCCACGATTAAGATCAAAATGAGCACTACCGTAGCGATTGCAAACGTAATCAAACGGCGGCGTTCCTTTTTTTCAGCTTCATCTTGATAATACATAGTTAATAAAACTCCTTATTCCCTAATTATATCACACTTTTGCTAAAAAAGCAATATTATTTTGTTAAGCATAAAAAGAAAGAGTAGCTCCAGCGTATTTGCGTGAATCTTGGAGCTCTAAACCTGTAATTTCCGGGGCTTCACCAGGGTGAGAAAGTACCATAATTCCATTCTTCGCTAGATTTTTAGCCAATAATTCGATATCTTCTGGGACAAATTTGTCATATGGTGGATCTAGCAAGATTACATCAAATTTTTCCTCAGTTGCATATTTAGAAGCGTCGTCAGTAATCACTTCACCTTGGGCACCAAGAGTGCGAAGATTTTCACGAATAATCCGTGCTGCGTTCGCATTTTTCTCTATAAAAACAGCTTTTAAAGCCCCGCGCGAAAGTGCTTCTATCCCAAGCGCGCCAGAGCCAGCATATGCATCGAGCACTGTAGCTTCGTTTAGATAACTAGAAATCTTATTAAAAAGCGCTAACCTTTCTCTTTCGCCCATAGGATGGGTGCCTTCACCAGGGGTAAGAATAGAACGCCCACGATAGATTCCAGATGTAATTTTGACGCTGTTTTTCATATTAATTTAGGGTAGTTATTTGTTGATAACGGGCAATTCCTGCCATTAATTCTTTATATTTTAACATATTTTCTGGATTTTTCAAGAAATCCGCCACGTCTACTTGCGCACGGTGAATTAGCTTTGTATCAGAGAGGGTAGCGATGCGAAGATCCAGGGCTCCATGCTGCAAAGCCCCATAGATCTCGCCTGGGCCACGTAGCTTCAAGTCTACCTCCGCTAAATAAAAACCGTCATTAGAGTTTTCTAGTTCAACTAGACGTCTAGATGGACGGTTATCGCCAGAGGTTAAAAGATAGCAAAATGAAGCTTTTGAGCCACGTCCAACTCGGCCCCGCAATTGATGTAACTGCGCCAAACCGTAATTTTCGGCATCTTCTATCGCCATCAGAGTAGCATTTGGTACATCTACGCCCACTTCTATCACTGTGGTAGAAACTAAAACCTGGATCTCGCCCAAGGCGAATTTTTCCATAATCTCGTCTTTTTCGGCTGGTTTCATCCGCCCATGCAAATACTCCACCCGTGCGTTCGGAAAAATTCCACGAAGCTTCTCGGAGCGTGATTTTACAGAGGTAGTTTCTGTGCGCGGATCGTCGTCAATTGCCTTACAAACCCAATAGACTTGCTGCCCGGCAGAGATTACCTCTTGTATTTTTGGATAAAGCGACGCTTTGGTTTCTACCTCTGTCAAAATCTCTGTTTTGATTGGTTGCCGCCCTTTAGGTAGCTCGTTCAAAATTGAAACATCAAGGTCACCAAAAACCGTGAGTTGGAGTGATCTTGGGATAGGGGTCGCCGTCATCGCCAAAAGATGTGGAGCCAGCCCACTAGGAGATTTGAGTAATAGTTTTTGCCTCTGTTCCACGCCAAAACGGTGCTGCTCGTCAATCACAGCTAACCCTAGGGCTTTAAACTCTGTATCATCGGTAAGTAGTGCGTGCGTACCGACGACAAAATCTATCTTGCCCTCGCGAATATCGGATTTTAGGGCGGTTTTTCCCTTTGTCGCGCCAGTTAGAAGCGCCACTTTTACCCCATATGGTGCCAAAGTTTTAGACAAATTTTCATAATGTTGAGTGGCCAGAATCGCAGTTGGCGCGAGCAACGCTACCTGTGCCCCACCAAGAATAGCCTCGTACGCCGCCATCGCCGCCACCATGGTCTTACCAGAGCCCACATCTCCCTGCAAAAGCCGGTTCATTGGGGTCTCTTTCTCCATATCCTTTATAATTTCCCACGCGGCTTTTTTCTGTGCGCCAGTCAAAGTAAACGGTAGATTTTTTACAAATTCCTGGATTTTTTCTTGATTAAACGGGATTTTTACCGATCTTAGCTTATCGTTTTCGGATTTGTTTAATTTTGCGGCCAAAATCAGTTCAAAAAGCTCTTCGTAAGCCAGGTAATCTCGCGCCTCCTTAACATTTTTCTCGGATTCCGGAAAATGTGCGGAAAACAAGGCGTTCTTACGCGTTCCAGATTTTACAGTAGGGAGAAAATCAGGGATTTCGGCAAAAAGGTTGCGCGAATTATTAGCCAGACGCTTAAAATCAGAGGACTTAATACGCCCGTGAGCTACATAGACCGGGCTAAGGCCCGAATGCGTATCTACGTCGTCTACCTCGGCGGCGGATGGCGACATCAAGCAAAAACGCCCGTTTTTAAGCTCGAAATTACCCGTAAAATAATATTCCTTCTCTGGCACGAATTGTTTCACGCGATAAGACTGATTAAACCACACCGCTTTTACAAAACCAGTATCGTCACGGATAATCCCCTCTGTAATAGTAAGCCTGCGACGGCGAGCGTGACGAGTGACTAGTGCTGTGATCCGCCCTTTTATCACTACTTTGCCCGGCTCCATTTCGGCGATCGTAGACGGGGCCGAGAAATTCTCGTAAGTTTTTGGTAAATTATAAAAAAAGTCGCGAATTGTCGAAATTCCGGCCTTTTTTAAGATTTCGGCGGTTTTTGGGCCGATGCCTTTTAGGTTCTCTACTGTGTCAAAGAGGTTCATGCCTTCCCCGAGTGCTCTTCGCGCCATTTGGCGATTTCGCCATGGTTCCCAGAGAGCAAAATGTCAGGCACGGTCATCCCACGAAAATCGTAAGGCTTGGTATATTGTGGATATTCAAGATTATCGCCGTCTGAAAAGGATTCAACTAAGGCTGAGGTTTCTCCGCCTAGCACCCCTGGGATTAAACGCACGACTGAGTCTATGATAATGAGCGCTGGCAGTTCCCCGCCGGTCAGTACGTATTTGCCTAGCGAAACCTTGTAATCGACAATAGAGAGAATTCTTTCGTCGTACCCCTCGTAATGTGGGCACAAAATGATGTAATGAGCATCCTTTGCTAAACTCCTAGCCTTTTCTTGGTTCCAGATCTCGCCAACAGGGGTAGGCAAGATAACTTTTGCTTCTGGATCCTTGGCTTTTACAGACTCAACTGCGGCAAAAACCGGCTCACAGCGAAGTAACATCCCGTCCCCGCCGCCGTATGGTGTATCATCTACGGATTTATGCGGTCCCAGCCCAAAATCGCGCAAATTCACAAAATCAAACTTGGCTAGACCTTTGTCTACCGCTTTCCACATCATCGAGGTCTTTAGATATGGTTCCAAAGCCTCCTGAAACAGCGTAATAATTGTGAATTTTATCATTCCCTTTATTATACCAGATATTGACTTTTTTTGCTATGCGTGATATAATAATAAGATACACCAAAAAAACCAAAGAGGGGAGGCGGTTTAGGTGAAAAAGAGAAAGCATCTTAAAAACGTCATTAAAATCATTGCTTTTATCATGATTTTTATAATGACAACGGTAACCATCGTACTGACTGTAAGCGCCACTAATAAGCGCGTTCTGTCAGTACAAGACGAGACTCAAAATGAGCTCGTCAAGAAATACGAGGCAAATGTTGAGCCAATTGTTGCTAATACGGAACTTCGTGAGATTATCGCGAAAAATCCGACAAAATTAGCTGAATACGTTCATATTACGGACGTGTTGTATGGCACAAATTTTTCGCTCGGAATGAGCGAGCAAACCCTCGCCCAAAAAATGATGTGTGATCCCGCTTTCATGGGGCAGGTGTCCGAAAGATATTTTAAATATCTTGACGAAAAATACACCACCCAATAAGAGGGACGATACTAATATTAGCACTTCTTTCTCTTCACCCCACGGCTAAATAAGGGCCGTGGGGGCTTTTTTGTCAAAAAAAAGAGACGTCTTGCGACTCGTCTCTTTTTCGCGCTGATGCGCGCCCACCCTGGGGCACATTGGTTTGTTTTAATCCGCTGTTTTTGTTTTAATGTAAGTCTCCACACTCCACTAATTACTCAGTGGAACCCCTGTGAAGCGTATCAGCTTATGTTTATAATAAAGCATAAACGCGAACTTGTCAACACTTTTATTTTTACAAAAAATATGTTATAATATGTACAGTACTTTGAGAATTTGGGAGAATAATTGACTGTTAAGGGGGTGTGAAAATGGACTACAGTATAAAAATTCCTGTTAAAATTGAAACGATTGATTTCGTCCGTAACAACCGCAAAGGGTGGACCAGAGAACAGCTTATCGCACTTGGAAGGAACCCGTTAGTTCTTCCTCTTGAAAGTGATACTAAATGGCGCTTTGATTATATGGCTGGTCTTAGAAAAGCCGGGTACATCAAAAAAGTAAACAGAAAAGTGTTGGCTGTTTATTATCTATATGTAGCAGTTTTTATGGTGGATACCCACCTAGGCTGGCAATTCCCGGGCGTGAGTTACCAAGGAATGTTTTTAAATTCGGCTCAAATCAATAAAGCTTATGACGAATTAGAAAATGAAGGCGCAGATGAAGCCTATCAAAACATGATAGAAATCATCGACGCGTATTTGCCCGAAAACCAAGCCGAAGTCATCAAAACCAGATATGGTTTTAAAGACGGAAAGTTCTACCGAAGCTACAAAAGATTAAGTAAAAATATGCCAGAATGTTATCAATTTGGTGAAACTAATTTAAAAAGGTTGGAAAAACTAGGTTTAAATAAACTCAAAAAAGTTCTACCAGAACCCAAAGTATAAATGATTGCCCTGCGTATGCAGGGCTTTCTCTTGCCAAAACTTAAGCAAAATGTTATAATAATCTCATGTTTGTAGATACAGCGAAAGTGAGTTTAAAGGCCGGTAACGGCGGCAATGGTGCCGTTTCTTTTCGCCGTGAAATTTATATTCCAAAAGGTGGCCCGGACGGTGGCGATGGTGGCAAAGGCGGTGATATTATTTTTCGCGCCGACAAAGACACCAACACCCTAATTGACTTTCGCTTTACTCCAATTCTTACTGCCGAAGATGGCAAAAACGGCTCCGGCACTCGTTCCGCCGGCCGCTCCGGTAAAGACCTTATCGTAGAAGTGCCTATCGGTACTTGCGTATATAAGCTATTAGGAGCTTCTGCGAACGTGGCGACCAACGGGGAGACTCTAGCGAGCGAGCCCCATAACGATGGGCGCGAGCGAAGCGGTTCGCAGAAACTCCTAATAGCTGATCTTACCCGTGATGGCGAGGAGGCAGTTATTGCGAGGGGTGGCGATGGCGGCTTTGGCAACGCTCACTTCAAGAGCTCTACTCGCCAGGCTCCAATTATCGCCGAAGTTGGCGAGCCAGGCGAAGAATTCGAAGCCGAGCTCGAGCTTAAGTCTATGGCCGATGTTGGCTTAGTTGGCCTTCCAAACGCTGGCAAATCTACTTTCCTTTCCGTGGTTTCTAACGCCAAACCAGAAATTGCCGACTATCCATTTACTACCATTACTCCAAATCTTGGGGTGGCCACGATCGACCAAAAAGATATCCTAATTGCCGATATTCCGGGCCTTATTGAAGGCGCTTCCGAAGGCAAAGGCTTGGGGCATGATTTTCTTCGCCATGTAGACCGCACTGCAGTACTTCTGCATCTTGTAGATGTTTACAATGACGACGCCGGCGAAGCCTACAAGACTATCCGCACGGAGCTAGAAAAATATTCAGACCTAAAAAATCGCCCAGAAATCGTTACTCTTACCAAATGTGAAGGCGTTGATCGAGACATTATTGATATGCAGATGGCTTCAATTCTCGCCGTCAATCCTGACGCCAAAGTTTTTGCCATCTCCAGCGCTGCCCACACCGGCCTAACCGAGCTACTTCGTGAATTGGTATCTGAAATGCTCTCCGCTCGGGCTGCGTCGCCTCGGCCCGTCGCCACGGGCGAGGCGCGCTCATCCTCGCCTTGCCAGGCTCCGGAGGCCCTTCGCGAAGACATTTCAGATACTCTTCCAACAATTTCCCTCAGTCAGGCCGAACTTAGCGACGCTTGGAATGTCGAGAAAACTGAGGACGGCAAGTTTATTGTTACTGGTGAGAAAATCGAGAAATTTGCTCGTCGTACCGATATGAATAATTACGCTTCTGTGAACCGTCTTCGTGACATCATGAAAAAGCTGGGTATTCGTGCCGAACTCACAAGTATGGGCGCCGAACCAGACTCCATCATCAGCATTGCTGGTAAAGAATTTACTCTTGTAGAAGATTGGTAATTAATAAATATAATTGAAGTTGCCAACGTGAGAAGCTGGAATAGTAGCTTCGGTTACTACGCTCCAACCGGCGTAGTTCATTTCTTGAATTACAATTGAACCATCACCATTAAGGGCGATTACTACGCCGACGTGACCATAACCGCCACCACCATATGGAGTCTGGAAGACTGCGCCAACGGCCGGAGTATTGCCGACGCCGCGATAAGCATAAGATATATTCCAGTAACCAGCGTTACCAGTAGCACCGCCCGCCAACTTGCCAAGCGACCGTGGATCGGTAGCGCGCCAATACCAGGCATACCAAGTACAGTTGCCTCTGTAGCCTGGGTTATGTTCCGAAGGTGGCAAATAATTGCCGTCAGGAACATAAAAGTTAGTAGCAATTGTTGTAATATTTTGGCGGCTGGAAGATGAACCTAGATAGGTATAAGTGTAGTTATAGGTTGGTACTGGCGCTACATATTCTGGGCGTTCAGTCTCCGGCAAGCTACCACCACTAATCAAGATTCTCATCCCTTCGCTAATCCCGGATGCCTCAAGGTCGTTAAACGCGATAACTTCCGCTACAGTAGAACCATATTTCCCTACGATTCCCTCGATGGTATCACCAGATTTTACAGTATAAACAATACCAGGTTTGCTTGGTACATAAAGCACATCTCCTGCCGATACAGCAGTAGTCTTTTTGCCGTTACTCCAACGGATTTGGTCTGTAGAAACGCCATATTTGGCCGCAATCGCTTCCATGCTCTCGCCTTCCTGGACTACATATTCTACCACGCCACGCGATGTAACGATATTTGTAATTGGTGGCTTCTCTGGTTTGTTAGGAGAAATTTGCCCAACCGCATACATCGAAGATGCGATCACGTAGTTGGAGGCCACGTTACTAGCGCTAGCGAGGTTCAAAGCATCAGAAACACTGGCCACTGTATAAAGGCCAGACAACTGATCTACAGAGATCTTGTAGTTTTCTTCTGCAAAAGCATCAAGACTAAGGCTTACGCCAGAGGTATACTTATTAATAGAACCTACGGCTACTACAGCAAGAGTAATTGCCCCTGTTAAAATATAAGGCAATATTTTTCTAAACTTACGAAGATCAATCTTATTCTTTTTTTTCATCATAGTGATATATCACAGAGGGTTTGGCAATGTAGGTAAATGTTCTGATTATGCTCTGCCTCTGTATAACTATAATACATCACGCCGTCGTCTCCTGTCAAGAAATAGAGATAAGCGGTTCCCGTTGGGTTAGCTACGGCAAGTAAAGCCGAAATTCCAGGGTTCGAGATTGGCCCACAAGGTAAGCCACCATAAATACGTGTGTTATAACAAGAATCTACCGTTAGAGCAGACTGGTTGTCTGTATATTTTTCCCTGTCTGGATCTACTACATCAAGTGCATAAGACACCGTCACGTCACTGCCTAGTGGTATACCACTGCTTAGACGTGTCAAAAATACTTGTGCTACCGTTGGCATTTCCAAGGCAGGAGCCTCTTTTTGCACCACCGAAGCAAGTGTAATTCCCTCAAACAAAGAAAGCCCACGCCCTGCATATGCATTTATTAAATCGTTTTCGTTAATAACTTTTTCTGTCCCTTCCAAAAACTTGGTAATAACATCTTCGACCGAAGAATCAGCGTAAAACTCGTGAGTCTCACCAAAAAGATATCCTTCCAGAGTGGCTCCCACCGGGCGGTCAGCTAGAAAAGCAAAATCATAAGTTGTGTTAAAGGCTTTTTCTACCTCGGCGAGAGTATAGTTTTTAAACATTTCGCCCTCGGTGTCACCGCCATTACGGTCTACTTCTAAGAGGTGTCGTTTGATATCGAAGATGGTTTCGCCAGGAAGGATCGTAAACTGAAAAGTTTTCGCATGCATCTCGGCTTCGATACGAGCATTTTCTTCTTCTCTTTGCCAGCGGATATAGTCGCGCACTTTAAGTACGGCTGTAACGCCAAGAAGTATTACGATTACAATAATTGGAATTCCAAAAACGGTCCATTTCTTGACTTTGCTCACAGCTTTTTTGCTTTTGAGCTTGATTTTGTCAGATTCCTTCTTGGTTTTTGCTACGATTTCTTGCTGAATGCGCTCGGCTTCATTTGCTGGTTCGGCCTGTTTGCTTTCGGCACGGGCGGCCCGGAGTGTGTCCGCGTTAAAGTTTTCAACAAAATCTTGAAGAATAATCGTGGCAGCTTCTGCATCGATTTCCCACTTTTCGTAGCGCCCTTTGCGTTTCTTTAGTCTTTCTTCAGCTACAACGGAAGTCAGCGATTCGTCTTGGAATCTAATTCTGGCTCCTGGAATTTTTTCAGCCAAAGTCTTGGCAAAATTGCGCACATACATAGATTGTGCAGTTTCGTTGCCTTCGTTGCTGCGCGGCAGACCCAGCACAAAAATATTGGTATTATTTAATTCGCAGAGTTTAGCGAGCTTACCCCACTCGCTACCATCAACGTTAAAGGTTCCAACTGGTACCGAAATTTTTACACTCGTATCTACTTTGGCTACGCCAATACGCTTTTCGCCTACGTCTAATCCAATAATCTTCACTGGATTACTCCTCGGCGTTAATATCTAATATTACAGTGATTTTATTTGGGTCGCCTGGTACAGAAGATACCCATGGATAAGATTTATCAATCGTAACGCTACCAATACCATTGATGTCTTTGAGGTCGTGTTGGACTTCACCAAAACCTTTACCCTTGGCAATTTCAACTACATCGTTTTCGGTAACTTTAGGACCAGAAGTATAAGAAGTTTTGATTTTGCCAGTAAAGCCGCCATCGGTTTCGGTAAAGTTTTCTACAAATGGGTCGTTCATCTTATAAATCTTGAAGTTGTCCGCTAGTTGAGCCTCTTTACCAATAAATTCTTCTACTTTGGTTTTATCAATTAAGAAAATCGTATCAGTGATTTTTACAGTGATAGATGGCTTGTCGGTGCCACTAACTTGTTCGCCTACTGCAGGAGTAGAAACTACGTCGCCCATAGTTTGTTTAAAGCTAGTATCGATTACAAAAGCATCGTCTTCCAAAGTGTCCAAGAGTTTTTTCTTGTATTCCTCTTCGCTGCCGGTTGTGAGCTTTTCTTTGGCAGCTTTGACGTCGTCTTCAGAAACTACGGTAACTAGGTTATCGGTACCGCCAGCCATGGCTACGTCAGAATAAACTAGTACGTTTGCCGTAGATTTCCAGCCTGCGCTCGATGCAGCGATGTTGTATTTCTCGCCTGGTTCAGACGCGGTAACATTAACGCGCCCAGAAATTCTACAAGACATATTGCTAATATTGGCAGTGTTTGAACCGGCTTCGCACTTAGAGATGGTGCCATCCCACGACAAGCTGGTGGCTTCATCGGCGGTGTATACTAATTCGTTAATGGTGAATTTATCGCCAGCATTTACGCTAATGATTCCTTCTTTCACGAAGTAGGCTTCGATCACAACTGAACCTTTGGCCTTTTCACCAATATTCTTTTTACCAGTGGCGTCAAATTCAACTTTGACTTCGTTTTCAATTTTCTTTTCTTCTAGATAGAACTTGCCTGCGTCCACATTTTCATCGGCCAAGGTGCGAGTAAAGGTTGCATTTTTAGAAAAGTTGCTAGCAGTAGTGCGTACTTTTACTGTGATAGTTACTGCTGGAGCAATTACAAAGGCCCAAACTAGGAATAGAATCAAAAGTATAGCGCCGATAATCCCACCAATAGCGAGTGGCTTGTGGGCTTTAAACCATGCTAATGAAAACTTTTTAACGTTTTTTGCAGCTTCCTTGCCTTTTTCTTTGGCTTCGCTTAGTTTTTCCTTGCCTTTTTCTTTCAGGTCTTTTTCAGATTTTTCAGAGTCTTCTTTTTCTTCCTTTTCTTCTTTCTCTTCTTCTTTTTCTTCGGTTTCTTCAGTTTTTTCGCCTTCTTCTGGTTCTTCTACAACGTCTTCTTTTACCGTTTCCCCTTCTTCTTTATCTTCAAGAAAAGTTGGCACGGTTGGTGCGGTTTGTAAGTTTTTAGTCACAGGAATCTTGGTAGCAGCAGCAAGTTTAATAATGGACGGATCGGTAGTAACTAGCACTACGGTCTTGTCTGAAGCAAACCCGGCTTTGGCGATCAACTTAATGTTTACCACACTACGAAATACGCCGGCTTTTTTTGGTGGGACCAATGCTACAATTTTTTCTTTTGTATTTTCAATCTTGGTAATGATATCAGTGATATCATCCTCTGGCTCAATATAAACGACGTCTTTATTCATGTTTTAATTTTAGCACATTTTTAAAAGCTTGTGTTAAAATAAATATAGGATGAGTCTTTTTAAGCGCGACAAAACTTCTACCTCGGATAATGGCGGCCAAGCCAATTTAGCTCGGCTTGCCCTTAATTCTATTCACGATGGAGTCATGATTACCGACAAATCAGGCGTGGTTAAATTTATCAACCCTGCCGCAATCGCTATGACCGAGTGCGGTTCTTTCGAAAACGCCACTGGGCTTAGCTACAATATGCTTATCCGTTTGCAGTCCAAAGAGGGCCGCGAACTTTCAGAAAACGAAAATCCCCTAGTCCAAGCCATGAACACCAACCAGCCTTTGGAACACTTTGTAGCTTGTCTTATTGGTGTTTCGTCCGGCAAAGTTATTCCAATCGCTCTTTCTGTTACTCCGGCCGACGATGGTCAGGGCGACCGTGTTATTACTTTTCGCAATGTAACTAAAGAACTCGCTGAAGAAGGCGAACAGGCCGAATTTATTTCTACGGCCTCTCATGAAATGCGCACGCCGGTTGCTACTATCGACGGCTATCTTTCCTTAGCTTTAAATCCGCAAACTGCTACTATTGACGAGCGCGCCCGCGGCTACTTAAGCGCCGCGCAAGCCGCTTCTAAACACCTTGGTAAACTCTTTCAGGACTTACTTGATGTCACCAAATTAGACGATGGTCGCATCCGACCACACCTTATGCCGATGGAAATGGTTGGCGCCATTAAGCAAATTTCTGATGCTCACGCCATGCGTGCCGCCGAGGCCAAAATTAACTATCGCTTTGGTTCGGACGATCCATCCGCCTTTAGTAATGCTCGTCATTTGGAACAGGTAGTTTATGGTTTTGTGGACCCAGATTTCTTGCGCGAAATCATGGACAATCTTATCGACAATGCTATTAAATATACACCTACTGGCGGTTCGATTTATGTCAATGTGCGTGGCGATGGTGACCGGGTCCTCATTAATGTTACCGACACCGGCATTGGTATTTCGTCCGAAGATATTGGTCATATTTTCCAAAAATTCTATCGTGCAGACAATAGTGATACTCGCGAAATTGGTGGCACCGGTCTAGGCCTATATCTTGTTAAACAACGCGTAGAGTCTATGGGCGGCCGCGTTTGGGCCGAATCCGGTTTTGGTGAAGGCTCCACCTTCTTTGTATCTTTGCCTCGCATTACTGGCGAAGAATATGAAAAACGCATGATTGTAATCCGTAATCAACAGGCTTTGCAAGCACAAGCCGCGGCTCCTGCGCCAGTTCAGCCTGCTCCAGCAGCTACGCCACCAGCACCGCCTGTTGCACCCGTTTCGCCGCCGGTAGCACCACCGGCACCCACTCAGCCACAAACTCAACCACAACAAAATATTAACCAAAATGGAGGAACAAGATGAAAGTAATGGTAGTAGAAGACGACGCGGCGCTCCGTGAAATCTACAGTATCCGTATTACCGCTGAAGGCTACGAAGTAGTCTCTGCGGGCGATGGCGAGGAAGCTCTTGCCGTGGCTGTCCGTGAAAAACCGGATCTTATCCTTTCTGATGTCATGATGCCAAAAATCTCTGGGTTCGATATGCTCGATATTCTTCGTGCTACTCCAGAAACCGCCAACATCAAGGTAGTAATGATGACCGCACTTTCTTCAGACGATCAGCGTGCTCGTGGCGAACGCCTTGGTGCAGACCGCTATTTGGTTAAATCACAAGTTGGTATTGAAGATGTCGTTAATACAATTCACGAAGTATTAGGTGATAAGGCTGCTGCTCCAGCCCCAGCACCTGCCGCTCCTGCACCAACACCTGCTCCAGCCCCAGCTCCGGAACCTGCGGCACCAGTAGCCCCTGCAGCTCCGATGGCTCCAGCTCCAGCGCCATCTCCAGTAGCAGCTCCACAGGTAGTAGACAATGGACCAATCCCTCCAGCCACTCCGGCTCAATAAATTTTTAGCAGAACGCCTTGGCGTTTCGCGTCGCGAAGCCGACGAACTCATTGCCGCCGGCAAAATTTTAGTAGACGATAAGCCGGCTATTCTAGGGGCCCGCATTGACAAAAGTAGCAAAGTGTGCTATAATAAAAAGATAATACCGTTCCAAACGGATTTCTTGTATATCGCGATGAATAAGCCTGTAGGCTATGTTTGCTCGCGCCGTGCCCAAGGCAATGCCCCAACCCTCTATAAATTGCTGCCAAAAGAATACCAGAAACTAAAAACCGTTGGCCGCCTCGACAAAGATAGCTCCGGCCTAATTTTACTTACCAATGATGGTGATTTTGCTTTTCAAATGACGCACCCAAAATTCCATAAAGAAAAAATCTATGAAGTCGAACTAAATAAACCTTTGGGGCCATTACACCAACAAATGATTTCGGACTTCGGCGTAATGCTCGAAGACGGCCCTAGCAAGTTCACGGTGATCCATGAGGATAACAAGTATACAGTGATTCTTTCTGAAGGCCGTAATCGCCAAATCCGCCGTACTTTCGCGGCGCTCGGATATAGAGTAACAAAACTCCACCGTACTCAATTTGGTAAGTACCAGCTCTCAGGTTTACAACCTGGAAAATGTGCTATAATTAAACCATGAACACTATCCTTGGGCTTGATATTGGTACGGAATTTGTCAAAGCCGTGCTTGCGCGCCCAGATAAAAAAGGCAAACTCGAGGTTCTCGGCATTGGTAAGGCCAAACAAGCTGAGGGCAGTATGTTTGCTGGTGCTGTAGCGGATATTCCGGCCGTCGTAGCTACATGCGAAGAAGCATTAAGCGAAGCCGAAAAACAATCCGGCGTACGAGCTAATACTACTGTAGTCGGGATTGCCGGCGAACTGGTTAAAGGCAACACTACGACCGTTAATTACACCCGCAAAAATTCCAACAAGCCGATTTCTGAAGCCGAAATGAACGAGATTATCAAAAAAGTTCAACAGAAATCCGGCGAAGTTGCCAGAAAAACCGTCGCTATCGAAACCGGCAACGACAACGTAGAAGTTCGCCTAATCAATTCTGCCATTGTTTCCCTCACGATCGATGGCTACAAAATCTCTAACCCGGTCGGGTTTAAAGGTTCAGAACTATCGATTCAGTTTTATACCGCTTTTGCGCCAATGATTCATGTCGCAGCTATCGAAAAAGTTTGTGCCGAGCTAAATCTAGATCTTCTTACGGTTGCCGTTGAGCCATTTGCGGTTTGTCGTGCATGTCTTGGCGATGATCTCGACACTAACCTTTCTGCTATTGTAATGGATATTGGTGGTGGCACTACTGATGTTGCCGTTATAGAAGACGGTGGTGTCGAGGGCACCAAAATGTTTTCCATTGGCGGCCGTAGTTTTACTCACCAAGTCGCTGAGTCGCTAGGCCTTGATGCCGAAACCGCCGAAGAAAAAAAGCTTGCCTTTGATTCTGGCGATTTGGACGACCGCGAAAAAGCACGGGTAGAAACAGCACTTTCTCGTAATCTATCAGTTTGGTTTACCGGCGTAGAAGTTGCTCTGGAAGATTTTGGCGCCGACGGTTCGTTGCCACGCAGTGTGTTGCTTTGTGGCGGTGGTGCTAGTTTGTCTCTTCTTCAAGAAAGCTTAGCGATTTCGGATTGGTACAAAAATCTCGCCTTCTCTCGTCGTCCAGTTATTCATCTAATCGATGTTGCCGACCTCCCAGATTATATTTTGCCAAAAGATAGTGGTCTAGATCACTCTTATGCTACGGCACTTGGGCTTCTTCGCGTTGGCGTAGACACTCTTGCTGGCGCCCCAGAAGAAAACAAGCTCCGCGCCAAAATAGCTAAACTATTGCAAAACTAATTATTCTAGCACAGCTTTAATACGGCGAATGCCGGCGGCAGAAGATTCTTCTTTTTTGATTACAAATTTACCGAGTACACCAGTATGTTCTACGTGTGGGCCACCACAAACCTCGCGCGAAATTGGGTTATCAAAATCGCCGATCGTGTAAACTTTAAGGACGTCTGGATACTTATCCCAGAATTGTCCGTGCGCCTTCAAAGTATCGCGTGCATAAGCTTTGTCATATTCGTCAAACACGACTGGAAGATCCGCGGCAATCCACTCGTTGACTTGGTTTTCTACTGCTGCGATTTCTTCGTCGGTGAGTTTATGGTCGACGTTAAAATCAAAACGCACTCTCTCGGCGGTAATGTTAGAACCTTTCTGGCAAATGTCAGGAGAAACGTGTTTTTGTAACGCGGCAAGCAGCAAGTGTGTTGCAGTGTGATATTTTACGGTTTGTTCGCCGTGGTCTTCGAGGCCTCCTTTAAACATACCTTTGGATGCGGTCTGTGAGCGTTCGCGTTGTTCTTTCAAAGCGGCTTCAAATTCATCACGATAGTTTTCGGATAATTTAATTCCCTCGCGGAAACATTCTTCTACAGAAAGTTCAAATGGGAAGCCGTAGGTATCCTGGAGCTTAAATAAATCGGTGCCGTTTAGCGAATCGCCCATTTTATGAAGCTCTTTTAAGCCCTTGTTCAAAGTCTGGCGGAAGGCATTTTCTTCTTTTAGCATCACCTTCAAGGCATCTTCACGGTGAGTCAGAATCGAATCTGGTAACTCTCTATAGTTAGCGGATACAATTGGCACAATCTCGGCCAAGAAGTTAGAAGAAATACCAAGATCTAGTGCGCGCAAAATCGCACGGCGAAGTAATCTTCTCATGGCGTAGCCGTGAGCTTTGTTGGACGGGATTAAGCCTTGCGCAGCCAAAAGATATGCGCCACGGATATGGTCGGCAATCACGCGCATTTCGTCGGTGTTGTTATCATAAGACTTGCCGGAAATTTCTTCAAGCTTGTCGATAATTGGCTTCATTAACGAAGTGCGAAATACGTCAAAGCTTCCGATCGCGGCAGCAGCGATGCGCTCAAGCCCGCCACCAAAGTCAACGTTCTTCTTTTCTAGTTCAACAAACGAACCGTCTTCGGCGCGGCGATATTGCATAAAGACTTGGTTGCCGATTTCCATAAATCTAGCACCATCAGACGCTGGGTGAGCGAGACCGTATTTCTCGACATCTTGTTTGTCTTCGCCAAAATCATAAAATACCTCGGAGTCTGGACCGCAAGGGTCGCCAATTGGCGTAGAATCACAGCCACCGCCACGGCTCCACCAGTTTTCATGGTCATCATAAAAGAAGATGTGCTCGCCCGGAAGAATTCCGCGCTTGTCGCCATCTTTTGCCGAACCGATTTCGACAATTTTTGCTTCCACCCCGGCTTCGGCAAACACTTTTTGCCAAATCTCGGCCGCCTCGGTGTCTTTTGGAATACCATATTTTTCGTTGCCGATAAAACAAGTTACATAAATTTTGGCTGGATCTAGACCGACTTCATGAGTTAAGAATTCAAAGAAATTGCGAATTTGCTCTTCTTTGAAGTAATCGCCCAGGCTCCAGTTGCCAAGCATTTCAAACACGGTAGTGTGACGCGGGTCGCCCACATCCTCGATATCTTGCAAACGTAGACACGGCTGGCTGTCGGCGAGTCTAGTGCCGTCCTTGTGTTCTTTGCCAAGTAGATATGGCAAAAGTGGCTGCATACCAGCGCCGGTAAAAAGTGTAGTCGGGTCATTTTCGAGCACCAAAGGTGCCGGCTGAATAATTGTGTGGCCTTTTTTCACTTGAAAATCTAAGAATTTTTGTCTAATTTCGTTTGCATCCATAGAGAAAATTATACCATATAAAACCACTCTTGACCATCTTTAAAAATGATAGTAAAATAATCATAAGAACTATCGAAAGGACAAAAATGGCACAAGCAAAAAAGAAAACTGCGACTAGAACCGCAAAAAAGACCACCGCAAAGAAAGCCTGCGGCAAGAAATGCGCTTACAAATCCCTTAGCGGCACCGAAAAATTCCACGCCTGCTTTATCTTGGCAATGGCACTAATTGCTGGTATCCTACTCGCCGCCAACGTAGCAATCATGGTTGCGTAATAAAAAAGACCCCTCACGGGGTTCTTTTTTATGCAATAATTCCGCCGCCAAGGCAGACTTCGTCGTCGTATAACACTGCGGACTGACCACTGGCAGGACGCTTGATTTCGTTTTCAAAAAATAAAGATTCGCCATTGAATTTGGCTGGGATAAGTGGAGCACGATGACGGAGGCGGACCGATACGCTCCATTCTCGACACGCTTCGTCGCGCCCGTCGTTACGGGGCTCCTCGCTAACTCGCTCCCCGTTGGTCGCGAAATGTCTCGAATGAACCGTATCGGTCCGTATGAATACGTCGCGAAGCTCCAATTTGTCTGTCCAAATGTGAGAATCGTTTAAGTTTTTGGAAACGTAAACAATATTCTTGTCGAGGTTTTTGTCCACGACATAATACGGCAAACCATCGTTTACCTCGCCGGAAATACCAGACAGATAGAGTCCGTGGCGTTGGCCGATAGTATAAAAGATAGCGCCTTCATGGTAGCCTAGCACTTTCTCGGTCTCCACCTCGCGGATTTCACCGGGTTTAATATCTATATATTCTTTCAAAAAATCTTTCATCCCTACTTCGCCCACAAAACATACACCCATGGATTCTTTTTTGTAGGCATTATGAAGGCCTTTTTCTTCGGCTAGCTTTTTTACGTCTGGTTTTAACATATCGCCAATTGGGAAAAGGGTATGTTTTAAAGATTCATTAGAAATTCTGTAAAGAAAATAGGTTTGGTCTTTATTCTCATCGACCGCTCGCAAGAGCTGGCCGTCTTTCACCCTAGCATAATGGCCGGTGGCAATATAATCTGCGCCACGCTCCATTGCTTTTTCAAAGAAGAGTTTAAATTTAATCTCTTGGTTGCACATCACGTCCGGATTTGGAGTGTTTCCCTTTTTAAACTCATCAAGCATATATTCCACGACTTTTTCGCGGTAGGCATCTTCAAAATCCCAAACTTCAAATGGAATGCCGAGCTTTACGGCTACACGCTTAGCATCGGCAAGGTCCTCTGCCCAAGGACATCTCATACCCGGCAGGTCTTTGGACCAGTTTTTCATATAAACACCAGTTACGTCATAGCCCTGTTCTTTTAAAAGCAAAGCCGAAACAGACGAATCCACCCCGCCACTCATACCGACAAAAACTTTTTTACCCATTAATGCGTGCCTTTTCCGAAGCCACTGCTTCATTAATGAGCTTGGCTGCTTCATGAATCTGCTCTTCGTCGTTGGTCTCACCAAGAGTTAAGCGAAGTGATCCTGTGATCTGAGAATCGGAAAGCCCAAGCGCGGTCAGTACGTGCGATTTTAGCCCCTTTGAAGCGGCACAAGCAGCACCGGTAGAAACATATACACCCTTGTCTTCCAAAAGATAAATCAACCTCTCTGCGTCGATGCCGTCAAAACATAGCACCACAAAGTTATCGAGGGCATGTTTTTTATTAACAAGTTCATAATCTTTGATTTCGGAAAGTAGGATTTTGCGAAGATTGGCATATTTTTTGCGGTTGCCGTTTAGATGTTCTTTCGCCTCGGAAATAGCCTTAGCAAAACCAATTACGCCCGGCACGTTTTCAGTTCCAGCGCGAAGGCCCTTTTCTTGTCCGCCGCCGTAGCTAACCGGCGACAACTTAACATCATGAGAAACATACAAAGCGCCCACGCCCTTAGGTCCATATACTTTGGCTGCATTTAAAGTCAAAAGGTCTACACCGAGTCTAGCTACGCTAATATCAAGAAGATTTAATGCCTGCGAAGCATCAGAGTGAAGATAGAGCGGAGTTTTGACGCCGCGTTTTAGTCTATCGAATTTAACGTCGCGAATCACGCCGGCGATTTCGGACAACGGTTGAATTACGCCGATTTCATTGTTGGCAAGAGCAACAGAAATAAGAACTACATCGTCAGAAATTTTGGCTTTCAAATCATCCATGTCGATTAGGCCATTTGACAGAACGCGAATTGACTTTCCATCATATTGTTCAGCGACTTTGCGCACAGAGTCATGCTCCGTTTCTAGATATAATACTTTGCCATCGCCGACTGCAGAGAAAGCCAAATTATTCGCTTCGGTCGCGCCAGCCGTAATTACTAAATCAGTTGCCTTAGCACCAATCGCGTGCGCGATTTCGCCTTTTGCCGCCTCATATTCGGCAGCAACTTTTTTGGCAGGCAGATACGCCGCGGAAGGATTAAAAAACTGGTCCGTAAAATACGGTTCCATCGTCTTCAAAACTTTGGACGACACCGGTGTCGCCGCAGCGTGATCTAAATAAATCATAATAATATTATAACATAATTTGGCAAAAATAAAAACGCCACCGTTTAAAGTGACGTTTAAATGTTTAGTGTTTGCTTGGAGGGTTAATAATGAAGCTTGAATCCAAATAGTCACCTAGGCTTTTCCAACTCGTAATATTTTCGTTATTTTTTACGATATCCTTAATTCTCTTTTTTAAGTCCTCTTCTATTTCCTCCGGGGAAAGGCCTGTCCGAAATCCACCATAATGATAGTACGCGTCATAATTGAACCACCTGTTGTTAGTTCGCCAACCCTCTTCATGAAGCACAATATCTTCCGCCGGCAAGTAAACATCGCAATACTCATTATCTTCGTAAAAATAAATCTTGTAGGCATCATTAACCATCTTGGATTGGTCTTCTTCAAGCTCATCAATTTCTTCCTGCAATTTGTCTAATTCGTCTTCTTTTGCTTTAATTTTCTTTTCTAACCCTTCGTACTCTGCCCTTTTTTCTCCAATCGAAATCATACTACGGCCTCCTCTCATATAAAAGTTCTTAACATCGGTTACAGGGATATTATAACATAATTCACAAAAAAATAAAAACGCTATTGCAAAAACAAATAATTATGTTATAAAAATAATTGGAGGAGTCATGAAAAAGTCACAGCTAATAAAAGACGCCAAAAGAAATCTTAGGCTGGTGATGGCAGAATCTACGGTCACCGCTGCGCTTTTGTGTATGGCGGTCATGACCCCATTCTTTAATTCGATCGGTTTGAACAATGAGCAAATTTCCCTTACTCAAGTTATTTTTACGATTGTAGTCTTGGTTCTTAACATTCCAACCGGTTACATTGCAGACCGCATTAGCCGCAAATGGGCCAACATTATCGGCGATTTTGTTGCCGGTATAGCTTTGCTTTTCTATGCGACAATCGGTAGTTTTATGGGCGCTGTAATCTGTGAAATCGTCATTGGTGTGGCTAAAGCCCTTAGTGGCGGCGTGGACCAAAGCTTGCTCAAACACTTTTCTGGAAAACTCGCCGAAGCCACCAACGAATCCGAAAGCAGAATCCTAAAATCCAAAACCGCCAAACTTCAGGTGGCAAGATTTGCCTGCAACATTGTCCTCCTCGCTCTCGGTGGCCCAATTGGCGCCATTGATCTTCGCCTTGCTATCGCACTTTCTAGTGTAAACCAGTTCGTTGGCGGTATCATCAGCTTTTTCATAGATGATGACAGTGAAAAGTTGGTCCCAACCCACAAAAACCCGATGAAAGACATGGCACGCGTTACCAAAAATGCGCTGAAACTAAAACCGCTTCGCTGGAGGATTTTTGCCTATGCAGTCAGCAAAGAAATGACACACGGTATTGTCTGGATTGTCACGCCACTCTTTATGCAGGCCGGCGTGCCGCTCTCTGTTGTCTCTCTGGCATGGGCTTTTAATGCTGCATCGGCCATGGTTGGTGCTGAGCTTGCCAGAAGATTTAGTCACAAACTTACTGACGCCCAGACCCTTGCCCTTCCAACAGCTCTGATGGTAGTTAGTATGTTAGTAATGGGGATAAACCTCAATATTATCACGGTGTGGTTTTATATTTTGATGGGTATTGTTCAGGGGTGGGTTGCTGGCACGGTTAGCCCGATGGTCCAAAGATACACTAAGCCAAGCGAGCAAACCTCTGTTTTGTCTCTAGCTATGGTTATTTCCTCGCTTCTCTATATTCCTGTCGTCTGGCTTATCGGCTATGTGGCTGATATGCGCCTAGAATATGGCCTTTTTGCTACCATCGCCATCTTTCTACCTCTAAGCATTATCACAATCCTAAAGATAAAAAAGAACGCCTAACCCCATATATCTATTGACTTTTTATTCCGTTTATGCTATAATTGAAGGTATACATTAACAATTCGTTGTTCAGAAGAGAAAGAAAAGTCACAGGAGGAATAGTTCTATGAAGAAGAAAAGAATAGTTTTTGTAGCATTGATGGCAACTAGTTTGGCTATTAACATTGCGTTAACCACCTTATTGATTCTGTCGCGCGTAGATTATGAACATTTGAGCACAAAATTTGGGGTAGTTGAAGCAGAAAGAGACGCTTTAAAAGCAGAAGCACGTGATGCTTCTGAAGAAGCAGAGGCCGCCTGGTGGCTTTTTGGCTACGTGATGGAGAATTTCGTTGATGAGAATAAACTCAGCCCGTCAAACGACATGTCAGACCCGGGATTCTCGGGCCCTGATGGAGGGGAAGTTTACGTTGAAAAACAGGTAGACGCGAAAAAATACCCAATGATAGACCCGCCGTCGGATCGTAGGAATGATTATTAAGGAGGAAAACTATGGATAACGGAATTGAAACAGTAGAAGAAGTAATGAGGGCAAAAAAGAAATTTCTGGAATTGTCAGAGAGTGCATCTCTAGAAGACTTCAAAAAAGAAGCTTCAAAGTATTTTGACGAAAAAGAAAAAAAATACGAAGATGCAATCGATTTCGGGTTTGACTACACGGTGATTGTTGTAGCAGGAATAATGCAGAAACGAATCAAAGTGCGTCGTGAACGCATGGAAACCGCTACCACGCCGAAAGAGGCATACGAAGGTATGTTCTCGCCAGTAGACGAAAATTAAATAATGTTTATAAACCCCGGAGCAATCCGGGGTTTAATTTTTAGGGGTAAATATTGACTTTTTAAGGTGTTTATGCTATAATTGAGGTATACGTTAACAAACATTCTCCCCGTTGGGGGCAAGAGAAAGGAGAGAATCATGAAGAAAGCTGAAGTTTTAGTGCCAATTGTCGTCATTGTTGGCGGAATATTTCTCCTCATCGGATTAACTGTTGCATTGCAGGTATTGAATCCCGAAACAGTTGAACCGGCAGAGCAGCAGGTAGCCGAGGTGAAGTTACCCGAATCGCCCGTGGTAATACCGGACGAAAAGGTATCTAGCTCGGAAAAGCCCGCTAAAAATGCTCTCGAGGAAGAAGCCACGGAACAGACCGAAACTGTTTCCGAAAACGCTTCAGACGAGCAGGTTGAAGTCGTTCTTGAAGATACTTCAAATGAACAGGTTGAAACTGTTTCAGAAGACATTTCAACTGAACAGACTGAAACTGTTTCCGAGGAGTCTTCGAGCACTATCTCTGAAGACGCTTCGGGCGAGCAAACTGAAGTCACTTCGTCTGATAACAATCAGCACGAAGAAATAATGGACATCGGCGATCCGCCCGAACTGGTAGAACAAGAAATGGTGATGGACATCGGCGATCCGCCCGAACTGGTAGAACCAGAAATGGTGATGGATATTGGCGAACCGCCTGGACCAATCGAGCCGGAAACGGAATGGTCTATCGGAGATCCGCCTGGACCACTTGAACCTGATATCGGTCCTCCCATCTGGATTCCGGACATTGGACCGGCAATCTATATGGGTGAAAATGGCAATTTAATTACATCTTCACCGGAAGGCGATATCATCATATCTCGTCCAATAGTCGAAGAGACTGTTGACGAAAAGTAACGTATAAACCCTGGATTTTAAAATCCGGGGTTTGTTTTTTTGTGATAAAATAAAAATATAAAAGGAGGTCTACGGTGAAAAAGTGTTTTGATGCCGAAAAATACTTAAAAATTCAGAAAAAGAAGATTAACCAACGAATCAAAATGTTCGACAAACTCTATCTAGAGTTTGGTGGTAAACTGATTGACGACCAGCATGCAGCGCGCACTCTTCCTGGGTTCTTGCCAGACCTCAAAATTCGCCTCCTCCAAGAGCTTAAAGATAGCGCTGAAGTAATCCTTTGCGTCAACGCCAACGCTATCGAAAAATCCAAAATCCGTGCCGACCACATGATTTCGTATGACACCGAGGTGATCCGTTTAATCCAATTCCTCCGCTCTAAAGGCATTACGGTGAGTTCCGTAGTTATCACCCTCTTTGACGGCCAGAAAAAAGCGCAAGATTTTGCCAAAAAACTGGCAGATTACAATGTAAAAGTCTATTTCCATAAGTTCACCAAAGGCTATCCTACCGATGTTGATACTATTGTTTCGGACGAAGGTTACGGCGCTAATCCATATATTGAGACCACCAAGCCACTCGTAGTGGTTTCGGCCCCAGGCCCTTGCTCCGGTAAACTAGCAACTAGCCTCTCTCAGCTCTACCACGAGTCTAAGCGTGGCGTTAATGTGGGCTATGCTAAGTTCGAGACCTTCCCTGTTTGGAGTTTACCTCTAAAACACCCAGTCAACATCGCTTACGAGGCTGCCACTGCTGACCTCGCCGACAAAAACATGATTGACTACTTCCACCTAGAAAAATACGGCGTTCCAGCCGTCAACTACAACCGCGACCTCGAAACCTTCCCAGTATTAAAGGAAATTTTGACTCGTATTACCGGCAAAACCATCTACTATTCCCCTACCGACATGGGTGTAAACGTAATCGGCGAGTGCATTACAGATGACAAGGCTGTCCAAAAGGCCGCCAAAGACGAAATTATCCGCCGTTACTACCGTGCGCTTACCGACCTCAAAAAAGGTGCCGTCACCGAAGATGTACCGGAACGTATCAAGCTTCTTATGAACGAACTCGGTATTTCTGAAGACGATCGTTTGGTCGCCGAGTGCGCCGATATGAAACGCGAACAATCTGGCAATCTCCCAAGCGCTTGCATTCAAATAGGCAAAAAATACATTGTCGGCCGTAAAACTGGCTACCTTTCCCCAGTTTCTAGCACTATGCTAAACGCCCTTAAAATCATCACCAAAATTCCGGACGAAGTCGATTTAATTGCCCCTGCCGTGCTCGAGCCAATCCTAAAAATCAAAAATCAGACCTCGAATTTTAAGGAAAGTTATTTGAAACTCGGCGAAGTCCTGATTGCGCTTTCTATCTGTTCTACTACCAATCCAATCGCCAAAAAAGCCCTTGAAAGTCTAGATAAACTCCAGGGCGCCGAATTTCATGCCACCCACATGATCCCAGATGATGAATTAGTTGTCCTCAGTAACCTCGGTGTCAACGCCACCTGCGGTGTCGAGCTCGACGTAAGCTGAAAACGTATAAGTGTCTTCGCCAGAGGTAAGAGTTAGGGTTTTTGCCCCTTGATCAATCGTATAAGTATATTCGTTGTCTAATGTATAGAGCCAATTGGTCTCGATCTTGAGTGTGTCTTCCTCTAGTGCCCAGATAAAATCGTAGTCATTAACGTGGTTGTTGGTGGTAAGTTTACCTTTGCCAATCTCTGTAAATTCCCAAATAACACCTTCTTCGTCATCTTTTACCCACTTCCCTACTTCCACCAAAAATTCGCCGTCGCGCATGTCTGGTTTCAAAACGAAACTAAGAATCAGCGTCACAGCCCCGGCAATCAAAATGATTATACCGATGATAAATACAATTAGCGAAAGTTTCTTCTTATTCATAAGCTAATTGTAACAAAATTTTCTAATTATACAAATTGGTTTTGACGAGTCTTAGGTAAGTTTTGGCGGCCGTGCGGAAGTTGTCTAGCTCTTTGCCGTCAAGTTTTTGATAGCCTTGACCGGCGATTTTTTTGTATACACCAGCTGGGCGCACCTCATAGCGAATTGTTTGGTTTAGAGGTAAACCATTTTGGTCAATCCAGCTCTCGTACCAAATCCATACGTTTTTACGATGTTCAAAAAACTCTCTTTGGTGTCCGGCCGGAACCGGCCCAAAAATCGTGCGTCCGTAAGCGCTTTCAGCGTTAACCAGCTCATCGTAGGTGAGTTTGCTTGGATGACGCTCTGGTACATTCAAAGACGTTAGCAATTTCTTAAGCGACATTCCTCTAACTCCTCTGCAATTTGATTAAGCTCGATATAGATGTCAGACATCTGTTTAGTAGATTCAAAATCATCAGCCTTTACCGGCTCCATGTTTGGTATCTTAAATACGGAATAGTTTTCTTGCATTCTCTGTCGTCTCCCTCTCTATAATTTTGAAATCCATGCCTAGTTTTTCGCTTAGCCATTCGGCTATGTTATGTACATAGGCACACTCATTAATTATACCACGAAATGGCGCTGGTGTCAAGAAGGGAGCGTCAGTTTCAAGGATAATTCTCTCGAGCGGTGGGGTTGGCAAAGTAGAGTAAGTAGCTAGGCCATTTACGCCTACGTAAAAGTTGGTCTCGTTTAAGATTCGTTTTAAATTCTTTTTGCTATCGGTAAACGAATGCACTACGCCGCGCACTTCCGGGTAGTCTTTGACGATCTCAAAGAAGTCATCATATGCTTCGCGAACGTGAAACGAAACTGGCAAATCATATTCCTTTGCGAGCTCCAGCATCTCACGAAACAGTTTAATCTGTGCCTCTCTGTCGTACCCATCATAATGATAATCTAGCCCCACCTCACCTATTGCGACAAGCCCGGAGGGGGTCCTGACCGACATATCCAGCTCGGAGGCGCGTTCGGCCGGCCCGTCGCCACGGGCGGCCGCCGCTAATCCTCGGCTTGCCAGCCTCCGGACCCTCCTTCGCTCGGATATATCGGCCACCCCCTCTCCGGCATTCTCGGGATGGATGCCGTAGGTCCAGTAAACATTTTCATGAGACTCGGCAAAATCACGCGCAGCCAAAGAATCCTCGTGCGATGTGCCAATACAAATAATCTTTTCGATGCCATTTTCTCGTGCTCGCTTTAGCATTTCTTCTGCCTGCTCGGCAGTAAAAAACTCACGGTCATGCAGGTGGCAATGACTATCAATTAACACGGTTTTCGCGCTTTCTTTTAATTGGATCTAGTTGGCGTTTGCGGAGACGTAGGGATTTTGGTGTAACTTCTAGAAGTTCGTCGTCGAGGAGAAAGTCCAAACATTGTTCCAAGGATAGTTGTGTATATGGAGTTAGCTGAATTGCACCATCCGATGCGTGTGTACGCATGTTGGTAAGTTGTTTCTCACGACAAATATTGATATCTAGGTCGTCCTTTTTATTAGAAAGGCCCACAATCATACCCTGATAAACTGGAACCTGTGGTGGAATGTAGAGGATGCCGCGGGCTTGGGCTGCATCAAGTGCATAAGCGGTAGAAACACCATCCTCAAATGAAACAAGAGCGCCGTTACGTTCTGGTTTGTAGCGACCTTCCACTGGGCGATAGCCAGATGGAATGCTGGACATAATTACAGTACCTTTGGTAGCAGTAAGCAAATTGTTGCGAAGGCCGATGAGAGCCGCGGTAGAGATTTCATAAACAAACCTGGTGTCGCCAGAAGAAGTAATTTCTTGGGATTTCATTTCGGCTTTACGAATACCAAGTTCCTGTGAGACTGCGCCTACAAATTCTGGAGCAACTTCAATTGTAAGGTTTTCGATTGGCTCGCACTTTACGCCGTCAATTTCTTTGTAAACTACTTCAGGGCGACCCGCCTCTAGTTCGTAGCCTTCGCGGCGCATCGTTTCAATCAAAACAGACAAATGTAGCTCGCCGCGACCAGAAACCTTATAGCCAAGGCCATCTGGTTCAATCTTAAGAGCGATATTGGTTTCTAGCTCACGTTCCAGTCTTTCTGCAATTTGACGTGAAGTCGTAAATTCGCCTTCACGGCCCTTTAGCGGCGAAGTATTTGGTCCAATATAAATCGAAAGTGTCGGGGCTTCTAGCTCGATGGTTGGCAAAGCTTCTGGATTGTCGCCGGTTGCAATAGTGTCGCCGATATTTGCTTCGGCTACGCCCGAAATTGCTACAATATCACCAGCAATTGCCTCTGGCACTTCTTCCTTGCCGAGCCCTTTGTAAATAAATAGGTTATCAATTTTGCTAGACTTAGAGCTGTCGCCGTGCAATACCTTCACGCTTTGGCCTTTTTTAAGCTTGCCGCGGAAAATCTTGCCGATGCAATACTTGCCAAGATAATTGTCAGCAGCTAGAGCTGCCACCAAGAGTTGTGCAGATTCTGCATCTGGGTCTACCGATGGTGCTGGGATATCATTGATAATTGATTCAAAAATTACATGAAGATCGTTGTCTAGGTCGGTGGTTTTTCCGGCGCGACCTTCGCGCGCAATTGCATAATAAACTGGATAATTAAGTTGCGACTCGTCGGTGGCAAGTTCCAAAAATAGGCTTTCTACCTCTGACAAAACTTCATCGATTCGTGCAGCTGGTTTATCAATTTTGTTGATGATTACTACTGGGCGTAGTTTTAGATCCAAAGCCTTAGAAAGCACAAATTTAGTTTGTGGCATTGGGCCTTCCTGTGCGTCAACAATCAGAAGCACACCATCCGCCATATTCAGCGTACGCTCCACCTCGCCAGAAAAGTCGGCATGGCCCGGCGTATCAATAATATTAATCTTGTAATCATTGTAATAAACACAGGTTTGCTTGGCGGTAATAGTAATACCGCGCTCGTGCTCCTGGTCCATCGAATCCATAATCAAGGTTTGGCTCATCTCGGCCTGGTTATCGCGAAAAGTATGGGACTGCTTAAGAAGCCCATCTACAAGGGTAGTTTTACCGTGGTCAACGTGCGCAATAATGGCCACATTCCGAATTTTATCTTTGTTTAAAGTCATAAGAGCTATTATACCACTTTTTTGAGAAAAAATAAAGGGAGCCTAAGCTAAGACTCCCTAAAAAGGTACCGACTAAGCAACGAATCTTTGAATCAGTCGCTTGTCCGCGTGTTTGGTGACGAGGATTCCCCGGATAAAATCTTTTTCTTCGCTGTTCATTGCTGAAGCAGGTGCACTTTCGGCGAACTTATTAATATCGATATTGTCCGCCCCGTGCCAAATCAGCTCGGCTAGCGCCAAAGAATCTTCGCGTCGAGAAGAATATCCGATTTCTTTTAAGAATTTGTCCACGAGCACGTTGGTATGCCCGCCAAAATCCACGAATGTCTCAATGAAAGCAGCGAACCCGTCGTTTGTGTAATCGAGGATATTTTGCATCGAAACATAGTTTTCGATGAAATTATCTACGGTGACGTTTTCGGGCAATGCCTTAAAATCTGCCAAGATAAATTCGTGCTCCAAATCTAGATAAGTAGCTAAATACTTGTTGGTATCGATACCAAGTTTTTTTAACTCTTCTTGATACTTGGTGATTGTTTCTTCAAAGAAAGATGTTGAATCTTCTTTTAAAATCTTTTCGACAAATTCTTTTGCTTTTTCCTTATCTAACCCGTGTTTGATTAAAACATTTAAATCTCTAAACATCGCCTTTGGATTATCTGTAGAGATCCACGAATTAAATAATTCAAAGATTGAGTCTCCGTTCGCACCATAAGCCAGGAGTTTTTCCGGCACATCTTTAAATTCTCCATCATAGAGATATTCCAGACGCTTTGATAAAACCCTCGCTAAAATGTCTACATTGATATCATCGTTCTCGTCGTACCCGGCTAACTTATACAAGTTGACCAAATCGTTTCTTCTCCAATTTCTAATACGAATAACTCTAGGTATAAACACGACAACCCACTCCTTTCACTTCGACTTTTAAATAACATTGGGAAAAGACCAACCTAAATATTCTATCACAAAAGCTTAGATTATTCAATTAGCTCTACCGGTGTTAGGTGTTTTTGGCACAATTCCGCTCCCGTAACCGCTGATATTAATAGTAACAGGATCTCCCCTGATATCGTCGCTAATTGGGACCAATGTAACTATCCCGCCATGGTAATCGGTAATCGTGATCTCCCGCTCAGCTGTTACGCCTAATATTGCATCGTCCACCGCTACCAAAACTTTGCTAGCGTCAGTAGAGAAACTAATTTTTATCTCTGTTTCGGCAAATCTAACGGCGCTCCAATCAGCTAGAGTTGGCTTTAAAATAGCCTCAGTTTCTTCTACTCGCGGCAAGCTGTCGTATCTGGCTATAATATAATCCGTCAGCTCTGCCGTGTCGTTAAAACTAGTAATTACCCTGCCGCCGGTTGCCTCGGCTAGCGGCGCGTAGGCTTCGCGATTCTCTGGTTCGGTAATGATATAAAAATTCACCGGATCGATACTTTTGCTCAGTTTTACTACTTCGTCAAATGTAACTTCGTCACGGTCTGGTGATAAAAATTCTGCGTCAGTTAGCACTACTACGGATTTTGTTGAGCCATATCTCCATTTTAAAGATTTCATTACATGAAACGACGCCGATAGTAGTGATTCTGGGGTGTCGCCTCCGCCGTCTGTTTTGATCTTGTCTAGCTCTTCCGCAAAGATTTCTAACGTACAGGTTTCAAAACTACAGTGTTCCACTGGCATATATGGATCGTCTAGATCGCGATAATCATACAAAGCCACGCGACCGCCTTTATTTAAAGTTTCGGTTGCAAGTCTTAAGGCCTCGGCTCGATAACTGCCAATAGCTCCGCTCATAGAACCGGTACTGTCGATCAAGATCGCCGTGTCATGTGGCGATGAGATATGATTCTCTAGTCCAAACGTTTTCGTAATCTTATCAAAAATCACTCGGGATGCATCTTCGTACAAATTATCTGCTACGTAAGCCAAGTGGTCAAAAACACTTAAATGTGAACTGCACATAATATCCATTTTGTTGCACCAAGTGCCAAGTTTGCCGGCCCAACTTTCAGGTTCGTATGGCACGTAGGCGCCAAGGAGCCCCTTGTATGCTTGGCAGTCCGGAACATACATGCGGTAGTCCGATAAGTTTTGTCCACGACATGCCGCCGGCATTATACCCTCGCCTTCCGGCAAGTAAAGTTTGGGGTCGCCAAAAGTTGCTGCAAAAATTACTTTATCCGCATTTAAACTTGCTAAGCTTTTTGATATCACCATCGCGCCTTGTGAGTATCCGCCTAATACAAATTTCGTATTACTGCAACCGCTAGAGTTTACTGTGTTTTGGAGCTTCCTGGTGCCATCGTTTACGCTTTTGCCGAACGCATATGCTTCGCCCGCGCCAAAATATGCGCCGAGCATAGTCCCGACATCGTTTACTCCTATCGCTGGGTAGTCTAGATTAATAAAATCATAAGTTAGCGCCGTAGTCTTTAATTTGGCCTCGATGGTATTTTTAAAACTGTCGTAATTCCCATCCCCTTCCATTGGCGACCCGGACCCGCGCGCAAAGATAATTCTTACGTCCGGGCAGCTTTCGGCCTGGGCTTTTAGTCGCGGCACTACACTAACTGCACCAATTATTAGTGCGACCGCCAAATAGTCCACCCTAATTTTTTTAAATTTTTTACCTCGCATTTTTCTCCTTTTTATTTAATGCAAAATTATAGTCACTTTTTGTTTCAAATTACAACCCCCTGTGCTTGTTCCATGGTATAATAGAGAGGAATTGGAGGAAAAATGAGTACAACACAAGCACAGTGGGATGATTATTTCCTAAAAATTGCCGAAACGGTTGCGCTAAAAAGTAAAGACCCGTCAAGCCAAATGGGTTGCGTTATTGTTGATAAAAACAAACGCGTAGTTTCCGTTGGCTTTAATGGTTTAATTCGTGGTGCCGACGAGTCAAAAATGACTCTTTCTGAACGCCCGATGAAGTATCGTTTTGTAATTCATTCAGAAATGAACGCTTTGATCTACGCCCGCCAAGATTTGGAAGGCTGCACAATTTATAATCGCGTCGCTACTTGTGACAACTGTCTAAAACACTGTCTCCAAGCCGGTATCAAACGTTTTGTTTATCGTGAGCTCCGTGTGCACTCTCATTCTACTGACCCAACAAAATCTATGACCAACGTCGAAACCGACGAAGCTGTGATTCGTTTGCTCGCTTCCATGCCGGAAGTAGAAACTTTGAATCTTTCGAACGGCAAAACTTACACTCAAGATATTTTGGATTCTTATCCAAAAGATTCAGAAGAATACAATAGATTAGTAAAGTGGATATAGCAAATTTTTGGGAGAGCGCTCCGGGCCGCTAAGGCCAAGTCTTTACTCTCCCAAAAATTACTATATCCACGTTTACCAATCGATTGGTTTCTTGTTGTTTTTGATTAAGTAGCCATTAGTTTTTGAAAAGTGTTTGCATCCGAAAAATCCGGAGTATGCGGATAAAGGTGATGGGTGCGGGGCTTCCAAGACAAGATGTTTGGTTGTGTCGATTAACGCTTTTTTATTCCTTGCGTCCCTGCCCCAAAGCAAAAATACCAAATGCTCGCAGTTTTCATTTAAGTATTTAATTACTTCCGTCGTAAAGATTTCCCATCCTTTTCCGCGGTGCGAGCCGGCCTTGTGAGCCTCTACGGTCAAGACAGTGTTAAGCAGCAGCACGCCTTGATCTTGCCAATTCTTAAGATTTCCGGTCGGGTTATTGTGATGTCCTATATCATCGTCGATTTCTTTGTATATATTTATTAATGATGGTGGCACTGGCTGGCTATTTGGGACCGAAAAAGCAAGGCCCTCGGCTGCGCCTGGCGTATGATATGGATCTTGGCCAAGTATTACGACCTTCACATCATTAAGGTCCGTCGTGAATGCGCGAAACACTAATTCCTTTTTTGGAAAGACGGTTTTTTGTTCATACTCTGCATGTAAAAATTCTGATAGTTCTTTGAAATAAGGCTTATTAAACTCTGCCTCTAAAAAACTTTTCCAGCTCGGGTGCATATTATAATTCTTTTTTGATTAATTCAAATACTTCGTCAATTGTGCCAGAAGCATCGATTGTCGGGATCTTGTATTCTTTCGCAACCTTTATGTAGGCGGCATTGATTTTACGTTGAAATTCATTGCCTTTAGACTTCCAGACCTCTTGTTTGCGGTCCCATTTTTTATCGGTTTGCGTGCCAAGACGCTTGGCCTGCTCTTCTTCGCTGAGTGTCAGCAAAAACGTTTTGTCCGGCTTAAAATAATAATCCGGCATAGTGTCTTTATGGATTTTGGTGATAAACGAACGACTAACTCCGGCTCCGTATCCTTCATAAACCAAAGTCGAAAGCCAACTGCGTGCGGTAATTACGATGTCGCCATTTTTTAGCGCCGGCTCTGCAAGACGACGCCATTGCTCGTAACGATTAACTAGATAAAGCATTACGCGAGTCTTGTTACCAATATCTTGCTTGGAGCCATAATTAAGTCTAGCGATTTCGGAAATAAATTCATCTTCACTGCCGGTACCAGATTCGGAATAGGCTACTACTTTTTTGCCTTGGGCTTCAAAGTATTCTTTTAGCTTTTTTGCTTGAGTGTCTTTGCCGGTACCATCTTGGCCCTCAACTACTATGAACATTTTTTCTCCTCCATTAATTTTTCATAACAAGCCGGACAAATTGCGCGGTACTCTACGTCGGTCTTGCCGTCATCAATAATAATATCAGGTCCATCAGTCGCTAACTCGCCGTTTACTAGCCGAATATTTAATGTGGCTTTTTTGCCGCAAGTACAAATCGTCTTTAGCTCTTCAATTTCATGAGCAATTTGCAAAAGCCTTGTGGCGCCTTCAAAACCTTTGTCGTCTTGACGGAAGTTAAGCCTAAGCCCATACGCCATTACTGGGATATTTAAACGAATTGTAACTTTCATCAATTGGTCTACTTGAGTTTTGGTCAAGAACTGAGCTTCGTCCACCAATACGCATGCCACATCACTATAGTTTTTTAAAATCTCCTTGTATAGATCCGTGTCATGGCCAAAACAAAAATTTGTTTTGCGTTCTGGCCCAATTCTAGTTAATAGTTTGGTGCCGTTTTTTGTATCGGCAGCTGGTTTTATCACGCAGACTTTATGCCCGCGTTCTTCATAATTAAATGCAACCTGAAGTAGCTGCATTGTTTTTCCGCACCCCATTGCCCCATATCTAAAATATAGTTTTGCCATAAAACCTCTTTTTTAAATTATAACACGGTTAATTCTCTGCGAACTGCGAATTATATAGTTCCGCATAGAATCCGTTTGCCTTTAATAGATCTTCGTGATTGCCGCGTTCTACAATCTTGCCGTCTTTCATTACTAGAATCAAATCCGAATTCCTAATTGTAGAAAGACGATGCGCAATTACGAACGAAGTGCGTTTTTTGGTTAATGTTTCGAATGAATCCTGAATCAACTGTTCCGTGCGCGTATCTACATTAGACGTTGCCTCATCTAGAATCATCATCGGCGGGTTCGCTACCATTGCGCGGGCAATTGTTACTAGCTGCTTTTCGCCTGCCGAGATGTTATCGCTATCTTCCGAAATCTCGGACTTGTAGGCTTTTGGCAAAGCTTCAATGATGTGATTTACGTTGCTTAGTTTCGCGGCCTTGACGATTTCGTCCATAGTCGCATCTTGCTTACCGTAACGGAGGTTTTCTGCTACCGTGCCAGAAAAGAGCCAGGTGTCCTGTAACACCATACCAAACAGCTTTCTCACATCCGCCCGCTTCATTTCGCGAGTTGGCACACCATCGATTGTGATATAACCAGAGTCTGGCTCATAAAAACGCATTAACAAATTGATGATAGTAGTTTTGCCAGCACCAGTTGGACCGACGATTGCTACTTTCATGCCAGGCTCCACTTTGACTGAAAAGTCGCGGATGATTGGACGTTTCTTGTCATAACTAAAGCACACATCGTGAAACTCTACCGCGCCCTTCACGCTTTCAAGTTCAACGGCTGGTTCTGGGTCCGGGGCTTCTTCTAGCTCTTCCAAAAATTCAAAAATCCTTTCTGCCGAAGCCAGCAAAGCCTGAATCGTGGAAACGGTCGATGCGATTTCGGTGATTGGGCGGTTAAAACGTGATACATATTGTACGAATGCTTGAATGCTGCCAATTGTCATTTGTCCATTTATTACTAGCATGCCGCCCATAATACAAACAGCTACATAACCTAGGTTCGTGAAAATGTGGGTTACTGGCATGGAAATAGAAGACAAGAACTGCGACTTCAAAGTGATCTTTGTTAATTTATTGTTTATTGCACCAAATTCGGCTAGCGCAGTATCTTCGTAAGAGTTAATTTTAATGACATTTTGTCCAGCATAGTCTTCTTCTACGCGTGCGTTCAAAGAACCTAGTATAGTTTGTCTTTCTAGGAAAAACTTTTGTGCGTAAACCGTGATCTTGCCTACCACTAGTACTGATAGCGGCACTACGATAAACGACACCAAGGACAGTGGTACCGAAATTGTGAGCATAATAATGATAATGCCAAGCAGAATCGTGACGCTAAGGGAAATGTCGGCAATTTCTTGCGATAAAGATGTAACCAAAATATCAATATCGTTAGTCATACGTGATAGTACGTCACCATACTTATGCGTATCAAAATATGAAATTGGTAGCTTATTGATTTTATCGATAATTCGTTCACGTAAACTCGCCGTGTATTTCGCGGAAACTACCGCCAAAATGAACGCTTGTCCATAGTTTAATGCCGCCGAGGTGACAAATAGACCTACAATCAACCAAGTCTTGCCAAGGATAATATCCATATCAATTTCTGGATAAGTTTCGATTGCCGCATTGGTCATATCGCCTAGGATCTTTGGGATAAAAATGCCAAGTAGGGCCGAGCCGACCGAAAGTAGCACTGCTATCAAAATTGCGAACCAGTATTTACGGATAGATTTGATAAATTTACGGAAAGTTTGACGGCCATGCTTGGCTTTGCCTCTACCATGAATATCGTTATGCATGGGCCTCCTTTAATTCGCGCGTGAACTCCTTGTCGGATAATTGTGACTGCACAATGCTTCTGTAAACCGCACAGTTTTTTAATAGATCGAAGTGCTTGCCCTTCCCCACGATTTTGCCGTCGTCTAAAACTACAATTTGATCTGCATTTTTAATTGTGCTGATGCGTTGCGCAACAATTAAAACAACAGCATCATTTACGACCGGCTTTAATGCTTCGCGGAGCTTAACGTCTGTCTTCATATCGAGCGCCGAGAAAGAATCGTCAAAAATGTAAATGTCTGGGTTCTTGCAAATTGCCCGCGCAATTGAAAGACGCTGTTTTTGCCCACCCGAAACATTGGACCCGCCTTGTGCAATGTGTGAATTATAGCCATTTGGCATTTTCTCGACAAAGCTACTGGCTTGAGCGATTTTTGCAGCCTCTTTTACTTGTGTATCGGTTGCGGATTGTGCACCAAAACGAATATTTGATGCTACGGTACCAGAAAACAAAATCCCATGTTGCGGCACTAAACCGATTCGTTTCATTAAGTCATCTTTTTCGTAATCATGCGTGTTAATGCCGTTTACTAAAACCTCGCCACTAGTCGGCTCATAAAATCTCGGCACTAAATTAATCAAAGTAGATTTACCGGAACCAGTCGAGCCAATAAACGCCGTTGTTTCTCCGGCCTTCGCCACAAAAGAAATATTTTCCAAAACTTTCTCACCCGCGTTAGTATAATAAAAATCAACATTTTTAAATTCTACTGACGGGACTTTGTCTGGCACTCCGATAGTCTTTTCTTTCCAATGTACCTTCGGTTCGGAATTAAGGACTTCGTTAATTCTCCCCGCCGACACATTTGCACGTGGTAACATTACGAACAAAATCGAAAGCATCAAAAACGACATCATCACAAAAGTTACATACTGTGCAAACGCCGTCATGCTACCAAGGTACGAATAGTCTTTGGTGAGTAAAGTAATCCCTACGAATGTACAAAGTAAAGTCAAACCATTTAAAACTATATTAATAATCGGATTTTGCAATTCCAAAATCCGGTCAATAAAAATCAAGAGCTTTGTGAGTTTGTCATTAGTTTGTTTAAATTTCTTTTCTTCAGTTTTTTCTTTATTGAAGGCACGTACAACTTTTAATCCGGTTAGATTTTCGCGAGTTATCAAAGTAATACGGTCGACTAAAGTTTGGAAAATCTTAAATTTTGGAATTACCAGTGACATAATCAAAATTACGGAACCAAGTACTGCAACTATACCAAGCGCAATGATCCAGCTCATGTCCGGAGCGGTTTGAATTGCCATAATTAGGGAGATTATACAAAAGAGTGGCGCATGCAACATCAAAGACAACATCATTACTACGGTTTGTTGTACCTGGTTAGTGTCGTTAGTAGTACGGTTAATGAGTGACGCCGTGCTAAAGTGTTCCAAATCCGAAGTGTTCAAAATCATGATTTTTTCGAAAATCTTTGCGCGCACGTCACGAATAAAATATGCCCCGATTCTAGCGGACAAATATCCGGAAGCCAAAGAACATACTGCCGAAAAAACTGTGAGCGCAGCCATCTCTAAGCCAATTTGCCAAATATGGTCGGTGTCGCCAGTTACAATTCCTTGGTTGATGATATCCGCCATCAAAGACGGCAATTGCAAAGTTGTATAAACTTGCGCACCAACCAAAAAGACCAAGATAATTACCTGCCACCAATATGGCTTTAGAAAACGAAGTAGTTTAAGCATTACGGCCCCGGCGTTTTTCCAGTTGAGTTAAGAAGTAAACAAAAAGCCCCATAATAATATATACGTAATACGAGAAGAAACGCCACACTAACATCGCCCAAAAGACGTAGCCGGTTGAAAGCGCCGAGAACACTACGTAAAATGTGCCTTCAGCGGCACCCGAGTTGCCAGGAGTTGGCACAAAGTAAACCGCTGCCATCACGGCGATAGTGAGTGCGATTGACGAAAAGAAGTTTACGTCACCACCAAACGCCGTAAGTACAAAGAATGGAATCATCGCGACTAACAAGTTGAACGCCAAGGACATCAGAATGGTTTTAGCAAAAAGACCACGAGCCTTTAAAATCATTTTGATAGATTGTGCATATTCACGCACGGCCTTTTCGGCACGTTTCACTGTATCATCACGATCTTTTACGATTTTTAGACGTGCCAAGACTCGTACGATGATAGTAATGATTTTAGCGGTAAGTTTTGGGAAGAAAGTAGCAATCCCGACCATTATCGGCCAAAATGCATAGAAGATTAAACCGAGCCACGCCAAAGTTAAGAGTGCTGCGTTCTCATTGGCAAGATTCCCAAATAAAAAGCAGACAATTGCGATTAGAATAAAAGCAATCTGAATTGAAATCATCCCAAACATTGACACTGCCGTAGCTGCACCAGTAGTGAGCTTTTCGCTCTTTCGCATATTGTAAATCTGGAATGGCTGTCCACCTACTGCAGCCGGAGTAATATTATCATAATAACGTCCCAAAATCACAGTACGTCTTGCCAGTTTCCATTCTTCTTTCCGATGTTTAAAAATACCAGGCTTAGCCATGCCGTGGATCATCAAACGATATTTCCAAACTTCTACAAAAAGCGCAACAACAAAACACAGTGTCGCTGGAATCAGCATCCACCAATTCATGTGTACTTCGGTTATTTCTGTAGCGTTTTTGGAATTCCCAAACTCGTTGATTGCAGTCATCGCGATAACCGCAGCATTAATAGCTACGAAAATCAAAAACATGATAATCTTACGCAATCGTTTTTTCTTTGGGGCGTTACTCATTTATTCGCTGCTCTAATATTTGGATATTCATCAATTAATACACGGATACAGCCAGCAATTGGAATGGCAATGATAGCTCCAATGAGCCCAAACATATACATACCGATTACAACTGCACAAAGAATCACTACGGCTGGTAAGTTGAGCGCGTCTCCTTGAATCTTTGGCGAAATTACATTGTTCTCAATTTGTGCATAGATTATGTAAACTATCGCAAAAATCACAGCTGCAATTGGACTAGATACTGCCAAAATAAGTGTCACGATCGTACCGCCGATAAATTGGCCAAACATCGGAATCATATAGAAGATCATTGTCGTCATACCCATCGGGATTGCCAGCGTCGGCGAGAACTTAAAAATTAGAGAAAGAAGACATACAATTAATCCCGAAGCCAAACCGTCTATAATTGCTACAATCACCTGACGAGAAACATAGGTAGAAACTACATCTGCCATTTTTGCGACAACGCGTTTAGCGACTTGCACTGGTTTCTTATTCTCGTCACCATCACTGATACTATTCCATAAAGTATTAGATAAGCTCGGTCCTTCTAGCAAGAACAAAAGTGTCAAAACGATTACGAGTACAATCTTCATAATAATATCTGCAATGTTGCTCACATTGTCGAGCAAATTAGCCCCAAACGCACCAAATATACTATTGGAGAAATTATTGAATGCATTGGTAATTTCGCTTTGGAGATTTTCGATGCCAATAGATTTGCCAAAGTTATTGATCCCTTCCCAACCACCATCTTGGAAGGTTTGTGGGAATTGTTGAATAAACTTTGAAGTTTCGTTTACTACTACTGGCCCAATCGTGGCGAGAATCCCGCCAATAATCAAAACTACAATCAGGTATGCCAAAACCGCCGAAACAGTTTGATGTTTTTTCTCGGTACCAAAATGTTTGCTAAAGAAATTATTTACTTTGCGGACTAGTGGTTTTAAGGCTAGCGCTAGAAAAATTGATATACCAATGATTACGAGACCAGTGAGGGCTTGGTACAAAAAGAAAATCACTGCACAAATACCCACCGGTACCAACCAAAACTTTACGAACGTCCTAAGATCCGTTTCAATAGTTTTAGACATAAACCTCCTTTATAGATTTATTGTACCATAAATGGTATAATAATGCTAATGAAATTATTGATGCATACGTGTTGTGCGCCTTGCAGCGTTTACTGTATTGACGCGTTAAGAAAAGAAGGCATTGAGCCGACAGTTTTTTGGTACAACCCAAACATTCACCCATATACAGAATACAAGGCTCGCCGGGATTGCCTCAAAGAATACGCTAAAAAAGTTGGCGCGGAAGCGATTTTTAAAGAAGAATACGGGCTTGATGAATTCTGCAAAAACGTCGCAAACGACATCGAGAATCGCTGCGTTAATTATTGCTATCCAAAACGTCTCACCGAAACTGTAAGATATGCTAAGGAACACGGCTTTGATGCGTTTACCACTACGCTCCTTGTTTCGCCGTATCAAAAGCACGAAGAGTTAAAAGCCGTCTGTGAATTGCTCGCTAAAGAGTTCGGCATCGAATTTGTTTATCGGGATTTCCGCGTTGGTTTTCGCGAGGGCCAAGATAAGGCCAGAGAAGCTGGTCTTTATATGCAAAAATACTGTGGCTGCGTTTTTTCTGAAGAGGATCGTTACCGCAAACAGATTGAAAAAGACGCAAAAAATGTTATAATATAATAATATGTTAGTTTCAGACTATAGTTATGATTTGCCAGAAGAGCGTATCGCTAAATTCCCGCCAAAAGTTCGCGGCACTACTAGACTTTGCGTTCTAAATCGCGAAACTGGCGAAATTACCGACGACTATTATAAAAACTTAGATAAGTACCTAAAGCCAGGTGATGTTTTGATCTTGAATGATACCCGCGTGATGCAATCACGCCTATTTTGCAAGCTAGAAGATGGTCGCGAGCGAGAGCTTGTGGTCTTAGAGAAACACGGCGATGAACCTCAGCGTGTAATGTATCGCGGCAAACTACACGAAGGCGATAAACTTACCCACGACATTACGATTACAAAAGTTCTTGGTAACGGTATTGCCGAAGTAAAAAGCAAAATTCCGCTAGACGAACTTGCTGAAAAATATGGCACCGTACCTTTGCCGCCATATCTTCATCGCGATGCAACCGAGGAAGACAGAAAACGTTACCAGACCATCTGGGCCAAAAATATGGGTTCTGCCGCTGCGCCAACTGCTAGTCTCAACATGACCGAAGATTTGCTTGATCGCCTCAAACAAAAAGGCGTAATCATCAAATACTTAACCCTCCACGTTGGCCTAGGAACTTTTCTACCAATTCGTTCCGACAATATTGAAGACCATAAAATGCATTCAGAATGGTTTAGCATTCCAGAAGATACACTAAAAGAAATCAATGATGCAAAGTCAGACAACCATCGTGTTGTTGCGCTTGGTACTACAGTAGCTAGAACCTTGGAGTATTATGGAAAAACCGGTAAAACTTACGGCGAAGACGATATCTTTATCTACCCAGGGTTTGAATTCAAGATTATTGATGCCCTTCTTACTAACTACCATGCTCCAAAATCTACCGTGCTGATGCTTGCTTCTGCTTTCGCGGGCTGGGACCACCTAAAAGCAGCATACGAACACTCCATTGAGGAGAAATATAATTTCTTAAGTTATGGGGATTCGATGTTTATATGTTAAAGTTTGAGATTGAGAAAAAATCTGGGCTTGCTCGCGCTGGTATTATCCATACTCCTCATGGAGATATTAAAACTCCAGCTTTTGTGGGCGCCGCTACACGTGCTACGGTCAAAGCCCTGACTATGAAAGAAATGAGAGAGCTCGGTAGCCAGGCTATTTTGGCAAATACGTATCATCTACTACTTGCCCCAGGTACAGACCTTATCAAAAAAGCTGGTGGGCTCGCAGAATTCTCTAGTTGGCATGGTCCAACTTTTACCGATTCGGGTGGTTTTCAAATCTTTTCCCTCCCGGACGTAAAAATTACTGAAAATGGCGCCAAATTTAAATCTCACATCAATGGCGACAAATTTGAGATGACGCCAGAATCCAGCATGCAAGCCCAATGGGCCATCGGCGCAGATATTCATATGGCTTTTGACCAACTTGCAAGATCTGAGAACAAAAAAGATATGGAAGAAGCTATGCATCGTACTCACCGCTGGCTCGACCGCTGCGTCGAAGAACATCATAGACTATTAAAGAGCAACGCTTGTTCTGAACAATATCTCTATGCTGTAGTCCAAGGCGGCACGTTTAATGATCTACGCGCTGAATCTGCTAAATATTCGGCGGCGAAAGATGTTGATGGGTTTGGTATTGGCGGTGTTTTTGTGGCTGACGGCATGGCTGAAATGCTTCAGACTGTAAACAACATTCTACCAGAAAATAAACCACGCCATCTTCTTGGTATGGGCCAAGAGCCAATTGATTTAATTTTAGGTGCCGAAAACGGCTGCGATACTTTTGACTGTGTTGCTCCTACGCGTATGGCTAGAAATGGCTCGCTCTACACTTTGGATGGCCGTATTAATATTAAGAATGCAAAATATAAAGATGACTTTACCCCACTGATGCCAGAATGCGATTGTGAGTGCTGTAAAAATTACAACAAAGCATATCTACATCATTTATTTAAAACTGACGAGATTACTGCCAAAGTCTTGGCATCTATTCACAATGAACATTTCGTTGTGAAATTGGTAGACAATATTCGAGAAAGTATCATGAACGACACTTTCGAAAAATATAAAAACGAATTTCTAAAACGTTATTATAAATAAAAAATACCACCATATATTATATGGTGGTATTTTTCCCTAGTCGATTTAGAGATTCTCTAAATCTTCTTCGGTAGGGATTTTGCTTTCAGGTGTTTCAAAATCCTCTAATGGTGCTACACCAGTACCTACAGGAATCTTGCGACCGATGATCACGTTTTCCTTCAAGCCCTTCAAATGGTCTACACGACCATTGATGGCGGCATTGATAAGCACACGAGTAGTATCCTGGAAGGATGCTGCGGATAGGAACGAATCCGAGAAGATAGATACTTTGGTAATACCAAGCAACAAATTGGTGTAAGTTGCTGGTTTTTTGCCTTCAAGCTCTAGCCTCTTGTTTTCAGTGGTTACTGCAGCTTTGGATACGATATCACCAGATACGAACTCGGAATCACCAGGCTCGTTGATTTGTACTCTAGAGAACATTTGGCGAACCAAGATCTCGAGGTGCTTTGGTGAAATTTCGTGTCCTTGTGCAGAGTACACAGAGAGAACATCGTTCATGATATAGCGCTCGGTTTCCTCGATACCCTTGTATTTCATCAAATCTTGGAGATTCAAAGAACCGGTAGTGAGGCGGTCACCTGCCTTGACGCTGTCACCAGACTTGACTACGAGTTCAGCGTCGCCTGGGATTTCTACCCGTGCGGATGAACCAGTAGAAGCAACTACGATAATAGCGCCTTTTACTAGCTCGATGATACCAGCGAATGGTGCCTTGATGGCTGGATCGTCACCGCTCTTCTTTACGAGGGTAGCGTTAGCCTTTACGGTTTCACCATCTTTTACGGCTGGTTTACGATCACCGATTTCGATGCGTTCAATCTTACCAGCTTGTGGGTTGATTTGTGCCACATAGTGGTTGCCATCTTCCCAAACTTCTACTACACCATCTACTGGAGCAACGAATGCCTGACCTTTTGGTGAACGGGCTTCGAGAAGCTCTTCTACACGAGGAAGACCACGAGCGATTGCACCAGAACCTGCCACACCAGAACCGTGTTTGGTATCAAGTGTTAGCTGGGTGCCTGGCTCACCAAGAGATTGTGCGGCGATTACGCCGACTGGCTCATTGGCAGCTACGAGCTCACGGGTAGACATATCTACACCATAAGCCTTGCGTGGTACACCTTCTACTGCAGTAGTAGAAAGTACAGATTGAATCTTGATTCCAGCAATGTTTTCATCGTTATTAATTTGCTCAGCAATTTCTTTGGTGATGAGTTGATCCGCTTCTAGATAACCTGGAACAGCTTCGGCAGTATAACGACCAGCGATACGGGCGATAAAGTCGATACCACTTTGCTCGGTTTCGCTCTTGTATACCATGAAGCCTGGGTCTTCAGCTTCTTCATCGGTTGTAAATACATCTTGAGATACATCTACGAGACGGCGAGTGAGGTAACCAGAGTCAGCAGTACGAAGAGCGGTAGACACCTGACCTTGACGTGCACCACGAGTGGCGATGAAGGATTCGAGGGTGTTTAGACCTTTCTTGTAAGACGACTTTACAGGAAGCTCAATTTCGTTGTTGTTGATATCCACCATGATACCAATTTCTGCGGAAGCGAGCTTAATGTTAGAAATGTTACCACGAGCACCGGAGTTCACCATTACTGCGATATCGGTGTCCATCTCTGCAAGCTTGCCCTGCAAGAATTCAGAGATTCTTTTATCGATATCACGCCAGTTGGCAATAGTAAGTTTGTAGCGCTCTTCTTCGGTAACGAGACCATCGTTGAATTGCTCCTGGATAAGAGCAGTTTTAGCGTCGCCTTCAGCGATAAAGTCATCAATCTCATCGTAAGTAGGATAATCATCCTTAGCAGTAGAGATAGATGCAATTGTTTCATACTCGAAGGCGAGGTCTTTTAGATCATCGGCGGTCTTTACCATTACTTCGGAGCCGTAAAGGTCAAAGATGTTTGCCATCACCTTAGAAAGGTGTTTCTTGGTTTGGACGGAGTTATCATATGGATAATCCTTTGGCAAAATCTCGTTAAAGATTACGCGGCCGAGGGTGGTATCGCGAATCTCTTTCTTTGCGAATACGCGAATTGGAGTTTGAAGCGCGATGATACCTTGGTCATAAGCCATTTCTGCTTCATAAACAGAAGAGAAAGCTTTTGGTTCGCCGGTATCGGTGCCTGGTTTATCGTAAGTTAGATAGTAAGCACCAAGTACCACGTCCTGGTAAATAGCGAGTACTGGAGAACCGTCGGCTGGCTTCAAAAGGTTCTTAGAAGCAGACATAAGTTCTCTTGCCTCAGCTTGTGCAGCGTCAGAAAGTGGTAGATGAACTGCCATTTGGTCACCATCGTAGTCAGCGTTAAAGCCGGATGCTACGAGTGGGTGAAGTTTAATAGCTTTACCATCGATAAGGCGTGGTTGGAAAGCTTGTACAGACAAACGGTGAAGTGATGGTGCACGGTTTAAGAGCACATACTTACCCTTAATTACTTCGTCCAAAGCATCCCAAACTACAGTTTCTTTAGCCTCAATTAGACGTGAAGCGGCGCGGATGTTGTTAGCGTGTTCATTAGAAATGAGCCAAGAAATTACGAATGGCTTAAATAGTTCTAGCGCCATTTGTTTTGGCAAACCACATTCGTTAAGCTTTAGCTCTGGGCCTACTACGATCACGGAGCGACCAGAGTAGTCAACACGTTTACCAAGAAGGTTCTGGCGGAAGCGACCTTGCTTACCTTTTAGAAGGTCAGACAAAGATTTAAGCTTGCGGCGACCATTGGTAGAGTTTGCACCGTGAGAGCCGTGAGCAGCAGAGTTATCGATTAATGCATCGACAGCCTCTTGGAGCATACGCATTTCGTTGCGGCAGATAACTTCTGGAGCATTGAGGTCAAGAAGTTTTTTGAGGCGGTTGTTACGGTTGATTACACGGCGGTAAAGATCGTTAAGGTCGGATGTTGCGAAACGACCACCAGGAAGTGCAATCATTGGGCGTAGGTCTGGTGGGATTACTGGAATTACAGTAAGTACCAAATCTACTGGCTTGATGCCGGCAGCTTGCATGCCTTCAAGAGTCTTAAGACGTTTTTGAATCTTCTTCTCTCTTTGGCCTTTTGCTTCGGCTTCTTCTTTGTGAAGATCTTCGATCAACTTATCGAGGTCGATTTCATCAAGCATTTTCTTGATAGCGGTAGCACCCATCTCTACAGTGATGAGGTCTTCGTATTCTTCTGGAAGATTACGATAATCAACTTCGGTAATAACACCGCCAATCTTGAAGCTTTCAAGCAAAGATTTGCGAGATTGATAATCGGATTCAAGCTCTTCTAGTTCCTTGGTTTGGGCTTCGGCTAGAGCTTTAACGTCAGCACCTTCGGCTTTAGCTTCTTTTTCGTAACGAATACGAATAGCTTCACGAGCTGCAGTGGTTTGATTATCTAGCTCTTCGATCTTCTTAGCAATTTCTACTTCTTTTGCATCAGTAATGAGGTAAGTTGCAAAGTAAACAACTTTCTCGATGTTCTTAACAGTGATGTCAAGAAGAAGCGAAAGAGCGGAAGGGATGCCACGCATAAACCAAATGTGTGCTACAGGTGCAGCAAGAGCAATGTGGCCCATACGTTCACGACGAGTGATAGACTTGGTAACAAGGTTACCTTCCTTATCTACGGCAGCTTCGCGAGAGCGAACGCCTTTAAATTTAGAATCATGTGGATTGATATCTTTGGTTGGACCGAAGATACGTTCACAGAAGAGACCGTCACGCTCTGGTTTTTGAGTACGATAGTTAATCGTCTCTGGCTTGGTGACTTCACCATAGCTCCAGTTCAGGATGTCGTCGCGACTTGCTACGAGCAAGCGAATCGAATCGAAATCCGAGGCGCTGATAAAATTGTCCATCCACGCCATATTAGAACTCCTCTCCGAGGTCGATTGTACCATCATCTTCATCGCCCTCTGTTATCTCGATACCTTCTTCGGCCATCATTGCTTCTGCCTCCTCGTCATCGAGGTCCAGAATCTGTGGCTCGGTATCTTTTTTATGTTGATCGTAGATGGATTGATCATCTTTTGATTTTTCAATTTCACGAGATGTCTTTTCAATGACATCGCCAGCATCGGCTGATTCGCCGTGGTCGAGGAGGTCTACCTTTAGACCAAGACCTTGAAGCTCTTTTACAAGCACGTTGAAACCTTCTGGAAGTTTTGGACCTTCAATTGGTTCGTGTTTGATGATTGCTTCATATGCTTTAGCACGTCCGTAAACATCATCAGACTTAATAGTGAGCATTTCTTGAAGAGTAGTAGCAGCACCATAAGCTTCGAGTGCCCATACCTCCATTTCCCCGAAACGCTGACCACCGTTTTGAGCTTTACCGCCGAGTGGCTGTTGGGTAACCATAGTGTATGGACCAGTAGAACGAGCGTGAATCTTGTCTTCCACCATGTGGTGAAGTTTGAGCATGTGCATTACACCTACAGATGTGCGTTCTTCGAATGGTTCACCGGTGAGACCATCATAAAGTTGGATACGACCATCACGGGCATAACCAGCTTTTTCGAGCTCGTCGCTGATTTTTTCGTCAGGTACACCGTTAAAGGATGGAGTTGCAACCTTGTAACCAAGGGCTCTAGCTGCCATACCAAGGTGAGTCTCAAATAACTGACCGAGGTTCATACGTGAAGGCACGCCCATTGGTGAAAGTACGATGTCGATTGGCGTACCGTCAGCCATAAATGGCATATCTTCAACTGGAAGTACGCGGGAAACCACACCTTTGTTACCGTGGCGACCAGCAAGCTTATCGCCTACGCCGATCTTGCGCATTTCAGCAACAAAGATTTTGATTTGCATGATTACGCCAGCTTTGAGTTCGTGACCTTGCTCACGGGTGTAAACGCGTACATCAACTACCTTACCGGTGGAAGAGCCGTTCATACGTACTGAAGTATCGCGTACGTCTTTGGCTTTCTCACCGAAGATTGCGCGAAGAAGTCTTTCCTCGGAGCTGAGCTCTTGCTCGCCCTTTGGTGTAATTTTACCTACGAGGATGTCGCCATTTTTAACTTCGGCACCAATCGTAACGATACCGTCTTCGCCAAGGTGGCGGAGAGAGTGCTCAGAAACGTTTGGAATATCACGAGTAACTTGCTCTGGGCCAAGTTTGGTTTCGCGAACTTCTACATCGAAATCTTTAATGTTGATAGATGTGAGCGTATCATCTTCTACCAAACGGTTAGAAATAACGATAGCGTCATCCATGTTGTAGCCACGCCATGGCATGAAGGCTACAAGAAGATCACGACCAAGTGCGAGCTCGCCGTCATTGACGGAAGCACCTTCAATAAGAATGTCGCCTTTCTTTACCTTTTCGCCACGAGCTACTTTACAACGTTGGTTGTAACAACGATCGTCGTTAGTCTTTTCAAAGTGTTGCAATTTGTATTCTTTGTCGCCACCTTTGTCGTAGGTTACGATGACAGATTCGCCATCAGCTTTCTTTACGACACCGGCGCCAGAAGCCATTACAACTTGTGAAGTGTTCTTAGCGACTTCACGCTCGATACCGGTACCAACGGTAGGGTTGTCAGAGCGAAGAAGTGGCACTGCTTGTTTCTGCATGGCGCAGGCCATGAGAGAGCGGTCAACACGGTTTTTCTCTACGAATGGGATAAGGCTTGCAGATACACCAAGAATTTCCTTATGTGCTGCATCGATGTGGGTTACGTGCTTGGCTTCTACCTGAGCAGGAGCACCATGGACACGAGCAGATACCCAATCTTCTACAAACTTACCGTCTTTGTTTAGTTTGACGGATGCATCGGCGATTACGCAGTCGTTTTCGGTATCAGCATCCATATAAACTACTTCGTCAGTGACTTTACCATTTTTTACCACACGGTAAGGCGCTTCGATAAAGCCATACTCATTGATACGAGCATAGGTTGCGAAGTTAAGAACGAGACCTACGTTACCACCTTCTGGTGTCTCTACAGTACAGATACGACCGTAGTGAGTAGGGTGAGCATCACGGACGTCAAATCCGGCGCGTTCACGAGTAAGACCACCAGGCCCCATCGAGCTTAGACGGCGCTTGTGTGCAAGCTCTGAGAATGGGTTTACTTCGTCCATAAGCTGTGAAAGCTGAGAAGTGGAGAAGAATTCCTTCACTGCAGCTACAACTGGGCGAGAGTTTAGAAGCTGAGATGGCGTTACATCTTCTGGGTTTGCCATCGACATGCGGTCTAGGATGTTGCGCTGCAAGCGAAGCATACCAAGACGGAATTGTCTTTGAACAAGTTCACCAACTAGTTTGACGCGACGGTTTGAAAGAGAGTCGATGTCATCTGCTGGCTCTTGAGTGTTGTTCAAGCGAATGATTTCAGCTACGATTGCAATCACATCATCCATTTGGAGGGTGCGGTGAGCTGGATCGTTTGGCGTATCAAACCCGAGTCTACGGTTTAGTTTGAAACGACCAACATTAGAATAGTCATAACGCTTTGGATCGAAGAACATTTTCTCAATCATGGACTTTGCGTTATCTACTGTAGCGAGATCGCCTGGGCGAATACGACGGTAAACTTCGAGCAAAGCTTCACCCTGAGAAGAAGTGGTATCTTTTTCAAAGGTTGCTTCAATATATTTTTTGTCACCAGTATCAACTTTCTCGAATTTCTTCTCGATATCGGTCTTGGACAAACCAAGTGCACGAAGGAAAGTCGTAACTGGAATTTTGCGACGGCGATCAATTTTTACGCTGATTGCGCCACTAGCGGCAGTCTCGAACTCTAGCCAAGCACCACGGCCTGGGATTACCTTTGCGCCGTAATAGCGTTTGACGCCCGCTTCTTCTGCAGTAAAGAATACGCCAGCGGAGCGGATAAGTTGTGAGACGATCACACGCTCGGTACCATTAATGATGAAAGTTGCTCTTTCGGTCATCCATGGATAGTCACCAAAGTAAATGTCTTGTTCTTTTTTGGTGCCAGTAACTTTGTTTTCTAGCTCTACCAAAACATGAAGAGGAGCCTCGTAAGTGGCAAGATTGTATTTTGCCTGAGCCTCTGTTTCCTTTGGTTCTTTAAAGTAATAATCTTTAAAACGGAGTGATAGTTTTTGACCGGTATAATCGTCGATCGGATTTAGCTCAGCAAAAACTTCCCTCAGTCCGTTTTTGACAAAGTCATCCCAAGAATCTTTCTGATGTGCAGTAAGATCCGGAATTGGGAGGGCTTGGTCACCTTCGGTGAAAAACACGCGTTCACCGGACTTTTTGGTTGTAGCCATTCTACCCCTTATATTTTAGTGTTATTAGTATCTTAGCGCCGAAGAATACTGCCCAGCTTTCCCCTACAAATTGCCAGTTTATAGAGGTATAGCAAAAACTAGGCACACTACTTCTTGATACCAATTATACCGCAAAATAATCAAATTACAATAGGAAAAACACCAAAAAACGCGTTTTCAACGGAAAAACGCGCTTTTTAGACATAGATAAAACTCTCAACTTTTTATGTGTATAAGCGAACTCGCAGTTAGTTAGCTTAAATACAATTATACACGAGCGTGATCAAAAGTCAAGGATTTTTTATATATCGAGGTCGTCGAGATCTGCAAGCTCTGCACGAGTCTTTTCTGCTAGTTCAGAAGATTCTTTGTCTTCTTCATCCTCTATTTCGTCAATTTCTTCGTCAGATTCTACCGCAGGAGTATCTTCTTTTTTCTCCGCTGGCTTCTTTGCGCGTGGTGCTTCGCTGCCGTCTTCGTCGGTGTTAACGATTTTTAGATTGTAACGAGCATCTTGTTTGGTGCCAAGAGCTCTAAGTAGCATACGGATAGATTGTGCAGTGATGCCACGTTTGCCAATCACGCGACCGACATCTTCTGGGTCTACAGTTAATGACAAAAGTACACCTTTTTCATCGATTTTGCGTTCCACCGAAACTTTTTCCGGATTATTGACTAGGGTTTTTACGATGTATTCTACAAATTGCTGGTCAATGGTAGCCATAATTTTTCCTTTTTAAAGTTTATATAACCATTATAACAAAAAATAGTCCTTTTGAAGGACTATTTTTTATTTTATTCAGCTGGAGTTTCTTCGGCTGGAGCTTCTTCGGCTGGAGCTTCTGCTGGAGTTTCCTCTGCAGGTGCTTCTGCTGGAGCTTCCTCAGCTGGAGCTTCTTCCTTTGGTTGGTTCTTGCGAAGCTTGTCGGCGTGCTTTGCCGCTACATTTTTAGCAGCTGGTTCTTTGTACCACTTAGGTAGTTTAACGCCATTCTTCTTTAGGACGAAAGCTACACGGCTGGATGGCTGTGCGCCATTTTTAAGATATTTCTCCACAGCCTCTTTGTCCAAAGTAAGAGCCTTGGTTGCTGGGTTGTAGTTGCCGACCTCGGCTACAACACGACCCGAAAGAGGGTGGCGCTGCGCTTCTTGGACGACTATCCGGTACGTTGGATAATGTGACCGGCCATTACGTTGCATGCGAATCGCTAGCATTTTTTCTCCTTAAATTATTATTTCGCACCATTATATCATAAATTAAAGCAAAAGAAAAGAGCCCTATTTAGAGCTCTTTCTAATTTTCCTTGTTAAGCCCTTTAATGTTTCGGGCTTTTTGTTGTTTTCGAGCCTATTCTGGCATTTATTTCTAATGCTCTCATAGTCTCGAGATTCTTTGAGATTGTGATATAGCCAGTCGCGGCTGACTGGCGCTACCTTGTATTTGGCGCAGATAGGCTCGAAGGTCATCACGGCCAGATTGACGTGTTCAGAGAGTTCATTCTCTCTGGATTTCAAATTGCCAAGACTGCCACCGAAACTCTCGTCAATTACGTGAGCGACTTTGTGCTTTGTCTCTTCATGTGTCGCATTGATGTAGAGTTTCTTTTTGCCCATATACTCTGACCAGTCATTAATGACGGTAAGAGCAGCTTTCCAATAGTCTGAGTAATCTTCCGTAGGCTCTTTGGTGCTTTTAGCGGTTTCCTGGTAAGAGCTTCCGACCCATGTTCTAGGATCGTCGTTCTCTTCGATAAAATACCCTTCTTCGAAATTCAACATTCATCCCCACCTCCTTTTGAATTGAGAATTGTTTGATACTTTGAATCAAGGTCCATTGGAGAATAAACTCTGCGGGAAGCAGACTTATCTTTCATTTTGTTTCTCGTAAGGTAATATTTGTACACCTTACGCCTCTCCTTTGATTCAGTAAGTTCTTTGATCAGTGTAGCTTTTCGTCCTACGCGGAGCTCGAGCTTCTTTGTGTAGCTAGCCATCTCAAAGGCGTATTCGTAAGCCGCTTCCGTTGCCCTGTCGACTAAATACGAATGAAAGAGACTGATACTCTTTTCTCGTTTTAATATCTGCTGACTGTAGGCGATGACGCCACAGGCGTCTATTAACCCGATAAAAGCCTCTACGTATTTTTCGGCATTTTTTTCGTGTTCCAATCGAATCTCTTCGCTCGTTTTAATTTTCGCTGACATTTTTACCACCCCTTTCTCTATAGATGTCAGAAAACTATGTATCTTTTAATTATAGCACACTTGCATCAAAAAGTCAAGTTATTACCCCTGTTAGTAGCCGAAATTATTTGTTTTTGTAGCTTTTAATGCCTTCTCTAGCGGCGTTGGTTTGAGCTTCTTGCTTGGAGTGGCCGGTGCCGGTACCAATCAATTTGTCGTTTACGAAAATGCCTACCGTAAAGGTTTTGTCGTGATCTGGGCCCTCTTCGTGGAGTGTCTTGTAGACAGGCGTCACGCCGTCTTCCTTTTGGGCGAGTTCCTGTACGTATGATTTTGCGTCGCGCCAAGTCCCCTCTTCTAGGATTGCGTCAATTTTTACCAAAATATGCTTAGAGATAAAGTCTTTAGCGGCGTCGTAACCCTGGTCTAGATAAATTGCGCCAATCACCGCCTCAAAACAGTCAGCCAAAATTACATCGTGAGCTCTATCTGAACCGTGTTTTTCACCACGAGAAAGGCGAACTAAAGGCTCGTAGCCAAGTTCTTTGCCAGCGTCGCCAATACTCTCGGTGCGAACTAGAGCTGCTCTTAGAGCTGTCATAATTCCCTCAGGTTCGTCGTAATTTCGATACAAAAAATCTGAAGAAACTAATTCGAGCACTGCATCGCCAAGGAATTCCAACCTTTCGTTATGTTCATTGGCAGATTTGTGCTCATTTACGTAGCTACGATGTGTTAATGCCGTTACCAAGAGATTGATATCGTTAAATTCAAATCCAAGTTTTTCCTTTGCAAATTCCTGATATGGTGTCGTGTCCATTTTGCCTCCTATTTAAAATTCGCCAGCGCGAATCTTTTTCTTTGCAATTAACATTAATTTTTCTATATCTTCATATTCTATTGCTTCAAGCGCATCCGCAAACGAGAACCACTTAATTCCCTTCATCCATTTCTCGCCAGTTGGCATTTCGCGTTCATCCAAAGCTTGTACTAGATAGATTTGTGTAGTCATCAGCACTAATTTGTCGGCGCGGCGGTATTTAAAATGAATCTTGCCGAGCCATGTTAGCACGCTAAAATTCCTAAGGCCAGTTTCCTCTTCGATCTCGCGGCGTGCCGTCATTTTGGCGGTTTCGCCCGGTTCGATATGGCCTTTTGGAATAGTCCAACGCTCTTTGGAGTCCTGGATAAGCAGGATCTCGATATCTTTTTTATCGTGAGTCAAGCGAAAAATAATCCCACCAGAAGTCGGCTCACGCACAATCTCTTGAATCGCGGTTTTCTTGCGAAACACCGCTGAAGTGATCTTTTTAAGCGGAGATTCCTTAATTCTTTCCGTCGGTAGCGCTTCCGGCACCTTCAGCGTTCTCTTCGCTGTCGGCTCCCCCACTCTTGACATCGTCCTTCTTGGATGCGTCACCGGTCTGATGTTTTGGTTCATTTTCTTCTTCTTTAATTCCGAGTTCGCGATAAGCGGTGCCAAGTACGCCGTTGATAAACTTCGACGAATTATCTGATCCGAACGCTTTCGCAAGCTCTACAGCTTCGTTTATAGCCACTTTCGGTGGGATTTTATCCCGACATTCCGAAAGCTCGTATAGCCCCATCCTCAGGACGTTACGATCGATTGCCGCAATTGAACTAATTGGCCACTCTGGTGCCATTGGCTGCAAAGCTTTGTCTAGAGTTTCAAAATTCTCAGACACTTTGTGTGCTAAATTATAGACGAACTCGGTGTCGCCGAGCGCCTTTTCGTATGGTTCAATGTTTTTGGCAATAATCACGTCTAGCTCGACTTCTGGGTCTGATGCGAGGGTCCTAAGCTCGTACTCATACAAGCTTTGCAAGACAATAACTCTACCTAAATGTCGATTACTAGCCATAATTTAAGCTTCTTTTTTCTTAATAGTTTTTACTTTAAGGTTTGGGGTCTTCTTTTTAGTTTCGAAGGCCTTAACTGGTGATGTTTTGTTAACAGTGCGGGCAAGCGCCAAGCGGATATGACTGCGGCGAAGGCCGGTCTTTCTTGGGCTGCTTTGTTTTTTAGGTTCAGGCATTTTGCTCCTTTAATAATATCTAATTTGGTCTATAATACCACTAAATTATAAGTTTTTCAAGGCTTTCTTAATGGCCGGGCGATCAAAACCGATAATGCGTTCGCCATTAATCTCTGTTACTGGCACGGTGGCGATATCTGCCTCTTTGGTCGCGTCGAGCTCTTGGTACTCTACGCCAAGCTCATCTAGCCAATCCATTAATGCGTGGCAATAAATGCAAGTTGAGGTGGTATAAACTTTTATCATAAACTCATTATACCATACATCGCAATACCGGCAGCAACAGAGACATTAAAGCTCTCCTTTTGTCCGCGCATTGGAATTTCTACAAACAGGTCGATTATATCATACAGTGAATTATCAATGCCATTTACTTCTTCACCTAATACCAGAACAATTTTATCTGTAATTTTATTTTTTAGCTCAGAGCCGTTTAGTTTAAAAATGCGGTCGGTTTCAATATTATTTTCTAGTCCGACTACTTGCCAACCTTGGGACTTTAGCTCAAAAAGCTTGTTTTTTATATCATCGCATGCATAAATATCTAGCATTTCTTCTGCACCAAGCGCAGTTTTGTGAATTTCGCGGTCTAATTTATCGCGTAGATGTGGCAATAAATTGGCGTCGTGTACCCTAGGCGTGTAACCAGATAAGATTACTTTTTCTGCGCCAAAACCCTCCGCCGAACGCAAAATTGCGCCCACGTTATAACACGAACGAATGTTATCTAGGACGAGGATCAGTTTCATTTTAGACTACGATATTTAAGATTTTGGCTTTTGGTACGAAGATGGTCTTTTTCACGCCATTCTCGGTAAACTTCTTGATTTTGTCGTCCGCTAGAGCCATGTCGATAACTTTTTGCTCATCTTCTAGATCATCTTTGTCTACAGTGAGTTTAGCGCGAAGCTTGCCATTAACTTGAACTACCACTTCTACGGTATCACTAGTAAGGTATTTTTCGTCCCATTTTGGCCATTCGTCATCTGCGTCTAGTTTCTCGAGCATTTCAGAAGCTAGGTGTGGCGCAAATGGCTTGAGTAACTTAGAAAGCACGACTAAGTCTTCTTTTCCTGCACCAACTTTGTAGAGCTCGTTTACAAACTCCATCAGTGCCGCTACCGCCGTGTTGAAATTTTGGTGATAGATATCGTCTGTTACTTTCTTGATAGTTTTATTGCGAATTACGACGTTGTCTGCATCTTTTATGTCGCCAAGTAGGTTGTAGCAGCGGTTAAGGAAACGGTAAACGCCACCAACCGAGCGCGGATCCCAGGCCGCATCGAGCTCTACTGGGCCAATAAACATTTCATAGGTGCGAAGTGTATCGGCGCCATAACCGTCATTGATTACGTCTAGAGGGTCGATTACATTACCCTTGGATTTGCTCATCTTTTTGCCGTCTGGGGCATTGATGTAACCATGATAGATTAATTTCTTCACTGGTTCACGGAATGGCAAGAAACCTTCGTCGGCAAAGAACTTACACCAGAAACGAATGTAAAGTAAGTGCGCTACGGCATGGTCGGCACCTACGTAAACATCAGTTGGTGCCCAATATTTGATTGCATCTTGGTCCCAGGCTGCCTTGTCGTCGTGCGGCGATGCGTAACGCCAAAGATACCAGCTCGAGCAGGCGTAGCCATCCAAGGTATCGGTTTCCCTCGTCATTTCTTCACCATCGATCGTGACTTTAAGCCAATCTTTAGCCTTGGCGAGTGCCGAACGGCCAGTATGATCTGGCTTGTAGTCCTCTACTTCAGGGATAATTACTGGGAGTTGATCTTCTGGAATTGCGTGCGGATTGCCATCCTTGTCATAAGCAATTGGAATTGGGCAGCCCCAGTAACGCTGACGTGAAATTAGCCAGTCGCGCATCTTGTAGGTAGTCTTTGGTGTGCCAAATTTGCCGAATTCACAAAGCTCGGCTTCCACAATTGGTAAATCGAATTTTTCAGCAAACTCACGGTCACGATCATCGTAAGCTGGTACCGCCATGATTGCACCTGTACCGTAGCCAGCAAGCACATAATCTGCCACATACACTGGGATTTTTTCTTTGGTAGCAGGATTAATCGCATAGGCACCGGTAAATACGCCAGTCTTTTCTTTGTTTTCCTGACGTTCGATTTCAGATTTTTTGAGCGCTGCGTCCTTATAGGCTAGCACCGCTTCACGCGTGTCGTCGTTCACCAGGTTAGTTAAGCCTGGGTATTCTGGTGCTACCACTAGGAAAGTCGCCCCATAAATCGTGTCTGGACGCGTGGTAAAGACGGTAATTTTTGGCGCGCCTCCTTCGACCTCAAAATCTACTTCGGCACCAGTACTTTTACCGATCCAGTTTTTCTGCATGGTCTTAATCTTGTCCGGCCAATCGAGAGCGTCGATTTCGTCTAGCAATTCATCGGCATATTCAGTGATCTTAAAGAACCACTGTTTCATTTTTTTCTTCTCGACTTCGTGGCCGCAGCGCCAACACTTGCCGTTTTCTACTTGCTCGTTTGCAAGCACGGTTTGGTCTTCTGGACACCACCATTGATAGGACTCTTTTTGATAAGCTAAGCCTTTTTTAAATAGTTGCAAGAAGCACCACTGAGTCCACTTGTAGTATTCCGGAGAAGAAGTATTGATCTCGCGGCTCCAATCAATCGCATAACCTAGTCTCTTGGCTTGCTTGCGGAAATTATCAATATTAGTTTTGGTGATATCTTGTGGTGCGGTACCGGTCTTGATAGCATAGTTTTCGGCTGGGAGACCAAAAGTATCATATCCAAACGGGCGCATTACGTTAAAGCCTTGTTGACGATAGAACCTCGTAAGTACATCAACAATGGTAAAATTACGCACATGCCCAACATGGAGCCCCGCCCCAGACGGATACGGGAACATTTCTGCCAAGTACATTTTACGCTCGCCAGGTTTCTCGGTAACCTTAAAAGCCTCGGTTTCTTCCCAAATTTTTTGCCATTTTTCTTCTATTTTTAGAGGTTCATATCTTTCCATGGGATTTATTATACCATAAAAAAGCCCACTTGTCTCCAAGCGGGCTTTTGACTGGGACTAATCATCGCCGAAGGCGTAATATACTACATATTTGGTTTCTCTTTTTGTTCCTTTATCGTAGAAACATTTCCAAACTTTCTTTTCCGTAGTTCTTACGTCTCGGATTTCTAGGAAAGGTTCTTCGGCATATTCTATAATATAATTATCTAAGAACATACCCTCTTCCTGGCCTAAGTTGTTATAAAAAGTGACAAATACGCCATTGGCGCATTGCCTGTATTGTATTATGTCATAGTCTTCTTGATTGACAATGGTTTCGGCGACCTCTACTCTTTTTGATTCATCAGCGAATCTTGCAACGAAAATGAACGACGAAACAAATCCTGCTATAGCAATAATTGCCAGCAGCATTCTTACAATTGTTCCACGGGTTATTCTGTTGCCTTCTTCATCAAAATAGGCATATTGGCGCAGAACAAAATATAACAAATAAATAAGGCACGCCAGCGCAACTGCTGCAGCTAAAACGACGGCATTAATCATTTTTCCTACCTCTCTTTCTTCTAGTCCGAAATCAAAAAATTGTTAAAGTAGCCCCATTTCTTTATTATACTACTAATTCTTATTTTTGTCAAGAGTGAGGCCAGATTAGGCCAGATATTCCCAGATAGCGCCGTCAAGAGTGTCGCGTACGGTAATCCCCATGGCAGTTAGCTCACCACGGATACGATCTGACTTCTCGAAATCTTTAATCGCTCTAGCATAAGCCCGCTCTTCGATTAGTTCCGTGGTCTTTTTATCGATATTTGGCGAATCGGCAACCAAATTTAGGCCAAATAGTTCATCTATCTTCTTCCAATCATCAAGCGACAACTCCGAATTATCAATAATTGCAAATGCTTCGGCCGAATTCAAATTGTTGTTTACGGCCTCAAGAATCTTGTCGAACGCACCGGTGGAACTAATTTCCTTCTGGTAGCAAAGCGCAATGCGGTTGCGCCAATTTAAACGGCGTGTCCTAGCTGCTTCTAGGCTATCAAAAGTAAAGTTTCTTGTACCCTGATAGTGGCCTTGCAGAATCCAGAGCTTAAAGTCCATAGGATCAAAACCGCGTTCAGCTAGCTCGGCAATCGTGTAGGTATTGCCAAGAGATTTTGAAACCCGCTCGCCGTCAATCGTAATAAAATTACAGTGCAACCAGTATTTGGCCAGTTCGCGGCCAGAAATCGCATAAGTTTGTGCGATCTCATTGGTGTGGTGCACCGGAATGTGGTCGATGCCACCAGTGTGAATGTCGATCGGCTCGCCGAGCTCTTTGTCTATAATGGTAGAACACTCTAGGTGCCAACCTGGGTAGCCTGGTCGGCCCAAATAATCCCAGCGCATCTCGTGTTTTTCGCCTGGTTGGATAAACTTCCAAACCGCGAAATCCGCCGCATTTCGTTTTTCGTCCGAAAACTCTACTCTGGCACCAGCCTTCAAACCTTCTAGGTCTAGATTGGCAAAATCGGCATAGCCAGCGAATTTGGAAGTATCATAGTATACCCCGTCAGTAGTTTCATAAGTAAAGCCATTTTTGGTCATAGCATCAACAGCGGCTTTGTCCTCTTCGACGTAATCTGTGGCTCTAGCTAGCACCTCTGGCTCAACTAGGTTAAGCAGATGAAAATCTTTCATATAGGCGTCGATGTACATCTCGGCTACCTCAAAGGCCGATTTGCCCTCGCGGCGGGCGCCTTTTTCGAGTTTATCTTCGCCGCTATCACCGTCTGAAGTTAAATGCCCAACATCAGTAAAGTTTAGCACGCGCTTAACTTTGTAACCGTCCATTTTTAGTGCGCGGACCAGGAGATCCCAATAAATATACGAAGCAAAATTACCAATATGTGCGTAGTTGTAAACCGTCGGTCCACAAGTGTATATCTTTACTGCATCGCCAAGCGGTTTAAAATCTTCAACTTTATGGCTCAAAGTATTATACAGTTTCATTTAATACCTCCTCTAATATTGGCACTAGCTTATGATATTTATCGCGCGACATCTGGTGTGCTCCAATTGTCTTGATAGCGGTGATACGTTTGGTATTGCTCTTTGCGATTGCCAAAATATTGCGCGCAGAAACAAATTGGTCTTGATCGCCATACAATATACAAGTGTCGGTGGTGATTTTTTCGGCAACCTTGTAATTTTTGTCGGTCAAAACTACTTTTTCCATCGATTTCTTAAACTGTTTGCCATCGGTAGAGCCTTTGTGTCTGGCGCCCACGACTTTTTCGAAAAGCTTTACGCCTTCTTTGAAAGCCGGATGGTTTAAATCTGCTTCAGTGTAAAATGGCGGCGAAGCCAAAACTAATTTCTTAACGGATTTTTTAAAAGTATCAGCAAAATTTAGTGCAATCAAAGAACCCATCGAATGCCCTACTATTACGAGCGGGGTTTTAAGACATAGCTTAGTAATAGAGTTATTTAGGGCCTCGAGCTGTTCTTTTAAAGAGTATTCAAGCTTGTCCGAAGCATAAGATTTACCAGCACCAAGTAGGTCAAAAGTTACAAACCTAATATCACGCATCGACGGCGTGCCGCTCAAATACTTGATAGTATTTTTGAACGCATCAGAAGAAGAAGCAATTCCATGTAGCATCACCACGGTTAGGCGGGGCCTTTTGCTTGGACAAAAATCACGCGTTTTTGTAAGCTCCAAAGGTTTGCTAAATAAACCAAACTTGACGCTGTTTTTAAGATTCATCCTTCGCCTCCTGAATTAGCCCAGGTACAATCTTGACAAGGTCTGCCAAAACTTCTTCGTAAGTGGTGTCATAAGTTCTAAAACCGGCCGCATATGGATGCCCGCCACCTCCAAAATACCCAGCAATTTTTTCGGCAATTGGCGCCTCGGAACCACAGCGGATTTTACCGGTGACTTTGCCATCCGGATAGGTTTTTACTGCTACTGCAACTTTTACGCCTTCTACTAGGCGAAGCTCTTCCAAAATTAGCACGTTCGGGTTGTATTCGTCGGAATACTCGCGGATGTCATCCCATGGGATGTGTACGGTCGCTAGCTCCCCATCCAAAGAATATTCGATGCGTTTAATTAGATCTGCCTTATAATCTAGAATCCTGGCCGACTTTTTCATGAACTCGCGGCGACGGTCTTCTAGTTCAGCTACATTTGCACCGAGTCTAGTTAAATCGGCGGCAATTTCAAAAGTATCGGCCGTTACAGAATTACTGGTTAGTCCCAGGGTATCCGACAGGATTCCTTGGAAAATTGCTTCAGCGGCGTCTTTTCCAATCTCAATCTTTAGTTCGCGTGCAATTTTGTAAATTACCTCACTTGCGGCTGGGCAAACTTCGATAACCGATTCGTGCGGAAAACTTAAATCGTCTTCGGTTTCGTGATGATCAATTACTAAAACTGGCGCATTATATAATCTATTGCGAATCGCAGTGTCATCAAGTAATTTAGAGAGCAAAACTTCTGCCGCAGTATCTACGATGATATATCCGTCTGCTCTAAAATCGAATTCATTAGTTACTCTAGACCAATCCGCAAAATAATGTAGATATTTTGGAATATCTACTGGACAATACAAACTTACCTCTTTGTCATTCAACAAATAATCTAGTGCAATTGCCGAGCCGAGTGAGTCGCCGTCTGGGTTCTCAGCTTGAACAATACAGATAGATTTTTTGTCTTTCAAAAATTCAGCAAATTTATTATACATATATATTATTATATCACGTGTTATAATGGTAGGTATGAGCATTTTTCACGCAGACAAAAAGTTTGAAAGATTCGAAGATGTTAGCCCAGAGTTTTTAAAATCTCAAGGTATAAAATTACTTTTGTGCGACCTAGATAATACCTTGCGACTCCACTCTGAAAAAGAGCCAGCCGACGAGCTTGCCGACTGGATCGAGGATTGCAAAAAGGCTGGCATCCAAATCGTTATAGTTTCTAATAACGGCCGCAAAAAAATGATGCAAAAATTCTGCGAGCCTATCGGCGTAGATTGTGTTTGGTGGGCAGGTAAACCTATTTCCAAAAAGCTGACCGAGGCACGCGAAGAGCGCGGCTTTAAGCCAGAAGAAACTGCCATGCTTGGCGACAAAATCACTACCGACGTTTGGGCAGCCAAATTTGCCGGAATTAGAGTTTATAAAGTAGAACATAGGAAATATGTAGTATGACAAAGAAAAACACCATCACTGGACCAACCATCCTTACAATTTTTCGGATGCTTCTAGTTATCCCTTTCATGATTTGTTGTATGGTTGAAGGCACCGCACCAAAGATTTTAGCGCTTGCCTTTTTCTCGATAGCCGCCATTACGGACGAAATCGACGGCCGTTGGGCTCGCAAAAAACACCTTGTCACCGACATGGGTGCGTTTCTTGACCCGCTTGCAGACAAAATGCTAGTAGATTTAGCTTTTCTCGCGCTCGTCTACATGAATGTTATTCCAGTTTGGATGTTTGCCGTAATTATCGTGCGCGACCTTGCCGTAGATGGCATGCGTATGATGGCTGCCCGCGAAGGCATCACTATCTCGGCCTCTATTTGGGGCAAAACCAAAACCACGTTTCAGATGATTACTTTAATTTCTATTCTCGCCAACACCATTATAAATAATAATGTTCTTGGCATTGTTAATACCATACTATTATATATAGTAATAATTCTTACCGTTTTCTCCGGTTTAGATTATCTAATCAAAGGCTGGCAAAAAGTTATTAAATAAATAACGAAATAATTAAAAGCACCGTAGTGGTGAAAGCAGTGGAATCGATTCTATCAAGGAATCCGCCGTGGCCTTCGGTGCCGCCAACCACGAGCTCAACTTTTTCAAAGAATTTGTTTTTGATGAGGATTTCGTTAGAATCCTTTACGCCAAACTTACGTTTTAAATAGCTTTCAAATAGATCACCCATTACGGCGAGCGGGCCACACAAAAGATAAAGCCACTCGTAAGCGAAAGCGTTGCGCGCGGACATCATAATGGCGACAAGACCGACGGAAGTTGCCAAGCCAAGGCAGGTGCCTTCCCAGGTTTTGTTTTTGGAGATATGCGGAAACGGACGAGACTTCTTGAAAATCTTACCGCCGAGGATTTTGCCGAAGGCGTAAGCAAAGATATCATAGCCACAAACGCCAAGAATAATATACCAAAAGTGTGCTGGATCGATTTTTGCGACAAAGAACGTACCGCAAACCAAAAAGGCTATTTCGATTGCCGCAAGCATAATAGTCAAAAAGGTAGTTTTCCTCTTAAAGAAGCTAAATAATTCGATGGCAGACACGAAAGCGAATAACCCAAAAATTACCTTAAACGGAATTGCATCAAAAGTGTATAAAGCCACAAGCGCTACAAAGAACATCCCAAAGCCAACAATAAGACGCATGCGTAAATTTTTGTCCATAACCCAATTATAGCACACGAATTTGTGATATAATAACAATATTATGCTTGAAATCATGTACAACAAAATCAAAAACACTCTTCGCAAGATCGATATGAAAATCGAACGTGCAAAATATGGCTATATCGATAAACTCCCGAAGAATATAGAATACTTTAACGGTGGTATGTATGATGCTATCTATGATGCGTCTTGCAAATGGCCACACAACATCGCACTCGAATATTTCGACACGCAAATCACTTATAAAGAAATGGTGAAAAAGATTAACCGCGTAGCAGCTGCGCTTAAAGCCATTGGCGCCGAAAAAGGCGACAATATTTCTATTTGTATGCCAAATACGCCAGAGTCTGTTTATGCATTTTACGCTGTTAATGAAATCGGCGCAGTTGCAAACATGATTCATCCACTTTCTTCCGAAAAAGAAATCGAAGAATTTGTGAACGGTGCTCACTCCAAGATTATCCTTTGCGTGGATATTTCTTATCCAAAAGTAGAAGCTATTATTAAGAACACTGAGCTAGAACGCGTAGTGGTGGTTTCCCCTCTTCGTTCAATGGATTTTATCGTCCGCGCGATTTATAAAGTCACTAAGGGTCGCAAAAATCACATCAAGAAAACCCAGCAAGTTATTACCTGGGACCGCTTCTTGTTTAAGGCGGATAAATATATTGGTAACCCACACGCTCGTGTGGATTCGGAAGACACTGCCGTAATATTATATTCTGGAGGCACTACCGGCAAACCAAAAGGCGTTCTTCTTACTAACCTCAACTTCAATGCTCTTGCCCTTGGCGCAAAATATCTTGTGCCGGATCTAATTCGCACTGAGCATTCGTTCCTAACTTTCTTACCAAACTTCCACGCCTTTGGTCTTGGTTGTTGTATTCACATGCCACTTTATACTGGCGCCCGCGTAGTACTCATCCCTCAGTTTAATGCTAAAAAGCTCAAAAACTACATCAAAAAATACAAGATCAATATTCTTGTGGGTGTACCAGCTGTATTTGAATATTTGCTAAAAATCAAGTTTAAGAAAAATGATCTTAAGTGTGTGAAGTTTGCAGTTTCTGGCGGCGACATGATTAGTATGTCATCCAAGGAGCGCGTAAATGATTTTCTTAAAGCTCACGGGTCCAAAGCCGTACTTGAGAATGGTTACGGCTGTACCGAGGCCACAGGCGGCTTTATCTTCTCGCCAGTAAGTGTAGCAGACGAACCAGATGGCATTGGCTACCCAATCCCAGACAATGATGTGATTATCCTAGATCTCGAAACCATGAAAGAGGCTAAACTTGGCGACGATGGTGAAATCCTAGTTTCTGGCCTTTCGGTGATGCAGGGTTACTTAAATGATCCAGAAGAAACCGAAAAAGCCTTTGTTACTGTTGGCAAGAAAAAATATCTACGCACCGGTGATATTGGCTATATCGATAAAAAAGGCGTGGTTCATTTTCGCACCCGCCTCAAACGTTTGATTATTACTAACGGCTACAATGTCTATCCACAGAATGTCGAAGACGTCACCCTAAAATGCGAAAAGGTTGCGGCTTGTGCTGCGGTCGGTCGTGACGACAAAATCCGCGGACAAAAAGTCGTGGTATTTATCGTACCAAAAGAAGGCGTGTCTGAACGCGCAATCAAAAAAGAACTCGAAGGTATCTATAAAAAATATCTCGCTAAATACGAGAAGCCACGTGAACTTCGCTTTGTCACAGAACTCCCGAAGACAAAATTAAACAAAGTTGATTTCAAAAAACTAGAAGAACTATAATTCTGTTCTATTTTCTAGAGCAGCGTTTAATGTGATTTGGTCCGCATAAGATAGGTCTACGCCAAGTGGTAGGCCTCGGGCCAATCTAGTGAGTTTAAGTTTTGGAGATTTTTCGTGGAGCATTTTTTCAAGAAGTAGCGCAGTAGACTCGCCTTCGACGGAAGGGTTTGTAGCAATAATTACTTCTTCTACATTATCTTTGTCAATTCGATCAATTAGCTCTTTGATGTGTAGTTGGTCCGGAGTAATGCCATCAATTGGCGAAACTGCACCACCTAGCACATGATAGGTACCTTTGTAACTATGCGTTTGCTCAATTGCGTAAATATCAAGTGGTTCTTCCACTACTAACACTGTGGTTTTGTCGCGTGTCTCGTCGGTATAAAACGGCGACAATTCTTCGTCAGCTCCGATCAGAGCGAACGTTACTGGACAAGATTTTACACCGTCATGAAGCTCTGTTAAAGCCGTGGCAATTCCCTCTGCGATCTTTGGACTGGATTTAAAAAGATAATACGCATAGCGTTCTGCCGTGCGCGGACCCACGCCAGGAAGCATTCCTAGCGCTTCAATCGCATTGGTTAGGGCCTTTGGCAGCATTTTTACATTCCAAAGTTGCCAAGACCGCCCATCAAAGGTTTCATCTTGTCAGTAGCAATTTCTTGAGCTTTAGCAAAGCCGTCGCGCATACAGTTTTCAATCCAACGCTCAAGTTCGTGGATGTCATTTAGATCGACTTTCTCTGGGTCGATGGTTACTTTTTTAACTTTAAGTTCGCCATTGATTTGTACGACTACAGCGCCGTCACCGGCTTCTACTTCTACGATTTCGTTCTTGAGTTCTTTTTGTGCTTTACGAAGTTGGTTTAATAGCTTCATTTGGTCCATTGTCTGACCCATATTATTCTCCTTTTTCTGTATATAGATATATTATATCAGAATTTTCTCGCATCGGGGATGTAATAATACGAGAAAGCTGATAATCCTCTGGGGCTTCAATTTCGCCCATAATGGCGAGTTTAGGAACGTTTGCGACTTCACAATTCTCTACTACCTTTAGTTCCGTAGAACGTTCCAAGATTTTATAGAAACGGAAGTTTTCTTGTACGCACAAAGTTTCGTCGCTTAGGTTCTCGCGAATTACGGTAAGGTTGTAGCTAAATTCATCTGCAATGCTTGGATTATAACGATAACCATATACATACTGGGCAATGCTTGGCAGAAGTATAGTTGCAAATAATAAACAAAGTGGGAAGAGGGCTGCGACGCGAGCGTATGGATTTTCTGGGAAAAGCCCGTACCATTTTTCTAGGATGTATTTTAGGCCATGCGCTACAAGAATTGAAAGTGGCAAGATGAAGAAGATTACTACTGAAGGGTTAAAACCAGTAATAACCAAAGTAAATACGAGTAGGAGCGAGGCAATTGAGTTGCGTGAAGCAAAGAATCCTCTAGTAGTAGAAAATAGGCCAATTAGAGCGATGGCAAATACAGGCAAACTCATGAGCGGTGAAAGGAATACGCTCTCCCCGGTGCTTCGCCACGAAAAGACAGGCGCTAGACCTTTTACAATATTGCTAAAGAAATCTCCAATTGTAAAGCCGCTAGCAAATAGAAGCTCCATGATAGTGTCTGGGTGGTTGATGATATTGATACCGAGCGCCACAATTCCAGCTAATATCACGATGCTTACAATAGCAAGTGGTAATTTTGGGAGACTCTTTAATACGAACCTTAGGTGTGGTTGCATAAAGACAAAGAAAACGCAAAAAACGGCAAAGTACAGCATATAAGGCGTGAAGATTGATAAAAGTAGCGCTATTGCAAACAAAAATGAATAAGTCGGCTTTGGCCGTTTCTCGCCCTGGATTTTTGAGCCGAGCCATAAAAGCAAAGTTGGCCAAAAAACAATCATAATTAGCGGTGTTCCGCTGCCTGCCAAAAAAAGAAATGGTGTCGATAATACCACCAAACATGATGCGAGAAGCGACACATTATTTTTAAACCAACGGTTTAGAAGTAGGATCAAGAGAAAACCAAGCAACAACCCTACCAAAATACTTGGCAACTTAATAGTATATGGAGTTAAGCCAAATAAAACGATCGAAAGTTTTTGTACTAGTCTATATGGTAAATCTACCAGGTCGCCATTTAGTGGCGCATCGACACTAAGATGATAAGAACTGTCAGCGGATTGAATCTCGGCATCAGACAGGCCATATTGCGAAATTATTGGTAAAGCAAAAAGTAGTCCCACGAATGCTAAACCAAGCAGTACATAACCGATTATAAAACGGTATTTGTATAAAAAAAGTTTAGAAATTATAATTTTCTTCACATAAGTATTATAGCATTTATTCGCGTGTTTTGTCCAGCGACATAAAGCGTAGTAATTCTGGGTGGAAGTATAGTTCTATCTTGCCGATGGCGCCATGGCGGTGCTTTGCAATCAAAAGTTCAGTGATGTGGGTCTCTTCGTAATTATCATCGTTTTGCTTGTAATAATCTGGACGATGCAAGAACATTACAAGGTCGGCGTCTTGCTCGATAGAACCAGATTCACGAAGGTCGGACAAAACCGGTCTAGGATCGTCGCGGCCAGTAACGCTACGAGAAAGCTGAGCAAGAGCAATTACTGGAATCTCTAGTTCCCTCGCCAAAATCTTAAGTCCACGCGAAATCTCGGTAACTTCCTGTACACGATTACCCTTGTAGCGGTCTGAACCTTGGAGCAATTGCAAATAGTCTACTATCACAACGCCAATATCATGGTCGTGCATTGCGCGGCGAGCTTTGTTTCTGAGTTCCATAATATTCATTGAGCTAGTATCGTCAATGTAAATTGGCAACTCATCCATTTCGCCCATGGCATCGCCTACGCGCGCAAACTCATCGTCGGAGAGATTGCCAGTGCGAATATTCCAGTTATTTACACCAGACACGTCAGAAATCATACGGTCAACGATTTCGTTGGCGGCCATTTCCATTGAAAAGAACAGAACGCCTTTTTTGTTGATGCTAGCAATATTGTAGGCCAAATTTTGCGCAAATGTAGTTTTACCCATAGCCGGGCGAGCTCCCACGATGATAAGATCACCTTTTTGAAACCCAGCGGTTTTATTATCGATATCACGAAAACCGGTTTTAAGGCCACGCAGAGCACCTTTGTTTTTGTGAAGTTCTTCAATCCTATCAAATGCATCCGCTAGCAAATCATCCATTGCCACGTAATCACTCTTTACGATTTTGTCGGATACCTCAAAAAGTTCTTTCTCGGCTGCACCAACTAGGTCATCTACGTTCTCACCTTCTTCATAGGCCTTGTTGACGATTTCACTACCGGCATGAATTAGTCTGCGTCTCACCGAGGCTTTTGCTATGATATCGGCATAAGCTTTGGCGTGTGATGGCGTGGAAACAAAATTGGAAAGCTCGGCAAGATATGGAGCTCCACCAATTTCTTTTAGTTTTTTTGAAGTTTTTAGTTCAGAAGTCAAAGTAAGTAAATCAATTGGACGATGTTGGTCGTATAGACTCATCATCGCGTCAAAGATGGTTTGGTGGTTTTTGTCGTAAAAATCTTTTGCGCGTACGATAGTGATAATTTCCGGAAAAATGTTTTCCGAAATAATAAGCGCACCGAGCAAAGACTTCTCGGCGGTAATGTCCTGCGGGACTACACGTCCACCGGACTTATCAGAACGGGTTTCCTCCTCCATCATTGATTACCTCTCCACCCATTATATCAGAAATTTTAGCTAAAGTTTCGTTTTTCGTCGCGTTTTTAGGCTTTTCACCTACATCGTGAATTGTGATTTTGACACCACCCGCCGCATCGATTAGGATTTGTTTATTATTGTCGCGTGATAGAATTGTTTTAACAATATTTTTACTTGGATAAATATGCAATTCATTGTCTTTGAATTCATACGTAGTTTTTGAAAGCTGCATATAAACTGCATCATTCAGATTTTTAACCTTCTCGGCAAAATCGTTCCAGTTGAAAGCTTTGGCTGGCTCCGATGCCTGAGCGGGGGTCCTGTCGCTTATATCCGCCTTGGGGCCGCGTCCGGCCGGCCCATCGCCATGGGCGGCCGGCGCTAATTCTTCGCTTCGCTCACGCGTCCCAAGGGGCGAACGCGCTGCCGCGCTCCGAAATGCCCCTTCGTCGGATTTAAGCGCCACCCCCACTCTCTCAGGCATTAGAGCCACCAAAAGTTTTGCATCTGCAAATGGTGCTTTAATTTCTGGAAGTTTAGATAACAATTTTAATAGTTCTGGTTTTGGACTCTCAACGATAATACGTATGATTTCTTCGGCAATCGTTTCAGGTTTAACGCCAGACGACAATAAATCTTTTAATGTATCAGAAACACCATTAAGGTCAGCATTAATATAATTATTAATTAAATTATTAATCTTTTCATCTTCAGGCAACCCAAAAGCAGAGACAACGATGTCTTTAGTAATTTCTTTGTCAGACAACGTGGAGACTTGGTCAAGAAGAGACAATGAATCGCGAAAAGACCCACCGCCACGTTTTGCTACGATTTTGAGTGCGTCATCAGAAATCTTAATCTTTTCTTTTTCACACACAGACTTAAGAAAAGAAAACATAGTATTAAGATCTGCAAGTTTAAAAGTATAAGTTTGCGCACGTGATGTGATTGTCACTGGTACTTTGTATGCATCGGTCGTAGCCATAATAAAAATTACATGTTTTGGTGGCTCCTCCAAAGTTTTAAGAAGTGCATTGAACGCTTCTTTCGTGAGCATATGTACTTCATCGATAATATAGATCTTGTATTTGCCTGATGTTGGTGCAATTGCGGCTTTTTCACGCAGTTCACGGATATTATCGATGCCACGGTTGGATGCGCCATCGATTTCGATGATGTCTACGTAATCGTCTTCTAGTTGGTATTCGAAATTATTTACCTCGTGTGCAAAAATCCTTGCTACCGACGTTTTGCCGCAGCCACGTGGCCCAACAAAAAGGTAAGCGTGGTTAATTTTTCCTTGTTCGAGAGATTTTTTTAAGACATCCGTAACCTGGGCTTGCCCCACCACTTCAGCCAAAGTCTTAGGTCGATATTTTCGGTATAATGCCTTCATTATAAGGCGGCCTCAACGGCTGCCCAGGTCGCGTCATCATTATTTGCTGGAATAGTTACAGAAACTTGCGAACCATTTTTTAGATGGAAATAAGTTACTGACGCATATAAAATCTGATATTCTTTGCTACCAACTTCTACATAGTATTTGTCGTCACGTTGAACAAGTGTGCCGATTACGGTCTTACGTTCTACTGGGCCAATTTGCTTGTAAAGGAATTTGCCATCATCGGTAATTGTAAGTTTCATGATGTCGCCTTCAACTAACTTAGACTTAGAAGCATAGTTAGCTGGTACTGGATAGTTCTTGCCATCCGGACCAATCATGATCTGGCCGTCAAAAATGCCTTCGATAATTTTGCCTTCTGGGCTGGAAATTACGGAATCGCTTGGCGCGGAAATTGTCTCGCCGTCGCCGAGAATAGAAACTAGTAATTCTTTTGCTGCTGATAAATTCGTCTCAGCTTCGGAGATTAAACTGCGCAATCTTTTTATTTGTTTTTCTGGTATTTCAGACATCACCTCGCATCCTGTCTAAATATAGTATTAATATTATATTATATCTGACATGCACCAATGTCAAGATTTTTTCACAAAAGTTTTCCACCTAAAAAACATCGGTCAGGCCAAAAACGTTGTAATTTTTACAATAAACATTAACACTATCCGGCTTTGTATAAGCCAGTATGACGCGCTCCGTCATAAACCATAGTTGGGATACCTTTAACGCGAAGCTCATTTTCTACAATGTCACGATTCTCTTGCATTTTGTCGGTAATCTCTGGGTATTCTACAACTTTACGCACTTCCGAAATTGCCCCTTTATCAAGCCCGTCGGCTTTAAGCCAGGCCTCTAACTGTTTTACGGCTGTTTCATGGTCGAAGTCTTCATTGAATAAGTTTTGGTAAGAAATGCCGTTCTCATTTTTTTCGGTAAAGATGTGGTCGAGTAGTTTTATCGCATAGCCGCTATACAGTTGCTCCACTGCAAACATATACTTTACGATAATCTCAGAATTTTTAAACTTGTAATTGTTGTCAGAATCTTGAATTGCAAATGGCACTAGGCGCACATTGTAATTATCAAAGAATCCAGATGACTTTTGGTTGCGATAAGAAATCATACAAACCGAGCAGCCTGGGTCAAAAATGTCGAGTGCGATCGGTTTTTCCTCGGCGCCGTTAGTATCTAAATCAATATAATTAAAATCGTAATCCTCTGCCTTATAGGTGCGGAATTTGTCTGGAATCGCCTCAAAGATTTCGCCCCACTCGGTAAACCATCTGCCGGTTGCTTCAATTGGGTTTTGTGGTTCGCTTTCGTCGATTGAACAAACTTCTGCGCCAAGCGAACAGGCCGAAGGTTTTGTTACGTTGCAGCTACCCAACGCCCAAAGCGCAAGTAAAGATTTGATAGCCGTAAGGAGAGCCCACACGGCAATGATTACGATTAAGACTGAAATGATTTCAATGATTACTGACAATGGCTTTACCCATTTTGGATGTTTTACGATTATACGACTTAGTAATGTATTTTTTACATCATCCTTAAAACCGGTTTCGCATTTTTGTAAGCGTACCTTTTTCCATAAACAGCCCCAGGCCTTTTTAAACATTTTGAGATAAGCTTTGCCTACCTTTGGTTTAAAGATAGAAATAATGGCAACAAAGATGCCAATTAGAGCTAGTATTATAAAAGCAGCTATACACACCATAATATATATAATATTAGCATAATTTTGATAAAAATATAATTTTTTTGACTATTTTAAGAGAGAGTGATATACTACAATCAGTCTGATAGAAAGGGGGGACGTAAGATGGTGGTATTTACTGACCTATCGGAGGTCCTTATACACGGTATTTATGGCATGGAAGACATTGTGGCTAGAGACCACGGTGCAGAAGTTAGCAAGAGATTTTGGGAACGTCACGATGAGGTAAATGACAAGATTCTGGAGCTCTTTCGCGATAATTGCAAAGAGGATGATTATTGGCAGGCAATTCTTGAAGATGGAAGTTTGCCGTTCTCCCTTAATTACATCAAGCATGTACTTTCGGAGAACATCCAGCGGGTTATCCCTGGTACTTTAGATGTATACAAAAGCATCACATCTCATCCCAGAAGCGTCAGTATCAATGGCGTACCTAGTGGCGACAGGCTTTCCGGTCGTCCCGACATTTACATCGTTTCGGACCATATCAAAGAAAGATTGGGTCAGTTAAAAAGAGCCCATCCCGACCTCTTTGATGCGGTTACCGGCGCCTATTGGTCGTGTGACATTGGCAAAATCAAAGGTGATCCTGACTTCTTCCCTACAGTCCTGAGTGTGTCTAACTTGCCGGCAGAAAAGATTGTTTTCGTTGATGACATCGAAAGAAACGTCGATTCTGCCAGAAAAAGCGGTATCTACAGTATTCTGTTTAAGGATGCCGACCAGCTGAAACTTGATTTTGAAAAAATCGGGTTCCGGTTTGACAGTAGGGATCTTTAGCGATTTCGCTGGGGATCTTTATTGCGATTATCCCTCGTCTGTATAGACGGGGGATTTATTGTGTGATATAATTAGCACTGAATCGGTTAGTACGATTGTTATCATATGGCGAGGCTGCTCACCCCTTTGCGCTTCTTAATAGGCGCAAGTATGACACACGAAGGGACGCCTTGCGGTCGTGAGCAAGGGGCCCCGCAGGTGCCGTGCCATAAGGTAGTGAGTGTGCCGTTGAACCTCCTTTCTTTACAAATTTATCGGAGGCTAGCACTTTAAAAGTTTTCCGAGCGATCATTGGGCGCGCTTAACACGTGCGCCCGAAAAATCGTGTACTTTCTAAAAACATTTTATCCCGTCTATTATGACGGGATTGTTTTTTTATTGCAAAACTTTACTTAGAACTTTTTTGATCTTTTCGATATCTTCGGGGCGGTTATGAATACCAAGTGAAAATCTAATTAGCGGTGGTAAGCCAAGAACGTGATCTAGATAATAATGCACACAGAAATAACCAGTACGCGCCATGATGTTCTCGCGAGAGAGTGCCTCGCCGAGAAGATGTGAGTCTAAGCCTTCTACATAAAAAGTCATGGTCGGGTTTGGCTCTTTATTAATCATGTGCACACGTGGCGAACTAACCAGAAAATCGTATAATTCTTTGGTATTGTCTTCTAAATTTTTCCAGTCTTTTTTTGGTAGTTTTTCGAGCCAATCTAGTGCAGCGTTAAGCCCAATAATTTCGCCCCATGCCTGAAGCCCCGATTCAAAACGAGTATAGCGGTGTTCTTTGCCTTCGGCGGAAAGCGTGTACGATTCTTTTTCTACATCATCTACCATGCCACCGCCCAGGAATCGCTCGTCCAAGTGCTTAATTAGATCGTCGCGCCAAACAATTACACCAAGCGATGGCGCATACATTTTGTGCGCCGAGAAACAAATTGCGTCAACTTCTACACCACGAATAATATCGGCAGAATGAGACATCGCCTGTGCGGCATCGATAATAATAATGCCACCAGCCTTGTGCACAACCTTGGTAAGCTCGGCAATATTTAAAAGTTTGCGTCCGTCAAAGTTGGACGCACAGTTTACTACCACGACGGCCTTTGTAAAATCGTAATCAGCGATGTTAATTGAGCCGTCATCATTACGCTTCATTAGTTCACGTGGCAATCCGGTGCGCTCTGAAAAAGCAATCGTAGCAAGAAATGGAGAGTTATGCTCAATTTCCGAAGTCATCACTTTCTTGAAGTCGCCACCTTTTAACTGGTTTAAAATCAAGTTGATACCATAAGTGGTGTTAAGAGTAAAAGAAGTAGTATATTTGCGCGGTGATAGTTTTACGAACTTCAAAACCTTTTCGCGGGTTTCCTCAACTTTTTCGTCTGTGATGCGACCCCATTTGTATTTAACACGCTCGCCGCAGGAATTATGTTCGGTATAATATTTGTTTAATGCCTCGATTACTGGGCGCGGGCGCAAGCTTTGACAAGCTCCGTCTAGATATACTTCCCCCTCACCTAAATAGTCAAAATCGTTCATAAAAAATATTATAGCATGGAAAAACCAGCTCTAGAAGAGCTGGTTTTTGGTTAAGACAGATAATCTTTTTCTGTCTGGTAGTACTCAGGTGGGAGCCCCACACCTGCACATAGTTCGTCGATTCGGTTTTTAATAATTTCGATTAGTTCTGTTGGCAGAGTGCCATAAACTTTGGTAATCCCCTTCTTCATATGAAAAAGAGTAATTGTTTCAATAATCCCCAGAGCAATAGCTAGCGTCGAAATGAAAGAAGTCATCCCTAACAAAAGGTAAATGACAACAAGAATTGCTCCTTTCGTCACAAAAAGGCTGTTCAAAATTATTAGAATAATCTCGACAGCAAGTGAAGAAAAACCCCACGTAAATAAAGTAGCAATTTCCTTTTTTAAAAATAAGTATTTAAGCAAAGTTAGCTGCCGAATGTCTAGAGTTTCGTTTGCAGACATTGCCATTGAGACCTTTTTGTTGTTAATGCGTTGCATTCTACCCTCCTTTTTTAACCAAGAGGCGCATATAGTGCCATCTCCGGTGTGAAATAAAAGTGAATGAATTCTTCTTCGCTGTTGTACATAATTGTGTTATACGGCTGAATTATGTCTCCAACTTTAATTTTTACATACTTATCTCCGTTTCTGATATAATAACTCTTTACGCCATAGTTTGAGCCAATAAAACCGACCACTTTGAAACTAAGAACGGTTTTGCAATTAGTCATGCAGGTAGTTGCCAAGGGGCGGATAAATCCTATGTCACGAATTCCACTTGCTTCAAGCAGCAATTCATTAGCTTCCAAAAAGTCTTTAAGCGCCGGGCATAAATGGTCTTCGTCGGTGCAAATCTCTACTTTTGCTACACCGTCGCCGCCAAGGCATTTTATGTAGTAAGTTCCCTTCGGATCAATACCAATCGGATCAAAAACTCCATGCCCTTGAGCCAGGAAGCTTTGGATGAAGTCAGCATCAAGATGCTTGTCTATGGCTTTTCGAATTGCATTTTCTACAGCCTGACAGAACGAGACATCTGCTTTTTCTTTTTCCTCGAACATCTCCAAAACTACACTTGCGTAATCGCCTTGACGCTTGATTGCCATTAAAACTGTATTAAACAGTTCCTCGTCGTTGGCGGCCATTACTTCATGGAAGAAGGTTTCTCTAGAAGATTCGTCATCTTCTTTACCGTCATCTTCTTCATCGTCGTATTCATCATCGTCATCTTCTTCGATGTAGGATTCTTTGACCAAGAATTCGTGCGGATAGATCTCGTATTTTTCGCAAATATCGCTAAACACTGCAGGGTCTATAAACGAAAAGGCTTTAAAAAGCAAAGCATAGTCCGAGCCAAAAATACCGTTCGTTTCGAAATGGACTTTGATGGCCATGAGCCTTCTGTAGACACTGGTAGTGTCTGAGGTGAGCTCGTTTTTTATCCAATCGCAAAAATCATCTGCATCATAGCAGTCGTCGCCATGGAGAATCCAGCCTAAAAGCAACAAGGCATTTTTATCATTGATAAACTTGCCATCTAACGCATCGTCGACCAAAGAGTCGGGGTGGTATGCGCCCTCGTCATACCTATCAGATGAGAATACCAATGCAAAAACTTCTTCCACCGTAAGCGAATTTAGATTATCTGCAATTATACCAAGGTTAATGTCGTGTGATTTTAAAAGCCGTCTGGGATGAGTCATTTTTACAGCATAAGAAACCAAATAGTCCCTTATTTCATCGCACAAGTAAAACTGGTGTCCTAAAACAGACATGATTTTTTCCATCAACTTGCTTTCATCATCTAGGTCGTCCAAAAGCTTTTCTAGAACCCAAACATCATCTTTGTCAAGGTCCTGCATCATCGATCTGATACTACCTTGCGAGCTGAGCTCGTGGTCAAGCTCTTGAAGAAGAGAATGCGGTTCAGGTAAAGAGAAAATCTTATTCGGATCACTGACGAGCTTTAAAATAGGATAGTTGTAATTAATCGTTTGCGCAAACAACGATTTCGCGATTTTATTTCTTATAGTTTTTCCAAACTTTGTATCGGGACATTCCAAAACCGCTGAATAATACAAATTAACGGGAATGGATGTTCTTCCATAATTTAAGCCAGAAAAGAGTGAATAAATCGACATCACATCATGTTCTTTGATTGCCATTTCTAACGCATTATTAAACACATTTCTCATACGTGTACCTCCAATAAAAAAATAAATTGTTAACGTTCCATTAAAAACCTTATCATTAATAATTATAACATATTTTTAGGAAAAATAAAAGGCTCGCCAGTGCGAGCCTTTAAAAAAGGTGATAAGAATTAGGTTATTTGAATAACGCGCGGCGCGCGTCTTTAAGCGTGAAATAAAAATTCAAAGTATAGTCCTTGTTTTCCTGGTAAGCAGTTCGGTCGACATTGATTCTAGTCCCAACCTCGAGCCCTACAAGTTCGCCGTTGTTCCCGAATATGCTAAAGGAATTCGTGCCAAACACATTGCCTTCAAAACGCACCACTTCAAACATTAATTTATCCTTAATGCGTATCTTGTAACAAGACATATCTTTAACGTATCTGGGGTTATAAAAGAACGCATCTTTAAACCCACTTCCGACTATGCTGTATTCCGGGTTGCCTCCCCCCACTATTTTTACGACTGCTACTGCGGTGCCGCCAATACATTTAACGAAATATTCGCGGCCAATTTCAAGCGGAATATCTGGCAAATCATCGCCATCTTTTCCAGAATCAACCAACGCGTTAATAAAGAACTGACTAACCGGCTCGTGTTTCTTAACATTTTGGATGGTAGAAGAGAATGCTTCAGAAGCAGATATATCTGGATCAGCAATTTTGTCAAGTAGAGCTTTAGTAACGCTCTTCTGATAATCGTTTCCGGAATAGAGGCTAACAAGTATTACTGGCAGATAATCCCAAATTGGATAATCATATGAGAAAACGTCAGCCAGGAAGCAATTCGTAATTTCATCACCCGGTTTGGGATAGATGTTATACTTTCGTAACATTTTGGCGTTTTCTCCATTCGGGCTCAGCGATCTACCTGCGAAGCTCTGAAATACGTAGGGTAGCGTAGTAAAGACGTAACATCCCGCCAAAGTTTTGATTGCCATTAAGCGTTCAAAAGGTGATCTTCGTTTCGTGGCTTCATCTCTGACCCACATAACCATACCGTCGTTATCTAGTACATCAGAGCCTAGTTCAAAATAATAGCGAAGTAAAATCATTCTTTCCTTCATATTCAATTTTTCGATATTCTTCTTACCCTTAGGTACTCTGTAGCCAATATAGCTAACATCTTCCGGGCAGAAGAGTAGCCCAAAGACCTCCTCATCACTTAGCTCCGGGGCTAATTCACTGATTTCCTGCAGATTAAGCTCGGAATCTTCTAAGGCCCCGACACTTTCTTCGTTTGCTACAGCAAAGCGAATCAAATATTTTAAGACCTCTTTGTCCAGGCAATCACGAAGACAATGTTTCAAGATACACCCGGTAAGACAAGGCCCAGCAAAATAGAGGATACGCTCTAGCATGTAGATATCAGACTCTTCCAAGTATTCTACGTAACTAATAACATAGCTACGACTTGACGTGTTAAATCCATCGTCAACGAATTTAAAAAATTCTTTTAGCCTCTGCAGCTTTGCATCTGAAATAATTTTTGGATCTTCTAACTCTTTTAAGAATGGATATGCTCCACACTCCGTGGGCAAAAATATTGCCCGAGCTATAGCTGCTCGCATGCTGGGGAGATATTCTTCGTCACAATATATCAATGCATCATAATAGGTGTGGAAAGAAATGTATCCGCCAACTTTAAACGACGACAGAATAGCGACAGCGCTATCGTATTGGTCAAGTGAAACCGCGTCTTCAAAAAATGCTGATAAACTCATAACAAACCTCCTGAGAAAAAAATAAATTGTGAATGTCCAATAATAATAACCTAATAACCTTATCACTATATATTATAACATAATTTGCATTATTTTAAAAGTGTGGTATAATGGATGTAGTTACCAAAGACAGTGGCGACCTATATAGGTTTAATCATGCCACCGAGGCAAATTCTTGTTTAGTTTGGTGACGCTATTTAACAATTAGCGATCATTTTATTAAAATAACCAAAGGAACTTTTTATGGCAATTTCAAAAGATAAAAAGACTACATTGGTTGCTGATCTTACCGAACTTCTTAAAGATTCAAAAATGGTGGTCTATGCTAAATACCAAGGCCTTACCGTTGCTGAGCTTCAAGAACTTCGTAAACTTGCTCGCGAATCAGGTATTAAGATCAAGGTTGTAAAGAACCGTCTCGTTAAAGTTGCGATGAAAGAAATCGCAGCCTACAAAGATACCGATAATTCCGCCCTCGTTGGCCAACTTCTTTATGCTGTTGGCTCTGACGAAGATTTCGATGCTGCTAAGGTTTTGACCAAGTTTGCCAAAACTCACAACAAAATCGAGCTCGTAGGTGGTTTTAACGGCGAAGGCACTACTCTTTCCAAAGAAGAAGTTGCTACCCTCGGTTCTCTCCCAACCAAGAACGAACTTATCGCGCAAGTTGTGGATACCCTTCTATCTGGTATCAATGGTATTGTTTCCGGTCTCGAAAACAAACCTGAAGCAACCGCTTAATATTACCCTAAGAAAGGATTAAACAAATGGCTACTGATATTAAAAAGTTGGCTGAAGAACTCGTAAACCTTACCGTTCTTGAAGTTAACGAACTTAAAACCGTATTAAAAGACGAATATGGCATCGAGCCAGTTGCAGCTGTTGCTGTAGCTGCTGCTGGTGCTGATGGCGCTGCTGCTGACGAAGGCAAATCCGAATACGACGTTGTCTTGAAAGATGCTGGCGCACAAAAGATTGCAGTCATCAAGGCTGTAAAGGAAGCTACTGGCTTGGGTCTTGGCGAAGCTAAGGCTATCGTAGACGGTGCTCCTGCTACTGTTAAAGAAAAAGTTGCCAAGGCAGATGCCGAGGCTATGAAGAAAGCTCTCGAAGAAGCCGGTGCTACTGTAGAGCTTGCTTAATATCTATCGCGAGATCGCTAATTGTTGACCAATAAAAAAGACTCACTTTTGTGAGTCTTTTTTGGTGTAATGTTCTAGTTGTTTTTAGCTATTTGCTGCGGCTTTTGCCGCCTCCTCAGCATTCTTCTGTGCGCAGTATGCTACTACTGCGTCCCAGTCGATAGTTTCATAATCGACGCTTTCGGGATCGTTCAATGCTTCGATTTTCTCGACGACTTTCGCCGGCTCCTCTTTCTTAACGATTTCCGGCTTCTTCTTCCATTTCTTCACTTTTCTTACCTCTTTCCTTGGATCACCCGGTAACCTACTGTTGCCAATGTTTTCTTCAATGGTTCTTATCAAACCTGGGAAAAATTCCTCGTAGGTATATAGTTTCTTTCTTACTTGCATCGTTTCGATACCGATTAATACGTAGCAAATTAAAAACAATGTTAAAACTACGAGCAATGTTCCCACCAGGATTGTTATAAACAACTCTGGCGTTATTGTACCATTTTTCGGAAAACTGTTAAAGGCCGAGCAAAACACCGTGATTGCTAGCCCAAGCGATAATTCCGCTGCCGCTAAGTGTCCGAGCTCTTCGAACTTAAATAACGAACTGCCGTTTTCTAGTAAGAAAATATAAGCATTTTTGCCTTTGCCATAGGCTTCGCCCCAAGTCTTCGGTATTTTCATAACCTCGCCCCCTCTCTCTTAATCTTCTTTGTGGGTGGCACACAACAAAAACCACCTTATCTTCTTATTATACCACACTTTCGCAAAAATGTCAAAACCGCCCCTGTAAAGGCGCGGTTTTAAGACTTATTTTCCGTGTTTTGCTTTTAATACTTCTTCTCTGGTACAGTAAAACTGTATCCAGCAATCATCTTTGGCTTTTATGGTTTCCCCTATTTCAAAGACTTGACCGACATCCCATTCCGGGATACAGATTTTTTCGCCATAGAGGTCGCCAAGAATAGAAATTACTTCCGCTGCGTCAGTTTTACATACTACGCCCGGCATGCCCTTAACTTGAGCATAGGCCGGAATCGTAAGCACTGCCACTACGGACCCAAGACAGTTTGCATAAACTTTCTCGGGTGGTTCAAAAGTCCTAGCGGGTTTTTGAATCATTTTTTCCCGAATCGTTGGGTCTTCATCAACGAGAATCTTGTGAATAATCTTTTTCTCACCTTCTTCGTCGTTGAATTCGTTCTTGTTCTGTTTGCTTTTAAAAATACTAGCAGCAATTTCGCGAACTAGAACATTTTCAGATGAAAGTAGACCCTCATAAACGTCCAGATTATTAATGTGTTTCAAGACAAAAATTGCAGTACTAGATACATCTGGATCAAGCAACCAGCTTTCTAGCATTTCTGCTGTGACTTGGTAACGAGCAGGAGCGCAAGCTGCGCTACGGATTGCGGCGTTACGCACTTTTGGCGACGGATCGTTAAAACAAGATTGGATTACCGAAAACGGCACAACCTGGTTGTCGAAGGCGGCACGCATTGCTACGTACCTGACGATTTCTTCTTCGCTATTGGTCAACCGCTTGATTACATTGGCGGGTTGATGATTTTTGAGGAATGCATTTTCTACTTCTTTGCGGGTGCGCTTATTTAAAAGCCCTTCCCTCAAAACTTCTTCCGGAATTGAAGGTAACCAGTAGGCGCAAGACTCCAAAAGGATATCACGCGATTCTCTGTTCTTTACATTCTCCAAAAGATAAGAGACGGCAAGCCTAGGTAAATGCTCCTTCAGGGCTTTTTGAGCCACTTCTCTTAGCATATTATCACTAGAGTTTAATCCAAAAGCGAGATCCTCCATGTTGATGTCATGCCTCATAATTTTGGCTGAACAGACCGCGATTTTCACATCTTCATTGTCCGAGTTAGACAATTCTTTGATAGTTTCATCGTGTCTGTTCTTCATCTGGCTGTATAATTTAGCCGTAGCGAAACGAACTTCCGGGCACCAATCGGAAAAACCCTTTTTAAGAAGTTTGTCGCCTACGTCGTCAACGCCAATTAAGCATTCAACACGTTCAATTCTTACAATATCGTCTTCTGCGTAATCCAAATCGTTTCTGTCGCCACCAAATACTTCGGCAAATGTTTCTTTTGCGGCCTTTCTGACCTCTTCATTGTCGTCGTCTAAGACTGACTCGACTAAATCCAAGGTTGTTTCCTCATGAGTTGCGAGCGCTTTAGCGGCCGCAAGCCTGATTTTTGCGTCAGATGAATCGAGCATTCGCTCGATTGTTCCAATAGGTATCATATTACCTCCATTCCAGCAAACACGGCAAATTTTTAAAGTTCGGCAATTTTATAGGAACATTGGTCTACCATCATTATTAGATTTCGTGACTAATCGTCTAACTTTCTCTCTTTTTCTAATGATTCGCTCTATAAAGAGCACCAATGCTATTACCCCAAGGGTAAAACCATATACCACTGCACAAATTTCCAGAATCAAGAGTATCACTTTTTTCATATTTTACACCCCTTTCCCCTGATTACTGTACTATATATTATAGTACCAAATAGGGGAAATGTCAATGCACGTGCTTAGTTGTGGAGAATTGAGTGATGATGCCTATCGCAGCTAGCGCAATCAAAATCAAGAAGTAATATGGGTTTAAATCTATAGCAGTGACAAGGCCGATAAGAGCAATCGTTAGAAGATATGCGCCCATTGCGGAAGTTGCCACGATGTAAGCAGGTTTCATTAAAGCAGTAGCTACGCCAGCTAAAATTACACCAATTACTAGGCCGACTAGAAGCGTGGTCACGTCTGTACCAAAATACTTTGTGGTAATCATCATAGTGACACCAAGCGTAATACCGGCAACACAGAGTTTTTCTAGGGTAAAACCGAGACAGCCCATTAAAACACCGCCAGCAAGTGGCAGAAGGTTTTGATAAATCGCATCATTTGCGATCTGTGGCACTGCGTTATTGATAATACCAAGGAGATAAGTCTCCATGATGTAATACCCGATAATAAACCAAGCAATAAAAAATGTGATTTTTTTGATGCGATAACCAGCGAGGAGCAACAAGAGCCCTATAATTATCGCGAAAATAAGCTCATACGTTTCCATATGAGCTTATTATAACGCTAGTGTTAACTAGTTGTAAAGATTTTCGATGGCAATTGATGGACCCATAGTCGTGGTTACGAACACGCTCTTTACATAGGTGCCCTTTAGAGATGCAGGTTTTTGAGCTTTCAAAGAATCAAAGAAAGCGTTTGCGTTCTCTACGAGCTTATCAGCACCGAAGGATACTTTACCAACACCAATGTGAACGATAGATTGCTTGTCTACGCGGTATTCTACCTTACCAGCCTTAGCTTCTTTTACGGCCTTTTCTACGTCCATAGTAACAGTACCAGCCTTTGGATTTGGCATGAGGCCCTTAGGACCAAGTAGACGGGCATATTTACCAAGCTTTGGCATATAAGCAGGGGTAGAAATAAGGATATCAAAATCGATTACGCCTTTATCTAGTTGCTTTACAAATTCTTCGTCTTCAGCGATGTCGGCGCCAGCAGCTTTTGCGCTCTTGCAAACATCAAGTGGAGCAAATACAGCTACGCGTACGGTTTTACCATTACCATTCGGAAGAACCAAAGTGGTACGGATGTTTTGATCAGCTTGGCGTGGGTCTACACCAAGACGAGCATGAATCTCTACGCTAGCATCAAATTTAGCTGGGTTAGTCTTTAAAGCTAGTTCAATAGCTTCTTTTAGACCGTAAACTTTGCCTTTTTCAACAAGTTTAGCAGCTTCTTGATATTTTTTACCACGGCGTTCAATGCGTGGGCGAGTAACAGGCTTTTCACCTTTTGGCTTTACAGTAGCCTCGGCAGCCTTGCGCTCTTCCTTACGGGCTTGGCGCTCTTCTTCTGCCTTTACCTCTTCAACATGTTTTTTGGACTTTTTGCCAGATTTTGCAAAAGTCTCTTCTTGTGGTTCTTCTACAGGAGTTTCAACAACTTCTGCTTCAGTAGTAGTTTTGACCTCTTCTTCGGCCATAATTTCCTTTCTGTGGTATTAGCGAGCGGGTGCTCTCCCAACCTAAAAATATTAATAGCGTTATTATAGCACAAATTCTTTACAATTACCAGAGTTTTTGGTATAATTTTTTTGTTACGCAAAATGCTTCTAAAATATAATTTAATTTCAAGGATATTTTATGGCAGAAAAAAAGGTTATCGGAAATCTTAAACTCCGTATCCCAGGTGGCAAGGCCACCGCAGGCCCTCCGGTAGGTTCTACCCTCGGTCAATGGGGTCTAAACATGATGGATTTTATCAATCCATTCAATGAGAAAACTAAAGATTTCATGGGCAAGAACGTAATCGTTCACATCAAAGTTTACGAAGATCGTACCTTTGATTGGACCTGTCTTGGCCAACCTGTAGATGATCTCATCCGCGAAGCCATCAAGCTAGACAAAGGTTCTGGTAAGCCAAACACTCAAAAAGTTGGCAAAATCACCCGCGCTCAGCTTGAAGAAATCGCTAACAAAAAGATGGATCAACTCAATGCTATCGACCTAGAAGGCGCAGTAAAGGTAGTTGCCGGTACTGCTCGCTCCATGGGCGTAGAAGTAGTAGACTAATAAAAAACAGCCTCCACCCGGGGCTGTTTTTGTTTTAGATAAATTAGTTTAGCTGTTTTACCTGAAGAGCATCAAGTTCGACTGGGGTTTCGCGACCAAACATCGATACCATAACTTTGAGCTTGCCTTTGGCAGCATCAATCTCAGAAACAGTACCATCAAAGCCTTTGAATGGGCCATCGGTAATAGAAACAACTTCGCCGATTTCGTATTTGACGGAGAATTTTGGATCTTCCACGCCCATACGTTTTTTGATTTTGGTAATTTCCTTTTCAGAAACTGGAGTTGGTTGTGTACCGGTGCCGATAAAGCCGGTTACGCCTGGTGTATTACGGATAATATACCAAGTTTCATCGGAAAGTTTCATGTCTACTAGCACGTAGCCTTGCAAAATCTTGCGATCTACAACTTTGCGCTTACCATTTTTAATTTCAATTTGCTTTTCTTTTGGCACGATGGCTTCAAAGATTTTGTCTGCCATGTCCACAGTGCCAGTACGTTGATTAATACTATCCGCTACCTTGTCTTCGTAGCCGCTATAAGTAGAAATAGCATACCATGCGCGGGTATCATCATAACGGTTTACTGCCATTTTTTCTCCTTATTTAATGATTAAGCTAGAGAGCCATGTAAACAACAGGTCCAGTAGCGAGATTAATATTATAAATATTGCTGTATAAACCAAGACGGCAAGCACCATTTTCCAGGTAGCCTTGCGATTTGGCCAGCGAACTTGACGGATTTCACGCCAAGAATCGCGAAGATAATTAAATAGCGCTACAAATGGGCGAAAAAGGATAAAACCTTTCTTTTGTTTTTCTTTTTCGGATTTGATCGCTTTTTTCTCGGCGATTTTTTTGGTTTTTTCTGATTTTTTGTCTTTGATGACAACTTTTTTCCGAGTAATCGGCGCTGCCTCTTCTTCTTTTCTTGAAGAATCGCTTGCTTTGATACGAGTGATTTTCGTTTTTGCCATTTTACTCCTTGTATTAAAAAAAGTCTGATACCAGACTTGTCAATAGTATACTACGCTTTAAACAAAAATGCAAGATAATCTTTTAGCATTCTTGGCCCAGAAATAACCGGAAGATATGCGGCAAGTTGTTTTCGGACCACGTATTCTAGGTCAAAATCATTATCATAAATATCTAATGCCTCTTCCATACGATCATACAAAGCTTCGATTTCCTCAGATTCATCGGTGCCATTTACATTTAGATAACTGTCGGCGCTAGCGTCTGCTACGCCGCCGTCGTGGGTAGAAATCAAAAGATTAAGGTTTGCAATATCTTTCATCCAAGACGTACCGCAAGCTTCCAACCCCACGATTGGCACGTTTACTGCCACGTTTGCACCCGCAGATAGTCCAAAAGCGAGTTTTTCATCATAGTCAGCAATATAATGTACGTGAGTTCGTAGATAATCGTCATTTCCTACAGCTTCCAAAAGCTTTTTTAACTTGCCTGCCATATTGTGGTCTCCGGTATGTACCCGGCCGGCCAAAATATAGTGCGCACCGCGTTTTTCTAGGATGCTCTTTAATCTCTTCGGGTCCGAAAACGGTAACTCTGGCCGCTTATAATCCACAAATCTACGCTTAAAGTCAAAGATAAAATCGTCGTCAGAAAAATGTAATATTTGTCCATTTTGGTCTGGGCGGGTAGAGAGAACCTGGTTTAATATCTCGCGCCCGAGTTTTTTGAATTCTTTGATTTTAAGAGCGTTCAAAATCTCGAGTTTTTCGATATAATCATCTGTTGGCAAGCCAAACTTGTCTAAAATTTCAGAGCGTTTATAAAACTCCAAAATTTCTGGCACAACCCACTTTTCTAAGTCAATACCGTTAGTTACGGCCTTAAATTTAACCTTGTTTCCGGCAATATCGCGGTAATTTGCCACCCTGGCGTGAAGCTTAGACACGCCGCTTCGAAGTTCGGCGATCTCAATCGTAACCGAAGATAGTTTAATATGGTGGTTTACGAACTTGTCAGCAAGCCACTTACGCACGGCTGGGGATTTTAGGTTTGGGAAAACAAAGCGTTCAAACTGATCATAACTAAATTCTGCCTCAGCGGCTTGTACGAGTGTGTGATTGGTATACAAAGTATGTTTTCTCGTATAGACTACTGCTTCGTAAAAATCCATTCCATTAGAGGCTAGCTCATCTAGGCGCGCCAAAGCTGCGAAAAAGGTAGCCACTTCATTTAGCTGCATAATAGCAGGTTTTAGCCCTAGTAATTTCAGTGCAGCGTAGCCACCAAAGCCTAGCGATACCTCTTGATAAAGCCGATGATCTCCACCGCTTAACCCAGAATACAACTCGCCAAAATTTGGCTCGGTAATTGCCAAAATCCGGGTGCTGTTGAATTTTTTCTCAATCACGTCTAGTTTGCAGAGATTCCCACAGCATTTAATATTAACTGTATCGACAAAATGAAAACCAAATTTATGATAATCTACTGGAATATGTTCATCCACCACATGGCCATTTTCTAGCTTTTGGTGCGGCTCATATGGGTAAAACGGTGTCACCAGCGTAAATGGCACGCCCATTTGCTCGGCTACCCGGCGTGTATCAGCCGCGAGTATCCCTAGCCCACCGCCACCACGGATGCCGTTAGTTTGGTCATATAATTCTATTGTCCAATAAGTATATGGGCGCTCATCAGAAAGAGATTTAGTGAGGTGCTCTCGATTAATCGCCGCATAAAAATCTTCGGTATCTTCGATATTCTCTAGTGGATGATAAAAGAATTGCCCATCGTCCATGCTTATGATTATATCACCTTTATTTACTATTTTGCAACTGTAAACCAATTGACAAAAATGCTTATGTATGATATAATAAGAGAAGGATATTATGCACCATATGTAATATCTGTTCTTCTAGAAAGCCCTGCCTTTTTCAGGACCTTAGGTTCAGAAAGGAGGTGCCTCGCAGAAAAATCTTATAAATTTAATAACCCCCAATACAGAGGTTTAGCCGCAAGAGCTAAACCTGAAACATTAAAAGATGATTATGTTGCCCGCGCCGAAAGGCGCTACGGAAGGCATTGGGCTTATTTAACAGAAGAACAAAAAAGAGCTTTGATTGAAAAAGAAAAGCTCGAAGAACATTTCTAAATTCCTTTAGGGACCCTGGGTTTTGCCCAGGGTTTCTTTTTATAGGGGTATGCATTGACAAAATGCCCATACTATTATATATTTAGTACAGTTAACGTTCCTTAGAGTAATGATTGGAGGTGTTTTTATGTGGTCAGAAGAATGTTCGAACGAGATTTTTCGATTAACGAAGAAATTTGCCACCATCGATGAAGATATGGCGTTGCAGTTATATAATTATAACTTCGTCGAAGAACATGGGGACGATAAAATCAGCGACTCTTTGCTAGAAGAAATGGCAGAATTTGCCAAAAATAGCGATATGAGCGTAGAAAAGCTGGTTTCAAAGAATCCCAAATCAAGATGGGCCGAGCTACAAAGAGTGCTTGGTGAGGACAAATACAACGAAATCATGAAGACCGACACCATTAGAGGCTTTTGGGGGAAATATTTTCTCAATGTACTCCGTGGCGAAAAAACTTTGCGTCAGATCCGTAAGGAGAAACATCTTAAAACGGACGGAGAGCAGCTCGTCGAGAAAATCTTAAATCAGAAATACCCCCATCACAAAAATTTGCCGGAAGATGTCGTCGAAGGCATTCGCGCAGAAATCAGACGTGATCTATTTAGCAAATAAAAAGTCCCCGGGAAGCCGGGGCCTTTTTAATACCAAAACTCTTTTGGTAGCTTTTCGGCTATCCGCATATGAAAGTCGTAATCAAAGCCCTCTAGGCGCTTTAGATTTTTGGTTTTGAAGTAGGTTTTTCTGATGTAATCGGCCGTCATTGGTTCACCAGGAATCAATTTGTAATTCTTACGCATGTTTAGGCCGCGTTTGTAATCTTTTGGCGGAAGAATTGCTAGTGGCAAAAAATCGCACTTGATTTCTGGATCTTCGTAGAGCTTCAAAGCTAGCATCGCCATAGTTGGGATGATATCTTCTTTTTTGTCATAAACGTCTTTGGTCTTAAAAACCGTGGCCTGGCGGGTAGCGGAAGGCGCAACAAAGATTACGCCGCCGTCCTTTACTAATTCACGCGAAAGATTAGTGTAAAGGTCGCGGAATTCGCGCTTGATACGGTTCCCCGCCCCATATAGCGCCGTACCTTCTTTTAGATCCATCTTTTTCCAAGTCGTAGGAGTAATGGTCGGCGTAATAATAAAACCTAGGCGTTTGATACGCTCGTAATTTGGAGCAAGAGCTTCATACCATGGTAAATTCACTGGAAAACATGTGAGTTTATCGCCCATTTTGTCAACTTTCATCATCATGATGCGGCCAATTTCGCCAAGGGACGGGTGGTTAAACCCAACCACGAGGCCGTTCTCGCCGACTTTTGGTAGGTCTTTGTAATCGCCAGGGGCAACTTTGGATAAAACTTTGACCAATTTCTTCTGTGCTTTCAAATCGTGCTTTTTGGATTTGCCTCTACCAGTTGATGCAAAGAAATAGTTTACGGCAGTATTGCAAACCTTCCCCACTTTTACCATTTCTTTACGTAAGTCTTCGGCGCCGAGCGACGCTAGAAGCGAGTAGTTTTCGTGCTGAATTTTATCAATTATTTCTTCTGCAGAAAGATTTTTTAGCTGTGTTTTTGTGAAAATTTTCTTCTTAGCCATAAAACCATTATAGCATTATTTATGTTTTTATGGTAAAATATAAGAAGCTTAGGGCGTCGCCAAGTGGTAAGGCAGTGGG
>JAFYXW010000012.1 GCA_017557865.1 Candidatus Saccharimonadota bacterium
CATAATTTTTACCTCCGAAAAAAAATATAAGGGATAACCCACCTCTACAATATACAACAAAAAAATAAAACAGTCAATAGAAATTAGCGTTTATCGTATTTGCTCAGGTTAAACAGCGGATTCTTTTCCCCATCTATAATTCCCTGAGCTTTTTTGATTAATTTTTCCACGGCCTGCTCGCTCGATGCCGAACCCACATGCACAGTCCGCACTACCTTTCCCTGTTCTTTGTAGCAGACTTGCACCCCTGTTGCTCCAGAGGTCGTTTTAAATTTTCTTATATAAGCCATGACTCCATTGTAGCATACTGGAGCCGCAAAAATTTTTCCACCACGATTCCCCACCTTTTTCCACAAAAACCACAAGCAACTACTACTATTTCCCTTATGGTTAGCATGCCGCATGGCTAGCAACCGCACTTGACAAACAAAAAAGCACAAGCTAAAATCAAAGTAACGACTGGCAACCCGCCAGTTGGGAGAAAAATACACCGACCAGGGAAGCACCCCCAGAGCCGGGCATTATGCTTATGCAATAAAAACCATAAGCAGTCAAGAAAAATCACATGTTATGAACACGGTTTTAATGCAAACAAAAGAGTGGCAGGCTCTTCAAAATGATCTTGGTGAAACCAGCTTTTACGAAGAGGGCGAAGAATTCCATTATCTAGCAATTCTTAAGCATACTCCGGTAGGGAATTATCTATACTTGCCATATGGCCCAGTTTATAAAGACAAGGAAGGCTTTAAAAAGGCCCTAAAATCCCTGCAAAAACTTGCCAAAGAACACGCTGCTATCTTTATTCGTGTCGAACCCCGCGACCCCAACTTTTTAGAATATGCCCCTAAAAACGCCAAAAAATCAAAAGATTTGAGCCCAAAAGAGACCTGGATTTTGGATCTTAATGAAGATCAGGCAAAAATGATTTCAAACTTTACCCAAGGCACACGCACCGGATATAACACCTACGCCAAAAAGGGAATTACCGTCGAAAAAACCAAAGATCTAGAGCACTTAAAAGAGCTTGTGCGTCTTCAAGACAAGCTTTTTAAGACCAAAAATCTTAACACTTTTTCTCTAGACTATTTTGAAAAAGAACTTTCCCAGCCCTTTGCAACGCTTTATCTTGCTAGATACAACCGCCCCGAAAACGTCGCCGAAGACTGGGGTCTCCCAAAAGAAAACGAAATTATCGCCGCCAGCCTATTTTTCGACTACAAAAACACCCGCTACTACATGCAGTCTGCTGCCGATATGGATTATAAGAGGCTCCCGGCCACTATCGCCCTGCTCGTCGAAGCGATTTTCGATGCCAAAGAAAAGGGTATCAAATACTTTGATTTTTGGGGAATCGCCCCAGATGACGCACCAAAGTCTCACCCTTGGTATGGGTTTACCAAATTCAAAAAATCCTTTGGCGGGCAACCAGTCCACTTTGCCGGCACCTACGACATCGTTGAAAATCCAGCCAAATACCGCCTCTATCAGCTTACGCGCAAAATCAACCGCATCCGTCGCCGTATCTAGGCGCCTGTGCTATAATTAGCTACAATGAAAAGCAATTCTATTTCCCGTATTATCTTAAAAAACACCTTTACGCTGTTTAATTTGGTCAATATCATCTTGGCCGCCATGGTTGCTTTTGTCGGCAGCTACAAAAACATGCTCTTCATTTTTATTGCGCTAGCCAATACTCTTATTAGTATCATTAACGAGGTTCGGGCCAAAAAAATCATCGATAAAATGCGCCTGATTGCCGAGCAAAACCCCACAGTTTTAAGAGACGGAAAATCATTTCAGATTAAACCAGAATTGGTTGAAAAAGGCGACATCGTAGTACTTTCTTTGGGCGACCAAGTCATGTTTGATAGCGTCGTTATCGAGGGAGCCTTGGAAGTTAACGAGTCTTTTATTACAGGCGAAGCAGACAATATCACCAAGCATCAGGGCGACGAGCTCATGTCTGGTAGTTTCGTAGTAGCCGGCACTGCAAAGGCCAGAGTAGAGCATGTTGGCGAAGAAAACTCTCTAACCAAGATTCAAGCCTCTGCTACCACTATCAAAACCGCCGATTCAAAACTCTTTAAGCTCATGAACAACATCGTCAAATATATCAGTATTGCCCTTATCCCGATTGGTGCATTGCTGCTCTGGGCTCGTTTTCGCACCGAGGCCGATACAACTGCAGCCGTTACGTCAACGGTCGCCGCGCTCATCAACATGATTCCAGAAGGGCTCATTCTTCTTACCTCTACCGTGCTCGCACTGGCCACTATTCGGCTCAGCAAGAGAAAAGTCCTAGTCCAGGACCTCTATTCTATCGAAACTCTTGCCCGCGTAGATTGTATCTGTCTAGACAAAACCGGCACCCTCACTACTGGCAACATGAAAGTAAAAGACGTTATCCCTGCGGAGAACGCGGATGAAAAGGGCATTTTTGACGCACTAGAGCATATTCTAGCCTATCTTCCGGCCGACAATGCTACTTCTCGTGCTTTGAAGGCAGAATTCGGGAGAGGCACCAAAAAAGAAGCCACAGGGGATTATGAGCTTATCCCATTCTCATCGGATCGCAAATATTCTGGTGTTCGTATCGGGAAAACAGATTATTTGATTGGCGCACTTGATTTTATGACGGACGACAAAGATTACTTAAAACAGGGAAGAAAACTAAAAGGTATTTACCGCGTGCTCGCTGTAATGAAAAATCAAAAACTCCTCGGTTTTGTACGTCTAGAAGACGAAATTCGCTCCGACGCTCCAGAGATCGTAGATTACTTTTACAAAAACGACGTCGATATTCGCATTATCTCTGGTGACGACCTCGCCACTGTCGAAAATATTGCAGCAATAGTTGGTATGAAAGTCATTCGTGGTATAGATCTGTCTACCATTAAATCCCCAAATTACCGCAAACTGGTCGACGAATACAACATTTTCACCAGAGTAAAACCAGCCGAGAAAAAAGATCTTATCAAAGCCTTAAGAAAGGCCGGCAAGACTGTTGCAATGACCGGTGACGGCGTTAACGACATCCTTGCTATGAAAGAGGCTGATTGTTCTATCGCTATTGGCGAAGGGTCCGATGCGGCTCGTCGTTCTGCTAAGCTTGTGCTACTTGGCTCCGATTTCTCCTCTGTGCCGTCCATTATTGACGAAGGCCGCCAGTCTATCAATAATCTTGAGCGTTCTACTGCGCTATTTCTAGCCAAAACCGTCTACGCATCAATCCTTGCTGTGCTTTTCGTAGTATTGCCACTTAGTTATCCATTCACCCCTATCGAAATGTCGCTTCTAAACTTTGCCTGTATCGGCTTTCCAGCCTTTATTCTTGCCCTCGAACATAACACCGAGCGCATCAAAAATCGCTTCCTCAAAAACATCCTTCAGTATTCCTTCCCAATTGGGCTTACTGTCTCTGTTGCCATGCTCGCTCTGTCTATCGCTGCCAATATCTTAAGTATTCCTCGCGTCGAACTCACTACCGCCTCTGTTCTTATCACCTTTATTATCGACCTAGTGCTCATTTACTGGATTTCTCGCCCACTAAATCTTCTCCGAGGCGGCCTCTTCCTCTCTATTATTGCGATTGTTGCCGGCGCCTTCTTTATTCCTCTTATTCGCAATTTCTTTGAATTTGTTTCTCTTAGCGAGAATACTCTCATTACCGCCGTTTCTATCACCGCTGCCAGCATCGTTATCTTTGAAATTATGAAAAATGTCATGGGGCTCGTAGCCCCAAAGATTCTGAAAAAAGCTTAGTTTTCGATTGAAATTCTAGGATAAATATTTAGTTTGTATGGGTCTGTTGGCTTTACGCCAGACTGAATTTCATAATACGCAGCAGTTGCAACCATTGCTCCGTTGTCCCCAGAAAGCTTTGGTTCAGGGAAATACGCCTCTGGTAAAGCCTCCCTCAGGGCTTTGTTTGCGGAAACGCCACCTGCTACCACCACAGACTGTATATCTGGGTGTTGTTCTAGAGCCATAGAAATCTTTTCGGCCAATATATCCACCGCTGTTTTTTGGAAAGAGGCAGCAAAATCGGCAATCTGTTTTTCGCTTAAATGGTTTTTTAGATCATGGCTAGGGTGAGAAATCGGGAGTCCAAGTTCTTTTTGCACAGTACGAAGCACCGCGGTTTTTAGCCCAGAGAAAGAAAAATCTAGTCCTTCTACTCTTGGGTGTGGGAATTTGTACTTTTTGGCGTCGCCATTCTCGGCAGCCTTAGCAATAGAAGGTCCACCAGGGTACGGCAAGCCCAGAATCTTTGCTACTTTATCGAAACACTCACCAACAGCGTCATCGTGCGTTGTCCCAATAATCTCAAACTGATTGTGTGCCGGCATGTAAAGAATTTGCGTATGCCCCCCCGATACGACTAGCGCCAATAGAGGGAATGGCGGTACGGTGTGTTCTACGGACCTTGAGGACTTGGCCTGAGCGGCCCGGAGCGTGTCCGAAGGACACGCTGTACCGCCGTTCCCTCTATTAACCCAATTCGCGTATACGTGCGACTTCAAATGATGCACAGCGTACAGAGGTTTATTATGTAAAATCGCGAGTGTTCTCGCCGTCAAAGTCCCCACAAGTAGTGAGCCGAGTAAACCTGGTGCATAGGTCACTGCAATTGCGTCGATATCATCCCAGGTGCATTTGGCATCAGACAAGGCCTTATTTACTACTGGCATCATTGCTTCTAGGTGGCTTCTTGCCGCCACCTCTGGTATTACTCCGCCATATTCAGCAAAAATATCAATCTGGCTTACCACAACATTAGATAAAATAGAAACACCGTCTTCAACCACGGCAGCAGCTGTTTCATCACAACTTGTCTCTATTCCTAGGATTTTCATATCAAAATTATATCACAGGATGAATATTTTTCAAGAACTACTCGTGATGGTATTTTCCACCTCTATTGATTTCTTGTGCACGATAGATTTGTTCTACTACCATTGTCCTAAATAGCTCGTGTGGAAAAACCAATTTAGAGAAACTCCAAACAAAATCCGCCCGTTGTCGTGTTGCATCGTCAAATCCGTACGCCCCGCCGATCAAAATTACCACATTTTTGCCATTAATAAATGCACTTTCCAACCTCTGGGAAAATTCGGGTGATGATATATTTTCGCCACGTTCATCGCAGCAAATCACAAAGCTTCGTCCGTCAAACGGCCACTCTGTTAATTTTTGCTTCAATTTCTCTTCTTCAAAAAACTCCCATTCAATCTCAAATGGCTTCCTTAGACGCTTTTCGTATTCAGCACATGCTGCAAGCGCCCAATCAGTATTCTTTTTGCCCCCTGCCAAAATCTTTATCATACAGGGATTATAACATATTTACGATAGCCAAACCAAGTGATACAATAAGCAAGGACAATTCGTACATTACGGAGGTTAAGTGAAATGAAGACACAGTACGACGAGTGTAAGGATCGCTATGAAAGTGCAGAACAGGAAAAAACACCATGTCCCCCCAAAAGACATGCAAATAAAAGAGAACATGCAGAAATTGCAGGAGGGATAGACGAAAACGGAAACAAAATTGGATTAAAATGGGTCTATATCGAACCAGTATAGCGTCACTTCAACACCTCAAAAAGCCCCTCACAGGGGCTTTTTCATGACAAAAAAATGGCTGGACCGGCAGGATTCGAACCTGCGAATGCTGGGACCAAAACCCAGTGCCTTACCGCTTGGCGACGGTCCAATATCAGACATTATACCACATTTTGCTAAAAACCCCAACAAATCGCGCCAAACCTCTTGTGTTTATCCTAAAAGTGTGATATAATTAAGGCATATGGCAAAAAAACGAAAATCCACACGAAAACGCACAACCACTCGCAAAAAAGAAGCTCCGGTGGAGCACGAACTCCCAGGTGGTTTTTGGCGTCAGATCATTGCTGTCTTAATGATTGCCCTTTCCTTATTCTTGGTTATCACCTGGTTTGGCCACGGTGGTTCTGTCCTCAATATCATCCACAAATTCATGCTTAGCTCAATTGGCTTTGCCTCCTATTTTATTCCATTGCTTTTTGTCTATCTCGCCGTGCGCATCTTCCGTAGCGAAAACAACCGTGTCGCCATTCCGGTTTACTTTGCAAGCGTCCTGATGCTTCTTTGGATCGCTGGCGCCTCCGCCATTTGGCAAAACGGCGGCACCGTCGGCACATGGCTAAACGATCTTATGCTCAAAGTCTTAGACCAAGCTGTGGTTATTTTCATTTACATCATCCTCATCTTTATCACCACCATGTTTATCCTTCAGTTGTCGCCGATTACCTTCTTTAAGGGAACTAAAAATCTCGTTAAATCTGGTGGCAAGCACGAGCCAAAGGAAGAAAAAGAAGACAAAAAACTTGGCTCTCTAGAGATTAAAGTTAATTCCGGTCTTAGCGCCGTAGAGCCAGCTCAAAAGCTCAAAGTCCCAGAAAAACCAATGGCCATGCCGGAGCCAGTCAAAGAAGAAAAGGCCCTTGTTGCCGTTTCCGATCCAAACTGGAAAATGCCAACCACAGACCTGCTAGAAAAGAAACAATCTCCGGCCGACGCTGGCAACATTCAGCAAAACGCCTATATCATCAAATCCACCCTCGCCGAATTCGGTATCGAGGTGGAGATGGAAGGTGCTAACGTTGGTCCACGTGTTACCCAATACACCATGAAGCCGCCAGCCGGCGTCAACCTCAGCAAAATTCTTGCTCGTGACAAAGAGCTTGCATTAAACCTAGCTGTCGATAAAATTCGTATCGAGGCTCCAATCCCGGGTACTCGTAGTGTTGGTGTAGAAATTCCAAACGCTCGTTCTGCCGATGTTCGCCTTCGTGGCGTGCTCGAATCTCCAGAATGGAAGAAAGCAAACGATCCGCTCACTTTTGCCGTGGGCAAGGACATCTCTGGCCGCGCTATTGTTGCCAACCTTGCAAAGATGCCGCACCTTCTTATCGCTGGTACTACTGGTTCTGGTAAGTCCGTCATGACCAACACCCTTATCACTTCGCTTCTTTATCGCAACGCACCATCCGACATGAAGCTTATCATCGTTGATCCAAAGCAAGTTGAGATGGCTCAATACCAGGATATTCCGCACCTTCTTACCCCTATCATTACCAGCACCGAAAAGGCTCTTTCTGCCATGAAATGGGCTGTCGGCGAAATGGAACGCCGTTACTCCCTGATGGCCGAAGAAAAGGTCAAGAATATTGCAGATTACAACACCAAGATGGCTAAAACTGCCGAGGAAAACCCAGAGAAAGAGGGCAAGATGCCGTACATCATCATCGTTATCGATGAGATGGCGGACCTCATGATGATGGCAGGAAAAGACCTAGAAATGCTTATTGTGCGCATTGCTCAAAAAGGCCGTGCCGCTGGCATTCACCTGGTGCTTGCTACCCAGCGTCCAGAAGTAAAAGTTATCACCGGCCTTATCAAAGCTAACATCCCAGGGCGTATTGCCTTTGCTGTGGGCTCGCAAATGGATTCTCGTATCATGCTCGACCAAGGTGGCGCCGAAAAGCTTCTTGGTAAAGGTGACATGCTACTCCTAACTACCGAAATGATGGGCAAACCATGCCGTTTGCAAGGCGCTCTTGCCTCCGACGAAGACATCAACAAAGTTACAGACTTCCTTCGTGCACAGCGTCCACCTCAGTACAATGATGAAGTTATCGCTCAAACCGTAGCCATCAAAGGCCTCGGTGGTGGCGGCGAAATCAGTGGTATGGGCGACCTTGGCCGTCGCTTCGACCCTCAAGATCCAGTGGTTAGAAAAGCCGTCGAAATCTCTTTGTCTAAGGGCAAATTCTCTACCGCCATGCTTCAAACCTACCTCGGTAAAGGTCACGGCTTTGTCTCCGGTCTTGCTATCTGGTTCGAAGAAATAGGGGTAATTGGCCCACAAAACGGCAACAAACCACGCGATCTTTTGATTTCGTCTATGGACGAATTTGACCAACTCGCCAATCTGTAAGTTTTCCACAAAAAACATAACTTTTTTCCCTAAAACTCTTGTGTTTATTTTTGAAACGCATTATAATGGTTATATCAACATCTGAAGGTCATACGGGGGGTTAATATAAAAAGGAGTTTTATGGAAGGGAAAATCAATATCAATTCCGCTGTGAAAGCGAAAATTTTTAATGGGAACAAACCTGTTACCGCCAAAGCAGACATCACCAAACCAGCTGTTGCCCCAAAGGCAGAAGCACCAAAAGTAGAAGTACCAAAGGTAGAAGCAAAGCCAGCCACAGAGAAACCAGTCTCTCCAAAGCCAGCCAAAGAGTCTAATGGTAAAAAACAACAAGTCATCCTAATTGCCGCTATTGCTGCAGTAGTTCTAGCTATCATTGTTGCGATTGTTGCTATCGTGCTTACCAACAACAAGCCAGAAGAACCAGCCCCAATTGACCCATCTTCTCTAGTTAAACCACTTACCGAAGAAGAAAAAAGAATTACCGAGCAAACCGTCAACGAATATGTCGACATCGAAGTAGAGGGTTACAAACAAGAAGGCGACCGCACAGCAGTGATTATCAACATCAAGAACTCTGGTCAAAAGCAAACCTGCCTCGCTCTTGATATCGTTGCTAAGGACGAAAACGGCACTATTATCGACAAAACCTCGCTCTACGCCGAAGGCATCGAACCAGGACAAACCCAAAGGTTCTTCGCATTTGAGCTTTCCCAACTTAAGCCAGAGCAACTCGCTAGCGCGAAATATGAGATTTACAAAGCCCGCACCTACGAATTAAATACCGGATCTAACGAATAACCCATGAAGGAGTAACCAGGCAAGAAAAAATGTTGCAAAAACAAAACAAAAACTTGAAAAAAGGAAGCCTTTGCAAGAATGGCTTGCAAAGGGTCTTCCTGTTTTTTGTTTTTGCTTTTGTTAGCATTGCTACTTTTGCCTCGGCTCAGCCTGTTCAAGCTGCCGCTAAGCAAAGTACCCTAAGCCTTACCATGGAGACAAACAAACTCACCATCGCTCTCACCCCAGAGCTAAATGGTAAATTCGGTCAATCCCAAAACGCCAACATCAGTGTAACCACAGACAACTTCACCGGCTATCGCCTCACCATCACTTCAAACGGTGGCACTGCTCTCGTAGACGGCAACGGCCACAGTGTAGAATCCATCAACACTGCAATCAGCGAAACCACTTTCAGAAACAATGCTAGCTACGTAAACAAGTGGGGCTACAAACCAAGCCAATACGTCAATGGCAATAACGAAGTAGTAACAAGCAACACTAACTTCCTTCCAGCCCCAAGCACTTCCGGCAGCCTCATCGATGCAACCTCCGCAGCGAACTCCACTGCCAAAACCTACACTCTAAGCATTGCTGCCAAAATCGATTACGGCACGCCTCCAGGAACTTACACCCGCAATATCACAGTAGCTGCTATTGCAAACGACATCGTCTACTCCATCACCTACAACAAAAATGCTACCGGCACTGTGACTAATATGCCAGTAACCAATCCGCAAATTGTCACCATTGCTGGCGGTACTGCTGCAGCTAGCAGCAAAACTACACTAAGTAGTGCTACACCAACTCGTACCGGCTACGACTTTATGGGCTGGTGCAGCACTACTACCACAGCCGATGCAGCTGGTTCACAAAGTTGTTCAGGCACTACCTATGCTGCTGGTGCAGACTATGGCATAGACCAAACTGCAGACGGCACCAACATTGCGCTTTATGCCATTTGGCAAACCCACACTTACACAGTAAACCTAAACGGCAACGGTGCC
>JAFYXW010000013.1 GCA_017557865.1 Candidatus Saccharimonadota bacterium
CGAAGTCCCATGCGTAGACAACGTTCACGAAGGCCCATTCGAAATTAAAATCAAATTTACCGACGACCTCGCCGGATTTAAGGCCTACAAATTTGTAAACGTCGAAATAGACGAAAACGGCAACGCTACCGTCGGCGAAACTGTCGAACTCACTCTTGTAGATGGCTATCTAGTTGGCACGCTCCCACATCTTAGTGGCTACGCCTTGATTGGATCAAATAATGTCTCCGCTCCAGATACAGGCTCCTTCCAGTCTTTTACCGACGCCGCGGCGATCTTCCCATTCCTCTCGATTCTTGGCCTAGCCGTCTTCGCCGGTCTAGCCTTTGCATTGAAAAAAGCCACCACTAAAATATAGCTATGATAGAAACCATTATTGTCACAGTAATTATCATCATCGTTGGCACAGCCGCACATTTTCTTTACGATCTTACCAACCATAACAAATTTATAGGTCTTTTTGCCGCCGTCAACGAAAGCACATGGGAACACATCAAAATTGCTCTCACTCCAATTCTACTTTGCGGGCTTTACGACGGTTTTATCTACGGCCAAAATCCAAACTATTTCCTCGCTAAATTCACTTCGCTCATTACACCGATTATATTTATCCCGTGCATTTTTTACGGCTACAAATTCATTTCGAAAAAACCAATTTTGCCAATCGACATTCTCACATTTTGTGTAGCGATTTTCCTCAGCCAATTCTTCTTTAAACTGATTATCGATGCGCCAGCCATTCCATACATCTGTGAATATCTCGCCACCATTGGTGTCTTTGCCATTTTTGCCGCTTACTCCACTCTCACTTTAATGCCCCTAAAAACTTTCCTTTTCCGCGACCCAATTTCTCACAAATTCGGCTTCCAAGCCCACACCGAAACTTTCAACATTTTTAAAAAGAAGAAAAAATAACATAGCCTATATTCCGAAGGCGTTTTGTTTGGCGACATTTGCCAATACTACTATTTCCAGAATTAAGCCAAAAACCCATTAATAATTTGCGCCACGGCTTGTTCTTCATAAAGCCCGAGCGTCATAAGCTTCTCAATTTGCTCGCCTGCAATCTTGCCAATAGCGGCCTCGTGAATTAACTCCGCATCAAGATTTCGGGCGTCAAGGGACGGCACAGCAAGCACCTGAGCCTCATCCATCAAAATAGCATCACATTCAGAATGCCCACGACATTTTGAATTGCCGATAATGTTAGACGAAAACTTTTGTTTTGATTTGTCACGCGCAACGGCACGAGAAACAATATCGACCCTAGAATCATCACCGTTCACACTCACATTTATTTCGCTATTTACAGTCTGGCGGCCTTCAGAAAAAGTCTTTTCATGCACAATCACATCAGACCGTGCACCCAGCTCGACAGTAGTTATACGCTCAGTAGAATCAACGCCCTTTATCTGCTCAAGCTCAAGTTCCACAGAACTATCATCTTTTACAAAAACTTCTGTTTTTGGATTCAAGATTTTGCCCGCTCCCGCACCCATGCCGTAATGTTTTTCGATATACTTCACTTTACAGTTATTCCCCACATGAAAAGTGTGTACGCCATTGTGTACAGATTTTTTCGCGCCACAGTTATAAATACCACACCCCGCCACAATAGTGACATCAGCACCGTCTTCAATATAGAAATCATTATAAACAACCTCTTTTAGCCCAGTCTTACTAATGATCACCGGGATGTGCACGGCTTCATTTCGAGTTTTACCAGAAATAAATATCTCTAATCCCTTTTTATCTGGGCGAATTTTTACGTCAATATTCTCACTACTACTGCGGCTAATAGATTTTCCATTAACACGAAAATTGTAAGCCCCTTCCGGAATGCCATCAATCCCAGCGACAGTTTTTAAAACTTGTTTTTCGATTTCATCAAGTTCCATATTAATCTTTTACCCTCCCGTGCGAAAGCACAATGGTTCTATCTGCCATCTCAAGAATTTTTGCATTATGAGAAATGACAATAATTGTAGATTCACGATAAGTTTTCTTAAGTTCCTTTAAAGAATCGAGAAGATTATCGAGACTCCACATATCAATACCAGCTTCTGGTTCATCAAATATCAAGATTTTTGCCGAACTGGCACGTGCAAAAACAGACGCAATCTCGATTCGCTTTAATTCGCCACCCGAAAGAGATGCATTTACCTCACGCGTTAAATACTCTTTTGGGTCTAGTCCAACTTGCTCCAAGAACTTAGCATTCTTTCCATCAAATTTACCATCAAGCACATCCTCTCCGGTAGCCGCTACCTGCAAAAGACTTGCCACAGTTACACCTTTAAATCTTACTGGAGTTTGAAAAGCATATACAACCCCGAGCTGAGCACGCTCAGAAATTGATAAATCCGTAATATCCTTTTCACCCAAAAAAATCTTTCCAGAAGTAGGCTTAATAAGCCCCATGATAATCTTAGCAAGAGTAGATTTTCCGCTGCCGTTCTCGCCAGTAATAGCGACAAACTCGCCAGCAGAAAAATCAATAGAAACATCAGACAAGATAGTCTTTTTCTCTGGCCCCAATTTACACTCTATATTTTTGATAGCCAACATAGTGAATATAATTATAGCATAAAAAAATGGTGATCCGGGAGGGGCAGGGATCCTCGTTGGCGAAGCCCGAGGGTTCCCAAACAAAAAAGCTCCAACTGGAGCAAGTTCGTGGTGATCCGGGAGGGGCTCGAACCCTCGACACCAAGCTTAAGAGGCTCGTGCTCTAACCAACTGAGCTACCGGACCGAGTGAGTACAATAACGAAAACTCGTTTTCGTTATTGTACGAACGAGGGAACGGAAAGCGCGAAGCGCTTACCGGACCGACTCCCATTATTATACCACCAAACTCTCTATTTTACAATATGCTTTTCCCCGCCGGTCAAATGCCAGTGGTTGCCATATTCACACTTGTACACAGACAGCCCGCTGATTTTGTGGTCGTACTCCGCTACCTTGGCGGCCGCCTCGGCCTCTTCACGCGTAGCATAACAAATCTTCTGGGTTTCGCCAACCCAGCATTTTTTTGGTTCGTAAATCTGATTTTTGTAATTCATTTTTGCCATTTATTATATTATACAAAAAATTGCTCCCCTGGGGGAGCAATTAATTAGCGGTGCTTCTTGTCAACTGTAACGTTAAAGAATTTTGGAGAAGCTTCTAATGCTTCCTGAATTATCTGGCCAGCATACTTCATATAATCATATTTTGCCTTTTTATACTCACCCTGGGGGCCGAAAATCAATTTAAATTTGATAAAGCCCTGGCCAACATACGCTGAAGGCGTTGGACGACTACGAATAGAATTAAAATCGAAATAGACTTCCAACCATTCTTTCTGTTCATAGAAAGAATTTATATCCACTGAGTCGATGTCGGTTTGTTCATCCCTCGGGTTCCCAATATAGTTAATCAAATAATACTCTTTTTTGTCGCCCTCCACTAAACAAAACACAACTTCAAAACGAAAAGCCTCCCAAGTATCACAAATTACATCGGATCTACTAAGCAATGGATTGATTATGGTCTCGAGAACAGCATCTCTCTCATCACTATTCGAAAATAGTACACTATGACGCGCCTTCTCCTCTATTTTCGCAACAACATTATGCTTCATCTTCCGTGCCCTCCTTTTCATCGCAATCTTCGTCGCAATCTTCGTCGCAAAATTCCGAATAAACAACATCGTAAAAATACACCGGGAAAAAGCTGACTACGTTTTCGATTTTCTCGCTAAAGTCGTTGTAAACCTCTGTCCGATGAGCAGGGGCAAACTCGTCGAAATCGTCAATTTCAGCGTATTTTGCCTTGATAGTGAGTTTCAACGGCTTAGCATCGCGCTCACCAAGTACATCTCCACTACCCTTAAAGAAATATCCGTCGTCCTCTAACATGGCTTCCAAAAGGTTTTCGGAACCCCTGTCATCTTCAACGGCGTACTCTACTTCGAGAGTGGATTTTTCTTCGCCAAGAAGAATTTCTGCACAGACATTGAGCGCAACTTTGTCTTTCCTGAAGTCGAAAACAGTAGCATGAGCCGCCGTAATTACTCCATTCATAATAGCATAAAGGTCTTGTATAATCCTGGATTCATAGGGGCCTAAGCTATTCTCTACTGAGCCTACATATACTGCATTCATCTTAAAATTGTGAAATGCGGCTTTAGGAAACTGTTCAAAAATAAGTTTGTTACGTTTTACTGCCATAGATAATCACCTACTTTCTAAAATTCTAGGGCCTAAAAAATGACCCTCTACTTTATATTATTATAACATGTTTTTATCTATATTTCAACCCTATTCCGCGGTAAAAGTCCATCGCGGTAGGGAGATTCAGATTTTTACAGATTAGATTCCCGAGTTCATCTATCATTACCAGACTAAATAAGGTGATAGCGAGGACAAGAAATGCACGCCGGCTCATCGTGCGCGCAAGTTTAATACAAAACGGCATAATAAGGTATGTAAGAATCAGCGCAGATACGCCAAAGAACAGCACGCTTCTAAGGCACACAAAGCCACCGATGTTGCCAAAATTCCAAATCTCGTTATTATAATCCCAGTAGCGCGTGCCGTTGCCAATCGTGTAAACCAGCCAGCCCGCGGTGAGCTCTAGAAGCCCCGTCGTGACTACAGAAATCAAAAACACCGCCCACGGATATTTGCGCAGCCGCCACGTAGTTGCAAGAATTAAAAGCGCACCAATCGCATAAATATTAATCCACGGCAAAAAGTTCCCTCCCTCCATATAGAACTCCTTGGCCCCGCCATCAAGAAAATAAAAGAAAAATTCGTACACCCACCCGAAGAACCCACCAATCACCACCACGAGCATCAAAACCCCAAGCTTCTGCCACTTATCCAACTTTTTGATTTTGGTCATGTTTATATTATAACATACCCGTGCCTCACCTCTGTTATTCTTGACTTTTTAACCAAAGTGTGCTATAATATATAGTATAACTGTAGGCCCCAGGATTAGAGAAAGAGAGGTAAACGCTATGGGAATGCCTAAAGAATTAAAAGTTGAAATGAGTGATTATGGTTATCGTATGGTTCTTGACACCGCAAAACAGTACTGCGCGCAGGAAGAACCCCACTGGCACCTTTGCAAGAACGGCAGAAGAGTTGGTCAGATCTCTGCATATGGTACATGGACAGAATATCCTTCTACGGATGTTAGTTCAAAAATGATCAGAGAAGCAGAAGACTTAACCAGACAGTATTCATCAACAATCATTGATTACTACCGTTACAATAAAGAAAACGGTGCAGATTACTAAAATTCAATATCGTAAGCCACGACAAAAGTCGTGGCTTTTTGCTACAATTCAAATGGTTCCCACTGCCCAGTTTTTCCATCACCAAATACGTACTCGGGATCGTCATTCAAATAGAAACGTTCATTCACGACATTAATAATCCCGCCAAATAGCCCTAGATTACGATGCTCGCTAATATATTTTTGCAACGCATTCGCCTTTTGTGCAGCGTTCTTGTCCTCGGCGGTCCAGCCACTCTTTGTATCAAAAATGCCAATTCTCCCATCATTAAACTTTACGATATAATCCGGATAAAATGCTTTGCCATAACTCTTTGCATCCTCGCCAAGTTCAAAATACTTTATTGCAAAATACTTATCCATTTTCTCGCCATTCTTATACCACCACTCAACTTTAGAAGACCTGTCTAAGGCTTCTTCGAAAGGGACTTCTGTCGAAGGTGGGGCATCTGCTTTACGGAAAAACGGCAACGTAGCAGTTTTACTCATCCCAACTTCAACATACCTGTCGCTAAACTCATCGACTTGTGGAATACTAAAATCAAAGACCACATCCTGCCTTTGCCTGCGCTCAAACATTTCCTTACGGTTGACTTTGTCATATTGGTCAATTGCTCTATCAAAAATATCAGCAAATACTCTCTGATTATGCTCAGAACAAGTAAATATTCTTTGGACATCAATCCATTCAATGCCCGCCTTTTTAAACCAAGGTTTCAAAGTCCCAACAATCTTCGTTTCAGAGCGAGCAAAACTTTTAAATCTCCCACAGTAGCCACGAAGCACATCGCGAAAGACTCTCTCCATAATTAGGTCACCCATAGTTAGATTTATAGTTTTTATCTCGTTTTGTTCCATCACATCATCAACGTTTTTCACAACAACATCTGAAATAACCGGCGTCATTAACTCTTCAGGATGAATTTCAAGTTTTTCATCGATCCTTTCATATCTCTTCTTTTCTGAATCAGGTTCGCCCACGCCAAAAGCTAAGTCTAGCTCCCCTTCAAGTACTTGTTTAAAATTCGCTTTCAGGTCACCATAATCGACACGATGAACATAAATAGATTCAGGCAAAACAATGCTAACACCTGGCCTTAAGAAAGATTTTTTGTACTTAATTAAATTCTTAGCGTCGGTATCGTCTTGATCAATCTTAATAGTACGGCCGCTATTTGTATACACATATGCGCTATCAAGTAATTCATTTCCGTAGTGCTTTGCTTCCGGCATGCGAAGCACACGCCCTACTGTCTGGATCTGAAAAGCCTCATTTTTAATCTCACGAAGCATCACAAGAACTTGTGCCCTAGGGCAATCCCAACCGAGTGCAATAGCCTGTTTAAATATAAGCACCTCAACCATATTATTATTGTTAGTTATATCGTCAAGATTCTCTTTTTCTTCCGAAAGCCAAATTGCAAGATTCTTATTGTAGTATTCATAACCTTCGTTCGACAAAATTTCCTCAACAATAGCGCGTACTTTCGCATCTAGCTCACTTAGCTCTTCCTTATTCTCAGTTGGAAGTTGTATGGCCATCAACGGATTTATGCTCAACCCAAGCTTTTCGTATTCTTTTGCAAGCTCATCACGCTTCTTCAGCCCGGCCATCACCGCGACAGTAATTGCATCACGATCCAGTTCATCGGCGATTGAATCAATATTGCTATTAACCAGGACTTGTTTTTTAATCAACCCACTATCGACTACATCGTCCGTAGAAACCTTAATCCGACGATACTTGTCTATATCTTCTAAAGAATTGTACCTAGGGGTTGCAGATGCCTCAATGACCAAAGCAGGTTTAATGATGTCTCGAACAAACATTTGTGAGTTTTCACCATAAAAAGTTTGATGGCTTTCATCAACAATGATAATGGTTTTTAGGCCTACTTCGCGTGTGGCATCCAAAATATCTTGGATGTTTCTGCCGTTTTCGCCTTTTCTCACGGCCACATTATTAAACTCCCCTTTTTTAATGCCCTTCTCTTCATCATCTTTTGCCGCGCGCTTAAAAACTTTTTCCCAGTTTGTAAAGATAATTGTATTTTCTTGTAGCGCTCCTGCCTCCAGCGACTCAATATCAATTAATCTATACTCGGTATCAGCAAGAGCATCTGCAAGCTTTTTATGGCTCTGCGTATGAAGCTTATTTGGCGCAGCCCACACATACACATATTGCTTCGACAAATCGCGTTCTTTTAATTCGCGCAGGATTTCTGCTAGCATAATAGTTTTCCCAGAGCCAGTACAAGACTGCAGCACAAAATGGGCTGGGCTATCGTCGCCTTTCGCCTCACGAACATTTGCAATTTCAAGAAGCTCATAAATATGGCTCACGGATTTATGAACCGCTTCATTCTGAAAATCTTTAAGCTCCATCTAGGCCTCCTTTTTCCTAAATATCTTTTTATAAACTTCAAGGACCGATTCCGGGATCGAGCACGCCGTCCATTCTAACTCGGTGTCCTCCGGAATTTCTTCCTCATTGGCGTGGCGATTATAGCTAAAGTTGTAGCAATGCACCGGCAATTTCTCAGTGTTAAGCTCCTCAACCTTTTCCCAAGTCTCCGCAATCGCAAACTGGTCAAAAATTATCGGCACAAACACTTTGTTGTTTTTATAAAATCTATACTCTGGTGTACTTGCTACAAAATCAAATGCATCCTCACGAATGCAAATCATTTCAGTGCATCTCGTCACCAATGCTTCACGGTCATCATCTGTAGTCTTCCCCTTTTCAACAAAATCTGTTTTGTAATACCTTAAATTCGCAGCCAACCCATCTGAATATTTGCTCCTATCCAAACGAGTACCGGTAATTACGGTCTTTATACGCGGGTATGTCACTTTTTCTGCAATCCCTTCGGCCCCGGCGTCAGATTTTCCATTAGCCTCATTATTAGTCACAAGTATAAATTGTCTATGTCCGCAATCTTCGTTATTAAGTTCCATTACCGCTTGCCCAGTCGTTCCTGACCCGGCAAAAAAATCTAATATAATTCCGCCCGACGGGACTAAACTTATTAGATATTTTATTAGTCGTACGCTTTTTGGGTACCCAAAAAAACCTCCCATACCTAATTTTTCTAAGTCATATGAGCCTTTATCAGTTATTTCAATAACACTTTCCAAATCGTCATACCCAACTTTTTCGAGAATAGGTTGGAACCTAGTTCCCCTTAAGAATAGTCTTTTCAATTCTTTCCCAAATTTATTGTATATTGGAGCATCTGACCCACTTTTTATTTTATCTACATATTTTCTAATATCATTCGGGCAAGACCATCGAGCTTTTAGCTCAACGTCATTCAACAATTTACCATTTACTATTTCAATTTTACCACTAATCAGATTGACGTCCTCATTGCCTCCAGTACCCCTAGGATGATCATATGATCCATCCTCTACGCCTTCAACTTCAAGCCCAGCTGGAAATAGCAGCACAGGCTGCGTCTGATTCTCTTTACCAGTGGTGCACCTAGCCGATTGCGATATTCTCTTACCGCTCAAAATCTTTTTGTCTCCCAAATTTAAACCATAAGCAAGAATATACTCATGTACTTGTTTTTTGTTCTTATCGTTAGTTTGATTTGGCGTTTTATTCACTATATTGGCTATAAAATTATTTTCCCCAAATATTTGATTGCACAATAATCTCAAATTAGCCTGCTCTATATCATTTATAGAAATAAATATTACACCATCATCCGACAATAAATTTTTTGCAAGTCTCAAACGTTTATCCATAAATGAAAGCCATTTAGAATGGCGAAATGTATCTTCTTTATCGACATAGCAATCGTCATATATAAAATCCTTGTTGCCAGTATTGTATGGCGGATCAATATATATTACATCAATCTTCCCAGCATGAGTATAATTAAGGACAGCCAGGGCATGGTAATTATCCCCCTCAATAATAATGTTGGTAGGCCCGCCTTCACCCTTAAGAATAGCCTTGCCTTCAACTTCTTTCAAAACTGGCAACTTTTTTTCGCACTCTTCAACAACTTTTTCTGGTTTTATTTTTTCTTCCCAAACCAAACCATAGTTCTTCTGTCTCTTCAATTTTTTTATTTCTTCAATTAATTCTTCTTTTGTGTGCTCATCCCAACTTTGAGACATTGCAGAAACTTCCTTCTGCAATACATATTTAGCTGTTATTATGCAAATCTGCCCCAAACAAAAAACGGGGCCCCATATCGGTTTGCAATACACCAACATCAGAATCAAATCCTCAGCTGGGCCGAATAGGACCCCGTTTCTGGATTTGATTCCACTGCAAGTGTATTGCACAGATTCTTAATGTTGATGTATTGCCCCTTAATTATACCGCATTTTTGTCTTCAAAGTAAACAACTAATACTTACCAAAACAAAATCACACGTTTAATTCGCATTCTTATTATTCGACGCCTATTATATTTAATTATCTTCTCAAACTCATCTGGCATGAATTGCCCCTTTAGTTCATTGCATTTCTTGTGAGCAAGCTGATAATTTTCTATTGTATTCTTCCCGCCTTTAGCTAAAGGAATAATATGGTCAATGGTCAAGTCATCCAAATCTTTAATCTTTCGTCCACATATTGCACAGCGTTTACCTCTCTCCCAAACCAACTGTAGTTTCATTTTTGTCTTTGCACGGCTAGTTTTTGTTACCATGTTATTCCCCAACTCCAGGGAATGCATCACGCATTCTCCTTGCAATTACAACATCAGACACTTTAAAATGTTTTCTTACCAGTGCGAGGATTTTGCCAAGCTCTACTGAACTAGCATTCCAATAATTACGAACAAAACTACCATCAAACTCATAGTCTAATACTCTCACTAGCTCTTCTTCTGGCACTAACAAACTTCCAGCAAAATAGTTTGCTTGAAATTCAGCATAGTTGTTTAGTATGTTTTGCGATATTTTTATCCACTTTCCCATCTCTTTCACGTTTCTAGGATAATATTTTCTGTGTAGAAAAAAGTGGCCAAGCTCATGCGCAACACTAAATCGATACCTGTTACTATCTTTCTCATATTCATATGAATCAACATAGATAGATGTAAAATCCATCGAAATAAAAGCATCTATGTGTTTTGCTTTTGCCAAACCAGGAATCGGCAAAATACTTATTTCCAACTCATCGCAGATTTCTTCCACATCGATTGGGAATTCTCTACCGCCATAATATTTTTCTAATACTTCTTCCGCGCAACTTATTATTTTCTGTTTATTCAAGTAAGGAATTTGCCCACCCTCACCTAAATAAGTCATATATTACTAGTCCTCCTCCCCAGATTTTTTAATAAGATCTAATAATTCTTGCACCTCATCTTCATCAAGCTCTTTCTTTCTGAGCGTCCTATAAAAAGCAGGGAGTACAGACGCAATTCTTTCATCATCGTGTAAGTCAGATGGTAATTCACACTTCGCAATTGCCGCTAGATCCAAAAACTCTTGCCACTCATCAGTTCCTCTTTTTAGACCAAGAGCAAGCCCAATCTTCGCAAGTTTATCCTGATCTTTCGGCGGGAGAGTTATGCCATTTTCAAGACGTGATATATAAGCCGCGTCAAAACCATTCTTTTTTGCAAACTGACGAACTGTGCCAAACTCTCTCCTTCGTAATTTAAAGAATTCACTAAAAGTCATATTTCTCCTTGTTGTATTACTTATACAACAAGTATAACGCTGTTGTAAATAAAAGTCAACAACTTTTTATTCCTAATGCTTTTTTCAAAAAAACCACAATGATATAATGTATGTATTAGAGCGAGATAGGTATGAAAAAATATGGCGGAATAAATGCGGTAGCATTTGAAAACATTCAAGAAGCAGAAATCTGTGCCAAACCACAGACTTGCAACAATTCTAATGCCGGCATCAATATCGTTGCCGCCATGATAGCTTTGCCAGTCGCAATTATCAAACTATTACCAATTACATTATTATTAATGCTCGTAATGTATGGTTTTAGTTGTCTTATTCTTTGGATATTATAATTTTTCCATCACCTTTACCGGCAACCCCTCTGCCAACTTCAAAAACTCATCCACCGTATCAAGCACTGGATAGCCAGAAGTATCCGTTCTGTAATGCATTGGTATCACGCACTTCGGCCCGCATGTTTTGCAAATCTCCGCCGCGGTGTTCGCATTAATCGTATAATATCCGCCCACTGGAATTAGCAAATAATCCGCATCGGAAATTGCCGCAAGTTGTTCCTCGTTTGGGAAATGTCCCAAATCGCCAAGATGTACCAGTTTCTCCCCTGCCTGGTTTGTAACCACAAAAATTGTGTTTGGCCCACGAAGTGCACCCTGCTGGTCATCATGCCAGCTCGGAATCTCACGTATATCCAAATCACACTCGCCCGGAATCATTTCCACGCACTCGCGCCCACTATGGTCCGCATGCTCGTGCGAACAAATTACTTTCACGCCTTGTGTACGAAGTGGCATAAGGCCCGGCACCGACCCATCCTTATACGGATCTATCACCAAGCTCCCATCAATTCTAAAACATGCATGTCCAAGATATTCTATTTTCATACTACTATTATACCCCATCCCACCAAATTAGCTATTCCCTCGCTTACCGTAATGCCACATGATATAATAACATTGGAGTTGATATATGAATTATGTAATGAATACCGACATTCCGGGTAATTATAAAAACAAATCTCAAAAAGCAAGGGTCATAACAGAGGCATGGCTATTAGAGAATTTTAAATGTCCTTTTTGCAATTCAAAGCTGGCCCAATACACAGCTAACAACAAATGCACTGACTACTATTGTAAAAAATGTAATGAAGATTTTGAATTAAAAACAATTAATGGTAAGTTCCCGAAAGGCAAAATGAATGGCGCTAGCTACAAAGCGACTTTAGAAAAAATCAACAGTGACAAATCTTCGCATTGGATTTTACTAGAACATAATAATTTTACGGTTAATAGATTAACCTTTATACCGAAATTTTTCTTTTATGATGAAATGATAGAACCAAGAAAAGAATTAAGCAAAACTGCAAAACGCCACGGATGGCAGGGGTGCAAAATATCATTAAACATGATCCCATCTTTTGGTAAAATATCCTACATTAAAAATAATAAAGAAGTTGACGACAAAATCATTAACTATAAATTAGAAAAAGCGTCAGGGTTCAAAAATGCAAATTTAAAAAACAAGAATTGGAAACTTGAAATTTTGTCCTTAATTGATTCCGTGCCTGAAACAGTTTTTTCAGCAAGTGACTTATATGAATACATACCTGCACTTGAAGAAAAACACCCAGACAACCATAACATTGATGCAAAAATTAGAGAAACTCTTCAGCAGCTTAGAGACGAAGGCTATGTCAAATTTCTTGATAAAGAAGGTTTCAAAGGCTTATACCAAAAACTATTTTAATAGGTGCCAAAACCACTCTCTTGTTTTTTAGTGCGTAATTTTTTTGCTATAATATCCTTATGGATATTTTCGACATCATCGGTTGGATTGGCATGGTTCTCGTGCTCGTCGCCTACATTTTACTTTCACTCGGCAAAATCAAAAACGGCTACTTTTACCAATTTCTAAATCTCGCCGCTGGTACACTTATGGCCATCGGTCTCTTTCCAAAGAATGCCTGGTTTTCTTTCACCCTCCAAATCATTTGGGGCCTGGTCGCCATCATTGCCATTATTAAACTTGCCACCAAAAAACCAAAAACCAAGAAGAAAAAGGCTTAAATCTAGTCCTTTTTCTTCTTAAATAGTCCGGCTAGATGCTTGGCATAGCTAGCCTTCTCGGAAATATCAATCGCCTCGCCCACGCCCGGAATATCACGCGCTGCATCGTAGGCTTTTTGATGCACAGCCGCACGAGTTGGGACTACCTTCCCCAACGCGTTTCTGGCTACACCTTCAATCGCACCGGTAGCCATACTTGCCGCCACACCAGCCGCTGCTTGCTTGCTGGCCGACCCAGTTGCAATTTCCGTAAACAAATCCATATATTTTTGGTTTAATGGGCTAGCCTGGAATTTCGTCTCAAATTCCCCGGCGTCTTTACACTCCGCGCCAAGTTTTTCTATTTCAGAAAACAAATCATCTACTTTTTTCTGCGCCTTATCATCCAATTTAAAACTACCGGTAATCGCGGATTTACGTCCATCGATACTCATTTTTACATACTGATCCATATTTCTCCTTTTTTTAATTATAACTTATCTTCGCATTTTGCGAACCAAGGCTTTGGTTTCGTCGTCCACGCGGTAGGAGTCGCAGATTTTGGACAACGCTTTGTTGTACGTCCAGTCCGGCAATTTGCACGAGACTAAATAGCCAGTTGTCGCAGTTGGGTATTTAATAAAACAATCACATAAAAGCCACGCAATCCCCATCCGAATATAGTATTCTTTACGCGCACCTAATTTTTCTATGCGGTCGAAAATTACGTGCAAATAATCCGGCTCTACATAACAGGCCTTCAATAATACCAAACCTACTCTCACTGCAAACTCACGTTTGTCATCAAGCAGTTCATCAATTTTCGCTTCAAAAAACTCCGTACGATGTTTCTTTATTATTTTAGAAATCGCCGAACAAAACGTATCGCACGTACTCCAATCATCAATCGCATCCACCTGCGAATCAAACCATTTAAGCATTTCATCATAACTAAGTCTCGCAATCAAAAAACCACGCGCCAAAACTTCTTCATACCCCACCGGCTCCACCGCGAGAATCTCCGGGATTTTTTCTTTTGACACTTTCTTACACACATCACGAATCAGCGGCACCCTTACACCCAGAAATGGTCTTTCGCTCGGGCAAATCTTCATCACGAACTCGCGGTACTCGTCCTCCGCTAATCCGGCCAAAGCCGTCTTTAACTCCTTAAAGCTAGAAATCATATCTCTATTATAACAAAAAATCCCCCGCCAAATCCGGCGAGGGATTTCCTAGTAGTATCGCTAATTGCTCTTCTTGCCCATTCTGTCTTCAAGTGGCATAAAACTGTCGATCCTGTTTTTCAATTCGTAGAATGTTTCTTTTATAGATATATATGCTTTGTCCTGATTTTTATAAACAAACAGCTTTATTTTGAGGCAACACTCTACAGGAACAATCTTTCCAGTTCCCTTCGGAAGCAAACAATGGCAATAGCAAAGATAAAGGCATCTCTCTTCTTCGATTTTATCCATATTCTCACCCTGAACATCAATATTGTATGCATCCAGTTTTAAATACGGCTCGCCTAACTTACCATCTTTACAGTCAAAGTACTCTTCCATTTGAACACGAAAATCATCGTTTATTGCTTTTAGAAGCGCCATTATTAAAGGGCGCGAATCGTACTCATAACCACTTATCAGTTCCTCGTTTACCTCACATTTAATAGATTTTGGTGCTTTCACAATTATCCCTCCCTTCACGATACTCTAATTGTAAAAAATACGAGGCGCTTGGCCTCGTATTTATTATAGCATAGATTATCTATTTTGCATATTCTACGGCGCGGGTTTCGCGAATCACGTTTACCTTGATCACGCCAGGATAACTCATAGTTGCTTCGATCTTGTTTGCAATATCGCGTGCAAGCTTTAGTGCAGATAAATCATCAATTTGCTTTGGTTCTACAATTACGCGAATCTCACGACCAGCAGAAATTGCATAGGCCTTGTCGATGCCTGGGAAGCTCGTTGCAATATTTTCGAGATCTTTCATACGTTCTGCAAAGTTCTCAGCAGAAATGTTGCGAGCACCTGGACGAGCAGCAGATACTGCATCTACAATTTTTACGATAATAGCTTCAGTAGAAGTTGGCTCAATATCGTCGTGATGAGCAGCAATTGCATGGACAACTTCTTCTGGAAGACCGTATTTCTTTGCAAGCTCTGCACCAATTTCTGCGTGTTTACCTTCAATCTTGTGAGTTACGGCTTTGCCCACATCGTGAAGAAGAGTTGCCATTTTGGTTACACGCTTGTCTGCACCAATTTCTTCAGCAATCATACCAGCCATGTGTGCAGCTTCGATAGAGTGTAGGAGCACGTTTTGCCCGTAAGAAGTACGGAACTTAAGCTCACCTAATAGATGGAGCATTTCGCGTGGAATACCAACTACGCCAACTTCACGAGCGGCGTCTTCACCAGCACGCACTACTTCTTTTTCGATTTCGCGTTCAGCTTTTGCTACAGCTTCTTCGATAGAAGTTGGGTTGATACGGCCGTCTTTCATCAAGCGCTCAAGGGCGTATCTAGCAACTTGGCGGCGAATTGGATCAAAGGATGAAAGTACTACCATACCAGGAGTATCATCAACCATAATATCTACGCCAGTTGCGCGTTGCAACGACTGAATGTTGCGGCCTTCCTTACCAATGATACGACCTTTCATATCATCATCAGGAAGTTTAAGTGCAGTAATGGTACGATCTGCAGTAACCTCAGAACTCATACGTTCCATAGCAGTCACAAGGATTGCTTGTGCAGTTTCGTCGATATCGTTTTTGATTTCTTTTTGCTCTTTAGTAATAAGACCAACGAGATCCTGTTTGATATCGTTCTCGGTCATCTTCATAAGCTTGTCGCGAGCATCAGCTTTAGAAAGCCCTGCGATCTTTTCAAGCTTCTCGTGTTGCTTTTCGCGGATGTCACGAATCTCGTTTTTGAGCTCGTCGATTTCCTTTTCTTCTTTGGTAAGCTTCTCGGACTTTTTCTCGAGTTGATCTAGCTTAGCATCGAGTGTAGTTTCACGCTCAGCAAGACGGTTTTCGGTTTTCTTCCATTCCTTGCGGCGTTCGTTTTCTTCAGCTTGATTCTTTTCGGTAATCGAAGCTGCTTCTTTTTTGGCATTTAAAACAATTTCCGATGCTTCGTGCTTTGCTTTACGCACCAAGTCATCAGCCTTGTTTTTGCCGCCGTTCTCTTTTTTCTTGTTGTAGGCAAAAATTCCGCCTGCACCAACAGTAAGACCTGCCACCGCGGCAATAATTGGGATTATTATCTCCATATTTCCCTTTCTAATTGTTTTTGCTAGTATTTTTCTCTATACTAGCGGGGTAACAAATAACATCAAATTATAAATTTCCACTTCTATTATACCACAAAAATAACGAATATGCTTGCATTTCATTTTTAAAGGGCGTACACTAGAGGAAATTAAACGGAGGAAATTTGTGGGGTATTTAGAAGAAATGCTTTTGAGAAATGGAATGATCTATCGCTCGCCGGATGGTTCCAGTTCTCACATTGAAGGCAGCCTGGTATCAAACACATTAGTAGTTCGCAATTCGGCCGGTTGGGTCACCCACCGAATTGAGCGCGCTTCAAATGGCGTAGACTTGGTAGTAAGAAACACTTCTACTGGACTAGTAGAGATGAGAATTGCAGCTTAGGTAGCTGCAATTTTTTTATCCCCAAAATCCACGTTTTTTGTTACTCTTGAATTCTTCTAGTAATTCTTTTTGCTTTTTAGAAAGATTCTTTGGCGTCTCTACAATAATCGTTACAATATGTGGTCCTCTATCGCCATCTGCGCGTAGCGGCACACCATGGCCAGATAGTTTAAACGGCGTTCCACTTTGTGTGCCAGCTGGCACTTTCATTGTTACCGTTCCGTCTACTGTTTCTACTTCAATCTCGCAACCAAGAGCTGCATCCACCATATCGATTTTTTCCTCGGATAGGATAATTGCACCTTCACGAGTTAAGTGTTTGTGTGGCTTTACACGTACACGTACATACAAATCTCCGCGCTCCGTGCTGCCTTCCGGTGCCGGACCGCCCTTGCCGTGCAAGCGGATGCTCATACCGTCATCAATTCCAGCTGGAATTTTGATCTTAGTGCTTTTACCATCAATATCTACCGATTTTGTTGTACCAAAAATTGCTTCTTCAAAAGTTAACGTTACGCTGGTTTGGTAATCTGCTCCTCTACGAGGTCTGCGTGGTCCACCAAAACCAAAAAGGTTGCCAAGAATATCATCTAGCCCACCGCCACCAAAATCAAAGTTAAAGGTTTGTCCGTTAAAGTTAAACGCGCCACCTTGTCCAAACGGATTACCTGCGCCGCCGCCAAAACCATTCCCGCCCACGCCAGCATGACCAAACTGGTCATAGCGTGCACGTTTTTGTTTATCAGAAAGCACGTCATGCGCTTCGTTAATCTCTTTGAACCTAGCTTCGGCTTCTTTATCGCCAGGATTTTTGTCTGGATGATATTTTACCGCCAACTTTCGATAAGCTTTCTTAATTTCATCATCAGATGCGTTTTTGGAAACGCCTAGCACTTCATAATAATCACGTTTTGCCATATCAATTATTATACCCCTCTGGCACTCAAAAAGCAAGAGTGCTAATTACAAACTGTTTGCTATATCTAGAACATTCACCGGCACATCCGTTGTGTTGTACACGGTAGCAATTGGCTCTATTTTAGAAGAAACCAATTTCCATTTTTCGTCTTCTTTTTTCAAAACCACTACATAATGCACTAAGGAATAAGTGTTTTCAGACCCAGTAGAAACCCTCGCTAAATAATATTCATTATTCTGGCCACTATTAATCAAGCTAAAACTAGAGACCCCGCTAAACCCAGTCTTGATATATTCTGCTGGATCAGTTTTATCGTTCTCTACAAATTTACCATTTAGTGTATTCGAAAAACCGCTAAACTCAATACTGTATTTTGCGAGCGTGTCTACACCAGATGCGGCATTTTTAAGCTTGTCTACTGCAACATCTACATAAGCCAAACTAGTGTTTACCGTTAATTTAATTTCATTATTTTCTGTTACGTATCCAATTTTATAAAGCGAGTTAGAAATTGGCAACTTTGTAATAATTGGCCACTCTTTTTCCATAGCCATGCCTTGTTTTTGGAGTTCTGCGCTGGCATAACCTTCTACTACCGCATAATCATTTAAATGCTCATTCGCGATTTTCTTCGCTGCTTCAGTTTGTGCCGTAATGTTTCCATAAAGCGCTGTGGTTTCTTTGTCTACTACTACGATTTCTTCTATGGAGCTAAAACCCTCGTAGCTCACACTTAGCTCATACTCACCTGGTTCTAGGTACGTTTTTTCATTATTCTTTATTGCCTTACCATCAAGCGTAACGTTTGCAACAAATGGCGCATAACCCACATATACTTCGACCTTCCCAAGTTTCGGAATAATATTAATTAGAGCAATAACAATAATTGCAAGAATTACGACCGCAGCGGTAATGACCAATGTTGTTATCTTTTTCTTATCGTAATTCTCGTTTTGCATTATCTTACCTTTCTATACCAGCGTGCGCCACTCACGCTTTCCCTACCAGACATTGGTGCGCGTCCAGATGTATTGCTGCTGCCAGAATATGAGGCCGAAGCAACATTAGTTTCAAAACCAAGCCCATCGCCGATGAACATAAAGGTGTGTTCACCGCCAGCAGAACAGCTGCCAGTGTATTCGCCAGTAAAGGCCACGTCGCCTAATTGCAAGTCAGCAGCGTTCATATTGTGACCATCCGAATTTAACCATTCCCAATTTGCCGAGCCGCCGCCTTCTCTTAGCCAGTATTCCTGCGGGCCAGTGTTGCTTCTACAGCCATTATACTCTGGATCAAATCCACTTTCCTGCATCACTGTAGTGACAAAACCACCACAGTCAATCCCGGCCACACCATCTACCGTACCGCCTACATATTTATCTTCTTTAACTCTTCTAGAAACAGCTTCTGCGTACATTGGCATCCGCTCCGTAAAGTTGCGTCCTTCTGATTTCATATAAGTTGGCCAGGCGTAGGCGACTACATAATCCGCCAAACTTTGTAGATTGGTCGAGCAACTACCGCCACTTATGCTTCCAGAATATTTATTATAGAAATTTTCTGCAGAAGTTACGCGGTCCATGTGCTTATCAATAGTCGGGTTTTCTGGTTTTTCTACATTCTCTAGGAAGAACTTAGTAGCATCATATACTGTGGTTGTTTGTAATATACCGCTATAGCTGGAGTTATTATTTAATTCGTCTTTTAGATACTGCAATTCTAGAGAAACAAGTTTGTCAAACGCTTCTTCCCCAGCCGCTGCAACGAACTGGTCGCCGTTTGAGTAAGTTGGACTATACTTTTGATAATCATTAAAGAAGTTTACCAAAGACTCGTCCGAAGATTTTACATAATTATACATCCCGATCCTGCGGCCAAAGGACCATTGAATTAGCCCAAGGCCATATGAAACATCTGAATTTTCATCAAGGGCAAAGCCTGGTTGGTATTTATTCATCATTGATACTTCATGCTGAGCAGGATTAAAGTGTGACTCATGTTCCATATTCCCCATCACACCCGCCGCCTGTTCTGGCGTCAAAAAGCCTGTAAGCCCAGCCCAGATTTTTTCTTCTACCGTGCTGCCGCTAATTGCTACCGGACCATCCAAATATGCACCTGGCGAACAAACATATTGGTTGTCGCACGGGTTATAAAACAAGATCCCGCTTTCGGCGAATTTGTCCATGGTGCTGCCCACAGGGCGTCCATTTTCACATTCCACTTGCGATGCCGCGTAGACGCTATTTATCGGTGCAACTGTCATAAAAACAGCAAACAAAATAGTCATCCCCGCTATTCTCACCTTTTTGAAGAAATCTCTCTTCACCATATATATATTATATAATATTTTACCGTTTATTTCTATGTCTTATTCGGGTTAGTCGTAATTAATCCTTCTTCTGTTTCAGATGCAATAACACGAATATGTACGTGGTTTGGCCCTGCAAAGAACAAGCCTTCACCCACTGGGAAGTTTGCAAGACGAGCTTTTTCCTCTTCGGTTAGTTTGAACACGTCGGAAAGCACGTCTACTGCCGAAGTAGATTGTTTCAAAAGTAATTGCATTGATGAGTTTGCTACAATCGCACGACCCATCTTGGAACCCATAAAGTCTTCTACGTCCTGCGTAATCGTTGTAAGACCAAGGTAATACTTACGTGCACGCTTAGCTAGCGAGAACATAAAGTTTGCGGAATCTTCATATTGCATCAACTGCCATGCCTCATCCACGATCAAAAGACGTTTCTTTTGCTTTGCCCTTACAATGTTCCAAATGTGCGAAAGCACGATGTACATTGCTACTGGGCGAAGCTCATCCTCTAGATCACGAATATTAAACACCACCATTTGGTTATTAATATCTACGTTACTTTGTTGCGAGAAAATGCCTGCAAAAGTACCAGTAGTGTACTTACGTAGCCTTTGCGCCAAAGATGGGCCATTGCCACCCATATGTAGCAAAGTATCATACAAATTCAAAATCGTTGGCGGCGTAGATTGGTGCGTTAGTGGATCTGATGTAATCCCGGCTCTAGCATAAGTATCAATAAGAGCTTGGTCTAGGTCTGCTTCTTCGGCAGCAGAGAGTGCCGGCACTACTTGCCCGCTCGCCGACATTTGATTACCACCAAGCATCAATCTAAATAGACCGTGGAGCGTGACCAAATTTGCACGCAAAGCATCGTTGGCGTCTTCGTTGTCTACTACTTTTGGCAAGTCGAATGGGTTAATCCGAACATCCGAGTTTAGAGACAAACGAATATAAGCACCGCCCACTGCGTCGCATAATTTTTGATACTCGTTCTCTGGGTCGATAATAATAATTTCACTACCCACCATCATTGAACGAAGCGCCTCAAGTTTTACCGCAAAAGATTTACCTGCACCAGACTTTGCAAACACCACCATATTGGCGTTTTCTAGCGAGAATCTGTCAAAGATTACTAGACCATTGTTGTGCATGTTGATGCCATACAAAATCCCTTTGTCTTGGGTAAGGTCTGCCGAGGTAAATGGGAACGATGTCGAAATCGCGCCAGTGTTCATGTTGCGGCGAATTTGTAGTTGATCAGAACATTGTGGCGTCACCGAATTTAGACCCTGCTCTTGTTGCGAAGCGGCAACCTTAGAGAAAATCATTTGTTGGCCAAAAATTGTTTCAATCTTTTGTTGAACAAATTTTAGTTCATCCAAAGAATCAGCCCACAAAGTAATATAAAGTCCAAAGCGGAAAAATCTCTCCATACCTACCTGAAGTTTGTCGCGAAGTTCCTCGGCATCGTTGATCGCTGCCTCTAGCTCTGGATCACGTACCTTACCTTTTTCGGCATTTAGGTTCATCGAAGCTTCAAGTTGCGTCACTTTGGTACGCAAATTTTTCATCACCACTGCCGACTCTACTGGGTAAATATACATCGATACATCGATTACTTCATCCATATTAATGATTGGCGAAATCCAACCCGTATAAAGCGAGCGTGGGTAACCATACACATAAAGCGTACGTCCATACTTAGTGCCAAGACGGAAATAGTCCGAATGAATTTCAATTGACGCCGGCGAAATCAAATCACGAAGCGTATTAGTACCCTGCTCAAATGCATGTTGGATTTCTGCCGCTTCCATTGCTTCGGCTTGTGCCGCAATTTCCGCTGGAGTTAGCTGCCTCTTTTTAGCCATTTTCCTTTTCTCCCTTCTTCACATACATAGTTGCAAGTTTCGAAAAATCTACCAAAGGTTCCCTTACTGCCGTATCTGGATTGTTGAAGTTATAATAAAGCTCTGCGAGTTCCCTTGTTTTTAGTCTCACTGCGTGTACGCCAATTCTAAACAAACCATCCACTACCGAGTTTACGCGGTTGTTTAATTCTTCCATGGCTTTGTCGTAAGTAGCGCGATCAATTCTGGTTACTTCTGGACCCTTGGCTTTACCAAATGTCTTGAACAAATTCTTGGTCTGGTTCAACACTTTTTCTGCATCCACCGATGTATAATATGGGATTACAATAAAGAATGATTTATCCATGATGTTTGCTTCTTGCGACAGAATATCGATAAAGTTAATGTAGTCATCCATCAAGACGCTAAGCAGCATGTTATCGTTATTGCGACGAATCTCAGACAATTTTTCGATATATGGGCCAATGTCTACGCGTTGGCTTCTTACCAAAATCTGCGTAGTAAACTTTAGTGAGTTCAAAAATTGTTGATACGAAAATTCTACCGCTTCACGTTCTGCATCGGACATCAAATCAAAGTTAATTGATTTACAAGCCACTACCGCACGGAAAGAACCATCTTTCATAATCACAACATTATCGCGTAGCTCAGAAATAAGCAGCGTAGATTGTGTAGAAGTTGGCACATCCTTGTTTGGCGAAACTGGCGCCACTTGATTTGCTGTCATTGCTGCCGACCCAAGCAAAGCCGCATTCGGATTTTGACTCTGGGTTGGCGCCATTTGTGGTGCCGTTTGTGTTGCCGGCACTGCAGGAGCTACTGGCGCTGGTTGCGCCGGTTGACCAGGAAACATCATTTGGGGATTCTGTTGTGGATTCATAACTTAGTGTAGCGATATAAAAACTTCGCCCTCATCCTTTCTATTTATACGGTTAGCTTCCTTCGCGATAGTCGCAACTGAAAAATCAGAATTATTAGCTAATTCCATTATACTAGGTTTTGGTGGAGTTGCCACCGGTTTTTCTTCCTTTTCCACAGGCTTTTCCACAAGCGGTTTCGGCTCTTCTGCCGTTTCGCTCTTTTTTACCACTGTAGCACCCATTGTCTCGATATTAGTATTTCTTTCAATCGCTTCGCGCATCTCTTCAATTGCTTCACGATGTCGATCTTTAGTATCTTGATTTACCGCCCGGTCTATAATTTCGGAATGATAATTATCAAACATATCATCGATAGCATTAGCCTCGGCAGCCAAATCGTCCCGCATGTTATTATTTATACTTTTAATTGCCTGTCCTTCTGAATCTACGATATCCGCAAGGAAAGACAATCTATGCGTTGCTTCCTCCTCAGACAAGTCGCGTTTTTTGGACTCTTCTGTAATTTTTGGCGCCGTAATCAAAATTGTAGATTCCCTCTGCCCTGGTACCCACAAGCGCTTGCGCGGCTTTAGGTAATAAGAAACTAGCGCAGCTAAATATGTTTCCATCGGTTGGTCTTTTTTAAGTGGTAGCGCCAAGACCAAAAAGAATAATGCCACCGGAATTGGTATGATTACTAGTAGTGGGAAAATTTGGAAAAGCCCCACCGCTAGCGCAACACAACCACCGGCAATCAAAAGATATACGAACTGCCGAAAACTAAACGGCCCGATTAATTTGTCGTCCGCCTCAACGTCTTGAGGCACTTTATATTGCGCCATACATATACATTATAACATAAGAATTATCTTAAAAAAAGAATTGGACAAGAAAAAACCGCCGAGTTTACACCCAGCGGCTTTTGTCATTTTTTAGAAAGTTGATAATACAATTCATTGAGGGTTGCTTCCCAAGGTCCTCTCTCCTGGCATACGCCATTAGCAAAGTCAAAGTTTATTTTAAACTTTTCATTGAAAACGCGGTGGAAAACAATATTGCTTGAGCCACTTTCGTCCTCCCATTGTGCCAAGACAGAGTTTGAAAACTGTTGACTGCCGCTATAACATAATTTCAATTTGTACCAAGGGCCATCCTCATAAGTCTTTTTGTACTCGTACCAATAATCGAAGTAGAACCAATCTCCATTTCTGGTGCCACAACGTGTTGCCAATTTGATAATCTGCTCGGTTATTTGTTCCATACGACGGCGGTTCGCTTCTGCCTGCAATCTGCAAAGCTGCTCTAACGTCTTGTTGTCACGAGCTCCTGCACCAGGCCAACGGCAATTGTCTTCTTCGTGCTCCAATAAATTGTCAACGAATGGTTCCCATATGCCGGGTTCATAACAGCTAGGGCGATCCGACTCTTTTTCGTCTTCGAAGACTTTCATTCCCCCGAGCCAAAGTGCTATATTTTCATCACCTTTTAAAACCATTAAACCAGTTCCAAAAGGGTCGAAATAACACCTGAGGTTTTGGTCTTTGAGGGTATAGCCATATTCAATTAGTTCATTTAACTTGTCATACATACGCTTACTCATGTTTTCACCTCTTTTCTACCATTTGTCGAATAAGTCTTCCCAGGCTCCTGGGACATAATACCCGTTATCGCCAATCGGGTTGATTTTGCCACGTTCGTTGATGTAGCGAAGAAAGACGGTTTCACAATTGTAGGTGACGACTACAAAATCTTGGTACTTGACGCTTTTTGCGTAACTAAAAGAGGCTTTGCCTTTTTCACCAAGACGAAAGACGTTTTCGCGAGAGCAATATATATTGCTTTCTGTGTATTCGCCTTTGAGTGCAGCAATTCCGACGGCAATTCCGATACACCTTTCTGTATACTCGTTGATAAAACGATTGTTTGCCTCTGCCTGCAACTTGGCTAAGCGCATCAGCGAATGATCAAACACAGGAGCGGGTGCATCGGGAGCGAGTATGTGTTCACTTCTGTAGTTTTCATACTCCAGCAAGTTTCCTGCAAATTGTTCCCATATGCCAGGATAGTAATAGTCGCGTTCGTTTTCGTGATACGGATGGCTAATAAAAACCAGCTTCTCTCCTAACCAAACTTTGAACACGCTATTGTCTTCTCCTTCTACGCTTAGGTCTTTTTTGTATGCGATTTTTAGACCGGCGTCGAATGGGTCAAAATACGTTGTTACATTTTCGTCTTCGTCGGTATAACCATAAAAAACGAGCTCTTCAAGAACAGATAAATCAAGATATTTTTCCTTCATTAGTCCACCTCCTATAAATATCTTTGCGCTTCATTATTATCACCTTCTTTCTCTCAAGGTTCCAAACTGCCCACATGTTTCTAATTTACATATATTATAACAAAAAAGCCCTGTTTTGTCAAAAGGCACCCCTTTGGACAAGAAAAAACCGTCGGGGTTAGAGCCGGCGGCTTTTTATCTTACAAGAATATCTAGATCTTCAAACCATCCTTTAATTTCAGGCAGATCTGCGTTTGGAAACTCGTTGCATTGGTCTTCAAAGCGTTGCAATGCCCTTGCGTATCTATCGTCGCCATTTAATATCTCAAATATCCTATGCTTCAACTCTTCTGGAGTACTACTCCTATCATAAGCGTCTTCCAATTCGCTTAGTAAGTTGCCCCTGCGCTCATTAGAGCGATTGTGCCCACCACGATCGTCCACATATATAAGTCGGCCATTTTTGTCGTGCTTTTGCTGGCGGAATTCCTTTGAAGCGGTCTGGAGATCTTGATCCACAAGCAACGGGTCAAAGGCGATATCTGGATTGTTTATCCACTCTCTCTTAACCATCTCCAAGAACTCATACTGTCTATCGGCGGTACCAGGCTTCTGATTATCCGCGGTATTACTGGTCCTGAGCCTATCAAATGCTGGCAACACTTTTTTCATTGCTGGGAACAAGAGTTTGCGTTTGACAGTGTTCATACGCTCTTCGTAAGTTGGTTCTCTGTCCTTTACAGGCTCATATTTAATCTCGCCGTCGTCATCGTATACTAGTTTACCACGTTCATTGTATACCCAATTCTCACCGGCGGCAAATATCTTATTATTAATATTTTTGTCGTTCTTAAGCTCTTCTTCAGGGAAAATCCTATCCCAGTTCTTTGGGTTCAACACGTCTGTTAGATATTCAACTGATGCTGGGTTTTGTGTGTTAAACGAACCTGGCTTCAAAGTTTTTACGATACTATCGAGCACCCAAAGTGCATGGCCTGTTGAGCTTGTAATCTGACGGTTGCCAATACCCGAGTTGAACATTGAACCAGCCCAAGCTGCATTGCCCTTATAATCTTTCATGGCGCGACCAATGGTCGTACTGTATCTAGACAAGCCAATATCATTTGGAGCAGGAGTAGGGATAGAACCTGGTTTTACGCCGGCAAGAATAGAATATAAATTATTAATTGGATCGGCGATTGGAATGTCATAGTTTGAAAGTACTTCTTTCATAAACGCCGCGTCATCATGGTTTTTGCCATCAGCACCAAGACCACGGTGAAGTCTAGCGATAATCTTACCGTTTTGATCCTTGAAGTCAAAGTATAAACCATTTTCGTCTCTCTTATCATAAAGTGTCAATCTTTCTGGAGCCTTTAAGAGAGCTTCGCCTTGAACCAACTCAAGGTTAACTTCTTTGCCTTTTTCATCTAACAGCACGTTACCATTAGCATCCAAGGCCTTCAAACGTTTACCGTTTTTATCTACTGCCCAGCCGTCATCATTCACCTTATAGCCAGCTGCCCAGCTACGAAATTCTTGTTTGTTAAAGCCGTTGTGACCATACTTTGCCAACCAGGTAAAGTATTCTGAACGTTGTTTGTTTTCTACCCTTGCAGCTTGCGCAATGACTTTGGCATTCAAACGTTGTTCGCCATTTGGCCCAGCTACAGACTGGATATAACGTCTAAATGTTTCTGGGCGCAAAGGATTGTTGTTCTCATCGCGCTCATCCGCATAGAGATATTGGTCAACCAAGAAGTTAATATCATCCTCTTCGTCCATTTCTTTCTGGTAGGCGGCACGGCCGTAATCAAGCCAGGCATTTACCGACTGCTCACCTAGCGCGGCATCTCTTGCATCATTCGTAAAGTATTCACTATAATGATCAAGCACGTGATCGGTATGCGAAGACGCATTCTGAGACATCAACGAGTAGTTACGTGCAGCTTTCGCATTGCGTGAATATCTAGAAGTACGAGACGAACGACTCTTCGTATCGCCAATTTCACTATCCGCAATCTTACGTTGTGTATATATATTTGCCCTGCCGCTAACAATATCTAGCGCATTCTTCGTATCTGTCTCTCTTAGCATACGTCTGCTTTCCAAATACTGCCTTAGCCTTGCAGATGGAGTTATGCCATTTGCCATAGTATTCGCAAGCGTTTGCGCCTTGTGTGATTCTGCCCAAGCTCTGTTTGTAGCAAGTGGCGCTGCAAAGAGCCCAGTAATCTTGGCGTTGACCGTACCAAGGAACGTACCAGACATTTTCATGAGAGACCAAGAGAAGAATAGTGGCAAAATCTTTACGATTGTACCCAAAATCATACCAAAGCCGTCGCTTGAGCTTGCAATAATCGCCCAACCAGCCAAGCTAGATGCGCCAAACAGTAATGAATACATTGGGTAAAATACCAACATTTTCACTAGCAAATCTTTCCATTTTCTAAACAGGCTTTCTGTATTCGGCAAAATATACGCCACGATCGCAAGCGGTGCAATCATAATAAGTAGCGTTACCACCACCTGACGAAGTGCAATCGTAATAAGACCAGCAACCACAGCTACGAGGGCAGCTAGTGCTGCTGGGATCAACATCCAAATTTCACCACCTTCAAATGCCACCGTACCGGCACCCACCGCCAGTGTTGTGCCATCAGATAGCGATGTATAAAGTTTCGTCATTGCCACGCTGGTTTCCACATCAGAATAATGCTCCACCGACAGCATATCCGGCACCGTAGATTCCTCTACCGCTGTAAATATACCGCGCGCGCCATTACCAATAATATTGGATGCGTCCACCGCTAGCGAACAAATCAAAAAGCTTAGGTTCACCATAATTGCGGCTACAATTAGTTTTGGCAATACCTTCTTTATGCCATAATTCGAGATCCCCACCCCTGTTATCTGTGAATATACTGCTACTAATAGGAAGATAATGAACGCGATGTTCGCCACGCCCAAACAGTATTTCCAAATCTGGTAAATCGGCGATTCCTCGCTTGCTACAACTGGATTCACCTCTAATAGATCTTTGTTTTTAGCATAGAGCCAGTCCACTGCCTCAGAAATTTTACCAGTGGTTGGACAGACAAGCCAACCCAGAGAGCCCAAGCTGTCATCACAAGTCTTGGTTTCTACCTTTGGTTCTTCCTCTTCAGTGGTTGTTTTTTCTACGGTAGTTTCTTCAACGGCCGTATCTGTATTATCAGGGACAGCGTATGCCGCATTGCTACTTGCAAAAATTGGCAAAATAAGTCCTAAAATACCAAAAAGACACCCAAAAATGGCGTTTACCAACCTAATTTTCAAAGGTTTTTTCGTTATCATAGGAAAAATCGCCTCCCTTATAAGGCGTACTTTTATTATAGCACGCATAAGCATTTTTGTCAAGAGTAAAATAGGCTATTTTTGCTTGGACTTTTCGATAAACTGTGTTATTATGAAAATATGTTAAAGAAACTAATTCTATCTATTGCAATATTAAGCTTATCTTTATTCTCCGTCACCCCTGTATTTGCCGAATGCCGTACTGTTCTAGGCATGCCTTCTTGGGACTGTGATGTCAATTTAACCCCTTCAAATGATGAAGAGCTCACTACTGGGACTATCTGGCAAATTGTGGCCAATATTGCTACAGATCTCTCTATAATTGCTACTTATCTTGCGCTTGGCTATGTGATTTTTGGTGGCTATAAATATATCTTTTCTAGTGGCGATGTGGGTAAACTTGCCGTTGGTAAAAAGACTTTGAACCAAGCCTTTATTGGTCTAGCTATTGCGATGTCTGCATCTGTTATTCTTGGCACTATCCGCACGGTTCTAGCCGCAAACAACCAACTTAACTGTGACCCAATCACTGGCGTTGGTTGTCTTAGCACTAGCGAAGTCACCACTACCGTGGCCGGCACCTTCCAGTGGGCCATCGGCGTAGCTGGTGTTGTTGCGCTTGTATTTGTAGTAGGCGGCGGCATCTTTTACATGACTTCAAACGGCGATCCAAACCAACTGACAAAGGCCAAAAACATGATCAAATATGCTCTCATCGGCCTAGTAATCGTAGTTCTCTCCGAAGCTATTATCACATTTATGGTTAACACAATCTTAAATACTAATTAGAAAGGATTCTATGGGCAACGTAAACTGTAGCCAATTACCAGAAGCATTAAAAGAGGCCAACAACTGCAACAGTAGCTCTGCTGTTGATGTTACCGACAACGTAAGGCATATCCTAGCCGGTATTATCGGTGCTGCTGGTCTTGTTGCGGTCATCTTTATTATCATCGGCGGCATCAACTATATGACTTCGGGTGGCGATGCTGGCAAACTCAAAAAAGCCAAAGACACCATCCTTTACGCCGTAATCGGCCTCATTATCTGTGTTTTATCCTTTGCTATCGTCAACTGGGCCATCAACGCAATATAATAAAACTATTGCATTTTCTTTAAAATAGTTATAAAATAAAGTTAAATTAAAAGGAACTAATAATGAAAAACATTTTATTGCAACTTGCCGCTAACACCCCAAAGCCAAACACGTTCAATGAGGGTGGCGATCTTCAAGGGAACATCAAAAGCGTCATTAACGTAGTTATTGGCATTCTTGGTCTTGTTTGTGTTATCGTTATGATTATCGGTGGTATCAACTACATGACTTCTGCTGGTGATGCTGCCAAAGTTAAGAAAGGCAAAGACACTATCCTTTATGGTCTTATCGGCCTAGTTATCTGTGTGCTTGCTTACGCACTTGTTAACTGGGTTATCGGTAACGTTCTTGCTGGCGTTTAATTCGCTTCATCAAAAACCGCTCCTCTCGGAGCGGTTTTTTGTATAACCTGAATCAAGGTTGCTATTATTGAATAGCGATCTTTTTAGGCGCTTCTACTTTTTCCTTCTCAAACGTAATGGTAAGTACACCATCTTTGAGTTCAGCTTTTACGCTGTTCTCATCTTCACGTACTTGTACAGGAAGAGCGATTGTACGAGAAAACTCACCCCAGTAACACTCTTGAATGTGCCAACGGGTAGTTTGCTCATCTTCACCACCAGACAATACGCCAGAGATGGTTAAAATGTTATCGGAAATGCTCACATCAAGGTCAGACTTAGAGATGCCAGCAGTCCGTGCTTTTACTACTAATTTGTCGGCGGTTTCGTAGACATCTACTGCTAGCTGCCCAGGAAAATCGTCGGCAGGTTCCCACTCATCTTCGACAGTTTCGCTAGCTTCTGCGACTGGACCTTCTTCAACTGCCATGATTTCCTCTTCCTTTTGGACAGGAGCCTCATCAGCACCATCAAGGAAAGCAGCGGCCAAATCGTCGTCAATTAGCAAATCGTCACTATTGTTACGAGCCATATTTCCTCCACTTATATTGTTATGCTTTATTATAAAGCATGTTAATAGTAAAATCAAGAGAAATATGACTTTTATTGTAAAAAATACAACATTTTTAAACCCGTTGAACCTTATCGCGCCCCACTCCTGTAGGGGTTGCGGAAGCTTAGGCGAAGTTCTTTGTGAGTGTTGTAAAAATAACATTATCATGTCCCATGGTAATTTTGTGCCAGACTTAGAAGAGCACGGACTGCCACCAATTTTTGTTTTAAACCATCGCGACACCATTATTGGCGATCTCGTCCACGACTTTAAATACAACTCTACTCGTGCCATTGGCACTAAACTGGCCGAGATTTTAGACCAAACCCTTCCCCATTTTGACGGTCCCATCAATATTGTGCCGTTGCCCACCATCAGTCGACACATTCGTGAACGTGGTCTAGATCACACTCTTTTTATTGCCAAACGTTTAGCAAGGCTTCGCGGCAAAAACTATCAAGTTGCCCGCATTTTAGAACGCATGAACAATACCGTTCAGGTCGGCGCAGATCGAGAAACCCGTTTGTCCCAGGCCGAGTCTGCCTACGCATTAACAAATAACGCTAAAATCGACTCGGAAAACACTTATCTTCTTTTTGACGATGTTTGGACTACCGGCGCCAGCATGAAAGCCGCCACAAAAAAGCTCCAGCAAGCTGGAGCTTCTAAAATCGTTATTGTAGTTTTAGCGCAAAGCTAAAGCTTCTGTAACACAAGACTGGGTTTCGTTACCACTTGGCAAAGCCGAGATCACGAAGTTTACAATTGCGAAAGCTAGGAATGCGATAATTAAACCGATGATTGCATAAAGCACGGTATTCTTGGCGTCGGTCACTTTCTTGGAGTCACCACCAGAAATTACATAGCGGATACCACCGATAATAAGCATAATAACGGCAATAATACCTACAATGTAAAGAATTGTGTTGGTTACCTGCTTAAACACACCAGTGTCGCCAAAGAGATCTGCAGGACAGCCATCACAGCGTGCAGCCTCCGCGCCCTCTTGCAAAGTCATTGCAGAGACACTAGAAAATCCAGCTAACGCAATTGCCCCACTTACAAAGATTGATAAAAACAATTTCGCAATATTTTTCATACTTCTATTATATCACATTAATCAAATTTAGTCCACAAGTTGTATTTTTTTATAAACTTCTAATTTGGTGTCCTCATTTTTATATACTAATTCATAGCCATCGTTTGCAGAACCATAAAAAGGATCATTTTCTGCTATAAGGTAATCAAAACTATACTTACTCAAAAACTCATTTTTATCTATTTTCCCACCTCTAAAATCTACCCACTCCTGCAAAATATCTTCCCTTCCATTTAGTTTTTTCATAAAATCACAGCCTCTAGGATCCATATACGCTCTATATCCTCTGTATTCTACATACCCACCAATATTGTATCCTGTATAAATCTTTAAGCTTCTTTTATCTCTGCCGTCTTCATATACATCAATAATATCCATCGCTTCCACCAATCCGTGCTCCGGATAGTCATTAGAAACCCCCAACATAACTACCGGTAGCACAGCAACAAACGTTAACAATGCCAACCCACCAACCCATGCTACTGCCGCATTATTGCAAATTTTTACGTCAAATATTTTCCCTATTTTTACATTTTTATAAAGTAATGCTAGTGGGAAGAACATCACTAATATAACCTGCGACAAACCTTTGATTGTGTTTAAGCCCAAAGCCAAAAAACCCAGAAGCATCAAAAGATATCTGATTCTTGCATTTTGTCTCTTGCCAAATGCGTATAAGAATATTACTGCGCCAAGCAATATATAAAAAATTGCGTTTTCTGCATTTTCAAGCGGTCCAAACGGGCTCAGTTCAATAACAAGATCAGAAAATGCTGCATCACCATAGACTTTGAACATTACAGTCAACATACTTAACCCATACGGGTTTATTAACCCTAGCAAAAGTGACACTGCGCCCGACACAAATAGTGGCACAATTTTATGCTCTTTTTTATGCTCAATTTTTGATGTTACAAACATATCCACCATAAAGGTAAGTATCACCAAAAACAGCATCGGCCAAAGTGAAGCATGCAAATTAACCTGCGCCAACGAAAAAGCCGGAATCCACCACAAATATTTCTTCTTCCCGGTTTTCACATAAAGTTCCAGAACATAGATTAGAGCCAAAAAAATCACAAAGCTCACCATTTGCGCCCGCGTTACAGAAAATCCAGAAAAAGTCAAAACTATGCTTGTTATCATCATTAGTAAAAGTGATAAATTTGTATTCTTTTCGCTAATTAACATGCATATCTTATAAACAAAGAGACACACCAAAAAACTTAATACTAGCATAAATACATATATACCAGCCGCCCCAAACAAATTAAAAATCCAATAAAAAATCACTGCAAAACCATAATTTTGCACAACTGTACTCAAGCCATCGTGCATTGACAGCACATCCTCATAATATACCCCGTTGTTTGCAATATATCTTCCCTCTGCCAACACTCCCCAAGAATCGTTATCTAGACCCTGTGTCGTCATCATTACAAAGACTAATGGTATCAAAAAAGCAGCTAAATACTTTAAACTGCTAATTCTCCAGAATTTTTTTAACATTACCTCTCCGCGCAAATCGTTTGGCGGAGGGTGGGAGATTCGAACTCCCGCTCCAGATCACTCCAGACTAACGATTTAGCAAACCGTCCCCTTCAGCCACTTGGGTAACCCTCCGTACTCTATTATTCTACCACACTTTCCTATTTTTTCGCAATCTATGTTATAATGAGCTTATGGTAAAACAAATTCAAGATGTCTCTTGGGAAGCCACCGAATATATCGCTCGTGGGCACAACGCCTGGTGGTATCTTGGCCTCTTTTTAGTAACAGCCGCGTTTTCTGCGCTTGCTGTTTTTATTAAAAGCTGGACTTTCCTTATCCTTATTATTCTTAGCGCAATCACTCTCCTAGTTTATACTATTCGTCCTCCACGCAAAATCAAATACGAACTCATGCGCGATGGTCTAAAAGAAGACGATCGTCTCCATAAATACGAAGAGTTCCGCGCTTTCGGCATCTTAAAAGAAGAAAACAATTTCTCCGCCGTTCTAATCCCAAAAAAGCGCTTCGGCCTTCAGGTAAAAGTCTATTTCCCAGAAGGTAGCGGCGAAGCCATTGTAGATGCACTTGGCGCTCGCTTACCGATGGAAGAAGTAAAGTTAGACATCTTGGATAAAATTGTAAACTTCTTGCGAATTTAACAAAGTTGTGATAATATTAAACATAAGCATAAATAAAAGGTGGGCAAAATGGACCAAAATCAAACCGTAGACAACGATCTACAAAAAGCAATCGACGATATCACTCAAACTACTAACATAGACCCGGTTTTTTCAGACCCAGTAGCGGCTCCTTCTTCTGTACCAGAAGGTGATACTGGCGAACTTGGCGAACCAGTTGGCCCATTCCCAGAACCAAAAATTGAACTCGACACTACACCTGTTGCACCAGAAATGGCCCCACTAAATGATCTAAACGTTCCAGATCTCGCTCCAGCAGCGCCAGTGGCCCCAGCAGTTGAACCGGCAGTTGAGCCTATCCCAACCATTGCAGCAACACCAGAGCTTGGCATCCGCCAAATCAAAGAGGCTGCCCTCCACGATCTCGTCCCACTTCTAGATCGTCTCAACATGAGTGCTTCCCAAAAATTTGGTCTATATCGCAATATTTTCGAAGATCTAAAAGACTACACCGTTCTAGAACCAGCCTACCGTGCCGCCTCCGAAATTGCCGACGACACTGAACGTGCTGAAGCCCTTCTCTACCTCGTAGAGTCTATCGACAAAATGTAGAACCTCAAGAAAATAGCCCCTCTCGGGGGCTATTTTTTAATACATTCCGCCCATATCTGGAGCGGCTAGTTTTTCTTCTGGTATTTCACAAATTAATGCGCCCATTGTAATTGCCGTAGCGGCGATTGAAGTAGCATTTTTTACTGCTTCCTTCGTTACCTTAGCTGGATCAATCACACCATCTTTCTTTAGATCTACTAACCCTTTTTCTGGTTTCATCACGTTTACACCAAAACCAGGTTTACTAGATTTTTCTACCTCGGAAAGTAGCGCTTGTGCATTTAGCCCAGCATTTTCTACAATGTGAATAAATGGAGCTTTCAATGCATTCTTCACGATTTTTACACCATCGTCACTGCCTGTTAGTTTTTCGGCAAGATTTACTAGAGTTACACCACCGCCTACTACAATTCCCTCTGCTAATGCAGCCTTAGTTGCTGCTACTGCATCATCTACACGATATTTCTTTTCTTCAATCTCTGTTTCAGTTGCCCCACCAACCTTAATCACTGCCACTTTACCACAAAGTGCTGCAGCGCGTTTTTCAAATTCTTCACGCTCGTAGTCGCTTTTTGCAAGTGCAGCCTGCGCACCAATTAATTCAATCCTAGCTTTTACTGCCGCTGCCAAGCCAGCACCTTTAATAATTGTCGTCTCATCCTTTGTTGCAATAATCTTTTTGGCCGAGCCCAAAACTTCCATCCCCACCTCTTCAAGTTTTAAGCCCTTGTCACCAGACACCACCGTACCATCAGTTAGAATGGCGATGTCTTCCATGATTTCCTTACGACGATCACCAAATGCCGGAGCCTTAAGTACCAAAGAATTAAATACGCCCTTTAGTTTGTTCAAAACAAGCAAGGACAAAGCTTCACCGCTTACTTCTTCAGCAATAATTACAAGGTCTTTCTTGCCGGCCTGTGCACATTTTTCAAGCAAAGGCAAAATATCATTCGCGGCGGAAATCTTTTTATCGGTTACAAGAATCAAAGGTTTATCAAACACAGCCTCTTGGCGGTTAGTATCCGTAATAAAGAATGGAGACGCATAACCTTTGTCGTAACTAAATCCTTCAACAATTTCTTGCTCCATTTCTAGCCCTTGACCAGCCTCAACAGTTACCACGCCATCTTTCCCGATCTTAGAAATCACAGACGCGATCAATTTACCGACTTCAGCATCACCAGCAGAAATCGTTGCAACTTCTGCCACTTTTTTGTCGTCGCCATCAATTTTCTCAGCTACTTTATCAATCTCATCAATAATCGTTGCGCCGGCTTTTTCAATTCCGCGACGTAGCTCCATCGGATTTACGCCTGCCGCAATCAACTTGTTTGCTTCATTCAAAATGTTATAAGTTAGTACTGTTACAGTAGTAGTGCCATCACCTGCAACTTTGTTTAGCTTCTGTGCCGCAGTCTTAATCAACTTAGCCCCCACTGCTTCACCGAGAGCTTCGTCTTTATTTGGAAGCTCAACGGCCTCAGCCACCGTTACACCATCATGCGTAATTACCGGTGCGCCGTATTCTTTTTCAATAATGACATTCTTGCCTTTTGGGCCAAAAGTCACCTTTACTGCATCGTAAAGTTGCTTTGCACCAGAAAGCACCTTTTCTCTAGCTTCGGCTTCATAATAAATCTTTTTTGCCATAACACTCCTTACATTGTCGCGAGGACATCTTCCTCTTTTAGAATAATATAATCTACGCCATCTACTTTTACTTCAGTCGTAGAGTATTCTTTATAAATAATCTTGTCGCCTTTTTTAATTGCAGAAACTTCTGGACCCACTGATTCCACTACTGCATAAGCTGGTTTTTCTTTGGCCTCACCTAGCAAGATTCCTGATGCGGTCTTTTCTAGTGGCTTTTCTTGTCTCGCCACAACTCTGTCTTTCAATGGTTTTAGTGTCATTTTCGCTCCTTTTCCCCTATTATAGCACAATGCTAAGCTCTTACCAGCGGCCCCAACCTCACTTTTAGAGTCTGCGTTAAATACATAATATCACCAAGCACACTAGCCATTTTGTCTTCCAAAAAACCCATCTCGCCCCACCGTTTTACAACTACAATTATTTCGTTCGTATAGATTTCAAACACCATTTCAAAATCATCATGCATCTTTGCAAATTCTATTACTAAAGGTTTAATTTCATCCATCATCTTTATTAACACATCCCTATCACTTCCCATTAAAAGGATCGAAAATACTTCACGATTAACCATTATAAATAGTAACATTCTGTTAAACACTTTGTTTATTTTCATTCCCTCTAGCCGTCTTACAATGGCACAATATTCGCCTAAAATATATTTTTCATAATCTTGAACGATTTCGTTCACACGTCTATGATGATAATAAACTGTAGACCTCGCTACACCAACCTTTTTTGCAATTTGTTCTATCGTAAGAGAACCGTTGCCCTCAAAAAATACCCGAAGAATTGCTTCTTCGGTTTTTCTAAAATGTTTGTTTTTTAGTTTTTGTCTTGTGATTTGCATCGCTGCCCCTCTTTAAGTTTCGATTATTACCATGCTTTCAACCACTATTTTATTATAATCTTTCTTGGCAATCCATTCATCCACTGCTCTTGCCACGCCCGGCAAAGCCGCATTATTATAATCATGCACAATTATTATGCCCCCTTCTGCCATTTTGCCTTCTACTAACTTTAGAGAGTCTTTGATAGATTCATAAAAATCGCCATCCAAAAACGAAAAAGCGATTTTTTCTGGCAAATCTGCGTCCGTTAGTTCGTTAAACCAAGCTTTCTTGATCACCGGCACTGGTAAATTAGCGCGTAAAAATCTTTCCTTTACTTCTCGCTTCGTTACATATAGTTCGCCGCCCTTAAAATTCTCGCCAACAGCCGATTCATCTTCTGCTCGTTTTTCCGGCAAACCCTCAAAAGAATCATATATATATAATAGTTTACCTGTACCCCTTAACAGATCCGCAAGAAGAAGTGACGTGTCCCCCTTATAACAACCGAGTTCAACAAAGTCACCCGCGACTTCTAGACAGTCTCGTGCAACCTCAAGAATCTTATCTGTTTCCGTTCTGGAAACCTGATCATTGTTCCACGCCATCAGTTGGACATATTATAACACACTTATTTACTTTTGTCTAGTAAATCAGCTATTTTTTGACACAGCGGATAGCCAGGCCTTCATCTCTATCGCGCATGACTAGATTGAATGACCAAGGATTATCATCATAGAACAAAGAAGTCATAATGCCATCATATAGTCTATGTCTCCCCCAGTAATTACCATGACCTCCAACATCGGAAACTATTCCTAGGCCAGGATCTACGTATCCTGACATAGAGACGCGCCAGTCCTCCGCTAATGTTTCTTTGTCAGAATAGTAATTATACAAACTGGCATAAACGCTATCGTCAGGTATTTCCCAGTTTAGAGGGCATAAGTCTTCGGTTGCGTCTCCGGAAGAAGTCCCAGCACTAGTACCATTCCCGTAGCAATATGAGCCAGCCGAAGCGGCACAGAAATTATAATAAATACCTATTCTACCGTACCCACTATTATCAGCTATCCTATCGACAGTTTGAACACCACGTGAATAACTTTCAATATTCACACCCGTAGCGAAACCTTGAGTAGCATAAGGATCGGATGTTGTCCCGCCACCACTCATTAAGGACGTTAACGAAGCATCCGATGCATTAGTTTGCCCTTTTAGGGTGTTCAAAGATACTCTTCTTAAATCTAGAGCTAGATCATCTAGCATCCAATAATTATCGTCAGCCAGTTTGCCTACAGCATAAGTTCTAAAGGCACGCACATCGGTTAGATATGCAACCTTATTGACATTGTCCGTTAATGTGCCAAGTGCCGAAGAAGAAGTTGATTGCATATAATGTTTTCGTACGCACCTTACCGATTGCAAGATATATCTTTCACCGTAGGTAGAAAAAGTTACATTACTGCTACTATCAGTCTGCAACCTATCCGTATACCAACTACCATGAATAGATGAAGTAGTATAATATCCCCCCGAAATTGCAGTAGAATTGTTGTCGAGCATACCGGACGTAACTATAGAAGTCTCTCTCAAGAAGGCCGCATCATTAGCATAATTAGAATATAAGTTTGCGTACTCACCATTTTCACGACCTACTGGCATTCGCCAACCAGTAGGGCAAATATCTTGCGTCGCATCACCATAGTCGCTCCCGTAATTCATGTAGCTGTCGCTATAACAATATGAACCCGCTGATGCGGCACAATAATTATAATATCCCCCCACCTTGTTTTGGCCTTTACTGCCACTTATAGCCCCTGTTGCTGCATTGTCCTTATTGTTCATATAAATAACTGGGGCTACATAGCTTCTGTTGAAACCATTCGTAACTCCTGCTTCCGCATAATTATCGGAATAAGTACCACCGCCACTTTTTAGCGTTTCAATAGAATAATTACTAGCATTTGTCTTCCCTGTTAGCACATCCGTTGGGGTATTCACTAAATCAATAGCTAGATTATCAAGGAACCAATAATTCTTGTCTGCAAGTTTAGCTATGGTATATGGATTCTCATCGCGTTTATCATAGAGTACCTTCGTATCACCAACATTAGGCATGAAGCCATCAAGATCTGCATCCGAAACATCCTGGAGATAAATATGCTGTTCACAATAACCGGTAAGCGAAAGCGACGCACTAGGGATAATAGAACCACCACTATTATAATTGTTAGTGCCGTCAGTCCAGCCACATTCATATCCGGTCTTAGCAATAGTTGGGAGCGTGACACTGGCATTTGTGGTGTCCCAGCCGGCATAAAGGGTGACGTTGCCGTCGTTGGTCCATTTACTATTGGCATCGGTGTAGGCGGTGCTGGCTTGGAGGGCTGGGGTGGCAGCGTTTGAAGCAATCTTGTGAGTGGCGGCAGCTTCTTGATACCACCCGTCAAAGTCGTAGGTGGAAGTACAAGCAGAGGCGGAAGTACAGTTGCCAGAGCTTTGGTAGGTGACGGTGGCATCCGAGATAGAAGAGTCGAGAGTGAAGCCGTCTAGGGTGTAGGAGCGGGTTGGGAGAGTGGCGATAGCGCCAGCAAATTGGGTTGCATCATACCTCACGTACCCAGTTGAGCTTGGGCTATTGGTTGCTCCGTTTTTGTTTAGTGTGATAGTGTATTGTTTTGGTGCATAGTGTGCATAGAGCCTATTCTCGGCGACGTTGTCACCAAGGTTGGTGCCGGTCTTGCGCCAATAGCGATAAGTATAAGGTGTGTTATTGTTATTTACATAACTTTGATAGCTCCATCCCGCAACCGTATAGAGAATGGCTTGCCCTTTGTTGTTATAATATACGGTCTCTTCTCCTATAACTTTGTCTCCACCACTAGCGGCAGTGTACCAACCGTCAAATTTATATCCTGTTTGGTTAGAAGTTGCTGTTGGGATGTTTGCTGGGGTCGTACCCGTAGAGGTAGTGTAAGCATACCGGCCAGGATAATAATTAACTCCATCGTACGTTAAAATATCGTGCCATGATGTGCTGCTACTGGCAGTTCGATAATAATATCCACCCAAGTTGTAGCTGGCATAGAGAGGGCTTGTGCCACTCAATGTACCGCCGTTGGCGTCGAAGTCAATCCTGGAGTTGATTAGCCCCATTGTGGTACGGGCACCGTTGCCAGATCCAGAAGTACAAGAATTACTGAACGTACCGTCTGTGACAACGATATTTACTCCATATTCTCTGCTACCACGATAGGCATCTTTGGCTATCGTTAGGGTATTACCAGATTGAGCTGAGCTCCAATTGCCAAGTTCGCCGTCGCCTTCTTCTGTGTAACCGAATGAGTATGTGATGGTTACACCACTATCATAGTTCGCGGAAACATCGGTGGCAGTTAGAGTGGTGTCTTGGTAATTGTATACTTTTCTAGTACCGCCAGAAATGGCACAGGTAGGGGCAGTGAGGCCGCTGGCGTTGAGGGTGATTGCGCCGGCACCGGCACCAACGGTGTAGTTGGAGCCGCTGAGTGTGCCGTAGGTATCGGTCTTTTCGTAGGCGGTGCCAGTATAGCCAGTCTTTCTGGTTGGGGTAATAGCAGAGAGGTCTACCACATCATCCATATAGAAGGTCTTGGAAATAGTGGCTGTGCCAGTGCCAGTCCAGCCAGATGCGGTAAGAGCAGAAACGCCAACACCTGCTGTTACTGTAATAGTATATGGATTTGGTGTACAGACAGCAGCAAGCGTAAGATCCGTGCCTGGAACGATGGCGCTCCCAGAGTTGTAATTGTTGGTACCGTCATTCCAAACACAAGTATAACCAGTCTTGGTAATGGTTGGAAGAGTGATGGAACTATAAGCCCCTGCCGTTTCTGTCCAGCCGGCGTAAAGTGTAGTGGCGGATGTTTTAACCCATTGACTGTTCTCGTCAGTATAACCAGAAACACTAGCTTGAAGAGCCGGGATAGCAGCATTAGAAGCTACTCGATCAGTAGCAGCGGCCTGTTTATACCAACCCTTAAAAGTATAGGTAGTGGCATTGGTGGAAGTACAGTTATTTGCCGCAGTACAGTTGCCAGTAGATGCGAAAATAACAGTGGCGTCATTTGGTGCAGTAAAACCACTGACGATGCGAGTACCGGTAGCATTACTACAAGTCGGAACGGTAATAGCACCAAGAGTAGTAGCTTTGTAGTTAACCGTAGTAGAAGTGGAGCCGGTAGCAGTAGTAGAACAATTTCTATCTAAAGTAACATCATAGGTGTGATTCTCCCAAATAGCACGAAGTATAATATTGCCCCCATCCGCCGTCTGGTCTATACCGTATTCTGCACCAGCAGCATAGGTGGTGCCAGAACAGGTTTGGTTTAAAGAAGCATCAGAAGTAGTAGTAGTACTGCACCAACCCATAAAGTCATAGCCCGTACGAAGTGGTGTAGCATTACTTAGTGTAGTTTTGCTGCTAGAAGTAGCAGTACCACCAGGAATAGTAACTATTTGTGGATTAGTTACTGGCATATTGGTTACAGTATCACTGGTGTTCTTGTTGTAAGTGATACTATAGGTGATATCATTAGCAATAGCTGCAACTGTTATATCACGTGTGTAGGTTCCTGGTGGGATACCAAAGTCTATTTTGGCAGCAATACCAAGAGTATAGGTTTTGGCAGATGAGTTAGCTGTGGAGGTAATATCTAGAGTACTTCCTGTTGTACTTGGAGCTGGAAGATAGTTAGTGTTGTTTGTTACGATTTCATTAGAACCATTTACGTACTGGCTTGGTTTGTAACCCCATTTGTTGGTGTATGTTGAATTAGTTCTGAAGGTGTTTTCTGAAATGATATCACCAATGGATTCTACACTACTAATACCATTGGAAAGAGGGGTACCACCAATGGAAGTGATGATGAGATGATATCCTGAATAGTTGTCTGTAGTTACACTGATGGTGGCGTCATTAGACTGTACAAACTTACCAGTGGTTTCTGGAGAGAGTCATTACTAGCTTTCCAGTTTGCATGGTGAGGTTTAGGGAGCTTTGTTTGGCTGCGGCAAATGTGGATGGGGAGGAGAGGAAGAAAGAGGCCAAAAGAATAGAAAAGAACAAGAAGACACTCGCTTTTACGCGAGAGCCTATTATTTTCTCTCCCATCATAAAACTCATTTTGTTTGTTTTCTCCCCCATGTATGACCTATTTACACCACTAGTATAATATATTTTAAAAATAAGCGCAAGAGTTTTTTAGAAAAAACTACAAGATTTTTTTCAAATATTCTCCTGTTGGAGTTTTGGCAGACTTTGCCAAATTTTCTGGGGTACCAGCCGCCACAATTTCACCACCCTTAAGCCCGCCTTCTGGGCCCATATCAATTACCCAGTCTGCAGATTTAATTACGTGCAAGTTGTGTTCAATAATAATCATCGAGTTACCGCCATCAACAAGCTTATTGAGAATAGCAAGTAATCTCTTTACATCATCGGTATGAAGCCCCGTTGTAGGCTCATCAAGAATATAAAGCGTACGACCAGTGGATCTACGAGCAAGCTCTGTCGCAAGTTTAATTCTCTGTGCTTCACCACCAGAAAATGTAGTTGCTGGTTGGCCTAAACGAATATAGCCAAGCCCAACTTCCTGGATAGTCTTAAGCTTTGGCGCAATCGACGGAATATTCTTAAAGAATTCTACTGCTTCATCAATGGTCATATTTAAGACTTCTGAAATGTCCTTGCCCTTGTATTTAATCTCTAGGGCCTCACTATTATAACGTTTACCATGACAAGCTGGACAAGTTACATAAACATCCGGAAGAAAATGCATCTCAATTTTATTTACACCATCACCCTGACAATGTTCGCACCTACCACCTTTTACATTGAATGAAAATCTACCGGCTTTATAACCACGTACTTCCGCTTCTGGTTGTGAGGCAAAAAGCTCACGAATTGCATTGAACACACCAGTGTATGTTGCTGGATTTGAACGCGGCGTTCTACCAATTGGGCTCTGGTCAATCACAATCACTTTATTGATATTTTCAATTCCATCAATTTTTTCATGTGTACCAGATACAGTTTGCGCGCGGTGAAGTCTTGCCAAAAGTTCATTCGCCAAGATTGAATTTACCAAGGTAGATTTACCAGAACCAGACACGCCCGATACCACCGTCATCACACCTAGAGGAAAATGGGCGTCAATATTCTTTAGATTATTTTCACGTGCTCCGCGTACTACTAGCTCATAACCTTCGCGAATTTTACGACGTTTCTTTGGCGTTGGAATATTAAGTTCACCAGAAAGATATTTACCTGTAATTGAATTTGGATCTTTCTCGATTTCAGCTGGAGTGCCAGCAGCTACAAGCTTGCCACCTTTTGCACCAGCGCCTGGGCCAATATCAATAATATAATCAGACTGGCGCATCGTATCCTCGTCATGTTCTACCACGAGCACTGTGTTTCTAAGATCACGAAGATGTTTCAAAGTCGCAATCAATTTGTCATTATCACGCTGGTGAAGGCCAATCGATGGCTCATCGAGCACATACAGAACTCCTTGAAGACCAGAGCCAATCTGAGTTGCCAATCTAATTCTCTGTGCTTCGCCGCCAGAAAGTGTGTTTGCTGCACGGCCAAGCTCCAAATAGCCAAGCCCAACATCCTGCATAAATTTCACACGTTCACGGATTTCTTTTAGAATTGGTGCCGCAATTAGATTCTCTGCTTCGGTAAAGCCAAGATCCTGGCCTAGAACTTCAAGCGTTGCATCTACATCCAAATTACAAAAATCTACAATATTAAGATCATGCACGGTCACAGCAAGAACTGCTGGCTTTAATCTTGCGCCATTACAAGTCTGGCACTTATGCACACGCATAAATCTCTCGATATCATGCTTCATAAATTCTGAGATCTTCGGATCGTTATAACGACGCTCCAAAGTCGGGATTACGCCTTCATATGTTGTTTCGTATTTTGTCCCGTCTGCAAATCTACCAGATCCAGAAATTTTCATTTCGTATTTTTCGTCACCGGTACCATATAATATAATATGCTGTGCTTCTTCAGAAAGTTCGCCAATTGGTACATGCAAAGAAAAGCCATGTTTTAACCCAACTTGTGCTAAACGTTTAAGCCACCAAGAATCTTGCTGTACCCTATTGAATGGTCTGATACCACCTTCAGCAATCGTCAAATTCTTGTTAAATACCAAGCCTGGATCTACTTCCATTCTAGAACCAAGCCCAGTACAAGTAGGGCAAGCCCCTTCTGGTGCGTTGAAAGAAAATAGTCTTGGCGTAAGCTCTGGGATTAATTCATCCGGATGATCTGGGCAAGCATACCTTTGTGAGTATGTCAGAACTTCTGTTTTGTCCGAATTAATCCGTGATTCGCCCACTGCTACCGAGTTGTCATTGATTTTAAGTAGCTTTATAATCCCTTGCCCAAGCTCCAAAGCTTGCTCAATCGAACCACTAATTCGCGTATGCAAATCTGGGCTTAACACAAACCTATCTACTACAATTTCAATATCATGTCTTTCGTTTTTATTTAGTTCTGGAAATTCATCTAATGCATAAATTATACCGTCCACACGCACTCTCGAAAATCCTTTTGCCGAATATTGTTCCGGGACATGCAAAAACTCACCTTTTTTTGCCGAAACAATTGGTGCAAGCAACATTAATTTCGCGCCCAAAGGTAACTTCATCACCTCATTTACAATATCGTCCACCGTGCGGCGGCTTACTGGCTTATGACAAACTGGGCAATGTGGCACACCTACACGCGCAAACAAAAGACGGAGATAATCATATACTTCTGTTACGGTTGCCACTGTAGAACGAGGGTTTCTAGAAGTCGACTTTTGGTCAATCGAGATTGCTGGAGAAAGCCCAGAAATTGAATCCACATCTGGCTTATCCATAATGCCAAGAAACATCCTGGCATAGGAAGAGAGCGACTCTACATAACGCCTTTGCCCTTCGGCGTAAATTGTATCAAATGCAAGGCTAGATTTACCGGAACCAGAAAGACCCGTGATAATTACAAGCTTGTCACGTGGAATATCAACATCAAGATCCCTTAAATTATTCTGCCTCGCCCCCCGAACTCGTATAAAATTATCTTCCATAAACGCGTATATTATAACAAAAAAGTCAAAATTTGTCCAGATGGTAGAGCATGCTATAATATAAACATGACAGAAAATTTTCCTGATGTTAAAACCGCTAAGCATGCTAGCCGATATCTTGTTATTGGTGTTATTGTTACCTTATTCAACTTTGTTCTATATACTATCTTAACTCGCATCATTAACAACAACGATTTACTTTGGCTTTCTACCCTTATTGCAACTTTTGTTACAATTTTTGTAGCGTTCGCCCTCCATTCTCGTATCACTTGGAAAGAACGCAACCCTGGCAAATTAGGCATCTACAAATTCTTTGTTTGGAATCTTCTTTCAGCTTTCGTAATTGGACCTTTTTGCACCTGGGCTTTTAGTATGCTCACTCCACTCTACGACATTGCCTATAACATATCATCCGCTATACATCTTCCTTTTGACTACAATTTTGTTCAAAGTACTGGGGCTTTTATTCTCACCTCCGCAGTCGCCATGATAATAAATTTCCTTTTCTATGACAAGCTTGTGTTTGGTAAAGCTAAAACGCCCAAATCAATGGAGGAACAATGAAAATCTTAGTCACTGGCGGCACTGGTTATATCGGCTCTCATGTCGTCGTAGAATTACTAAACCAAAATCATGAAATTACTATCATAGATAACCTAGCGAATAGCAAAATCACCGTTCTAGATTCTATCAAAAAAATAACTGGCAAAAAACCAGTCTTTTACCAAATCGATCTACTGGAAAAAACTTCCCTCGAACAAATATTCCAGAATCATCATTTTGATCTTGTTATCCATTTTGCTGCGCTTAAATCCGTTTCCGAATCTATCGAGAATCCGTTGCTTTATTATAAAAATAACCTTATGGGGTCGCTCAATTTATTCGAATGTATGAAAAAACATAACGTCCCTAACCTAATTTTCTCATCATCCGCAACGGTCTACGGAGATATTAAAAATGGAGAATGCACAGAGTCGTTGCCTACTGGCCAAGGCATCACCAACCCTTATGGCAAAACCAAATACATGATAGAAGAAATTATGAAAGATTTAGCCTCCTCTTGGCCAGATTTTTCATGTATTTCCCTTCGCTACTTTAATCCAATCGGCAATCACTCATCCGGTCTTATCGGCGAAAACCCAAATGGAATTCCAAATAATCTTATGCCATATATTATGAAAGTCGCCAAGGGGGAACTACCGAAACTATCAATCTACGGCAACGATTACCCCACTCCAGACGGAACCTGTCTTCGTGATTATATTCATGTTGTTGACCTGGCTAAAGGCCACCTTGCCGCTATTTTAGCTTTAAAACCAGGTTTTTCAACTTTCAACCTTGGCACTGGTAAGCCTACTTCAGTGTTAGAAATGGTCGCTGCCTTCAAAAAAGCTAGCGGCAAAGATTTGCCTTACGAAATCGCTCCACGTCGTGCCGGAGACTTACCAGTTCTCTTCGCAAACCCAACCCTTGCCGAACAAGAACTAGGTTGGCACGCCGAATTTACAATCGAAGACGCGATGAGAGATACCCTAAATTTCCTCCAGCACCATTAAAATATGGTAAAATAATTCTATATGGCAATTCCTAATTTCCTATATAAAAACAATCGAGTTTTGTTGAAAGAACTCACAAAAACAGACTTCAAACTACGTTACCAAAACTCGGTACTAGGATATCTCTGGGCCCTTCTACGCCCACTCATGATGTTTGCCATTCTTTATATTGTCTTTGCCAAGCTCCTAAGATTTGGTGGTGACATCCCCCATTATCCAGTCTACCTTCTCACCGGCACAGTGCTTTGGAGTTTTTTTACAGAATGCACCATGCAAGGTATTAGAGCCATCGTCCAACGCGGCGAGCTTCTTCGTAAAATCTGCTTCCCAAAATATATCGTAGTAGTATCCACTACCTTAACTGCAGTAATTAATCTCCTCATCAATCTTGTTGTCGTAGTCATCTTTGCGCTTATTAATGGAGTCACCCCGAGCCCTACTTGGCTGCTTGTCCCACTTCTAATTTTAGAAATCTATGCCTTTGCTTTAGGTATTTCTTTCCTGCTTGGTGCCATCAACGTTAAATTCCGCGATATTACTTCTATCTGGGAAGTCCTCATTCAAGCGCTTTTCTATGCAATCCCAATTATTTACCCTATTGCCATGATCGCCTCCGCTGCTCCAATCGCAGCAAAAATAATCCTGTTAAACCCTATCGCTCAAGTCATCCAGGATATTCGTTACTGTCTAATCACAAAAGAAACTATTACTATTTGGAATTACGTAGACAACGTTTTTCTACAAATCATCCCTTTTGCAATCGTATTTATCGTCTTAATATGGGGTTCATGGTATTTCCGTAAAAAATCTAAACGTTTCGCGGAGGAAATCTAATGGAAAGAGACGTTGTTATATCGGTAAGAAATCTTTACAAAAGTTTTCGTCTCCCTACGGAGCGTGTTTCCGGGCTCAAACAAGCAATCTTTAACCGACTAAAGGGTATCAAAGGTTACAAAGAGCAAAAAGTTCTAACCGGCATTAATCTCGATATTTATCGTAACGAATTTATTGGTATTGTCGGGCGCAACGGTTCCGGCAAGTCTACTCTCCTAAAAACTCTTGCCAAAATTTATTTCCCGGAAAAAGGGACAATCGATATCAATGGTAACCTAGTCCCATTCATTGAACTAGGAGTTGGTTTCAACCCAGAACTAACCGGGCGCGACAACATTTATCTTAACGGTGCACTCCTTGGTTTTTCAAATAAAGAAATGGACGCTATGTATGACGACATCGTAGATTTTGCTGAACTCCGCCCATTTATGGATCAAAAACTAAAGAATTATTCTTCTGGTATGCAAGTTCGCTTAGCATTCTCTATTGCCATTCGCGCCAAAGGCGACATTCTCTTGCTTGATGAAGTTCTTGCCGTCGGTGATGCTGCCTTTCAGAAAAAATGTAATAATTATTTTGAAGAAATTAAAGGTAAGCAAACCATCATCCTAGTTACCCATTCTATGGAAAACGTTCGCAAATTCTGCACTCGTGCAATATTAATCGATAATGGCAAAGTTTCTATCGATGGAAGCCCAGAAAAGGTAGCAAAAGCATATGAAAAACTTTGGAACTAGAATTATTACATTTATAAAAAACTACAAGAAAGAAGCCCTCTTAACTTCTTTCTTTACTCTTTTAAATCTTGTTTTTCTTGGATTAAGCTTTGCAAAAACAAAGTGCAATTCTTTTTGGGTTCTTATCGTACTTGCTATTCTATCAATAGCACTAGAGATAGTTTCTTGTTTTTTCATATTCCGCTTTAAAAAGAACAACTGGAAAATCGAAAAACTATTTCTTATTCTAGGTTTATTAATTGGCATTTTCTATGTCTTTGTAATCCCAGTAGGCCGAGCCCCAGACGAAGAGTCGCACTTCTTCCGCGTATATGAATTGTCGCGTGGCAATTTCGTCACCGCTACACATACCGAGGATGGTTACACTGGCAGCGTAGGGCCTTCAAATGTCGACAAGACAGTCCGCAGTATTTCAAAGCAAAACGCAACCTACAAAGATATGCTTCACTATTCAACTATTCAAGCGGACCCTAGCGACGAGAAAATCATCATCACTAGTGCATACGGGTATAATATCCTTAATTACCTCCCGCAAACCATCGGAATGACAATCGGAAACACCTTTAACCTTCCGTTTATCATGTCTGGTTATATTGCTAAACTATTCAACCTGGTCACTTGTATTATTATTCTGTTCTACTGTATAAAATATATCCCTATTCTAAAGAAATTCATCTTCTTTATTGCGTTCTTACCATCCACCATGCAAGCTATGGCCTCCCTCTCTGTTGATGGGCTTATCTTTGCCGCCGCTATTGCATTAATTAGCTTTGTCTTGTATGCAAGATATTCCCTCAAAAAACCTCTCACCAACAAACAGTTACTACTCTCCCTTATTATCTGTATATTCTTATCCGCTGGGAAAATAGTCTATGGCCTTCTTTGTCTCCTTCTGTTCGCCATTCCAAAAGAGCGGTTCGTTAACAACAAAAGAAAAATCATCACCATCTTTTTGATTGGTAGTATCACACTGGCAGTTACTTTAATTTGGTTCCTCATCAAACCATCTTCAGTCCCAGCCACAGATTCAGCTGCTCAAATTTCTACTATAATCAACACCCCACTTCGTTTCAGTGGAATAATGCTTAATTCTCTTTCAACCTTTGCCACGCTCTATATAGGTGGCGCTCTTGGGCAATACCTCGAATGGTTTAATGTTGTTTTGTCTCCAATTTACGTTGTCCTTTGTTATACTGTCATGGTGATCCTCATCAATGATGCCCGCCAAACCTTCCGCATTAATCGCGTTTTCAAAAATATCCTTATTTGGTCTTCTCTTGTTATATTTCTCTCGACATTTGTATTCATGTTTATCACCTGGACTAAAACTGGCGAGAGTTTAATAGATGGCATACAAGGCCGTTATTTCCTACCAATTTTGCCTGCAATACCAGTAGCGTTCATCACTGTGCAAAAAGATAAAAAGTCTCATTTGATTAAGCCAGAATCCCTTAGGAACACTTTCTTTTACATTATAATCATTTCCGTATCCGTTTACGCTCTTCTCACTATTGCCTGTTCGCATATTTAAAAGATAGTGTTATAATAATATATAATGCAAAATCCCAAAATTTTACTCATTATCCCGGCTTTTAATGAAGAAAAAACTATCTTAAACACGCTAAATTTAGTTAAGGCCACTAACTATGATTATATTGTTATTAATGATGGCTCCACAGACAATACGGCGAATATTCTTTACAAAAACAATGCGAACTTTATAGATCTTTTCTCTAATCTTGGCATTGGTGGTGCTGTTCAAACTGGTTACAAATACGCCTATGACAACAATTATGATATTGCCATTCAAGTCGACGCAGATGGTCAGCATGACATTTCCTATATTGACTCGCTAATAGAGCCAATTAAGAATAACGAGGCTGATCTGGTTATCGGTTCTTGTTTCGTTGATAAAAAAGCTAAAAGCAAGCGCTCCTCCAAAATTCGTAGAATCGGAATTCGTATCTTATCTAATTTTATTTTCATTATGTCTGGCGGCAAGCGCGTCTACGACCCAACTTCTGGTTTTCGCGCCGCAAATCGCAAAACCATTGCGCTGTTCTCCGAAAAATACCCTTTAGAGTATCCTGAACCGGTATCAAACTATGAATTGCTTCGTTCTAAACATTATGTAATTAAAGAAGTCCCGGTCAGAATGAATAAGCGCGCTGGCGGCAAATCTAGTATTCGTTCTTGGAAAAGCGCCTATGCAGCTTTTAATGTTATCTTTTCAATTTTAATATTAAGCTTAGGAAGGAAAAAATATGACTAGTTTACAAATCGAAATGTCCATCACGGCAATTGTCTCATTTATTCTAATTCTTATTTTCTTAAAAAGAAGTTCTTTGTCCGTCAAGAACTCTCTTGCTTGGTTGCTCCTCCCACTAATCTGCCTCATTATAGCAATCTTCCCAGAGCCATTATCTAATTTTTCAAGTTGGCTTGGTTTTGAAACGCCCTCTAACTTTTTCTTCCTTATCTTCATAGGAGTCCTATTTGCCATCTGTTTCTTCCTAACAATCTCTATCAGCAAACAACAAAAGATCATCACCAAGCTCGTCCAAGAAGTATCAATCTTAAAAAACAAAGACAGCAATGGCAAAAGAAAATAACCTTCACGCTTTTGTGGTCCTAGCTTTTGGAAAAAGTAATTTTTTGGAAGATTGCATCAAATCGGTCACAAATCAAACTTCCCCTAGCGAAGTTATCATCGCTACCACCACCCCTAACGACCACATTACAAATTTGGCTAAACGATACAATCTAAAAGTCGTAAAAGGAACGCATACTAATATCGGCGGCGACTTCGATTTTGCGTTTAATTCAAGCGATTCCCCACTTGTCACCATCGCCCACCAAGATGATATTTACGACAAAAACTATTCTTCCGAAATTATTAAAGCCTACCAAAAGCACCCAAAATCGTCTATCATCTTTACAGACTATTATGAAATCCGAGGCGGCAAAAAAGTATACAGCAACACTCTTCTTAAAATCAAGCGCTTATTGCTTTTGCCTTTGTCTATCAAAAAAAGTGCCAGCTCCAAATGGAGAAAACGCTTAATTCTGCGCTTTGGTAATTCTATCTGCTGCCCAGCTGTAACTTTTGTTAAAGCTAACTGCGGAAATAAAATCTTCGCTTCAAAATTTGAGTGCAACGTAGATTGGCACGCCTGGGAAACTTTGAGCCGTAAAAAAGGTTTATTCACTTATATCAAAGAGCCTTTAATGGGGCATCGCATTTCTGCTGAGTCCACCACTTCAGAAATAATCAAAAATGGCATCCGTACTAAAGAAGACTACGAAATATTCAAACGTTTTTGGCCAAAACCTGTTGCCAAGGTTCTCACCAAGTTTTACCAAAAAAGCGAAAAATCTAACTCTCTAAAGTAGCTAAAAATCTTTTTACTGCATCCTTCCAGTCTGGAAGCAAAGTAAATCCATTTTCTTTTAGTTTAGATTTATCGAGCCTAGAATTAAATGGCCGTTTTGCCACCGATTCGCCATATTCGGCTGTTGTTACACGATTCACCTTCACGTCCATACCGGTTTGGCGATAAATCTCTTCGGTAAAGTCTGCCCAAGAAATATAACCGCCCTCATTGGTTGCATGATAATAACCATATTTATCAGTCTCGATCATATCTACAAGTAAGCGCGCTAAATCCACAGTATATGTAGGAGTACCAATTTGATCGTCTACCACACGTACTTCCGGATGAGTTTTCCCTACTTCAATCATCGTCTTAATAAAGTTCTTGCCGTTTCTGCCAAACACCCAAGCAATACGCACAATAAAATATTTGTCTAAAGTTTCTGCTACCGCAAGTTCCCCATCTAGTTTAGACTGCCCATAAACATTGAGTGGTGCATAGTTCTTATCGTCTGGCTGCCATGGGCGCTCACCTTGGCCATCAAATACATAATCAGTAGAAATATAAACAAATTTAGCATCTACTGCCTTTGCAGCTTCGGCCAAATTACGAGTGCCATCCACATTCACCGCGCGCACCTTGTCGATATTTTCTGGAGCTTCTGCCGCATCAACGTTTGTCCAGGCCGCACAGTGCACAATTACATCTGGGTTCACTTTCTTTACTGTCTCAAAAACTTTTTCTTTGTCTGTAATATCTAGAACCACATGTTCAAATTCTGCATCAGAATCAGACCTATCTGCGCCAATACCCTCGTAGCCACGACGAGCAAGCTCTTCCATTACATCAAAACCAAGCTGGCCACTTGTACCAGTAACTAAAACTTTCATTATTTACCTCCGTACATTTTTTCGTAATAATTTTGATAGTCGCCAGAAATAATTTCTTCCCACCAGTCCTTGTGATCTAGATACCATTTAATTGTCTTTACAATTCCATTCTCAAATTTCGTCTCTGGTTCCCAACCAAGTTGCGTTTTAATCTTAGTTGGATCAATTGCATAACGTCTATCATGGCCTTTTCTATCTTCCACGAAAGTAATTAAACTCTCTGGTTTACCAAGTTCCTTTAGAATAAGTTTCACGATATCAATATTTGCCATCTCGTTATGGCCACCAACGTTATAAACTTCACCTACGCAGTCTGCATGGATAATCATATCGATTGCCTTGCAGTGATCTTCTACATAAAGCCAGTCGCGGACGTTTAAACCATCGCCATACACTGGCAAAGGTTTATCGTTTAATGCGTTGATAATCATTAATGGAATTAATTTTTCCGGGAAATGATAAGGACCATAGTTATTTGAACAACGAGAAATCGTTACTGGTAACCCATAAGTTCTATGATAAGCCATCACTACAAGGTCTGCCGATGCCTTAGATGCAGAATATGGAGAAGAGGCATGCAGATTTGTTTTTTCGGTAAAGAATAGATCTGGACGATCTAGAGGCAAATCACCATATACTTCGTCTGTAGATACTTGATGATAGCGCTCTATGCCATATTTTTTACAAGCGTCCATCAAAACTTCTGGGCCCATGATATTAGTCTCCAGAAACAGCTTTGGATTACGAATCGAACGGTCTACATGCGATTCTGCCGCAAAGTTTACTACGATATTTGGATGTTCTTCTTCGAATAGTTTTTCTACCGCCTCAGCATCACAAATATCCGCCTTCACAAAACGAAAATTCGGATTCTCCATCGCCTTTTTTAAAGTAGAAAGATTACCGGCATAGGTCAAAGCGTCCAAACACACAATCCTATAATTAGGATATTTTTTTAGCATATAATACACAAAGTTTGAGCCAATAAACCCAGCCCCACCTGTTACTATAATAGTTTTCTTATCCATTAAACCTCCTTAAATTTAAAATCTAGCTCACTAAGTGTTGGGTGTTTTAGGTCTTTCTCGGACAAAGTCAGATCCACATCTACCTCTGGCCACTCAATACCAGCTGAATCATACATAATGCCACCTTCATCTTCTGGGTGATAAAATTCGTCACACTTATAAACAAATTCGGCTTTGTCTGATACTACCAAAAAACCATGTGCAAACCCACGTGGTATCATTAGCTGTTTCTTGTTCTCTGCAGAAAGAAGTGCGCCTACCCATTTACCGAAAGTCGGAGAATTTTCACGAAGATCCACTGCCACATCAAACACTTCACCAGAAATCACGCGCACCAATTTGGCTTGTGGGTGTGTTTTTTGAAAATGTAGACCACGAAGCACGCCTTTTCTAGAGCTAGACTGGTTATCTTGTACAAATTTATAATTAAGGCCAGCTTCAGCAAAATCCGTTTCGCTATAGGTTTCCATAAAATAGCCGCGTTCATCACCAAAAACTGTTGGTTCTATAATATATACACCTTCTATATCTGTTTTATTAAAAACAAATTTGCCCATTAACCCTTTATCCTTCCCTCTGCTACCGCCATCAAATGTTGGCCATAAGCCGTCTTTTTATATTTTTCGGCTGAAGCTACCAATTCTTCACGAGAAATCCAGTTATTACGATAGGCAATCTCCTCCGGCGAAGCAATCTGAATACCTTGGCGCTTTTCAATCGCTCTCACAAAGTCAGAAGCGTCAGACAAAGAATCAATTGTGCCCGTATCAAGCCAGGCAAAACCGCGATCCAGAAGCTGCACATCCAAAGTGCCGTCATTTAAATACATCTCATTGAGTGTAGTAATCTCTAGTTCACCACGAGCAGACGGTTGAATAGTTTTTGCTTTTTCCGAAACTCCAGCCGGATAGAAATAAAGACCAGTCACGGCATAATTACTCTTTGGATTCTCTGGTTTTTCTTCAATTGAAATCGCGCGCCATTCACTGTCAAATTCTACTACGCCAAACCTTTCTGGATCATTCACATAGTAACCAAACACAGTAGCTCGACCATTCATAGCATCGTCAGTTGCCTCTCTTAGGATATTAGTAAACCCAGAGCCATAAAAAATGTTATCACCAAGCACCATTGCACAAGGTTCACCAGCAATAAACTCTTCACCAAGAATAAATGCTTGAGCTAGCCCATCTGGAGAAGGTTGCACTTTATAAGAAAGGTTCAAACCCATCGCTTTACCATCACCTAGGAGTCTTTCAAAATTTGGCAAGTCATCTGGAGTTGAAATAATCAAAATATCACGAATCCCCGCAAGCATCAAAGTAGAAAGCGGATAATAGATCATTGGTTTGTCATAAACCGGCAACATCTGTTTGGATGTACCAAGTGTTAACGGATAAAGCCGCGTACCGGACCCACCGGCCAAAATAATTCCTTTCATAAAAAACTCCTTTAATTACATTATACCATGTTTCATAGAGACACGATTGAGCTCATCATTCATATACATTACTGTTTTTTCATTTAAATCATATTTATCCTGCAACATCCTATGTATACTTTTAATTTCATCAAAATGCGCTCTATTTTTATGCGAATTGTGCGTTACGCTTCCCTTATGTACTCTAAAAATATTTAGCGGTTTCTTACAGTACGCAATTTTACCTTTTTCGAGCAGCTCCAAATAAATATACCAATCGCCAACCTGTGTAAACCCAGCCGCCTTTTCCATAATCTTTAACAATCGGTCAGACTTTTTAAACACCACTGCAGACACATTCGGGATACTGCATCTAATTGCTAAAATTTCTTTTATTTCGTCTTCGCCATTCTTGGTATAACTTCTCTTGTAATGCCCTGTTCTCTCTTTGTCACGAGAAAAACGCATATTTGGGGTCAACATCATCCCATACCCATTTATGGCACTAGACTCCGTATAAGAAATTACTACATCTTTATCCTCAAACCCCTTCATCGCATTTTTTAAGAAATTCTTTTTTGACAGGTCGTCCGTTTCCGCAATCCAAACATAGTCCCCTTTTGCCAATTTCACCCCCTTTACCCATTGTTTTATTGCCTTTCCCGAGTTTTCTTTATTCTTTTCAAACCTTACTTTCAGCTTTGGATACTTTTCCTTTATATTTTTTATTTCTTCTTCAATTACACTATCGGCCCCATCAGTCGAAGCATCGTCCAGGATTATTAATTCGTAGATCGGGTAACTTTGTGTTACGATACTAGCAAGTCGTTTTTTGATATATTTTTTATAATTAAAGTTCGGCACAATCACTGACACTTTCTTATTTTGCGAAGTAGTCATAAGCCTCCTCTATCTGTTTCAAGAATTCTTCCCCAGCATAATGTTTAAGAGCATAATTACGCGCAGCCTTTGCCATTTTTTTGTTCTCTTCTGGATGTTCATAAAGATACTCTAACTTAGAATACCACTCGCCTGGTTCTGCCAAAAAACCGTTTTTACCATCGGAGATAGCATTCTTAAAAGTAAACGACGGCGAAGCAATCGTCGTAGTTTCTACCGCTGCCGCCTCAAAAAACTTTAATTCAGATTTACAATTCGTAAAATCATTTATAAGAAGTGGCGCGATGTTCACATTCACTTCTGCCATCATTTCTAACATTTCTAAATATGAGACCAATTTATGAATTTTTATTCTGCCAGATTTGATATACCCTGCTGCCTGGCTAGAAAACTCCATATACCCCACTACATCCAATTTCACCTCTTTATGTTTATCTAGGAATCTCAGTAATTCTGGCTCCACCATTCGAAAATCTTTTGTATGTGTTGGTGATCCACTAAAATACCCAATTCTAAAACCAGACGATTTCTTTTTTAAATATTCTTTAGACTTTTCAATCTGTTCACGATTCAATGAATTAAAAATCACTTTATATGGCCTACGAAAAGTACGCTGTATTTTTTTACCCAGAAAATCATTCGTTACGATAAACCCATCTACCTTCTTTGCAATTCTTCTAATCCCCCAAAAATAGCCTACCCAATAAAAAACATTCTTACTGTTAGTAGAACGCATCAGGGTCAACAAGTCTCTGTAATCAAAGACAAGATCATCTATATCTAGCAATACCTTCACATTCTGCCCATGAGCTTTTTTAATAAAATCCAAAATGACGCCATCTTTAGCAGTTTGTCTTTCTATCACTACAAGGCTCGCCTCAGAAAGACGTTGTTCTGCATCGCCAATTTTGTCCTTCAGAAAAATCTTTACAAAATATTTGTGGCTATTCTCAATCGCCTGTGCCACATTCAGACAACGATAACGATACTGTGCACTCTCACTATCCTGAGCTATATATAATATTTCTTTTGCACTGCTCATTTATATAATTCCAGTACTTCTTTCTCTAATTTTTTCCAATCCCTACTTTGCACAGTCTTCTTCGCGTTCGTAACAATAGTTTTTCGAAGTTCAGCGTCCTTCACCAACTTATTTATCTTACTCACAGCATCGTCTATGTCGCCTTGCTTATATAGCAAGCAGTTTTCGCCGTCTACCAAATACTCCACGTTCCCACCGTTTGGGGCCACTACTGCAAACCCGCCGGTAGCCATCATTTCTAGTGGCGGGTATGAAAAACTTTCCAAAATACTAGATTTTAATAATATATCGCTTTCACCATAAACGCGTCCTATTTCATCATGAGGAACCCTATGATAAAAATGGTCAACATGGTACCATTTTTTTGGTTTACCCTCGTATGATAAGTAAGAAATTTCGAATTTTTCCTTATCAAGCTTTTCTATAATCCTAAAACTTTCATCAACGTTTTTGTAATGGTCAGAGGAGTTTCCTTCTACTAATATTTTTATCTTCCCTTCAAATTTTCTATCTTCTACTTTAAATTTCTCAATATCAATTCCATTCCGCGCAAGTTTTGCCTCCTTGCCAAATTTCTTTTTTAGCCAGTCTTTGCACCATTCAGATATTGTAATATATTCTACGCCAATCGCGTTGTATGTAGCGTTTGCATCTCTCTTTACTACAGAGCCATACTTACAAAAATCCGTCTCAAAGTTTTGCACTAGATACATCCTCCTATACGCCTCTGGGTACTTCTTTACGAACTCTAAAGTAGTATATAGCGTAGCGATTACTGCGTAAAATCTGGCGCATAGCCTATATTTCTTTACGCTCACCACATTTATTTCGCCGTCGTCATTAATTATATTGTTGCTCTCCTTCTCAACATTTATAATGGTGACGTCGGCACCATTCTTCCTAAGAATATTACAGTGTTTAATTACGACATTCACCCCTCCACTAATATTCGTGGACGGAAGCACGAATGCATAATTTTTTGCCATCTTAGATTCAATAAATTTCGTCACATCAAACCCAGAATAAGTTGTAACACAGTTTTCAATTACATACTTATAGGCATTATCTGCAATTTCTCTACCTTTGTTTTTATCGACAATCAAGGATTTTATTCCTTCATACCAATCATCTTCAGTATTACAAAGAATACCAGTTTTCCCATTTTTTATCATTGTCTTAAACGCACCAAAATCCGAAGCTACCGTAGGCGTCTTACAAAGTGCCGCCTCCACCCATTTGTTTTCAGATTTTGCTTCGTTAAACACTGACTCTTGTAACGGAGCAAGATTGATATCAAGCTTCGCAATTATACTTGGTAGATTTTGCCAACTCCCAAACGGCTCCGTTGTGATTCTCTCTGCAAACTTATCAAACTCTTTCGGCAAATCCAGATACCCAACTATTTTTAAGTTTACATCGTCAAATTCCTCCATTATCCTTAAAAGAGGTTTTTTAACTAAATCAAAATCCGGATTATGAGTAATACTCCCGCTAAGATATCCAATAGTCACATTATTGTGCAATTTCTTTTCTTTTTTAATCGCATCAAGAGACAATTCCACCATTTCTTCGCTTGCGGTGTTTCTGTTTACAAAAACTTCTTTATTGAAGCGTTTTTTCAGTTCTCTTGCTAGCGCTTCGGTTGTGGTAATCACGTAGTCGCACATCTTTAATGTTTCACCCATACGCACCACGCCATCATCATACACGGCCTTATCTTCCTTACTCATTTGTTGCACGTATGGGATGGTGTCGGTATAAAATTTGTCGACTACCAAATCATCAATGTCAAAAAAAACTTTTTTATTAAAATATTTTGCACGCTCAATAAATTGTTTTACCTCAGGAGTAATTGGGCAACGAAAGAAGACAAACCCCCGATAGTATTTTAGGGTTTCCAGTTTCAAATTACCATAAAAAACCTTGTCCACAGACAGACCATTTGACTCGAGCTGTTCCATCTGATGATCCACCCTATATCTTTCTGGGTGTGGCAAAGTACAGCCATTAATAAACAGAATATCCTTATATTTAGGCTTCCTGTTCATTTTTGATGAATTATATATAATATACCTTTTTGTCTTTGCGAACAAAGATGTGACGCCTTCATTTTTCAACGTCTGACCAACTTTACTAGCTAAATGTCCCATACTTTCCATATGAATATTCTAGCAAATAACAGATGGTTTTTCTAGAGCTTTCCGCTACATATGTAGCATTTATCATTACATTTTCAAACATTTAAGGTATAATTACAATATGAAAAAAGTTGATTTATTGGTAGTGGGCGCAGGTATCTTTGGGCTTACTGTTGCAGAAAGAGCCGCAACTGTTTTAGGCAAAAAAGTGCTTGTTATAGACAAGCGCAATCACATTGGAGGGAATTCTTATTCCGAAATAGATAAAGAGACTGGCATAGAATGTCATAAATATGGTGCACACATTTTTCATACTTCCTACCAAGATGTTTGGGAATATGTTAATAAATTCGATTCTTTTACAAACTATGAGCACCGTGTTTATACTGTACACAATCAGGAGGTTTTTCCTCTTCCAATTAATTTAGGCACCATCAACCAATTTTTTAAATCAAACTATTCTCCAGAAGAGGCAAAAAAGCTCATAAAGGGACAGGCTAAGAAAGCACCTAAAAACCCTTCTAACCTAAAAGAACAAGGCATTTCCTTAATTGGCGAACCATTGTTTGACGCGTTCATTATGAACTATACTGCAAAACAATGGCAAACACCGCCAGAACAACTCGACAAAAGCATCATTAATCGACTCCCTGTCAGATTTGACTATAATAATCGCTATTTTTCTAACACTTATGAGGGTATACCGAAAAGTGGGTATAAAGCTTTTTTTGAAAAAATGACTAATTCTGTCAAAGACTTAGTGAAAATCAAATTGAATACCAATTTCTTTGAAGACGAAGAGGCTCAAGAGCTCCTTGAGGCAGGGACTTTAGTAGTATACACGGGGCCAATTGATGAATTTTATAAATATCAATATGGCGCCCTCAACTGGCGAAGCGTCAGATTTGAAAAAGAAATAATCCCAGTGGATGATTTCCAAGGATGCCCGGTAATGAATTATGCCGATCCAGACCCTAAATATACAAGAATTATCGAATTTAAGCATTTCCACCCAGAAAGAACTACGGGTTCTTACGCAGAGGGTTCTAATAAAACCATCATTTTCAAAGAATACAGTAGCACTTGGGAGCTTGGCAAAGAGCCATATTACCCAGTAAAAACGCCCACAGATTTAGAAAAACTTCAAAAATATAATACACTTGCTGCTAAAGAAAAAAACATCATCTTTGGTGGTAGGCTTGGCGAATATGCCTATTATGATATGGATGCTACCTTTAAAAGCGCGTTAGACGCCTTTAACAGCAAAATTACCCCTTTGCTTAAATGATTAATCGCCCTTCAATACATATATTCTACTAGTGTTTGGATTTTCTTTTGACGTAATTTCGTCTATTATAATATCTCTCCACACTTCTTTATAGCCATTGCCATTAAGAAAACTTACCACTCTTTCATCCACATAACCGCCCTGTACGATAAACACTTTCGGTTGGTTTTTTGCGACTTCATTAAAGAATTCATCTAATATAGATGGTCTCACTTCCGCTATTGGATATTGAAAGGAATATCTAGATGCTGGCAAACGATTGCATCTTAAATATATATAGTCCAAATTCCCATATACTATAATCTTGTCGCCTTCATCTGTGTTTTCTTCCACTACCCCACATGAAGTCTTTGCCAATATAGGTATCGGTTCGCCTTCACGCCGATTACGAAAAGAACTCATAACCGAACTCAAAGTGCTAAACCACGCCTGATACGTAAGCGACACGATAAACACTGATACAATAATAACTAACCCTCTGCTTGTTGCGCTATTTCCAATACTCTCATAAAATTTAGCAAAAGGAAAGATTACCAACGGGATTAAAACCATGACGTAATGTGGGAAGTTCCTCCCGGACATACTTGCCATGGCTATAGCCACTACAAACGCAACAACAAAACTCCAAAGAGCAAACTTTTCTTTTTTATTCTTCTCCATAAGTGCGCAACAACAACTTATCCCTAAACTGAAAAGAACTAAACTATACCCGAAAATATAGGAAATAGTTGAGAACGCTTTCATAATGCCAGTTTTTGTATACTCAGAATTAAACTTGATATACACATCAACAAATGACGACAAAGCCCCTTTTAAGCCCAACCATAACAAAATAGGTATCACAACGGTCAAAACCCCACTAAAGAACACTAAAGCAAATTTAAATAATTCTTTATTTTTCTTTTCTATAATCATTTTAACTAAAATCGCTACCCCAAACACACCCCAAATTGCCACCATATTGACACGAAGCATTAAAACACAAGCAAAGCCAATACCTACCATAAAAATCCTAAACAATGACGTCTCGCCCCTTAACAAATACTTCATAAACTCATAAAGAGCCATCGCAATAAGCGGGAATGCATATTCTTCGGTTAAATTTCCACGATCTATAACATTCAGGGTAAAATACAGAGAGAAAACCGCCATCGTCAAAAACCAAGCAATGGCACGTTTGGACGTCATCAATCGAGCTATCTTATACATGTACGCTACTGCAATAAGCAGTGCCAGGAATTCAAATATCAATATCCCACTCATAGGGTTGATTAGTACACCTAAAAAGTTAATAATATACAAAACTGGGCCCTTATGATCAAAGGTGTCCAAATACGGGGTAAGGCCACTTTTCATCTGTGTCCCAACTGTCAAAAACACTCCTGAATCGGTCACCGTTTCACCTCGATTCCATGGCGAAGACGGGCTAACCGAAATAGCCAAAAACGCCGCCCCAATAAAAGAAAGGGCTATGGCCAAAGACCCAATCTTATGCTTCGTAACATTTCTTGCGTTCTCTGGATCTGCTTTTTTCATATCTTTACGGAATTTCATAAAAGCAAATAATGACTCTTTGCCAATTCTAAATATCTTCTTTAAGTTAATAGAGTTTGCCCCAGCGGCCCTCGGCTTAAAAGAAACTGTTTCGAAAGTTATTTTCTCGTTAAAGCGAGCAAAATACGCCGTAAGCATAATATTCGGCAAATCGTATTCGTTTGGAAGATTATCTATATATTTATCAACCAGACTGGCTTTCATCAAGCGAAATGGAGCATTTGCGTCTGGCACACGCACCGAAAAGAATAAACGCAACAATAAACACACAATTTTTTCAACGAAAGCACGGACCTTCCCATCACCTCTTTTATTGCGATATCCTAAAATAGCATCAAAATCTTCCCTCTTTTCCCAGAAGCTCTCAAACTCTGCTGGATTCGTTTGCCCATCTGAGTCCGTCTGAAAAATATAGTCAGCACCTTTCTTTATAGCATACTTATAAAGTGCTATCACTTTTGGTCCATGATATTGGTTTGTTTTTTCAAGAATCTCAAGCTTTGAGTATTTCTTTTTTAGGCCTAGCAATAATTCGTGCGTGTTGTCTGTACTTCCACTATCAGCAATAACTAATCGCGACTTGCCTGATTTCCCATTAAGCACAGGCATCCACGACTCAACGGTTTCCATAATGTTATCGCCCTCATTATATGCAGGCATTACAATATAAAGCGTATCCTCCATTCTATCCATATACCTATAATATCTTAAAAAAGTTGTTGATACAAGATACTATATTACCCAACCGCCAGACGCAGTTGAATAATAAATCGTCCCGCCATCGTATTCCTGGTATTCTACACCGTTTGCATCCTTTACGATGTCGCTCTTCGGGAACCCTAGTGGGCCAAGCTCCCATTTCTGTTTTACCCATACTTCACGAATGCCGCCCATAGACAAATAATATCCATGTGCTGCATTA
>JAFYXW010000014.1 GCA_017557865.1 Candidatus Saccharimonadota bacterium
ATGATAATTTTTGCGGGCCTAGCAGCTACATTCGGTGTGCTATATTTTATGAACCAGCCTAGCAGCAATCAGTCCGGCAGCTCCGATGGCAATAAAGGCACCGAAGTAGTAACCGAAAAGACTGTTGCCGAAGAAATAGAAGAAGTAAAAGATATAATGTATAGTATCGCAGCAAACGTTGATAGTGGTGATCATTTTTATTATTATGAAGGCGAAGAATCTGGGCTAAATGCAGAACTGGATGGTTCGGGTATTTATGCTATGGTGAAATTTGCCGTTACATTTAGATTTACATATAGCGAAGAAGAAGTATCGAAGCTGAAAACTATTATTGAAAATGCTGGTTTTACTGCCACTAATGCTTCCATGCACGTCTTGGCAGCATATAAAAAGGATAATATTGTTTGTTCGCTAAAGGCTGACTTATATAATACTTTCATGTATTGCGCAAATACCAATTGGGCATGGCTCACCGAAGAGGAAAAGACATTAATTAAAGAGTTGGGCGAAGCCGTGAAAGAAAAACGCGGCAACGATGAAGTAGGAGTCATTAATGTAGAGAATCGTGCTATTAAGAATAGCCAAATTGCACCTTATCAAAAAATAACAGTAGGTATGTGGAATGCGGCGGGGCTCTTCTATAGGACTAGCGAAAGCGATAAATGGCAGTTCTTTACGACGACTCAGGCGGGAATTGAATGTAGTGAGTATAACACAGATGATTTGAAAAAAGCATTCGCCGGCGATCAATGCAGTGCTCAAGACGAAAATGGCAATTGGATAACAAGCACAGTCCAACCATAATTGGGTATCAACGTATAAAATCCCCTCTTATTAGAGGGGATTTTTGGTATAATATAGACATGGATAAAATTAGAAATTTCTGTATTATTGCTCACATCGACCATGGTAAGTCTACATTGGCAGACCGTATGATGGAGTTAACCGGGACCGTAGAAAAGCGTGAGATGAAATCTCAGCTGCTTGATTCGATGGAGCTCGAGCGTGAGAAAGGTATCACTATTAAGCTCGCGCCGGTGACGATGCATTGGAAGGGGTATACTCTTAATTTGATTGATACTCCGGGACATGTGGATTTTAGCTATGAAGTTTCGCGCTCATTGCAGGCGGTAGAGTCGGCGGTGCTTGTAGTGGATGCTACTCAGGGGATTCAAGCGCAAACGCTTGCAAACGTGTATCTTGCTATTGAACAAGATCTTAAAATTATTCCGGTAATCAATAAAGTAGATTTGCCAGCTGCAGATGTTGAAGGCGTGGCTGCACAAATTATAAATTTGCTAGGTTGTTCCCGCGAAGATATTATTGGTGTGTCTGCAAAAACTGGTCTCAACGTAGAAAAAGTTCTTGATGAAATAATTGCCGTAGGTCCAGCGCCCCGCAAAGTTTAATGATATAATAAAAACAGTATAGCCAACTTATAACAACCTAAACAGGAGAATTGCTAATATGAGCAATGACTTTTTGGCGTCTCGAGAAAATGTCGAGAACCTAATTTTTAATGTGCGGGGAAAACAAGTAATGCTGGATTCGGATTTGGCAAGGTTGTATGGGTGCAAGAATGGGACAAAGACAATTAATCAAGCGGTGGGTAAGCATTTGGATAGGTTTCCGGAAGATTTTTGTTTTCAGTTGACCGATGAAGAATGTGGGTTGTTGTGGTTCCAAAATGGAACCGCAAATAACTGGGGCGATGAAAACTTGAAGTCCCAACTTGGGACTTCAAGTGTAGATTTGCGGTCACAAGTTGAGACCGCAAACTTGAAGTTTCAAACTGAAACTTCAAATTCGTGGGGTGGCCGCAGGAAAGCCATGCATGCTTTTACTGAACAAGGAGTGGCGATGCTTGCTACAGTTTTGAGAACCGAGGTTGCGGCAAAAGTGAGCATTTCTATTATGCGAGCTTTTGTGGCAATGCGAAAATACATGGCGACAGATTTAATCGCGCAAAAACATATCAATGATTTGGTGCTTGAAGATCACGACAGGATTAAACTTCTAGAAACATCTTTCAAAAAATTTGAAGAAAAGCAGAAAGATACAGAAATATATTTTAATGGACAGATTTACGATGCGTATTCAAAAATTTTAGACATATTTAAAGAAGCAAAGCATGAACTAATAATTGTTGATGCCTATGCCGACAAGAGTATTCTAGATATTGTTAAAAATATCAAAGTAAAAGTAATAATTATTACAAGAAAAAATAATTTACTACACGAGAATGATATTAAAAAATACAATCAGCAGTATGAAAATCTTACAGTTGTATACGACGAAACTTTCCATGATAGATATTTTGTGATTGATGGCGAGACCTTTTATCATTGCGGGACGAGTATGAACCGGCTGGGAGTTAAAACCTTTTCGATTACAAAAATTGGTGACAGCGAAATATCTGAGAAGCTATCTGTTAAATTGGCCGAAATTATGGTATAATAAATGCAGTTCTAGAGTGGGAGAAAGTAAATTAGAAAGGGGGGATTATATGTCACTCACACTGTATATTGTTCGTCATGGCGAAGCATATTCGAATTTGAACGATATAATAACCAACGATAAAGAATCAGAACTAACAATAAGAGGCAAAATACAGGCTGCGGCAGCTGGCAACAAGATCAAGGAAATGAAAATTGATTTTGACGCCGTGTATAGTTCGCCCTATAAAAGGGCAAAAGAAACCTGCATGATAGCTCTTAAGACAGCACATCTAAACACAAAAGAAGTAGTTTTTAGCCCTTATTTGATTGAGCGTAATTATTACAGAATGATGGGTAAGAGTATTCTACAAAATGTTGATTTATTGCAGGATTTAGAAACTGACCACAAAGAGCTAGAAACTTATGATTGTGAGAAAAAGCGTTTTCGCCGTTTCATGAAGGAAGTGAGAAAGAATTATCCAAATGGGAATATTTTAATATTCACACATGGATTATTTGAACAGGCAATTTCCAAATTGTACACTGGAGAAAGGCCGGAGCTTTTGGGGAATGGTGGAATCAGAATAATTACAGTAGATAAGGGGCATGAAGGCTCGGCATAGCGTTCGAGCCTTTTTTATGTTATAATAACAGATATGAGTACAAGAGCTCTCATCTTTGATTCTTATTTTGACGACTATCGCGGCGTAGTTTTGTACGTGCGAATTTTTGAGGGCGAAATTGATAAAAATGCGGAAATATTGATGATGGCGGCTGGAACTAAAGGCCTGGCGCTTGAAGTTGGTGTATTAACACCAAAGATGACTCCGCGCGAAAAGCTCTGTGAAGGCGAAATTGGTTATATTGTGACAAACCTTAAAACCACGCGTGAGGCAAAAGTTGGTGATACGGTTACGATCGCAAAAGCGCCGGCTGCGAGCGCGCTTCCGGGCTACAAAGACGTATTGCCATTTGTATATGCAGGGTTTTTCCCAGTGTCGAACGACCAGTATAAAGAATTAAAGGAAGCAATCGAAAAACTTAGTTTGTCTGATTCGGCACTTCGCTTTGAGCCGGAGAATTCGCCAGTTTTAGGATTTGGTCTTCGGATCGGATTTCTTGGGCTTCTTCACATGGATATTATTCGTGAGCGGCTCGAGCGTGAATTTAATCTAGACTTGATTGTTACTAACCCTTCGACAAATTATGAAGTGGTGATGAACAATGGTGAGGTAATTGAAATTAAATCCGCGGCGGATTTGCCGGACGCGAGCGAAATTAAAGAAATTCGTGAACCGTGGGTAAAAGGCGAAATTATTTTGCCAAAACCAATGATTGGTAATGTGCTAAATCTCATTAACGAAAAGCGTGGTCATCAAACAAACCTTAGCTACATTGAAGATCGTGCGGTGATTGATTTTGAAGCCCCAATGGCGAATTTGCTCACGGATTTTTATGACCAGCTAAAATCTGCAACGAGTGGATACGCATCATTTAATTACGAACTAAATGGTTATCGTGCGGAAGATTTGGTAAGGGTAGACTTTCTCGTGGCTGGGCACAAAATGGATGCACTTTCGGTAATGGCGCACCGCAGTGAGGCGGATGCGATTGGCCGCGAAGTTACAAAAAAACTAAAGGAAGTGATTCCGCGCCAAAACTATGAAGTGGCTCTTCAGGCTGCGATTGGTGCTAGGATTATTGCGCGTGAAACAATTGGTGCATATCGTAAGGACGTGACGGTAAAAATTCACACTGGTGACCGTGATCGCAAGGCGAAACTGCTTGAAAAACAGAAACGCGGTAAGGCCCGTATGAAACGTTTTGGTAAAATTGATATTCCTTCAGAAGCTTTTACTGTCATGCTCAAGCGCGATTAATGGTATAATAAAATATATGAGAAAAGTTTTTGCTATAATTGCAGTTTTGGTGCTGGGCGCGGTAAGTGTGCCAGCAATGGCAATTACTTCTGAGCAACAAAATTCGATTAAAGAGAACTGCTCTAGTATAAAAGAGACTTTGGTGAGTTTGCAGCATACGGATGCAAGACACCGATTAAATGTAGGTCGTTATTACGAGATTATTTTAAATAAATTTATTGTGCCTTTGAATTTGCGGTTGGTGGATAATAACACTACTAATGCTGAGCTAGTGGCAAACCAAAGTAATTTTAGCGAAACACGAGCAAAGTTTAACAATGATTACATTATCTATCAGCAGAATCTAGAAGAATTAGTGGCGATTAATTGTGAAGAAGAGCCGGTAAAGTTTTACGAAAAGTTGGAAACTACGCGTGAAAAACGAAAAGCCGTGCGCCAAGATATGGCAAAACTAAAGACTTTGGCTGACAAACAGATGAGTTTGGTTTCCGGTCTGAAGGAGAAAACAGAATGACGACTGGCGGTAGAAATTTGGCAATAATGGGAATTGTTTCTTGCGTAATTGCGGTCGCGACTGCTGGTGCGTCGCTTGCGATTTATCATAATACGGGCGATATTTATCTAGATCGTTCGCGTCCGGGCTTTTTGCCGGATGAAGAAGAAATCGAAGAAGAAGAGGACAAAAAGGAAAGCGAAGAATATAATTTTGAAACCAGTGGCAAAATTACGGCTGAGGTTTTGGAAGAATATTTGGAAAAACTAAAAGCTGAAGTAGATGTAATTAACGCCTACCAAGAAGCGTTTAGCGACAGCGCGCTCAGTAACGAAAGACTTGGTATATAAAAAATAAAACCGCTCATAATACTTGAGCGGTTTTTTGAAGGTTATCATCTTTTAATTACGCGGGCCCAGATTTCGTCGAGTGCACCTTTGTCTACTCTATCGTTTTTAAAACTGATTTTGCCAGTCTGTACGATGTCTTTGCAGACAGCCTGTGCATATGAACTGTATAACATGGTGCCGTTTTCGTAAGCAATCATACGAAGCGTGGGTGCGATATCGATTTCTCTCTTGACGCCTTCGTCGTCCATTCCATAAAGAATGGCCCGAGGCTTAGAGTCTGATACCAGGTAGGAACCGTTATTTCCTCTAACGGCACCTTTAGGTCTGCGACCTCCTTTGACACCCTGTACTAATTTGGCGGGCTCGCCACATACGTACTTGTAAGAATTAACCGATAACAAGAGTATCACCTTCTTTCAATAAAAATAAAAAATTACGTTGGCCACCAGCGGCCAACGATATGTATTATAGCATAAATTTAATAAAAAAGCAATAAAATCAATATAAAAATGGTCTGGGTGACCTGACTTGAACAGGCGACCTCAGCGTCCCGAACGCTGCGCGCTACCAACTGCGCCACACCCAGATTGAATGTAATTATACCACAAAAATGGGGCTTATTTTCGCTTCGCGAAAATAAAAGACCACTGCGAATACTCAAAAAAGAGAGCAAGCTCTCTTTTTACTCGTATTCTTGTGGTCTGGGTGACAGGACTTGAACCTGCGACCTCGACTTCCCAAAAGTCGCGCGCTACCAACTGTGCTACACCCAGACGGTACTTATATTATAGCATATTTTAAGAAAAATATGCTAAAATAGAAAAGATAAGGAGGAAGAAAAGTGGCAGAAAATGCTCCCAGAAAAAATGGTAATATAAACAATCGTTCAAATGTAGTCAGAAGTATCTTATTTACGTTTGTGTTAGTTTGTTTCGCAATGTTTTTATTTGCAAATATGAACTATGGTGATAGCAAGAAAACCGAGGTGCCAATTTCGGACGTGATCGCACGCGCAAACGACCCAGAAGGCAACATCGCCAAGATTACAGTTACTGGAAATACGCTTGATATTACATTAAAAGGCGAAAAGGACCCGACCGAAACTTCCAGAAAAGACAATGCGGGGACTTTGTATGACCAAGGTCTAAAAAAATATTGTGAAGGTTTGGAAGCGGAGGCTTTGGCTGAATGTGAGAATACCTATCCAGTAATAGAATACAAAGAAGACGTAGACACTTGGGGCATTATTCTAGACGTAGCGTTGACAGTACTACCAATTATCGCAGTGGTAATTTTCTTCTCCTGGATGATGAAACAAGCTACAGCAGCAAACAACCAATCTATGAGTTTTGGTAAATCTCGTGCTAGACTATATGGTCCAGACAAAAAGAAAGTTACCTTTAAGGATGTGGCTGGCAACGAATCTGCCAAACAAGATTTAACTGAAATTGTAGATTTCTTAAAGAGTCCAAAAAAGTATGAAAAACTTGGTGCCAAGATTCCGCGCGGCGTTCTTCTCGCCGGTGAGCCTGGTACAGGTAAAACTTTGATGGCCCGCGCAGTGGCGGGAGAGGCCGATGTGCCATTCTTCTCGATTTCTGGTTCAGAATTTGCAGAAATGTTTGTGGGCGTTGGCGCAAGCCGGGTTCGTGATTTGTTTTCTAAAGCCAAGAAAAATGCACCGTCGATTATCTTTATCGATGAGATCGATGCAGTAGCACACAAACGTGATGCGCGTGGTGGGGCAGGCCGTGAAGACGAGCAGACCTTGAACCAAATCCTTGTAGAAATGGATGGTTTTGATAATGATTCTGGCGTAATTGTGATGGCGGCAACTAACCGTGTAGATATGCTTGATAAAGCTCTTCTTCGCCCGGGTCGTTTTGACCGTCACGTAAATGTAACTTTGCCAGAAAGAAAAGATCGTCTCGAAATTTTGAAAGTTCACTTTAAGGGCAAACCAGTAGAAGAAAACGTAGATCTAGAGGCGCTTGCCAAAAAGACCGCGGGGTCTTCTGGTGCGGATCTTGCAAACATTGCCAACGAAGCAGCAATTACGGCAGCTCGCGAAGGGCACAAAGCGATTTCTAACAAAGATGTGACTGAAGCATTTGAACGTGTAGCGATTGGTCCAGAAAGAAAGTCTAAAGTAATGAACGATAAAGAGCGTCAGATTACGGCTTATCATGAAGCCGGTCACGCAATTGTTGGCCACGTGCTTCCGGATTCCGATCCAGTTCATAAAGTCACGATTATTCCACGTGGTGCGACTGGCGGCGTAACTTGGTTCTTGCCACCGGAAGACAGAAACTACAAAAATATTTATGAATTAAAAGACATTTTGGCACGGGCAATGGGCGGACGTATTGCTGAAAAAATCGTGTTTGGCGCGGATGCGGTAACCACTGGTGCGTCTTCTGATTTAAAGAATGTAGCCGAACTAGCTAAGTCGATGATTGTTGGCGAAGGTATGAGTAAAAACATGCGCAATATTGTTTTCCCAAATGAAGCAAGTGGGTATTATACAATTACTACCGGCAAACCATATTCTGAAAAAACCGCCGAAGCAATTGATGCTGAAATTAAGCTTCTAGCAGACGAAGCAGCAAAGCGCGCAGAAGATGTCTTAAAAGCCAATCGCAAAGTTTTGGATGATCTTGCGGCAGCGCTTCTAAAGAATGAAACTTTGGAAGAAGCTGAACTTGCGCCACTTTTGAAG
>JAFYXW010000015.1 GCA_017557865.1 Candidatus Saccharimonadota bacterium
CACAACCTCGAGCGCATCCAGGTAATTGGCGAAGATGGCAAAATGATCAACGTCCCAGATGAATATCTTGGTCTTACTACCGCTGAATGTCGCAAAAAAGTTCTAAAAGAGCTAAAAGCACAAGACTTGTTAAGGGGTGAAAAAACCATTGTTCACTCTGTTGCTCACTGTTACAAGTGCGACACCGTTATCGAACCAATGCTCAAAGAGCAATGGTTTGTGGATGTCAAAAAACTTGCCGCCGTTGCTATCGAGCATCTTGAAAAAGGCGAAATCAAGTTTTATCCAGAAGGCAAAAAGAATATCTTGATCAACTATTACAAGAATCTAAAAGACTGGAACATCTCCCGCCAAATCCCTTGGGGTATTGCTATCCCAATGTTTAGAAAAGTCGATAACATCGCTACTGACGAACCAGATTGGATCTTTGACCGCCGTACTAATCTAAAAGAAATCGAAAAAGCCGGCGTCAAATATGTCCGTGACGAAGACACCTTTGATACCTGGTTCTCTTCTTCCCACTGGCCAATTATTTGTTCCAACTGGACCGAAGAAAACTTCAACCCTTACTATCCGTTAAATGTCATGGAGACTGGCGCCGACCTCCTCTTTGCATGGGTTGCTCGTATGATTATGATGGGGCTTTATGTCACCGGCGAAGTGCCATTCAAAGAAGTTTACATGCATGGTATGGTACTTGATGCTCACGGCAAAAAGATGAGCAAATCCAAAGGTAACGTAATTAACCCAATGGATCTTGTTACCGAGTATGGTTCCGACGCTTTCCGTCTTGGTATTATCAAAGGCCGCTCCGCTGGTATGAACCAAGCTTTTTCCGAAAACTCCGTCATTGCCGGCCGCAATCTCTGTAACAAACTCTGGAACATTTCCCGTCTTGTCCAAAATATTGTCGACGAAAACGACTCCGGCTCGGAATACACCACCGACAATATGGGCGAAGACTGGATTTGTCGCGAGATCAACAACTGTCTCGACCAGGTAGAAAATTCTATCAAAGATTATCGTTTTGCCGAAGCTGTTGACGCTCTCTACCAGACTATTTGGGACAAATACGCTGACTGGTTTATTGAAAGTCAAAAAATCTACAAGAATGCTGGCCTACTCAAGAAAACACTCGAAGCTTTGCTAATTGCCCTTCATCCATTTGCTCCGTTTGTTACCGAAGCAATTTGGCAAAACCTTTCCTGGACAAATGGCCTCATTATTACCGCTAATTGGCCTTCTAAGCTCGAATTTGACGCCATAAGCGCCGAGCAGTTTGAAAACATAAGGATTATCGTGTCTGAAGTCAGAACCACCTTACAGGCCCTTCCAGGCACCAATAACGCCAAAAAATATCCGCTCATGTATGACAACGACAGCCTTGTGGCGGACAACCTGCTTCTCATCAAGTCTCTCACCAAGGTTCCGGCCATCGTCAAGCTAGACGGCGCTCCTAGAGGCTTAAGGCTTGCCTTAGCCAATCATGAAATTTACTTGGATGTTCCAGAGAAAGTGGTTGCCGAATATAGAGACGCGCTTACCGAAAAAATCCTTGCCGTTGGCCGTGAACTAGATGCTTTGAACGCTCGCATGGCCAATCCAAACTACGTAAATAAAGCTCCGGCCGAACTAGTTAAAGAGACCGAAGACGGCATCAAAGAAAAATCCGCCCTGATTGAACGCCTTAAACAAGAACTCGAATTAATCTAAAAGAAAGGATAATATGAACCCTAATCAAGAAAGCAGCGCACCAAATCCAAATGCTGAACAGTGGCAAAGCCTAAAAAAACAGCTAAGTATAGGTGACGAAGTCTATGGCGGCTACAAAATTTCCTCCATGCCATTTGATAGCAGAAAAGATGCCTACGACGAAATAAACAACTATTGGCAAGGCTCCGACGTTACTACTTATTTTGACAAAGACTCTAACTCTTGGTTTATCATTAGTAAATAAAAAACAAAGCACTGCAATTTGCAGTGCTTTTTGTTGCTATCTCATGCGGAGCATTGTTCGCAGTGCCTGGTGTTGTGGATCTTTTCCAAAATCTCGTAATCCTTGCGGAGATTCAAAGTTTCGAGAAAAAGATTAAGGTACTTATCGTAGCACATAAACCTTTCAAACGAGATGGGGGTTTCTCTTAAAGGATCCCCAAGGTAAATGGTGTTAATGGCTTCGTAAATAATCCCCTGCTTGGTTTTTTCGTCAAGATCATTAATCTGCCTTACAGCATAGTTAATCTCAAACCAAGGTCTTTTGCTGTCGAGAAAAAGTTTTTCAAGCTCATTTTTAGACTTAAAACTAACTTTATTCTTTTCGAGTGCAGTCTGGAGATAATTAATGGCGGAGAATAAATAATTCCCCGGCCAAATGTAGATCCCGGGCAGTTGTTTTTCGATAGCAATGTACAAAGTTCCCTCGTGTTCCATAATTTTTACCTCCGAAAAAAAATATAAGGGAAAACCCACCCCTACAATATACAACATAAATAAAAAACAGTCAAGAGAAACTAGCACTTATCGTATTTACTCAGATTAAATAGTGGATTCTTTTCCCCATCTATGATTCCCTGAGCTTTTTTGATCAATTTTTCCACGGCCTGTTCGCTCGATGCCGAACCCACATGCACA
>JAFYXW010000016.1 GCA_017557865.1 Candidatus Saccharimonadota bacterium
AAGTCTTTTTTAGTTTAATGATTATCTTCATCTCACTAATCTCCATAGCCCCTCCTTTCTCCTTACCATGTTTATTAAACTACGTCTCCCCTATCTTCCAAAGCCCCTTGTAGCACGTCCAAAAAGCAAATACAACCCCATACTGCACACTATAAAACGCTTGCGCTTTATGCTCGTATTAAAAAATGTTATAATAAGCACATGAAAATTCGAGAAAATGTTCCAATTTCAGAATTAACTACTATGCGACTTGGTGGGGCAGCGCGCTATGTGCTCGAGATCGAAAAAGAAGAAGATATCCCGGACGCTTATAATTTTGCAAAAGAAAAAAACCTTCCGGTTTTTGTTCTGGGTGGCGGTGCCAATACTATCGGCCACGACGAAGGTTTTGACGGCGTCATTATCACTAACAAAATGCTCGGCATCGCGCTCGTTGGCGATAAACTTACGGCCCAAGGCGGCGAAGTTTGGGACGACGTCGTTGCCTTTACCACCGAACGAAATCTTACCGGCATCGAAGCTTTGAGCAAAATCCCAGGTTCAGCCGGCGCTGCACCAGTCCAAAATATCGGTGCCTACGGCCAAGACGTTTCCGATACTTTTGTCTCCGCAAGGGTTTACGATACCAAAGACGGCGAATTTAAAACTCTAGAAAAAGACGATTTCAAATTTTCATACAGAAAAAGCATTCTAAACACCGAGGAAAAAGGCCGCTACTTTGTTATCTCCGTCACTTTAGAACTTCACGTTGGCAAAATGAATCGCCCGTTTTACAATTCCATCGAAAGATACATCGAAAAAACTGGTGCTACCGACTTTTCACCAGCCGGCATTCGTAAAATCGTTTCCGAAATCCGTGCCGACAAACTCCCAGACCCAGCCGTTCATGCTAGCTCCGGTTCATTTTTCAAAAATGTTTATTTAAACGAAGAAGAAGCAAAAGCAGCCGAAGAAAAAGGCTATCCAGTTTATCATGGCCACGATGGACTCAAAATCAATTCCGGCTGGCTTATAGAACAAGCTGGCTTTTCTGGCAAAACTCTTCACGGCATGTATGTAAATCCAAAAGCCGCACTTGTTTTAATCAACGAATCCGCCAAAAGTTACGAAGACCTAGCTTGTGCTCGCGCTGAAATTATCGAAAAAGTCTTTAGAGATTTTGGTTATAGACTCGAACAAGAACCAGTGGAGATTTTATGAAATTATTAAACGGTTCTGAACTCGCCGGCTTTATTAAGGAACGCCAATCCCACGTTGCTAGATCCAAGCACGCTACGCTTCTAATTATTCGCGATAGCGATAACCCGGTCATTACCAAATACGTAAATCTCAAAATTAAGTACGGCGAAGACATCGGCGTAAAAGTAATTGATTACTGCGCCAAAAATTCAGACGACATCGCCAAAAAAATCCTTGAAGCCAACAACGACTCCGCGATCTCTGGCATTATTTTGCAATTACCAATCCTAGAAAAAGAAAAAACCGATGAGCTCACCAACTTAATCGCTCCGGCAAAAGACGTAGACGGTCTAAGCGATAACGGCGACTTTGATTCCGCCACCGCCACCGCCATCAACTGGCTCCTCGCTGGTTACGACATCAAATTGGATACCGCAAGAATCGCCATCGTTGGTCGCGGCAAATTAGTTGGCGCGCCACTTCTTAAAATGTGGCAAAATTCTGGCTTTAATGTGAGCATGTTCCACCGTGGCGATGATCTAAACGCGCTAAGAGATTTTGACATTATCGTTACTGCCACCGGCAAACCTGGCATCATCACTAGTGAAATGGTAAAACCAGGCGCAGTAATTGTAGATGCTGGCACCGCCTCAGAAGACGGCGTTTTGAAAGGCGACGTCGCAAACGAAGTCCGCGAACGCGCCGACCTCACTGCCATCACGCCAATAATCGGCGGCGTCGGTCCCCTCACCGTCACCTGCCTCTTCGAGCATGTGCTCCAAGCCGCCTAGATTTTTATAATCCCCAATCGGCGCCGTAATCAGTAGCATCTGGACCAGGGGTCTCCCCATGTGGGATGGAAATCTCTGTTGCCCTATTTTGAGGCTCTTTATATTTTTCTTCCGCAATTTTTGCAAGCGCATCAGAAACAGATAGAGGTTTCCCACTGGCATCTCTAAACTCACTCGCATGTTCATTGATATAATCCTGAACGCTATACGCTTCACCATTTTTATTTTTAAGGCCAAGACTGTCGACAAATGCTTGAGCTTTTACAGCGTTCATCTTCTTTATGTCAGTCAACATGTTTTCAATATCTTTGTTCTCGCTTGCTAGCATTTTAGCGGCAGCACCTACCCCCCCTAGCATTGCATTAAACCCGCCGGCCAAGGCCATGCGTTCAACGGCCGCTGCGCTCTGATTAAGCGTATCCGCATAGGTAGTCGTAATACCATTGTCCTTCGAAAAAGTTTCAAGGTTCACTGAGCCAAATATATCATTGCCTTCTTCATCTACACCAACTTTTATCCTTCCTTCGCTAGTCGCAAACTTAAACGCATCGGTTGCTTTTACTCTAAAGTCTTTGCCAAAGTTCTTATTAGTGACCACATTATTATTAAGTGCAGAAAGGGATCTTTGGATATTCCCGTTCACTTTTCCATCGTCGCCAACCAGCTTATTTCTAGCCATCGCCTTGCCCATAAAGGCAATTGCGCCAACGCCATATTTCGAATGCATAGCATCAGTAAGCGCAATCAAGCGTTTATCATCACCTTCAATATACGCTTTTTCCCATGCCGCCTGCATCTCAGATTCTTGTCTCCCCTCAAACTCATGCAATGCTAGTGCACTTCCAGCGTTCATATTTTCAGTTTCAAGGGCCTTCTTGGTTTCTATAGCCTTTGCCATGTTGCGCTGCTCTCTCTCACTTAATCTGCCGCCAAACCCGGTGCCTCCCATTTTTTCGTCTTTTCTGCTTAATCTATTATATGTCCTGTTTGCAAAGCCAAGCTGACGATTCCGGGCAGACTCTTTTTCCAAAGCCTTGTAGGTCTCTGTTCCTCTGAGCGTCGACTCGGCGCCAGAGAAACCTTTACGAAGGCTGCTGCTTAGAGAGTTCAGTGCTCCGCCAACACTACCCAACGCATTCATTGTATTCTTTAATAAAGTCGGCATTATATAGTATGGAAGTACCGGGGTCAGTATTGCCACAAGAGCCATTAGAAGATGCATATGCCCTTCATCACCTTGGAACACAATGCCTCTAATAATACCAGACAATCCATACATTGCTCCACAAATTGGATATATCACTAACGCAGTAGAGAACACTTTCCACCAATTCTTAAAGTATTTTTGAGTATTTGGCAAGATGTAGCACGAAAACGCAATCGGTGAAAGTATAGTAAACATTATAATGATTATTACTCTTGCCCCAAGCATCAAGAAGAATATGAAAACGCCTACCAGTATTGCAAGTAGCGCAAGAATAAATACAATCCAAGCGAAAAATCCAGTACTAGTGCCTGCTACAATGCCAGTAAACACTACAGGAGCAACAAATCCAGCCCCAGCGATTAATGCCATAAAGCCTCCGCCAAGAGTACTGAGCATTTGCGAAAAACTCATTTGGTTGCCGCCAATTGATGTCAGCAAATTATTAATGCCCATTCCTACGATATTAGACGCATCAATCGCCAACTGACAGACAATAAAAGATAGGTTAATCAGTATAGCCATTATAATCAATTTCGGCAACATTTTCTTGATACCATAATTGTCTATACCATACCCAGTTAGTTGCGAAAATACTATCACTAGCAAAACGATAGTGACCAAGACGTTCGCAATACCCCGCATGTATCCCCAAATCTCATATGTTTTACTATCTGTGTTATACCAAACAGTGTCTGTCTTCATCATGTCGTCTACAGCAAAGCTAATGCCAGTTGCAGCTTCTTGCAAATTATTGACCGTTGGGCAAAGCACCCAGTTCATTCCATTAAGATAATTTGAGCCCCAACAAGGGTCACCCTGCTCTTCTTCGTTTGGATTTGGATTCATTGGGCTACTCGTATCGGTAGTCATATCTGTATCAACCGCAAACGACTCGGTCAATTTATTTATTTCATCAATAACGCCCTGAAAATTATACCCACCATCTATCTTTCCAGAAAACCAACTATTACTATCAAAACCATAAACAGTTAGTGTATGATTGTCGGAATCATTAATATATGAATCACTCTTTAACGCATAGCAGTTTTCTTTTCTAATACCATTGGCATCAATATTAATTGGCACACGATTCCCCTCGCCATAGCCACCGAAATCACCGCACTCGATAATTGCTCCAGTATATGAATTATAAAAATGATTCTTTAGTGTCCCAAGAAAATATGCCACCTTCTGGTTTGTACTATACCGTAATCCATTTGCACTACTAGCGTTAAAGTTTGGAATACCGCTAATCTTTTGCTGAAAAACGTTCACAGCCGCAAAAACATCACCATTCTTCATTTTATATTTATAATTACTAGCAACATTAGAACTACTATCTATAAAATCGTACTCATAATCACCTTCAGCATTATCTCCAAAGAAATCCCCAATTCCATTATCACCAAGACTATAGACTTTATTTTTTAATTCAGTTTTAAATGTTGCCCACGATGTGTCTATTCCCCATGATGTACCAGATGCAGGAAACACAAGTGCCACTGTGTCGACATTACCATTTTTCATGTTGCGTATCTGGACCTTCCACCCATTGTCTGTCTTTTCTTCATTAAACCAGACCGGAAATACTGGATTCCATGCACACATACTACAGTCGCCTTTTCCGTCGGCTCCCTCTGTTCCCCCGATGGTTAGTACAAGCGTATTAGGATCAATAGTAATTGTTCGAATTATCTGAACCGCATCATTATTACCCTGTTTATAATCCCATTGAAACGTTATGGAATACTCTTTTTCTTCTATTTCACGCACGTATCCCAGAGTATCCATCACCCTGTTAATCATTTCGACATTTTTATTACCAGCAATATCATCCACCCCATCAATATGTGGTGCGCCTATTCTTAAAATACTAGTAATAACATTTTCTTCCCATGGCTGCTTAGCCTGCCAAGAATTGCTTGCATTATCTACGTCAAGAAATAAATCGCCACACGCTATTTGATTTGTAAGAATCTTCCCTGAAAGTAATCCATATCCAGAAGGAATAGGCACCATCGTATTAAGGCCTGTCTCAGTAAACAGCGCCCAGAAGCCATCTTTTATGATTTCCTGGGTTGTTACTTCGTTTTTCAATGATCCATTTGTATAACACCTTCTAGCAGCAGCAATAAGACCTTTTTCAAAAAGCCCGTCTGAACTGTTCCAAGCCTTCTGTTCTGCTGCTGCATCAGCGGTAGCATTCACATTGCAAGCGCCACCAGTTGTCAAAAGAAGGCAAGCAAAAACACCAGCAAACACATACTTCAACTTGCTCCTTATCCCTATCATTTTTCACTCCCATTTTCGCTAACCATATCATAAATCCAGGCGGAACTCCTAATTACGTCAGCAACAAGGTTCCCTTCTGTTCTGCTTAGATCTCTACTGTAATATTCTATTGCATCAGTATTATTCTCCTTCATCGCTTGAGACAGACCAACATTATTATCTGCAATTTTTTGCAATATACTATTATCAGAATCAGTAAAGCTACTGTAATATTCCTTAACTTTTTCTACAGAAAGGTCTTTCAGTTGCTGTTCAGTTAATGCCGACTTACCAGCATACCCTTTAGCTGCATTTAAAGAAATTTTTATAGACTCGATCAAGCTAATTATTAGTTCGTATTTTTCTTCATCCTCAAGCTCTTTCTCCTGATAACTTTTTGAAAAAGCAGCAGCAAAAGACTCAAGTTTCTTTATTAAACTATCAAAATAACCTTCGTCATAATCCTCATTGCTATTATAAGTTTTATTAGCCAAAAGGCTAGAAGGCCAATCTGTCTCAAGTTTTATGTCTTCGCTACTATCAGTACCAAACAAAAGATAATTAGAGTATTCGTTCAACTTCTGCATCACGGTTTTTGATGTTGTCTTTTGCGAAGACAAAGCAAAGCCCACCACGCCAACCACAGCTACAACCGCCAGTATTATACCTATTATAAGTCCACGCTTTTTCTTTGTATTATCCGCCGCTGGCATCACGGCACCACTGGCGATTGGTTGCCCACCGCTCAAATCAAAGCTACCAAAAGAATTGTATGACGGATCCATATGTGTCTATTATAACATAAGCATTTTATTTTTGCATGAAAAAACGTGCCAAAAGGCACGTTTTTACTTTATTTCGATAAGTCCATAAGTGTCGTTAACGAAATATAGTCCAGGTTCAAGTGAACTAATGTCGTACAGGAAACCTCCATCAGCAGCGTTCTCTTTCAAACAAACCTTGATTTCTTCGTCAGCTACGGTGTAACATCTGCAAGGAACGTTCTCGAAGTCATCACTAACCTGATCGTATTCCTGCATTGCTTCCTTATAGTCTTTACATCCAATAAATTCTACCGGATAAAGCTGCAGATAATCATATTTTTCTTTAGAATATAGATTATCCTTACTCTTTTTCAAGACTACCGGAGCTATGTTACCATAGCTTAAGAATGCCTGAACCTGACGATGATGCATCTTTAAAGGAAGGTAAATTCCTGTTGCGCCGTACCTCGACGCAAAGTCGAGTCCGACACCGTATTTTTCAAATACTGATGCGTCAGTTGCATCTGCCACTACATACAAGCTACCATCTTTAGTCTGTACATAGACAGTTTTTACGTTGCTTGCGTATCCGTTGATAAAATCTTCGGACACGAGGTAGTACTCATTATTATCACTACCCGAACCATTATTCTGTTGTACTTTTTCGCAACCTGTGGCTGCGAGTAGTGTAATTGTTACTAAGAAAGCAACGATTACTACTACAAATAACTTACTATTCTGTGTCTTTTTCATAATCTTTCTCCTTTTTATCTATACCTACAGTGACAATCTATTTTAAAGAGCTATTTGCATCTTTCGATTGTACAGATTGTACAATCTTAACGTCATTATAGCACATATGGTTAAAAAAGTCAAGTTTTACAGGGGTGAGGGCACAAAAAACCGCCCCCAGAAATGGATCTGGGGGAGGTCTTTAAGTCCCGCCCAAGATGACGCTACGCGTCAAGTGAAGCGGTCAACTTATTTTTTCATTAACTTTTTGCGGCTAGACACATAGTAGCCAAGGGTGGTTACCATAGCGCCAGCACCAATCGCACCAGTCGCAATCGTACCAGCACCAGTTTCAACAATTACAGTTGGAGTTGGTTCTGGAGTTGGGGTTGGAGTTGGGGTAGGAGTTGGGGTAGGGGTAGGGGTAGGAGTTGGCTCCTCACAAACCTTACCACTCTTTGTAACCTTGACAGTAGCGTTGTCTCTTGCGATCACGCTGGTGTTGCCATTGATAGCAGCGCTGGCAGTGTTGTGCAAGTTGTTGTCGCCACAGTTTAGGTCTTTGTCTACTACCTTAGCGGTAAAGATGATAACAGCGTTACCATTAGCTTCGTAACCACCGATGTTGAGACCGGTAGTGGTGATGGTGTCTTTTACGACCTTACCATTGATGTTGTTGTAGTTGTAAAGGGTAGTTGTACCATTTACATATTCAACGTTGGATGGGAGGTTGTCAAGAATCATCACGTTGCTTACGCTAGAGCTAAGAAGGTTTTTGTACTCAATACGATATTCTACTTCGTCGCCAACCTTAGCAGTTACGGTTTCGGACCAAGTTTTAGTACCTTTGATGCGTACTTGCTTGTCTAGCTTAGTAGAAACGGCTTTGTGGACTTTTACTTCGATGGTCATAGTACCTTCGTAAGTAAAACAGCCAGGGATTTCACCGTTAAGTGAGTCGTAACCAAGGGTTGCACCAGAGGTAACAGCCGTGTCTGGAAGGGCTACGGTACCAATTTTTGCGTTGGTATAAGCAGCAGAACCAGGGATGTACTCTAGGATAAAATCGTCGCTAGAAGTTAGGGTTACTTCATCCCAATAAGCATTTGGGGTAGCATTGGTGGCACTGAGGTGGCCAACAATGGTATGAGATTTAGCAGCACCGGTAGGAATATTGAAGTAGGCGCTTACACCTGTTGCAGTATTTTTTGGGCTGTTGTTGTGTACATAGAGACGAATCGTATAGGTTTCGCCATCTTTTACACTGATGGTATCCTGAGACCAGTTACCAGAAACATTCGAGGCAACACGTGCGCCTACGAAGTTTGATTCATCACCAATGACGCCATTGGTGAGAGAGTTAAAGGTGATTTTTTCACCAAGTTTGCCGGCATTGATGTCGTCTAAGGTATAAAATGGACGACCATTTGCCGAGTCACCACCAGCGTTTACGCTAGGGGCAACGATAACAGTTGTGGCAGTAGCTGCAACAATCGCTGTAGCAAGCACTGCCTTGTAAATTTTATTCATAAATAATCCTTTCAAAAATAATTAATATAAAAATTGATTAAAATTTCCCTTGTGCTAGCCGAATTGTTAATTTTCGTCTGTCACAACCAAATCATCTCAGCTTCAAATTTTTTCTTGGGGGTTCCCCGGCGGCAGTGCCGCCAGGGATGTTGTAAAAAAGTTGCCTTTATAGATTAGAAAAGTCGACGTACTTGTTTCCGTTGTCGCCAACATTTTCTTTGTCTGTTTTAATTTCTTCAGGTGTTTCACTGTAGAAATCTGTGGTGGTGTTGGTTTTGGACTTATCATCCTTGTTGGACTTATTGTCCTTGCCGGTTTTATCGTCCTTGCCATCACCTTTTTCTTCCTTCGAAGGATCTTCAGTGGTTGTTACCACTTTCTCTCCTGAAGGGTTCTGTGCTGCAGCTTCGTTCTTCTCCTGCTGCTCTTGCTGTTCTTTAAGCTCGTTCTGATTATATTCAATATAATCTTCGGGCTTATCGAAATCAGCGGAGCCAGGAGCGGAACCTGTTTGGGAACCAGGTTCCTTTGAAGAAACGGTACTGCCCTCGCCCGTATTGGTGTTCTCACTATGAGAAGCGGGATTCTCGTTGGGCTGGTTGTATGTAGTGGGTCGGCTGTCCTTGAGATCCTTCAGAACCTTCTTAGGTGTAGGCGGAGGAGTATTAGGCTCATCCGGGTCTTTAGGAACATCCTTGGGCTCATCGGGTCCTGACAGCTGATAACGGCATTTCTTGTTCAGATAACCTACCGTTACCCACTTCTTGTTAATAAGTCTCTGGACCAGCAGCTGAGGCTGATTGTTTCTGTAGACTTTCGCCGTACAGAGTTCAACCTCTTCGGGGCTACAATAGCCATCCTTATCTTTATCCTTATGGAAAAGATAGTCTGACCATTGCCAGCCTTTAACCACTACATCCATTAGCTGTGTTTCATCGGAATCGATGATTTCAACTAACTTTTTGTAGAGTTTTTCCTGCAGTTCACCGCCGCCGGGTTGGTCAAACATATGATCCAACTCTTTGGCAGTTTTACCCTTTATTCCAAGCTCTTTCTTCTCCTCATCGGTGAAGAAAGCTACAGAATAAGCCGCCAACACTTCCGGCATTTCCTTTGCGACGAGTTTTACCTCCTCGCGCTGTTCTTTTTTGTCTACGACGCCTTCACGATTCAAGCCAAAGGCATTCCAACGCTCTTTCGCCGTAAACTTTTTGCCGTTGACCTCGTAACGGTCGTTGTACTCAATATAATTGAATCCAACTCCCATTGCGGTAATTCCAAAATTGGGACCGCTTGTAGGTTCCTCGGCCTCTGTAGTTTCTTCGGTCTTAGGCTTTTCAGCCTTAGGCTCAGACTTTTTATCGTCTTTCGCAACCGAAGTTTTCTCGGGCTCTGTGGTTGTCGTTTCTGTTGTTGTGGTGGCAGCGGCTTCGGCGGCAGCTTTAGCATCTGCCTCGTTTGCTTTCTTGGTTGCTGAAGCAATTGCTACGCAGCCGATGACTATTGCTGCTATTAAAACAGCTAAAGCAATTAGTGCTGCTACTATTGCAACGAACAAGCGCCATCCATGGTACCAACCTTTATACTTATATGCCACAAATATGGCTCTAAGTACTATGATGGATGACAAAACAATAAATATCACCCACGGACAAATCCTGAGTACGGCTACCCAGAAATTGTGGCCCGCAAAGGCCTGAGACCAGGCGCTGGCGATTGCCAAAGTTACGACCGTGAAAGCCAAAAGAAGCAATATTGATAATACTACCTCGAATAAGCTTTCTCCGCCCTTTGTAGGGTGACAAAATCTTATCGTTAACCAGATTGACAATGCAATCATGAGAATCGTTAAGATTCCTGCCCATGCATAAGACGGAAATGGTGGCTCCGTATAAAGGCAAGCCACTTTGGTAACTGTCTCAACAAAAGCGGTCATAAGCAAAGCTACAATTACGCAGCCGACCGTAGGTCTGTTGAGATCTATTTCGTCGGTGCCAGTTGTTTTATTCAGTTTTCTTTCAAAAAAGTCCCATGTCTTTTGTTTCATCCATGCCGGCTTGTTTATCTTGGTAGCTGTGCCTGCAAGGCAGGTTTCCCAAGTTAATGCTAACAGGAAGAGTATGATGACTGAGACTATGGTTAAAACGATTATTTTACCCATATCTTTCCCTCCTAAAAATTTTATTTATGATTACGTTTTAATCTATATTTAAAGGAGGTTCCCACCCTCCTGTAGCAAAAAGAAAGGCAACTTCCAGATTCATTTGAATCTGGGATGATTTGGTTGTTAAAAATCGTCTCGTTTGGTTAACACACCGAAAACTCAGACTACTTACATTATAGCACACTTTAGGGGAAAAGTCAATATAAATACCACTTTTTCTGCTTATGGTAAACCCAAAATTTTGGCATGAAAAAAGGCCGACAGATAAAACATTGTCGACCTAAATTTCGTTTAGGATTTCTTTGCCTTCTTTGCTTTCTGAAGCTCCACGTACTGTTCGAAAGTAAGATCCGAAGATACGCTATAGAGCCCATCATAAAGCTCAGAGTCAACCCAGACAGGTCCAGGCTCAGGCATAGGAAGGCGTATAACCTTCGCAAGCTCCTTTGCTTCTTCTTCCGAGAAGCAAGCAACCTGGCGCGTCTTTCCGGTTTTTGTGTCCATTACCTGGAACTCATAACCATTTTCCTTTAAAATCGGATCACTTGTAGGCGGGACAAGACCATTGGCGATTGCCCAGTCTGTGGGTCCACCTTCAAGCTCTTCGACTTTCTTTTTAAGGGCGTTGTTTTCTGCTTTTGTGTCTGCAATTTCCTTTTCGAGGTTTTTAAGTCTCTCAAGGATTTCGTTCTTTTTAGCAGGTGTTGCTGCAGGTGCAGGTGCAGGTGTTGCTGCAGGTGCAGGTGCAGGTGTTGCTGCAGGTGCAGGTGCAGGTGTTGCTGCAGTTGCAGGTGCAGGTGTTGCTGCAGGTGCAGGTGCAGGTGTTGCTGCAGGTGCAGGTGTTGATCCTGATGCTGCTGTTACCGGGGTTCCAGTTGCCGGATTAATCGGCGTGAATAATCTACTCATTGACATTGTTGTTTCCTCCTATTCTTCTTTTTCTTCATATGGTTTACAGTGTCAAATAAAAATTTAAGGTTCTAAAAATAGGTCAACCCAATAAAAGGTTACGCTCATTATAGCACACAAAACATTATTTGTCAATGGTTATAACATAAAAAATCGCCCGCGAGGACGCAACTTATTGGTGCGGGTAGAGAGAATCGAACTCTCATCTCAAGTTTGGAAAACTTGCATACTAACCACTGTACTATACCCGCATCAAAACGAACTGGGGCGAGATACCGGGATCGAACCGGTGACCTTCTGGACCACAATCAGACGCTCTAACCATCTGAGCTAATCTCGCCATCTTTTATATTATACCAGACTATTTAGGTAGAAGCAAGAACGCTACCGTACCGGCTGCCGCCCCTAAAACAATCGTCAGAATAATCGTCACAATCACACCAATATGCGAATCTCGGTCTGGTTTGCTAATAATCGTTACTGGGGCGCTTGGCTCCTCTTTTGGAGCTGCCACCTTTTTCTTGTAAACATTCTTCGAAAGTGGGCGTTTTTCGATTTTTTCGGTATTCACAAAACGAGTTTTTGGCACCTTTAACATACCGCCATCTGGGGCTTTTGTCGCAGGCTTAGCTACAGGCTTAGCCGCTGGTTCTTTTACTGCCGGCTTAGCTGGAGCTTGTCCAAGTGGGCGTTTTTCTACCTTTGCCCCTACAAAAGTTGGGCGATAATCCTCTATTACGCCGTAGTTTGGCTCTTTTCTGCGAGGTGTTGCCACCGCAAGAATTTCCTCAATTACTACCTCTTCTTCAACCTTTTCCACAGGTTTTTCCACAGGTTTTGTTTTCACGGCAGGCTCATCCACAGTCTTTCGTGCAGACTGCTTAGCTTTATCCACCGGTACAAAATCCATGTATTTTTTATTCATGACTCACTCTCTTAGCAATGTCTATTATATCAGTAAATTCACCAAGAATCAATGAAGCACCACCAACTAGCAAGCCATTTATGCCTGGAATCGTTAGGTATGCACCTGCGTTAGATGGGTTTACGCTGCCGCCAAATAACACTGGCATTTCTTCTGCCACTTTGGCCCCATAGATTTCCTTGATGGTTTTGCGGATTAGCCCCACTACCTCGGAAATTTCATCCGGATTTGCTGGTTTTGCACCCTTAGTCGAAGAAATTGCCCATACTGGCTCGTAAGCAATCATTACTTTGCTGATGTCTTCTTCGGAGATATCCACAAGACCGCCACTTAGCTGATCGCGAATTACATCGGCGGTTTCGCCAAAAGAACGCTCAGATTCGGTCTCGCCAATGCAAAGAATAGGAGTGATTTTGTTACGGATCGCTGCGGCGACTTTTTTGCCAACCATTTTGTCGTCTTCGCCAAAAATATGACGACGTTCCGAATGGCCAATAATACAATAATCCACTAACCCGCGTAGCTGATCAAAGGAAATTTCCCCTGTGTAAGCACCGTAATCGCGATAAAAGGCGTTTTGTGCTGCCATTTTTATCTTGTGACGGTCGATTTGAAGCGACAATGGTTGCAAGGCTAGCGCTGTTGGTGCTACCACC
>JAFYXW010000017.1 GCA_017557865.1 Candidatus Saccharimonadota bacterium
CCCAGTTATTTGCGGTTCCATTTTGGAACCACAACAACCCACATTCTTCATCGGTCAACTGAAAACAAAAATCTTCCGGAAACCTATCCAAATGCCTACCCACCGCTTGATTAATTGTCTTTGTCCCATTTTTACACCCATACAACCTCGCCAAATCCGAATCCAACATTACTTGTTTTCCCCGCACATTAAAAATTAGGTTCTCGACATTTTCTCGAGACGCCAAAAAGTCATTGCTCATAGTAGCAATTCTCCTGTTTAGATTGTTATAAGTTGGCTATACTGTTTTTATTATATCATTAAACTTTGCGAGGCGCTGGGCCTACAGCAATAATTTCATCAAGAACTTTTTCTACGTTAAGACCAGTTTTGGCAGAAACACCAATTATATCTTCGCGGGAACAACCTAGCAAATTCATAATCTGTGCCGCCACGCCTTCCACGTCTGCAGCTGGAAGATCAACTTTGTTTATCACTGGAATAATCTTTAGATCTTGTTCAATCGCAAGATATACATTTGCAAGAGTCTGCGCCTGAATCCCCTGGGTGGCATCCACCACAAGCACGGCTGATTCTACTGCCTGCAGCGAGCGCGAAACCTCATAACTAAAATCCACGTGGCCCGGGGTATCAATCAGATTAAGGGTATAACCTTTCCAATGCATCGTCACTGGCGCGAGTTTAATGGTAATACCCTTTTCGCGTTCAAGTTCCATAGAATCCAGAAGCTGAGATTTCATCTCACGCTTTTCTACGGTTCCGGTTAACTCCATCATGCGGTCGGCCAAAGTAGACTTACCGTGGTCGATATGCGCAATAATACAAAAATTTCTAATTTTATCCATGTCTATATTATACCAAAAATCCCCTCTAATAAGAGGGGATTTTATACGTTTGATGCCCAATTATGGTTGGACTGTGCTTGTTGTCCAATTGCCATTTGCATCCACAACGCCACATTGGTCGCCGGCGAATGCTTTTCTTAAGTCATCTGTGTTGTACTCACTACATTCAATTCCTGCTTGAGTCGCCGTAAAGAACTGCCACTTATCGTTTTCGCTAGTTCTATAGAAAAGCCCGCCAGCGTTCCCTATTGCTGCTCCTATCTTTTGATAAGGCGCAATCTGGCTATTTTTAATTTCGCTATTCACTACATTGATAACTCCTACTTCGTCATTGCCGGTCTTTTCTTTTACTGCTTCGCCCAACTCTTTCATTAGTGTCTCTTCTTCTTCGGTGAGCCATGTCCAATTGGCGTTTGCGCAATACATGAAAGTATTATATAGGTCATCCTTTAGCGAACAAACGATATTGTCCTTTTTATATGCTGCCAAAACGTACATGGAGGCTGTAGTGGCAGTAAAACCAGCATTTTCAATAATAGTTTTTAGCTTCGTTACTTCTTCTTCGCTATATGTAAACCTAAATGTAACAGCAAATTTCACCATGGCATAAATACCCGAACCATCCAGTTCTGCATTTAGTCCAGATTCTTCACCTTCATAATAATAAAAATGATCACCACTATCAACGTTTGCTGCGATACCATACATTATATCTTTTACTTCTTCTATTTCTTCGGCAACAGTCTTTTCGGTTACCACTTCGGTGCCTTTGTTGCCATCGGAGCTGCCGGACTGATTGCTGCTAGGCTGGTTCATAAAATATAGCACACCGAATGTAGCTGCTAGGCCCGCAAAAATTATCATAAATAATACTAAGAGTACAGTTAGCCCACTCTTTTTTACTGGCGCAACTGTATTTGCTGGCGTTGGTGCTTGCACTACGCCCTGGGCCATCATCCCACCTTGTTCCATTTTTTCTCCTTATTTTATTCATAACCATTATATCACATTATTTAAAGACTCTCTGCCCGAAGATTATATTGACTTTTTTGACGAAATGTGCTATAATTTAGGTATAGAGTTTAAGGAGTATTTTTGTTACCTTTCTCTAAATATGCCGGCGGGCAGTAAACGCAGGAGGTAAATCTATGATTTACAAGAACCTTACAGCAAGAGAGTTGTATGCAAGTATCCCGAGTATAGCAGTAATCTTTACTCTCATGGATACGGGCATAAAAGCAGGAAGCACCCAGCTCGCAGTTTCTTCAATGGAGGAGCTTATTCGTAGAAAACACGAAAACTTTGCTCTTTCCGTTTTGGAAGAAAACTATAGAACTGGGAAATTAAAAACCGGAACATCGATGATGTCAATGGTCGTCAGTAGTCTCACTGACGAGCACAAAAGTGATATGTGTTTGCAGCTCGCAAACATCATCAGCGATGAGGAAGTGAAGGACGTTGAGACTAGCAATCTCATCCGTACACTTTATGCGGTTGCAAGTAAAGACTTTCCAACCGAAAAAGTTAACTTCCGTGACCACATCCTGGATACCCAGGTAGACGATAACGGCAACCCTGTCGTTAAATTCGATGTGGAAAAACCGGGCACCGCTGAAAAACAGCGTGAGTTTATACTCCACTACATGGTAGACGATAACGGCAACCCCGTTGTCGACGGCAAAAGCGAACCCGAGGCAAAAAGCCAGGCCCCTAGATTAATGGCCCCCTGGCCGCCCGTTGAAGAAGACTGGTAGGTGATTGCACTTTAAAAACAGCCGGCGAATGTCGGCTGTTTTTTTATTGTCTATTATTCTACGCCAAGCATAGAGAGGGACAAACGTCCTTTGTCGTCGATAGCTACGAGTCTTACGCGTACCTTGTCGCCAACGTGAAGAACTTCTTCTACCTTCTTTAGGCGTTTTTCAGAAATTTGTGAGATATGAAGCATGCCATCAATACCAGGCATAATATTCACAAATGCGCCGAAATCCTTAATCGTAACAACTGTACCATTATAAATCTTACCAACTTCTGGTTCTTCGGTTAGGCCCTTAATCCATTCAAGTGCCTTTGCAATTTTCTCTGGATCAGTACCAGCAATGGTTACAAGACCACTATCCTCGATGTTTACTTCAGCACCGGTCTCAGAAGTGATTTTATTAATCATTTCACCACCCTTACCAATCACAGCACCGATTTTATCAGGATTAATCATGAGTTTTTCGATGCGTGGAGCATACTTCGAAATCTCTTTTCTAGGTTCTGGGATTACTTCGAGGATATGGTTCAAAATAAACATACGGCCATCATGAGATTGCTTCAAGGCCTTCTCCATGATTTCTACTGGAAGACCGTGAACTTTCATATCCATCTGAAGAGCTGTTACACCTTCAGTAGTACCAGTTACCTTGAAGTCCATATCACCAGCAAAATCCTCGGCGTCCATAAGATCGGTAAGAACATAGGCCTTGTCGATATCAGAAACTTCAATTGGCTGGCCTTTTGGCACATCCACCATGAGACCCATGGCTACGCCAGATACTGGACGCTTCAAAGGCACGCCGGCATCCATAAGAGCCATACATGACGAACAGGTTGCAGCCATAGAAGTAGAACCGTTTTGAGACATAATTTCAGTTACGGAACGGATGGCATATGGGAATTCTTCTTCAGATGGAAGTACTGGAAGAAGTGCACGTTCAGCTAGGTAACCGTGACCAATCTCGCGGCGTCCTGGAGAACCCATACGACCACATTCACCTACGGTGTAAGCAGGTGCATTGTAGTGGTGCATATAGCGGCGCTTGCCGTCAGTGATTTCCATCGTATCAACATCTTGTGCATAGGAAAGAGGTGCCAAGGTTACAATGTTCATAGCCTGAGTTACGCCACGAGTAAAGAGTGAAGACCCGTGAACGCGTGGCAAAATGCCAACCTGGGAGCTAAGTGGACGTACCTCTGTAAGTTTGCGGCCATCTGGGCGCACACCTTCTTCTACGATGCCACGGCGAACTTCAGCATGAACTGCTAGCTCAAATGCCTGGTCATAAACATCGCGAAGATTCTCATCATACCATTCAACTTTTTCGTTGTCGGTCTCACCCTGGCCTTTGGCGAGTGCAAACTCATCGTGCATTGCATATTTAAGATCATCAATTACACGTGCACGCTCCATCACGTTGCCACGAATCTTGGTGCCAAATTTGCCGTCTGCCCATTCTTTTACTTCCTTTAGAATCTCTTCATCAGGGAGAACTAGTTCATATTCCTGAGCCGGAGCATTTACTTGCTTAGCAAGTTCACGTTGCAAATCTAGAGCAGGTTTTACGTTTTCTACTGCCCAGTGCATGGCTTCGATAATGGTTTCTTCTGGGACTTCTTTCATACCAGCTTCCACCATCATAATTTTGCCATCTTTACAGGCAACCACAAGATCCATTGGAGACTGTTCGCGTTCTTCTGGAGAAAGGAAGCCCTTAAATTCGCCACCAATGCGACCGATGCGGATACCAGCTACAGGACCATCAAATGGCACACCGGCGTTCATAAGGGCAGCAGATGCAGCAAGCATCGCTACACAGTCTGGGCGGAAGTTTGGATCCATGGAAAGCACAGTACAAACCACCTGTACTTCTTGGCGATAACCCTTTGGAAAGAGTGGACGAATTGGGCGGTCAATAAGACGGCCTACAAGTACAGCCTCGTCGGCTGGCTTACCTTCACGTTTGATAAATTTAGAGCCGCTGATTTTGCCTGCAGCATAGAATTTTTCTTCGTAATCAATAGATAGTGGGAAAAAGTCTTGGACTACTGGTTTGGTACCAACTACTACAGAGCCGAGCACTACAGTATCTCCGTAAGTTACGAGTACGGATGAAGTCGCACGAAACCCTACGCGGTTTACTTCTAGGGTTAGTTTGCGGCCAAGCCAGTCCGTTTCCACGCGGAGAGTCTTTTTGCCGTTTGGATTTATGATATCCATGAAAAATATTCCTTTCTCGGGAAAACCTCAGATATGAGCCCCTATCTCGTATCTGCCGTCTTCCCTTTGTTAATGTTAC
>JAFYXW010000002.1 GCA_017557865.1 Candidatus Saccharimonadota bacterium
AGCATTCATCCTGAGCCAGGATCAAACTCTCCACTAAAGTGTTTGAACATAGTTCAACATAAAAAATAAACTGACGATGATTAATTGCACAACTAAATTGTTAAAAATTCTTCAGACTACTAAAATAATTGTTCTCGCAGCTTTAAGACTGATACCATCTTATCAAAAGCTGCAAGAATTGTCAACACTTTTTTTCACGATTTTTTGCACTTTTTTGACTTTTTGACTGGCGCAAGCCACCATGCAGACAAAAACCCGCCAATTAGGACCACGACAACCGCCCACCATGGAAGTTCTACCGAGCGATTCTCTTCTACCGGCGTGCCTGCATCTGGAATATCTACGGATGTAGGCGTACTAACAACCACTGGTTCTAAGGTGGTCGACACTGTAGGCTGTGACTCTACAATTGGATCGGCAAAAGTAACGGCGCTTACATCAGTGGTGGCGGCAACAGTGACGACAGGTTCAATAGCGACCTCAGCATCGCTATCAGCACTGGCATCTGTGTTTATATCTTCAACTGGGGTAGCTGCGCACGCGTCTTTATCGGAGCAAGCCTCGCAACCATCATTATAACCGTTGGTATAGCCCTCGTTACGGCCACCGGTATAACCAATGCGATAACCATTATCGTAGCCGTTACTGAGGCCAATATTATATCTTTCTTCGTTATGCTCACTGTAGCCAAAGGTATAGCCCTCATTGTACCCCTGTTCAAACCCAAGCGTAAGTCCAAAATCATAGCCATCTACGTAGCCTTCATTATATCCGTTGGTGTTGCCATTATCATAACCCACCCAAAAACCTTCCCAATAGCCATCACTGTAACCACCGTTATAGACTTCGTCGTAGTCAAAAGACTCGGCAAAACAGCTTGAAACTGGGGAAAGAGTGCCAAGCAGTGCTAAAGTTGATATAAATATGGGTAATTTTTTAACCATGAATACTCCTTTTTAAATAGTTATTCAAGAATATGGCCATGGACAAGAAATTTTACAACCCTTTAGAGCGTTTGTTTTTGGCATAAGTTTATTCATCAAAAAGCCTAGGCTTATCCCCCATTTTGCCTAGGCTTTTTCTTACTCTGTTTTTTCTTCAGTAGAGTCTTCTGATTCTTCTTCTGGTAAGACAATGCCGATAGAGGCTACAGTGTCACCTTCGCTCATACGCATAATGCGAACACCTTGGGTAGCGCGGCCAAGTGTAGGAATTTCTTTCATCGCTACACGGATAGCTTGACCCTTGGTGGACATCATGATTACTTCTTTGGCGAGTGGATCCAACGTGTGAACAGCTACGATTGGGCCAGTCTTATCTGTAACAGCAGCTACTTTGATACCGACGCCGCCACGTTTATGTGGTGGGAAGTTGGATACTAAGCAGGCTTTGCCGTAACCATTTGCAGATACAGCGATAAGTTTTTGACCTGGATCGGTGATTACGTCCATGCCTACGATTTCATCTTTTGGACGGAGGCGCATACCACGGACACCCATAGCGGAGCGGCCCATCGCACGAACTTCTTTCTCGTTGAAGCGAGTAGCTTGACCAGCAGAGGTAGAAATCACGATATCGTTTTCACCGGTAGTCTCTTTGACCCATTTGAGTTCATCGCCAGCGTCTAGCTTAATAGCGATAAGACCATTAGAACGGACATTGAAGAAATCTTTGATAGCAGATTTCTTGATAGTTCCCTTCTTGGTAGCCATAAAGAGGAAACCATCTGCGCTGGTGTCACCTTGTTTGATGATAGCGGTGATCTTTTCTTCTGGGTGCATGTTGAGCATGTTGACAGCGGCAGTACCCTTAGCGGCTAGAGAAGCCTGTGGTACTTCGTAGGCCTTCATACGGAAGAGGCGTCCCTGGTTGGTGAAGAACAGCAAGTAGTCGTGTGAATTTGCAGTTAGAATCTGTGCAATCACATCTTCTTCCTTGGTAGTCATACCGCGTTTACCTTTGCCGCCACGGTTTTGTTTCCTAAAGTCAGCCTGAGGAACACGCTTCATATAGTTTTCTGAGGTAAGAAGAATTACGCTTTCCTCTTCTGGGATAAGTTCTTCTTCGGAGAACTTGCCAACTTCGTGATTAATAATCTTGGAGCGGCGTGGATCGTCGTATTTCTCTTTGATAGCGATGAGCTCTTCCTTTACTACACGGAGAACTTCTTTTTCGTCGGCAAGGATAGCTTCGAGTTTCTTGATAAGTTCGTGGAGTTCTTTCAACTCTTCTTCGATCTTATCACGCTCGAGACCTTGGAGACGGCGAAGTTGCATTTGAAGGATAGCATTGGCTTGGATTTCAGAGAGGCCAAACTTCTTCATGAGCTGTTTATCAGCGTCGTCATAAGAAGCGCGGATAACTTTGATTACCTCGTCGATGTTGTCTAGAGCGATCTTCAAACCTTCCAAGATATGCGCACGTTCTTTGGCTTTCTTAAGGTCAAACTCAGTACGACGGCGAATCACCTTTTGGCGGTGCTTAATAAACTCTGCCAAGATTTCCTTGAGACCAAGGATACGTGGCTGAATTCCGTCTACCAATGCTAGCATATTATAATGGAATGAGGTCTGAAGTGGGGTAAGCTTGTAGAGTTGGTTCAGAATCTTCTTCGGGAAGGCATCTTTTTTAAGTTCTACTACTACGCGAACCTTACCACGGGCAGACTCGTCACGAGCGTCAGCGATGTGGTCTAGTTTCTTCGCCAGGACTAGATCGCGAACCTTCTCGATGAAGTCTTCCTTGCTCATACCGTATGGCACTTCGGTGATTACAATGTTAAAGCGACCATTTTTGCGCTCTTCGATGTTTGCTACAGCGCGGATAACAACCGAACCTTTACCTGTAGCATAGGCTTGTTTCATTGGTGCACCACCGTAAACTTCGGCACCGGTTGGGAAATCTGGGCCTTTGACATATTTCATCAAGCCTTCTAGAGAGATTTCCGGATCGTCGATCTGAGCAACGGTAGCATCTACAAGCTCACCGAGGTTGTGTGGCGGAATGTTGGTAGCCATACCTACGGCGATACCCATCTGACCGTTCAAGAGAATGTTTGGTACGGCGGCTGGGAGCACGGATGGTTCCTTCTCTGAGCCATCAAAGTTATCACGAAAGTCTACAGTGTCCTTCTCGATATCGGCAAGAAGCTCGGCACCAACTTTGTCGAGACGAGCCTCGGTGTAACGGGAAGCAGCGGCTTCATCACCGTCCATAGAACCAAAGTTACCTTGGCCTTCTACGAGGGTGTAGCGCATCTTCCACGGTTGTGCAAGGTTGACCATGGCGTCATAAATAGATGAATCACCATGCGGGTGGTATTTACCCATAACTTCACCAACGATACGAGCAGATTTGACCGTTGCGTGTGGGGCTTTCCAGCCGTTTTTATTCATCGCATATAATATACGGCGATTTACAGGTTTAAGACCATCACGAACATCAGGGAGTGCACGGTCTACGATTACGGACAAAGAGTAACGCAGGAAGTAATCTTCCATTGTATTCTCGACGGTGCGGAGTTCGATACCATTCTCTGGCACGATTTCTTCTGGTTGATTTACTAATTTTTCGTCTTCCATATTCCTCCTTAAAAGTCCAAATCGTCAAGATCAACAGATGCTGCTCTTGCCTGGATAAAGTTTTTACGAAGTTCGGCTTGGTCACCCATGAGCTTGGAGAAGATGGCATCGGCCCGCTCGGCATCTTCTATATTGACTCGTACCAAGATACGATTCTCTGGATTCATAGTGGTTTCCCAAAGCTGAGCGGCGTCCATTTCACCAAGACCTTTAAAGCGCTGCTGAGCAGTATAGCCAGCTTGCTTAAAGCGTTCAGCTTCTTCGTCTATCTTAACGCCCTGGGCTTTTCTCTCGGCAATTTTATCTGTAAGGGCTTTTTCAAGGGCATCCTCATCATAAATATAGTCGATTTTACGAGTATTGCCTGTACCTTTGATGAGACCAAATAGAGGTGGTTTAGCCAAGTAAACGTGCCCTGCTTTGATAACGTCCGGCATGTAGCGGAAGAAGAATGTAAGAAGAAGTGTAGAGATGTGAGAACCATCGACATCGGCATCGGTCATGAATACGATCTTGTGGTAGCGAAGACCTTCGATGTTGAATTGGTCGCCAATACCTACGCCTAGGCCTTTGATAAGGGAGACTAGCTCGGCATTAGCAAGCATCTTGTCCAGACGGGCGCGCTCGGTGTTTAGCACCTTACCACGAAGAGGTAGGATGGCTTGGATGCGGGAGTCGCGACCTTCCTTGGCGGAACCGGCAGCAGAGTTACCCTCTACAATAAAGAGCTCACATTCTTCGGCATTTCTAGAGGAACAATCGGCGAGCTTCGAAGGAAGGTTAAGACCTTCAAAGGCACCTTTTCTAATTACGTTATCTCTAGCGGCGCGAGCGGCTTTTCTAGCGCGGGCAGCGAGAGTGGCTTTACCAACGATTTTCTTAGCAATAGCTGGATTTTCCTCGAGATAGTAGCCAAAGTATTCGGTCATAACTTTATCTACGTAGCCACGGACTTCTGGGTTACCAAGCTTGTTTTTGGTCTGACCTTCAAACTGTGGATCTGGGAGTTTAACCAAAATAACAGCGGTGAGACCTTCTTTGATGTCATCACCGGTAAGGTTATCTTCTTTTTCTTTTAAGAGGCCGTTTTTGCGAGCGTAATCATTAATAGTACGGTTGAGACCAGTGCGGAAACCAACTACGTGCATACCGCCATCAGGGGTTAACACGTTGTTTGCAAATGGTTTCATGATTTCGGCAAAGGTATCGTTGTACTGAAGGGCGATTTCGATGCCAGTGTCGTTCACTTGTTTCTCTACGTAGAAGATATCATCAGAGAGAACTTCCTTACCATTGTTGAGGCGTTTGACGTAACTCTTGATACCGCCTTCGAAATAGAAGGACTCATGGTCGCCAGTGCGCTCATCTGATACGGTAATTAGAATACCTTTGGTAAGATAGGCTTGGTGACGAGCATAATTAGACACCCAGCCGTAATCAAAAGTGGTAGTCTCTTTAAAGATGGATGGATCTGGATAAAAAGTAATGGAAGTACCAGATTCACGTGGGCTACCCTTGGTGACGATCAGTTCAGTGGTTGGTTTACCGGTGTCGAACTCGATATGGTGAGTTTTGCCATCCCTATAAACCTCTGCCACCATACGGGTAGAGAGAGCGTTTACTACGGATGAACCCACACCGTGAAGACCAGATGATACCTTGTAGCCACCATCGCCGAATTTACCACCGGCGTGGAGGACGGTTAATACTGTTTCTAGAGTGGATTTTTTGGTTTTAGGGTGAATATCTACAGGGATACCACGCCCGTTATCGTCTACACGAACACCACCATCTTTTAGAATGGTGATATCGATTCTGTTCGCATACCCAGCAATCGCCTCGTCGATAGAGTTATCGGCGATTTCCTTAATCAGGTGATGCAACCCATCGTAACCGGTGGAACCGATATACATACCTGGACGGAGACGAACTGGCTCTAGCCCTTCGAGCACGCGAATCTCGGACGAATCGTAAGCTTCAGCTTTTTCGGCCATTTTTATACCTCTTCTTAATATACTATTCTAGTATACACCAGCGGTAACAAAAAATCAAGGTGTAAATAGCCTTAAAATGGCCTAAAATGGGCCTTTAAGCGTTCTTATTTAGCCAGCGGTCTAGGAATCCCTTTTCTGGCTCAGAAGCGCTTGTAGCGCCCTCTACGGACGTTTCAGCGGCTTTTTTAGCAAGGCTAGCAGCGTTCCAACGAGCTTCGATTTCTTTTTCTACTTCAGCACGGCTTCTAGCATATTTTGTAGCAGAGTAGGTCTTGAGGCTCTCCATTAATTCGTCGCTTGGTTCACCCATAGGAGGTGGAAGATTGATGGTGAATGGCGCTGAAGGCATGTCGAACATCATCACCTTAGCTACAGCGGCGAAGTTTGGTGTTTTGGTAAGGTCTTCAGCGGTAAAGGTAGGAGCAAAGGCTTTAACCATTAGTTCTGCATCTGTTACACCGATACGGCCACAGATAATCGTACCGACGTTACCAAGGAGCGCTTCCCTGATTTTATCGGTAAGCTGGGTCATAAACTGGTTAGCCACGATAAGGTTAAGGCGATACTTACGAGCCTCAGATAGGATTGATTCAAAGCTATCTGTTGCAAAGTTCTGGAACTCATCTACGTAGAGACAGAAGTCTTGGCGCTGATCTTCAGGGATGTCCTGGCGGCTCATAGCTGCCTGTTGGAATTTCATTACGAAAATCATACCAAGGAGGTTCGCATTGATATCACCGAGGCGGCCCTTAGAGAGGTTTACGAGGAAGATTTTCTTGTTATCCATAATTTCACGGATATTGAAGCCGGATTTTACCTGGCCAAGGGTATTTTTCATGATGGTGTTAGCGATGAATGGGCCCCATTTTGAGGCAAACCAAGTGATTACTTCGCCGGCATCGTTTGATCTTTGGGACTGCGGGAACTCCTTAGTCCAATAATCATAAACAGCCTTATCGGTGACGTATTTAAGTTTGGACTTGACGAATTCTGGATCGGTGAAACATTGAGGGATATCAATAAAGGTAGCCCCGGCCGGGTCGGCCATCAAGAGAAGAGCGGCGTTTCTAAACATATGCTGACCACGTGGGCCAAAGAAGCCCTGGTTATTAGGGTCGAACAGAGATTGGAGCATACTGATGCCCTCTTGAACAATAAAGTCTTTTTGGTCATCGTTGGTGAATTCAAACATATTCATACCAACTGGATGTTCGATGTCGGCAGGGTCAAAATAGATGACATCATCGATGCGCTCTTGTGGTACACGCTTAAGCAGAGCCTCTACGGCGTCACCGTGCGGGTCAATAAAGGCAAAGCCTTTGCCATCACACATATCCTGGAAGGCCAGGTTTTCGAGGAATACGGATTTACCCATACCGGTTTGGCCTATTACGTACATGTGGCGACGGCGGTCTTTTTCTTGGAGATAAATTGGTTTTTTGGCGCCGCGGAACTCGTTAGTACCAAGGAATAACCCATCAGTAGCGAGTTTGGCTGGCCCATCCACCTGTTTGGTAAGCTGGCGTTCCACATTGGAGCTAGGGATAGAGCTCTGTTCTGGTAGATGATAAATAGAGGCAAGCTCAACGCTGTTTAAGATATTGCGGTTGTTTTTGATTGGGAAGAAACGGAAGGTATAGTCTACTACTAATTTCTTCGGATCTTTAAGAGTATTCGCTTTAAATCCGTTAAGTTCTGGGGAATTGAACTGTGCAAAAGCAGAAATAATACCTCCGACAATGGCTTCTGAGCGCTGCTTGCTCCCAGAACTAGCCACTATCCTGATAAGAGTTTCAAAGGCTGGATAGCGCATCTTGTTTGCCACAGCATTAAGCTCTTCTTGCTTGATATTAGAGAGAGTCTCGACTTTTTCGCCTGGCTCGTGCATCTCTGGAACTTCCCAAGGAGCACGGATGATATCCATAGCTAATTCACTAAAGCTAGCACCACCGATGGTTTTGGTCTTGGTTTTGCCTTTTTGAGTGTCTTCGATATAGCTTTTGGCTTCTTCTGACCAATTTTTTTGTGCAGGGCGGAACAAAATTTGAACAGATGCGCCCTCGCCTTTACCCACACCAGACAATGTTGTGAGCATAGCCATGGCAGCATCACGTTTGGTATCTTCGTAGGTAGCAATCGGCAGATAAAAATCTTTATTTAGGGTGAGCTCGGCCCCAGCCACTGCCTCTGTACCGGCGCCACCATCGAAGATATTATCTTCCCTTTTCTCCTCTATACGAGCGGTAGGATAGGCGGATTGGATAGCCTGTTTTACCGTCTCTGTAAGAACAGCTGGGACTACGGCGTAATACTTGATAAAGCCATCTTTAGCAGAAATCTCTAGAGAGAAGTGGCGTTGGCCATAAAGCTTAGTTTTGATTCCCTTGGTAATGGTGGACGAGAGAATAGAATACATCACCTGGGCTTTAGAGACAGCTTCGTTGGTGACATCACGCTGATCACGGCTGCCAGCACTGATGTCATCAGTGGTTGGTGGCAAATGGATAAGGAGTGGGACCATCTTGAGGCCACGCTCATATTTCTTGGCTTTTCTAAGTTTAGAAATTTGAGAGCTAAAGATAATGGAGCCAATAATACCTATGGCTACTACCGTGATAAAGATGACCACCCAGAGTTCCATTACGCCGCTTCCCCTATATCTCTGTTGAAGGAGTTTTTAAGATAGGCTTTTGAGGCTGCCCAGCGAAGGTCTACGAGGTTAGCCGGAGAAATTTCGTTGTTTTCGAACTGGCGTAAACCTTTGTTTAAGGCTTTACGGGCAATTGATGGAAGACGGTCATTTTTGTCGACCTTTAAGGTGTTAAAATCAACAATGTTTGAAGCCTCGACAGAGGTTTCGGCAGGAGCGCGCTCAGTTTCGACAACCTCAAATGGGCTTTTTGGCATCTCTGGAGCGGCGAACTCTACTTCTACATTAGAGATTTCTGGCTCTTCTGGGCGTTCAACTAGCTCGCCATTAATGGCAACGTTCCCCATTTTGCTAGGGTCATACGATGCGGTTTCGATAGGGCCAGACTTCTCGGTATCGAAAAAGGCTTCAGCGTTCAAACTGTTTTCGGCATCTGGATTAATACCTTTATCGGTATTACCCACCCCTTCTGTAGGGTAGCTATAGTTGGTCTGACCATTGTCCATATGCTTATTTTATCATATTAAACGCGTTTTGCGACTAAAAATTCTGCCAAAATTAAGAAAATTAAAATTAAACTGATGGTCCAGATGTTAATAGCGCCAAAAGAACGCGCCATTAAGGTCATAATTGGGCCAAATGCCATAACTGCGGCGTAAAGATAGTCTTTGTTTCTAAAGACTTCTTTTTTGAAAGCGAGGCGGTAAAAAGTCCATAAGATAAGTGAAATGATGCCAAAAAGCGTGACATAAAGTGTTGTAAAAAATAACAAAACCCCGAACGGCCCTATTTCCGTCGGAGATGTGAAATTTAGCATAATAAATAAAGCTGCGAGTCCTATTATGCTAACTAAGACTACTAATCGGTTATGCTTCATAATCCGATTATAACATAACTGGTAGGTTCCCCCAAGTATTTTTTTGGAGGGAAGCGGGGGTTATCCGGCGCTTTAAATCTTAACTATTGACCGCAACCCTGGTCCGCTTTTCCCTTCCTTTGACCGCTTCACATTAAGTGAAGCATTGATCCTTACTAGCGTTTTCTTTCACTCTTGTTTATGTTTATCTAAGGTGCTAATGAAAGATTTGCTAATGCGCTCTTTTACCAAAAGTATTTGGCGGAGCTCTAGGTAATTCCTATTTGTAATTTATGGCTAGAAATTACCTTTTCGCCCGCCAAATTTTATGGTTTATTTCTTTTTCTTTTCATTTTTTTTGCCTTTTGTTTTGGAGTTTTTATGTTAGTCATCTCGACTACTTTCATACTAGCACAAACCATAAGAAAAATCAATATTTGTTCAATTATTTTATTGTAATTTTTACAACATTAATCTCTGTTATCACCTGTTCTACTTTATTATACAAAATGTTGTATTTTTTACAACATAGTGTATTTTTGTGAGCATTTTTGACACAAAAAAGACGCTTTTTAAGCGTTTAAATTTTGTATATTGGTGGAGCTGCCGGATACTGCCTCCGGGTCCGAAAAACCACATGGTTATCATTCTACGTACATAGTCTTCTGTTTTGTCTTGGCATATATAGTAGCGGCAGAAAACGAAACTTGCTAATGCCATGGCTAATTTTCGTGCTATTTTTTGCCAATTAAATAGCCTTAATTCCGTTGTATGATAATTCCGATCCTACGGGATCTTGGACCGAAACCAGCCTAGAAAATAAAATTAGGCATATGCTGGCATGTAAGCAACATGCGCAGTCTTTGTGTTTTTTACACTTATTAATACTTACGGTATTCAATCGGTACGCTTGATAACTGTTAATAATTCGTCTAAGCTTTGTCAGCCCCAACTACCATTATTATAGCATAAAAATGTTGTCTTGCATAGAAGAAGACCGGTAACTGCGAGGAAAACCGGTCTTCTTTAAGTAGAGTGTGGAGTTATTTTGGCTAAATTTTTGTTTTGACCTTCTGAACAATTTTATTGTTCGGAAGCTATCTCTATAATATCGCGAAAAAATGCTAATGTCAATATATTTTTTGAACAATTTTTTTACTTTTTTTGTGAGTTTTCCACAAGCATTTTGCTGAACAAGTATATTGTTTTTGTGCTAAAAAATAAGCCTAGGCGTTTTGTTAAATTCAAGTTGGGGTTGTAATTAATTTTGCCGTATGTTAACTAAGTGGGCATGATTAGTAAAATACATTCTATAGTGCCCTACGGCTTTTTTGGAAAGCTAGTGGAAGTCGAGGGCGACATGAATCGTGGGCTACCAGCTTTCAATATTGTGGGCATGGCAAACAAAACCGTAAATGAAGCCAAAGAGCGCGTAAGAAGTGCGGTCGTGAATTCGGCTTTTTCTTTTCCGGACAAGAAAATAACTATTAATCTGGCGCCGGCAGAACTGCAAAAGGATGGCGCATATCTAGATCTTCCAATCGCTTTATCGATTTTGGTATTGTCTGGACAACTGATAAAAAACGACGTGGCTGGGAAGGCCTTCGTAGGTGAATTGTCTTTAAATGGGGAGCTTCGACCAGTGCGTGGCATTATCAACATCGTTGAAACCGCCAAAAAAGCTGGCTATACAGAGATTTTTGTGCCATCAAAAAACCTAGCACAGGCAGCGTTGGTCGATGATATCACGATTTTTGGTGTAGACACATTGCAAAATTTATATTTGCACCTCAAGAACCAAATAAATTTGCCGTTCGCACAGTCAAATATACCAGCAGCAGCCGAGAAAGGCCTTGTAGGGCCGTTTTTGGACCATATACGCGGACAAAATATTGCCAAACGTGCCATGGAAATTGCAATTGCTGGACATCATAACATTTTGATTTCAGGGCCACCGGGGGCCGGCAAGACTTTACTGGCCAAGGTAGCAGCGAACCTTCTGCCCGAACTTACCCCTAACGAGATGGTAGATGTTACCAAGATTTACTCAATCGCGGGACTTTCTACAGATGGGATTGTGACGAAACGACCTTTTAGAAATCCTCATCACTCGGCCAGCGCAGTTTCTATCATCGGTGGAGGAGCGACGGCGGCCCCTGGAGAGATCTCTCTGGCCCATAAAGGGATTTTGTTTTTAGACGAACTGCCAGAGTTCCAGAGGTCAGTGCTCGAAGCGTTACGCCAGCCCTTGGAAGATAGAGAAATTTCTATCTCTAGAGCCAATCAAAAGACTACTTACCCAGCCGATTTTATGCTGGTAGCAACAATGAACCCCTGCCCTTGCGGCTACCTAGGAGACCCGACGCACGAATGTAAATGCACGGAAGTACAAATTCAAAATTATCGTAAGAAATTATCCGGGCCACTTTTTGATCGTATCGACATGAACGTGAACGTCGACAAAGTTGACAACCAGGATTTGATAAAGAATTTGCCCGAAACTAACCATGAACATAGTGTTGTAAAAAATACTATAACAGAGGCCATAGAGCACCAAAAGGCCCGGTACGGCCAGGACGGCATGTATAATAGTTCGCTTTCTTCTTTCCAAGTCTCCGAGCTTCTTGTCATGGATCCGGCTGCCGAAAAGCTTCTTGCGCACGCTTCAGAAAAACTAAATCTTTCTGCGCGTTCGTATTTCAAAACAATCAAAGTCGCTAGGACTATTGCCGACCTAGACGGTTCTGACATAATCCTGGCAAAACATCTGGCAGAAGCGTTGACTTATAGGAGAAGATGATGTATAATTGTTTACAGGTTAATTCAAGAGAAGAAAGGACTACCATAAAAACTACATCACATATACGCTTAAACTCTGAGATTCGTTATCCGGAGGTGCGTGTGATCGGTCCAAGTGGAGAGCAGCTAGGCATTATGTCTAGCCGCGATGCCCAACTTCTCGCGAAGGAACAGGGAGTGGACTTAGTAGAAATTGCTGCTAATGCCAATCCTCCGGTCGTAAAAGTCATCGATTGGGGCAAGTATCAATACCAAAAGATGAAGGAAGAAGCCAAGAATCGTAAGAAGGCTCGTGAAAAACAATCCGAGCTCAAGCAGATGAAGATTGGCCTCAAGATTTCCGACAACGACCTTAACATCAAAGTCCGCAAAATGCGCGGTTTCCTAGACGACGGTGACAGAGTAAAAATTCTGATTATCTTCCGTGGTCGTGAAATGGCTCACAAAGAGATCGGTGAAGAGCTTCTAAACAAAGTTATTTCCCTTCTTGGCGAAGATGCTGTTCAAGAAGGTAAACCTCAAATGAGTGGACGTAACCTATCAGTCCAGGTACGGAAGAAGTAATTTCCTACTTCCACGGCCTCTGATTGCACATTCAATATCAACTAAATAAACTAAAGGAAAACCTATATGCCAAAACTAAAGACGCATAAAGGCACCGCAAAGCGTATCAAGATTACCGGTTCTGGTAAAATTACACGCGAGCGTGCATTCGGCAACCACATTCTTGCCAAAAAATCTAAAGCCAGGAAGCGCAACATGAAAACTGCTGCTGCCATTAACGGCAAAATCAAGAAAAACGTAAAGACGGCACTAGGAGTTTAATCATGAGAGTAAAACGCGGCGTGGCTGCACACGCAAAACACAAGAAAATTTTGAACGCTGCAAAGGGCATGCAACATGCACGCACTCGCAGCTTCCGTCTAGGTAATCAAGGTGTAATCAAAGCTCTTCGCTATTCTTACCGCGATCGTCGCAACAAGAAACGCGATCTACGTGCTCTTTGGATTACCCGTATCAACAACGCATCTCGCGAGCTTGGTATCTCTTACTCACAGCTTATTGCTGGCATGAAAGCTAAGAATATCAATCTAGACCGCAAGGTTCTCGCTGATCTCGCTGTAAACAACCCAGACGCTTTCAAGCAAATCGTAAACACTGTGAAGGAGAAATAAGATGGCTATCTGCGAAATTACCGGAAAAGGCAAAATGTATGGCCACAATGTTTCTTTCTCTCAGCGCCATACACGTAAGGTGTTCAAACCAAATGTATCTAAGAGAACTTTGATTATTAACGGTCAAAAAGTAAAATGCAATGTTTCTACATCTGCACTCCGTACTCTTAGGAAAAAAGGTTTAATCGAATCCCCAAAAGCTAGCAAATAGTTAGCAACCAAAAAACCACCCTTTGGGGTGGTTTTTTGATAATTGAGCCGTCGATAAGCCGGGTTCTGTAACTATATATAATATATAGTCGATGGCCATCTATCTAGACGCCGTATTGCTACAGGCGTTCGAGCGGTGAGCGTGCGTCCTCGAGCCGAGGCTAATAGCACTCCTTGCAACGAGTAGGGTTTGCCTCTGACCTATATCGCTACAGGCCACTGTGAGCTCTTACCTCACTCTTTTCACCCTTACCGAAGAACTTCGGCGGTATTGTTTCTGTGGTACTTTCCCTATCCTTGCGGACGGTCGCTGTTAGCGACTACCCTGCTCTATGTTGCCCGGACTTTCCTCTTGGAAAACCAAGCGGCCATCTTTCAGGCTCCCCGATATTGTATCATTTTTTGAGAATATTATCAATGGCGGCGTTAGCTTCGTGATCCGCTATATGGTTTTCGGAACGAGGAATATGCGAGAACGAGACCGCCTCAAAACTGCCCAGTTTTTGCTGAATATCGTTATAAATAGGTATAATATCTTGATTTTTGATGGTAAAGATGCCAGAAAGCTGGTTTACAGCCATCAGACTGTCAGAGATAAAGCGCACGGTTTTTAGTCCAAGCTCGATAGCGCGGTCTACTCCCTTTCTCATGGCATAGTATTCGGCCATACGAGAAGTGGCAAAACCAATAAACTCCCCGCCTTTTTCTACGATGTGGCCGCTGCTATCTGATATACAATAACCAATACCAGATGGTCCCGGATTTCCGCGCGAGGCACCGTCTACATAAACAGTAGAGGAGTTGGCGGTATCGCGTGGCGAGATGTGGCCAGGAGCGACTTTGCCCTCTTCTATTTCTAGCACCGTAGCAGTAGTCTCGTTAAGATGGACATTGGATGAAGTAAAATTCTTAACATACTTATAAGCCGAGTAACGTTCGTGTGGCTCTGGCCGGCCAGAAGCGGTTACCTCGTATATTATATAAAGATTATTAAGCTGGCTGGCTCCTTCTGGAGCGAGAAAAGTAATCACATCTTTCAAGCGAATAGAGGTGGCTACTAGGCCAGTGTACTCTGTAAGAGAGCGAGCCATGGCTTCTTCTGGTTGCTCGCCAAACTTGATCTTACCAGTAGGGAGTTCCCAAAAAACCGGGGCCTCGCTCCGGCCACGGTTTCTCTTCAAAATTAATACCCCATCCTCGTTTCTAATGATTGCAACTGTACGAATTCTTTGTTTCATTGCCCACTTTCTGGGGCCCTGCTAGCCTGTTTTCCCCGTATTATATACAAGGTGGGTAAAATCTTATGCGATACATCCACGGATGTAAGCCACGAAGTCCCTGAAACATGATTATTCGGAGAATCATGTCGCCAGCAGGACCTAATTAAATTATACCATACTGAAAAACAAATGCAGTATACCGTTTATGCCATTGGCCATTAAACCAGAGAAGGCTTGTCCAAAAAACAGAATCAAAATGTAAATAATGAGGATGCCGTATTGTTCCATCGAAGCCATAACTGCACGTACGTTGTTTGGGGCAATAGCATAAAGCACCCGGGAGCCGTCTAGGGGTGGAATTGGTATAATATTAAAGATCATAAAACCAATATTCACGACCACCAGCTCTGAAAAGATAAATTCCAGAGTATCGCCGCCGCTACCGTAAATAAAACCAGTAAAATGCCCAATCAAAAATGCAATTAAAGCGATGAGAAAATTCGTAAGTGGACCAGCGATAGCAACTAACGCCATTCCCCACTCTTTCCATTTAAGATTATACGAATTGATAGGCACAGGTTTGGCCCCACCAAAAACTGGTGCACCAACAATATACAGCATGACTGGCACTAAAATAGACATAAAAGGGTCAATATGTTTAATTGGGTTAAGGCTAAGGCACCCCATATCTTTGGCGGTGCGATCGCCAAGCCAGTAGGCCACGAGGCCATGAGAGAGCTCGTGCAAGACTACTGAAAAAATCGTAATGACAAGAATTAGAATTACGCCAACAAAGCTAAAATTCATTAATTTAAGACCACTACTTCCTTAGTGGCTGGGAGACTTTCTAGGTTTTTAATCTTAAGTTTCTTTTCGGTGCGGGCGGTTAGTTTGAGGTCTGCCACCATGCCATCAACATTGCCCATAGATACAACTAGTTTTGGTTCAATCTCGCGAACGGCGCGAACGGATGAAGTGCAGAGAATGTCAGCGACGATGTCGTCCAAGTTTTCTTCGATACCGCCAAGGACACCGGTATGAACGCCACCAATTTCTACATCATAAATAGTTTTGCCACTCTCGGTAGAGATGCCGCGGATAGTAGCATCACCAATTTCGAACTCGCCTGGGCCGGTAATCTTGCCCACGGCAAGGCCAGCATCAATAACAGCATCTGCTATATTAACCTTGATAGTGGTCTTTTTGGTAGAAATAATAATTTCGTCTTGGTTTTTGCTTTCGAGCTCAAACATATTTACTCCTTACTTTATGATTTTCTCTGGATCAATAATTTCAGTAATTTCCATTTCGAAGACGTCTAGAATGAAACGGTCGCGGACGTTCTTGCGATAGATAAAGTCATCTGCGGAAAGAATAACATAGTTGATAGGTTTACCCATTTTCTTCTCGATAACTTCGGCCCAGCGGGTAAGTTTTTTAGTCTTGTCGTTACCAATGATTAAGAGGTCTACCCCGTCTTGGCCTGGTAAACGGTTGGTGACAATGAGCCCTTTAAGATAGTTTTTGACTGGGCGGCAGTAATCTTCCCAGGTATTCTCTTTGACGTCTTTTTCACGGGTGAGATCGGCTTTTTTAGAGAAGATGTCAAGCATCGGGCGATAAAACGGATGCTTATTGTTGGCAGAATAATAAATCTTGTTGTCGAAATTCTCGTTTTTGATGATGCCGATGCTCTCTAGGTTGGTGAGTTCGCGGCGGACGGAGTTGATTTGCTCGTCGATAACGCGAGTCATTTCGCGGACATAGAAAGATTTGGTTGGGTTTTCATAAAAGAGTTGCAATAATTTGGCCCGAGTCTTTGAGCCGAACAATTTTTCTATTGGAGTGCTTGCAACTTTACTCATTCTGTATATATTTTATCACGAATGGATAAATTTTTTCAAGTTCGAGCCAATTTATTTCCGGAGTACGCTTAAACCAAGTAAGCTGACGTTTCGCTAAATGCCAATCGTCGTATACAAAAAGTTCTTTGGCCTTTTCCAAAGAGATTTCGCCATTAAGATACTGCCATACAAACTGATAGATATTGCTTTTCATTGCCTGAGACCCCCAACCATATTTTTCTACAAGCATCTTGGTTTCTTCATATAGTTCCGGACAAAACATTTGTTCAGCACGAAGTTTTAGTCTTTTTCTTAACACTTCTGGATCAGTTTTTACGCCAATCAATAAATAATTTGCGCAAAGCTCTTTGCGGTCCTCCGTTCCTTTTTCAGGACCAAAATGATAATCATAGACTAGCGCATCAATATACAAACCAGTACCGCCCACAATCATCGGTACATGGCCGCGGGCCTTAATTTCAGCTATTTTTTCTTCGGCATAGGCCTTCCAATCCGCTACCGTGAAACGCTCACCCGGTTCTACTAAGTCGATACCAAAATGTGGCACGCCGTCTTGCTCCTCTTTTGAGGGCTTGGCGGTACCAATGTCCATACCTTTATAAATTGCACGCGAATCAGCGGAGATAATCTCTCCGCCAATCGCTTTGGCGATTTTAATAGAGACACCAGTCTTGCCAGACCCCGTAGGGCCTAATATTACTATAGTTTGCATAGGTAATCAGAGAGTTCTGCGAGAGTAATCTTTTCTTCTTTGTCGCGCAAACGAATAGAGACAATTCCCTCTTCTGCGTCTTTTGGCCCAACGATAATCACGGCTGGGATTTTCATTTCGGTAGCGCGACGAATCTTTTTGCCAAGAGAATCGGCAGAATCATCTACGCTGTAGCGAATCTTATTATTTGGTAATGGCTCACTTAGGACGGTATTGTCTAGAACGTCGGTGATTTTCGCGACATAGTCAGAAACTTGGTCGTTTACTGTCAGAATACGTACGTTTTCTGGAGCGCACCACATTGGGAGCCAACCAGCAGTATGTTCAAGATAGATGCTCATGAAACGCTCAATAGCACCAAGGAGAGCGCAGTGAACCATGATTGGAGTCTTTTTAGAACCATCCTCGGCGGTATATTCTAGATGGAAGCGGGTAGGCATAGCATAATCTAGCTGTACAGTAGCAAGCTGCCATTCGCGGCCCAAAGCATCTTCGGCCATAAAGTCCATCTTAGGGCCATACATAGCGGCTTCGCCTTCGCCAATAAAGTAATCCATCTTGTATTTATCTGCCATGTCTTTGATAGCGTTCTCTGCTTTCTCCCACATTTCTGGAGTACCGATATAACCATCGCTATCATCGCGGAAAGAAAGACGGAGGTGGAGCTTCATGTCGATGCGCTTATAGAGATCTTTAGCGGCTTCGATGAGTTCGCCAAAGATATCGCCGATTTGGTCTTCGGTACAAAAGACGTGTGAATCATCCTGAGTAATAGCGCGTACACGGGAGAGGCCACCAAGTTCACCCTTACGCTCATCGCGGTAAACCATTGTAGTTTCCAGATACTTAATTGGGAGGTCCTTGTATGAGCGTGGTTGTCCAGCAAAGATTTGAGAGTGGTGCGGGCAAGAAACTGGTTTTATTGCAAGGTGGTCGCCAGATTCCTGAGATACAAATTGAAGCATCTCTGGGAATTTCTCATAGTGACCAGAGGTCTTATAAAGATCTACATTTGCAATGTGCGGAATACAAACTTTTTTGTAACCGTTTTTAATGCGATAACTCTGAGTAAAATCATTAAGAAGATCGCGAAGAATTGTACCACGCGGAGTAAACAAAGGAAGGCCAGAGCCAACCAAGTCGGAGAAGCAGAACAAATCTAGTTGTGCACCGAGTTTACGATGGTCACGAGCTTTTGCCTCTTCTTGTCGCTTAATATATTCGTCTAGTTCTTCCTGAGTATCAAAAGCTACGCCGTAAATACGGGTGAGCATTTCCCTTTTTTCATCGCCACGCCAGTAGGCGCCAGCCAAACGAATAAGTTTGAACGCGCCAATTTCCTTGGTGTTCTCTACGTGTGGGCCTTTGCAAAGGTCGGTAAAAATGTTACCCAGGTCATAGAAAGAAATTTCTTCCCCATCCGGGAGCTCGGAGATTAATTCTACTTTGAACTTTTGATTGTTCTCTTTTGCCCAGTTCAAAGCCTCCTCTTTTGATACGGTACGCTTTGTCATGTCTAGATTACGGGCAATAATGCCGCGCATCTTTTTCTCGATTTTAGGGAGATCAGCGTCGGAAACTTTGGCATCGCCAAAGTCAATGTCATAATAAAAACCGTTATCGATAGCCGGGCCAATGCCAAATGTTGTTGTAGGATAAAGCTCCTGCACCGCAGCTGCAAGTACATGACTTAAAGTATGCCTCATTTTTTCTAAATCTTCAGCAGATTTCATCTTTATCCTTTCCTTTAATTACTAGTATATTATACCAGATTATACTAGTAATAGCCAGACCATTAGTGGTAGCGTGACCATAGAAAGAATTGTAGAGATTGTAACCAGCTCGGAGGCCTCATCGGCTTTACCGCCATACTTTACTGCAAAGAGTCCAAGCGAAGTGGCGGTAGGGAGAGCCTGGATGAGCGTACAAACCTGAATGACCTCGGTTGGAAAGTTAAGAGCTGTAAGTAATCCAAAGGTGATAAGTGGGCCAGAAAACAGCTGAATAATAGCAGTAAATCCAAGGCGCCATTTTTTGAACACCCTTAAAAGATTTGCTTCTGAGAGCATAAAACCAATACAGATAATTGAAAGTGGCGTGGTGGCACTACCAACGTAACCAACGGCGTCCGTGATAAAGCTTGGCAAATGAATGTTGAGCAAAAATAGTATCATCCCAGCCAAAACTGCAAGGATGTTCGGATTAAAAATTATACTACGGATAAGTTTCCAGGAAATTTTGTGTTCAAACAGCCAGATACCATAAGAAAAGAGCGCAATGTTAAAGGAAATGATAAAGCCGCAGTAGGCCAAAACGCCGCTCGGGCCGAAGGTGCTAACCACGATTGGGTAACCCAGGAAGGTGGCATTATTAAAAATTAATGCGAATTGTGACTCGTAACGTAAATCTTTGTCTTTGTAGAATTTTGAATTAAAGATAATTTTGGCCAAAATGATAAGAGTAATCATGATAATAGCGCCGGCAGCCAGGCCAGCGAAGAAAATATTGGCTGAAGATTCGTCATAGCTGCCCGGGAAAGCCACAAAAAGGGCTGCTGGCATGAAAACCACCAAGAGTAGGTTGGTAATTTCCTTGTTAGTTTTGGCGCTAATCAGCTTGAGCTTGCCAAGTAAAAAACCAAGTGCTAAAATGAGGCCGATTGAGCCAAGACGTGCATAAAATTCCGCGAGTTCTACGTTCATGCTTTTATTATAGCATAACCGGAAACAATTATCTGCGTTTGCCTACTCCGCCGCGAATCTTTAGAATTTTACAGGTATCACAGTAAAGCTCGTTAAAGCTATCGTGGATTTTAATGTTGCTATCAAAAACTTCTTTAAGCATAGGCTTAATATCGTTGAACTGTGAGCATGCTAAAATAATCTCTTTAGGAACAAACTTTTTGGTCACGGCAAGTTCCAGCATTACATCTCTTATCTCCGTTTTGGTAAGTTCCCCGTCGTCAATTTTGCTGGGCCAATCGTCTAGGGCCATAGTAACGACATTGCGATGCAACCTGTTTACGTAGATGCGATATTTAACCGTCCTGGAGACGGCACTAGTAGTAAGAACAACCGTATTGCGATTAATAAAAGTACTCGGCATTACGAGATCCAAACCGATAAATTTTTGTGATGGATATTGTTTACGAAAATACTTTAGACTAGTAATGGTGAGCAGAAAATTAGCAAAGACAATTAAATCTACTCTTCCAAGATACGGTTTTAGCGCCTTTTCGGCGGCAGCACGAGCTTCGTGCCGATTTTTTAGATATAAATCGGCGTTGCGCCAATCTATAACCCTTATAATTTCCACGACGCCAAGTTCGTCTTTTAGTTTATCTGCGAACAATTCCCCGCCAAAACCGCTGTCAAAAACTACAATTTTTAGCATTATGTCTCCTTTTTCCTCCGTTACGGCGATTGTAGCATGAGGTGGGACAGATTCTTTTGGCGTTTTTTAATTTTTCACTACATTTGTAGTAAGAATTTAAAAATCACTGACATACGTATTGCCTTTTTTGGTGTTTTATGGTATAATATATGTATTCTATAGAGAGGGGGCTATTGTACATGGAAAGAAACAATGCCAGATTATTAATTATTAAAAATATCAACGGATATTTGAAAGGTTTGTTTAAGGATCCTAAGGATGCAGGAGCAAATGTTTGTTTCTTGCGTCCGGAGAACAAGGATGAAATAACATGCATATTGCCAGAGATGTATTTGATGCCAGATGAAGTGCTAGCGGCTCAAAACTCGCTAGATGATATGCTCAATGAATCTCAGTGTAAAATGATTACGCTAGATTTAGCGACAAATCTATTGAGCATCACATCCGTCTTAAAGGGGATGGCAAAAACCGTCGAGATAACACTCGAAGGAGAACCCCTTGAATACTTCAAAAAAGGAGAAATCTTTGATTATATTTCGACAAAAGAAGACTTCTTTTATGGCCCCTTCTAAGGGGTCTTTTTTTAGTTGTTGATATTTTTGATGCCGACTTCTGGGATCATCACGTCGGCTGGAGTTTCAATAATAAAACGAATTAAGCGTGCAACTTCCCTGGTGTCCACGCCATTAGCCATGTTCTTTTCGATGTTAAGCTTTTTAAACATGTCGGTTTTCATCATACCAGGCATAACATCAGTTACACGGATGCCATATTTGGCAACTTCATCTTGAAGCGACTTGGTAAAACCAGTAACGCCCCATTTAGTAGCATTGTAGACGACGCGCTCGGCTTTATGGTTGATACCGGCTTGAGAGTTAATATTGATAATTAAACCATCGCCATTCTTTTTCATCTCTGGGATAACTGCTTTGGAACAATTCATCACGCCAAGAAGATTTACTTTTACTACTGATTCGATACGATTGACATCGTTTTCGTCAAGCTCTTCCTGAATCCAGAGCCCAGCACAGTTGATTAGGACGTCAATCTGACCAATTTTATTGATCACAGTTTCAACAGAATTATAATCTGTTACGTCGCAAACATAGTAGTCGCAGCCAGTTTCATCGGCAACGTTTTTTAGCTTTTCTTCGTTGGTCGCCAGAATCGTAACCTTGTTGTCTTTTGATAGATTTTCGGCTAGAGTTTTACCGAGGCCGTCGCTACCACCTGTAATGATAATATTTTTCATTTGAAGCTCCTTAGTTATTTTAATTATATCATGCTAAACTTTGTGGATTCTTCTTAGGTATTCTTCCCAAGCTTCGTTGTAGTAATTTACGAAACGCTTACCGGCTTCGTCTATATGCACCCACTCGATTTGTTCGGCCTCTTCTTTTTGGGGGTTAAGTTCGTCGTTTAGCGGTTTTGCAACAAACAACAATATATCTTTGTAAATATCGGTGCCGGGCACGAGATGCCCAGTTTTGAAAGGATCGGTATCAACAATTTCTACATCTAGACCAGTCTCTTCTTTTGTTTCTCTAATTGCAGTTTCTATATCTGTCTCGCCTGGCTCTTGGTGCCCCTTTGGAAACGACCAAAACATTTCGCCGTCAGGGTCTTTTGCCCCAACTAAGAGCACTTTATCTTCTTTCAAGATAATACAGCCACAACTTTTTTCAGTTTTCATGTAATGATTATATCACTCTATGTGAAACGAGACACACAAACAGAATAAAAAAATACCCCTTTGGGGTTTATTATTTATTCTGGTGGGGTTTAATTCGCCACGTATCAACAGTATACAAAGAAGATTTATATCAAAAATGGTATAATAAAAAGGAGCAAAAGGATATAAAATATGAGCGATGAAGACTATATTGATATAGCTATAGATATTAGCAAAAAATCTAAATATCCTTACGGGGCTATTATTGTTAAAAACAATGAAATAATTGGCAGAAGCGATGACGAAACTCTGAAGAAAACAAGCATGTACTCACATGCAGAGCTAGAGGCGATAGAAAGTGCTTCAAAAAATAAGAATTTATACGGAGATTTAAAAGGAGCGACAATATATGCTTCCTGTGAACCGTGTATGATGTGCATGGGAGCTATTTTATATGAAGAGTTTTCTAAAATTGTTTATGCTGCGACACTAAAAGACAGTAACGACTATTACTGCCCAGAAATATTAACAGACATAGATGAACTAGCAAATTATTCGAAAAATAAAATCCAAATAATTAAAGAATTGCATAGAGAACAGGCGGTAGAAGTATTGAGGTCAAACGTATCTTAGGCCCCTTGCGAGGCGAGCCACACACAAACAGAAAAATAAAATAAAGAGCCTCTGGCTCTTTCTTTTTATTCTGGTGGGTGATGAGGGGCTCGAACCCCCGACCTTCTCGGTGTAAACGAGACGCTCTAGCCAACTGAGCTAATCACCCGTGCTGATAATTATACCATACTTTTCTACTTTTTGACAAATTTTTTGGTGACGTCAAATTTTTCCATATAGAGGCCAAACATTAGACGGGTCTGAGCATAGAAAGCCGCTAGTGACTGGTAAAGTATAGAGGTGACCGGCATTAGGACCCATTGCAAAAGCATCAGAATAGAGCGGCTTTTGCGATACTTCTCTGGGCGAGGCGGAAGCATCTTGAAAGAAACCAAAATAGTAATCATCAAGCCAACTAGTGCAAAGGTTTCTACAACGCTAACGATGTTTGGGAGGCTATAGGCGACCATATTATGAGATGAAACATTCATAATCATTGGTACCCAGCCACCAAAAGCGACAATCGGAGCCAGAATAGCTAAGGTAATATGCCCGTCTAAGAGGCGCCAGAATCTTGGGAATAGTTTCCAAAATGGCATGATGCGACGGCTATGCGAAGTGAAGAGCCTAATCCCTACGTAGGCTACATCGGAAGCGCCGTAATACCAACGACGCACCTGAATAAACTGCGCCCTGATGGTTTTTGGCAAGGTTTCGTCCACTACGGCATCTTGGTATATAGGTATTCGAATCGGTAACACCGAATAATCCCCATTAAAGAAGAACAGACTGCGCCAATATTGATGACCATCTTCTACAATGGTACGCTTGCTCCAAAAATCCATAGCCTCCAAAGCTTGGAGCGGTTGGCTATGAGAGGCGAAGTTACGAAGTAGATGTGGGCGCATAGTAGTAATAACGTTGAAGAAGGAGTTCGATACGGCGATAATACGGGACGGGGCAGGCGCATCCCAGATATTATTCATAAACAAAGACACCGGTTGGTAACTGAGGCGCTGGCGATTAGGATGAGTGATAAATTCATAGGCCACAGAATCCAAATATTTTGGCGCCATCTGATTATCACTATCTAGAGATGTGACAATAATGTTTTCTATCGGCAAATGTTTTTTCGCTACATAATCTGCCAAGATGTGGCCGGCGAAGGTAAGATTCGGACCCTTGCCGATGACTTCGCCTGGCAAATCTGCTGGGTGTTTAGAGAGAATAAATTCTTTGAACACGCCTTTGTATTTGGCGGCAAGTTCCATAGCTAAAGCTTCCATTTCTTCCCCGCCACGAGCTTCGTAGGCCAAAACAAAGATAATACGTTTGTTTGGGAAAGTAGTATTTACGATTGCATCAATAGAAGGAACTAGAATTTCACGCCCTTCGTTATAGGCGGTCATAATAACAGCGTGTAAAGTCTTGCTTGGATCTGGATAATCTCTACCCATGGCGGCCATCAATTTAAGATTTTCGACATGCTCATCAAAATGATAGCTCTTAGAACTATTGCCGTGGAGGCGTTCATAAGCTTCGTGGGGATTTTCTAGATCTTCCATGCGCTTACGCCAGTCTACACGCCCTGCCCGCTTTATTACTTCGTAACCCTGAATTGTGCGGTAAGCTACGCCTATGGCTTTTACCAAGGTAATGGCAATGACGGTAAATAGATAAATTGCGCCGAGAACTGGACTAAGCCATGACAAAATGAACAAGAGAACAATGGCGCCATAAGAAATAGCACCAGGCAAAATCTCTAGAAACCGATATAGTCTAGCGCGTCTACCTTGGGGAATTTCAAGGTTATGGCGCATTTTAGCCTTCTTTCTGGAGGCGAATTAGTACGACAAGAGCACCGGCGATTAACATGGTGGTGGTAATAAGAAAGAACTTGGCCATACCGGCGCCGCGGCGATGGTAAAGTTTAACGGCGATGAAATTATGAACAATCCCAAAAATGATAGCTAAGATCAAAAACGAAATCATGTCTACCCAAGAGCCGTCGCGATAACCACCGATGTCGCCATACCCAACTTTTACAACTACAGCATTTGGATTTAGCTTAATAACTCCATAGACAAGAAGAACAATCGAAAAAACAAGATTCATAATCATTAGAACGAGCATCCAGCGCTCTTCTTTATAAATCTTTTTTAGATCTTCGAGATAAGTTTTCATTTATTTTTTACCCGCGAGTTTGTCGATTATCATATTCACGTGCTGAATAAAGATTACATCGCCAATGATACCAATGACACCGGTAACAACCATGAGCCAGCCAGCTAGAGCAATAGCCCCGCCAGTGCTAAAGGTAACAATGATACCAATTACTAGCATAATTAATGAAATTACGATCATTTGCTTCCAGCTCACTACCTTGGCAGCACGAAGTTTAAGCGCAGCATTAAGACGTACGAGCGATTCGTAGATGATTAAGATACCAATAATTACGCTAAAGATGTGGGCAATACTTTGGCCGGCAACCAAAATTGCGATACCAATCAGAGTGCAAATAACGCCAGAGAGGAGCCTGTTATTAAAATAATCTTTTTGGTTCTCTTCTAGAAAGTAGTTGATGATAATTACGCCACCACGGACAATAAAGAAACAGCCAATAATAAGTGCGATTACTTGTACGATAGTATCTGGCCAGATAGCGCAAAGAAAACCAAGCACCAATAGGACCATAGATTCAAGCACGGCAGACCATGCAGATTTTTTGATGTCACTGCCAGCCTGTTCGATTGGGCGTTTGATGATTTCCGTTTTGCTCATGCTTATCTCCTTAACTGTGTATATTATAGCATATATTGTGCTATAATAGAAAAGTGCCGTTGTAGCTCAGTTGGTAGAGCAGCTCATTCGTAACGAGCAGGTCGCAGGTTCAAAGCCTGTCAACGGCTCCATTTTTTATGGAACTAGGTGCCGGATTTCCCTGCCGCAAAGTACATCGGCAAGACTCTCGATAAGCATCAGCTCTAGCCTTTGAATAGCATTGTCCGAATTATAAGCATTGTGTGGCGTAATGATAAATTTGTTATCTGGAAGTTTTAGGAACTCGTCGTCTTTTTCGGCCGGTTCGTCGTAGAAACCGTCCATCGCGACGAAGTTAATTTTGCCGTTAGTGATGGCCTCGTATAAATCTGACTTTTTTACTAGTTGTTGTCTAGCAGTGTTAACAAGGATAGCGCCCGGTTTCACCAAATCAAGTTGCTCTTTTTTAATCATTTCTTGGTTTTCTTCAGTTAAGGTAGCATTTACAGAAATAATATCAGCAGTTTTAAATACTTCGTCTAGGGAAGTCATGCTGGTATTATATTTGGTGTCTATTTCCGGAACACTATCTATGGAATTGTAGATTAGGCCCATGCCGAAGCCATCGCATAAAATTTTAGCAATAGCAGAACCAATCTGGCCCATACCTACGATGCCTAAAGTTTTTCCTTCTAGGTCAGTGGTTTTTGGTTTGTTCCAGATTCCATTTTTTACTTGATTGTTACTATAAGTGATCTTTTTGGCGGCGTCTAAAATTAGTGCAACAGCGTATTCGGCGACTGCTTTAGCGTTGGCGCCTGGGGCGTAGCTTACTGGGATATTATTTTCTTTGGCAGCTGCTACATCGACATACTGTTGATAGCCGGTACCAAAAAACGTGATTAGCTTCAAATGTTTATTGTTTTCGATGACTTTGCGGGTGCACTTATCTTTTTCGCGACAGACATAACAATCATAATCGTGGAGGATCTCCGTGAGCTCATCTTCGGTATAGCCATCTTCTTTGCCGGGCACGATATCTATTCCTGCCTTTCTTAGTTTGGCAAGAATCGGTTCGCTAAAAACGCAGCTTGAAAATAAGACTTTCATTATGCTTTTATTATAGCATAAACGTTTTATTTCTTATTAGCATTTAGACGGTGCATAAGTTTTTGACGGGCATGAGGAGTAATAATTTTATCAAGCCAAGAAGACTTTGGAGTCTGATTTTTAGAGGTAAGTATTTCTACGATATCGCCCTGTTCTAATTTTTTGTTCAAGTTACTCATCTTGCCGTTGATTTTTACGCCAATCACGTGGTCGCCAATTTCGGAATGCAGGCGGTAGGCAAAGTCGAGTGGCAATGAGCCAACCGGTAGGTCGATAATATCGCCTTTTGGCGTGTAGACAAAGATTTTGTCGGCAAAGAGATTTAATTTTAGCTTTTTATAGTCAACCTTTTTGCCCTCACGAAGCTTAGCGGCGGTCATTTGAAGCTCAGTAATCCAGAGAAGGTTAGTAGGAAGGTGCTCAATCTTCCCTTTTTTGTAGTTTTCGGTAACCTTTTGTTCGTTGTAATAGAAGCTGGCGGCAAGGCCACGTTCGGCGTATTCGTGCATTTCTTTAGTGCGAATCTGAAATTCCACCACGCGCTTATCTTTGGTAATAACAGTGGTGTGAAGAGACTGGTAACCGTTTTGTTTTGGCATGGCAATGTAATCTTTGATGCGCCCGCCCATCGGAGTGTAAAGTGAGTGGATAATACCAAGGGCAAGGTAACAATCTGTAATGTCTTCAACAATCACACGGAGAGCGATAAGATCATAGATTTCATTGATGTTTTGGTTGTGTTTGGCTAGTTTTTTGTGAAGCGAGTAAACCGACTTCACGCGGCCAGAAAGTTCAAACTTGATCTTCTCTTTTTTGAAGGCTTCAGAGATCTCGTCTTCGATTCTTTTAAGAGATTTTGATGCAGATTTGTTATATTTTTCAATCAAATCCTCGAGGTAGTCGTAACGTTTTGGATCGACATATTTAAAGGAAAGGTCTGCCATTTCGACACGAAGAAGACCCATGTTCAAGCGGTCTGCAAGAGGGGCAAAGACTTCTAGGGTTTCTTTGGCAATCTTTTTCTGTTTGTCTGGCGGAAGCGCAGAAAGAGTACGAAGATTGTGAAGACGGTCTGCGAGTTTAATAATAAGTACGCGAATGTCATCACCTAGTGCAATCATGAGACGGAGGAAATTGTCTCTAGTCTCTGGAAGATATGTATCGATATCGCGCATGCCGGTGCGGGCGGTAGAAAGTTTAGTAACCCCGTCAACGAGAAAAGCTACGGTTTCACCGAATTCTTTCTTGATGTCGTTGAGCGTAAGATTGGTATCTTCTACGGTATCGTGCAAAATACCAGCAATAATGGTGTCTTCATCCATTCCCCATTCTTCGAGTATTTTCTTAACCGCTAGAGGATGCACGATATAAGGTTCGCCAGTTTTTCTAAACTGACCTTCATGGGCAGCGCGCGCCACTTCTACTGCATGCTTGATGCGGTCTGTATCTTTCATACTTTTATTATAACACTAGGCTAGAGATTTTCTAGATAAGCGATTTTGGCATCGCGGCGAGCGTCATCGTCGGCAGCAGGGAGAGTATCACGAGTAGAATAATCATTGAAAACATCGAGGCAACCTTTGATAGGACCATCATAGATTGGTGGTTTATCATAAACACCCCACATAATCATACGAATATCTGGCGAGTTGGTAGCATAAAACTCCAAAGCCTTGGATGTAGCGCGAATAAATTCTAGTTCTGTCTCCTTGCTGTGGCGCCAGGCACGACCAGAGAGGTATTTTTCGGTAACGACAGGTGAGATTGCAATCATCAAGAAAAGAACTTGATAATCGCCAGATTTCAAAAGCTCCAATAAAATACCTTCCATTTGTGGATCTAGCAAAGTAACATCTAGAACGATGTCGTAGCCGCCTTTAATCAGCTCGGATAAGGTAAGAAATAGCATAATCGTGCTAAATTCGTCGGTGTTTTTGCGAAGGTTTTCGTCGCCATAGTACTCTTTGATTTCCTGATAGTGTGGATGATATTCCACAAAACGACGAGCGGCCATTAAGATCGGCTCAAAATTGTTCTTTTTACAGTATGCTTCAACGGCTGGAAGAATTTGAGTGGTTTTGCCAGAGCCGGAAAGGCCGGCGATACGAACGAAACGACGGTTTTTGGTAGCAGCAATGGTAAAATCTTCTACTACTTTCTTTAGGATTCCTGGGTATTCGGCAAGGCCAACTTGCCATTCTGGTTTGACATCGCTTGGCCAGTGGGCCCGCATGTATGCGATTACCTGCTGGAGGTGTGGATCACTTTCAGACATTTCTTCCCTTTCTTTACCTCTATAGTTTTAATATTTTTAAAGATGCGGTATTCGCCCTCGGCTTGAAGCTCTACCGTAGCTGGTTTTAAGAATTCAATTTTGTCACCTTTTGTCTCGGTGCCTGGAGTACGTTTTAAAATAGATGCGGTCATCAGCTTGGTAAGGCGCCATAGATTGGTAAGGCGGCAATTTTCGCTACGAAATACCTTTGGTTTTAGATAATCGTCCCCACCTTTCATCACACGGCACATCGAACGACCAGAAAGTGCGCAGTAATCACTAACTTTACTAGCGGTAGGTTTGCCGTTTAGAGTAAATGGCGGGATAAATTCTTTTTTGTGGCGGTTTTTGAAATACCATTTAGAAAGCGCTATGTAAGAACGCCAGGAACTTTTGTGCCCTTTTTGCATTTCTTTTCTAAAGTCTGGTTCGTCAAAAAGTTCACACGCCTCTGCGGTCATACCGATAGTCATGTAACAAGTAGCGTAGCGGAAGAATTTGCCATCGATATAGATTTCTAGCGGATAGAGTTTTTTGGTGGTGAAATCTTTGCTAAAAACGTCTTCGATAGTTTTGGTGCCAAGAGTGCGGGCAAGGTCATTAAAGTTGCCATATGGAAGAACGGCCAAGGTCACGTTTTTTTCAGATTTCAGAATACCGTTTGATGCAATAATACCTGTAGCGTCGCCGCCAGCAGAAACGACCAAATCGCCATCTTTCAATAGCTTCGCGAATTTGGTTGAATTTTTGTCTACATCAGTTGGCTCAACTTCGTATTTGCCAACCATATAACCTTCTAGATTGCGTACTTTAGAGAGAACTTCTTTTTCCACGTCAATAAAACGGGATGAGCGTGGGTTATAGACGATGAGGAGACGGCGCATAGTTTAGTCTGGGTATCCTTGGGTGAATGTTGGCATGAGCCATTGTAAGAGCGCATAAATAGCTAGATAAACTGCGACGCCAAGGATGATTTCAAAGAGACGACGTTTGGCTTTTCTGGTTTGCTCTTCGTTACCGCCGGCCGTAAGATATTGAATGCCTACAACCGTGATACCGATAACCGCTAGGATGCCAATGCCAACAGACATGATATTTACAATCAGTGTTAGCATATTGTACACGCTATCGCCGTGCCCGTTGTCACAGACTTCTCCTCCGCCGATAATTGCTGTTGGTACGCATTCTGCTAGAAACCTCATATTCCTCCTATTTTAGATATTCATGTAGTTTTTTGGTGTCTTTGTTCTTGCGAAGTTTAGAGAGGGCCTTGGCCTCGATCTGACGAATACGCTCACGGGTAACGTCAAACTCGTTGCCGACTTCCTCCAACGTATGTGGACGACCACCGCCAATACCAAAACGTAGGCGGATGATCTTTTGTTCCCTCTCGGTAAGGGTGGCAATAATTTCGGATAATTGTTCCTTCAAAATTTGGTTTGCGGCAGAATCTTCTGGGGAGTCGCGCTCTTCGTCTTCGACGAAATCACCAAGCACGGAATCTTCATCGTCGCCCTCGCGGCCAACGGAAGCATCAAGAGAGGCGATATCTTGTTTAATGCGCATGACGTAATCGATTTTTTCTGGCTCTAAGCCTAGCTCTTTTGCGATTTCTTCATTGGTTGGCTCGCGGTTAAGCTCGGCGGTAAGTTTACGGGTAGTGCGGAGAACTTTGTTAATAGTCTCTACCATGTGCACTGGAATACGAATAGTACGAGCTTGGTCGGCAATGGCACGGGTGATAGCCTGGCGCACCCACCAAGTAGCATAGGTAGAAAACTTAAAGCCCTTGTCTGGGTCGAACTTCTCAACAGCACGAAGAAGCCCAGTGTTTCCCTCTTGGATAAGATCAAGAAAATCTAGGCCACGGCCACCATAACGCTTGGCAATAGATACTACAAGACGCATGTTGGACTCTACCATCTTGTCTTTGGCTTTTTTGTCGCCTTTAACAATACGGGCAGCAAGATCAGCTTCTTCTTCTGGAGTAAGAAGTGGAATTTTACCAATTTCACGGAGATAAAGACGAACCGAATCGTCTGCAAAAGCGTCGACGTTTTCAGCAGTAATGGCGAGCTCTTCGTCGGAGAGCTCTTCTTCGCCCTCTAGATCGTCAGTGCCTGGTTCATCAAAATCAAGCGCTAAATCTTTGGCATTCAAAACATCATCATCTTTCAAGTCCATTACAGATGATTATAAACCTTTTTTACTTACTTTGCAAGTCGCGGATTTTCTTAATCACGTCCATATATTCATCGCTGTCTTCGTCGATTTTGGCTAGCTTTTCGTTTAGCTCTGCGATTTGGAGTTTCTTGGCTTCGGCGTCATAGATAGCGAGAAGATCGGCAGCTTCTTTTTCGTAGTCGGTGCCGGTGAGACCGTCGTGATTGGCATTAAAAATGAGTTCTAGTTCGGCAAGTTTGGCGTCGTCTTCTGGGGCTTCAAAAGGAATTTTAGTTTTGACTACACCACCAAAGACCTTGAGAGCAAGTAAATTATCTTCTAATTTTTTAATTTTATCGCTTTTTACCGAAGTTTTTGGCTTTTTTAGATAGCGGTGGGCAGCGGCCTGTTCTAATTTTTTGTTCAAGCGCTCGCCTTTTTCGCGGAGAATTTCAACTTCGATTTCTAGCTTTTTTGCTACCTTCTTTTCGTAGCTAGCACGCTCAATTTCGTCATTAACATAACTAAGCAACTGTAAAGCTACATCGGAATACTGTTTTTTGCCAGGAGCAGTAGAGAGGTCTAGGTTTTCTTCGTATTTGTCTAGGAGCCAGTCTACGGCCGGAACGCGCTCTTCTACGGCAGCTTGCCAGAGTTTTGGATCTTTTTGGATGAGCTCGTCTGGGTCTTTGGCACCATGGTAATTAGAGATTACTGTTAAATTAATACCAAGGTCACCAGCTAGCATAATGGCGCGCTCAGTGGCTTTGACGCCGGCCGCATCGCCGTCGTAGGCCAAGCGAATGTCTTGAGTAAGATTAGATAAAATCTTTAGATGTTGTTCGGTCATGGCGGTGCCAGAGGTAGCCACCGCTTCTTTGACGCCGGCTTGGTGAGACGAGATTACGTCCATGTTCCCTTCTACAATTACCACGTAGCCACTACGACGGATGGATTCTTTGGCGTGATAAAGACCAAAGATAAAACGTGATTTGTTAAACAGAATTGTATCTGGAGTGTTAAGATATTTTGGTTCACCTTTGCCAAGAATTCTAGCAGTAAACCCAATGACGTCACCATTTGTATCGATAAACGGCACCATCATGCGGTCACGGAACATGTCTTTTTTGTATTGGTTTAAGAGCCCCGCGTCATCAAGCTCTTGCAGGGAGAAGCCACGCTTATTTAATACTTCGATTAAAGCAGTGCCGCTAGCAGGCGAATAACCGATTTTGAATTCTGCTACGGTGCTACGGTTGAGATTTCGTTTATAAAAGACGTACTCGCAGACAGGCTTATTACGAACTAGGCAGGCTTGGTAATATTTTGTAGCAAGGGAGAGGGCTTCACGAGCGCGGGCTTTTTTCTTGGCGACGTTTGGGTCACCACCTTTGTATTTGGAGATATCAACACCGGCGCGAGCAGCAAGTTTTTCTAAGGCTTCTTTAAAACTAATACCTTCTACTTCCATAAGGAAGGTAAAAATATCGCCGCCCTTGTTGGCGGAAAAATCATGCCAGATGCCCTTTTCGGGAGACACCATAAAGCTCGGGGTTTTGTCTACACCCCAGGGAGAGCGGCCTTTTAAATTGCGGCCGGCACGTTTTAACTCCACATACTGTCCGACGACGTCCTCTACGGGCAGGCGGGATTTTATTTCCTCCTTTAGGTCGTACATATGCTATAATTATATCATATATGGATGGCCAATCTTATCTTAATGAAATATCAATGGCAAACCGCCCAGCTCCAAAGTCCAAAATGGATTTTATGAAGTCTAAATTCTTTATCGTAGGGGCAATTGGAGTAGTTGGGTTAATTCTACTTTTGATAATTGGCGCTGTGCTTGGTGGTGGTAGTAGCGTAAAAGACCAGACTATCACTTTGAAAGTTCGCCTTGATAACACTGCTGCACTAGTGGGTGATTACCAGCCGAGCATCAAATCTTCAATACTACGTTCTAGCAGCGCTTCTTTATATAGTGTAATGACAAACACTAGCCGTGAGCTTGGCGAATATTTGGGAGAAGAAAAAGTCCCGGCCAAGATTACCGAGGATGAAGATGCGCATAAAGAGGCCTTAAGCAGCGAGCTATTTGAGGCAAAAATTAATGGCGTGCTAGATAGGACTTTTACCTATAAAATGGTTTACGAGATTTCACTGATTACAACGATGGAGCGCAGGATTGCTAATTCTGCAAAGAGTGATGATTTAAAAAACATCCTCGAGACCTCACTAGAAAGCTTGGACAATATCTACAATGCTTTGAATAATTTTTCTGAGACAACAAAATAATTAATAGGAAAGGAAGAAAATGTCTAAAGAAGAAAAAACCGCAAAAGCAAAAGAAGCTTTAAGCAAAGCTCGCAAGGGTGGCTCTAGTTTCCGCCAAGAGTTCATTGAGTTTATCAACCGTGGCTCAGTAGTGGATCTCGCCGTAGGTGTAGCCGTAGGTGGTGCATTTACGACAATTGTTAATTCCCTAGTCAACGACATCGTGATGCCAATCGTTGGCCTAGTTGCGGGCGGCGTAGATTTCACTAATCTTGCAATCCGCATCCCAAATTTCTTTGGCACTGGAGACGAAGCCGTAATTGCCTATGGTAATTTTATTCAGAACGTCATTCAATTCTTGATTATTGCGTTTGTTATCTTCCTTATTATTAAGGGCATGAACCGCATCAACCGCAAACGCGACGCTAAAAAAGCTGCTGAAAAAGAAGCTTAAATAAAACCAAGGTGTTACTTTAAGAGCTCAGCGATGAGCTCTTTTAGTTCACTGTCATTCTTGCATTTAAAAGTAAGGGCACGGCCTTTGATAACGGTGGTAGCGTTATATTTAGCAGTAAGTTTGTCTTCGTCTTTACGGTAAGCGTCGCGTTTAATGGCCGCAAATGAAGATTTTTTGGTGGTTTCGGCAAAGTAGCGTTCAACTTTACGAGCAGTCCAACCTTCTTCGATGATCTTTGGTAGAACTTTTTTGATGGTTGCTTCATCGCGAGAAACAAGCGGGCGCATTACACCTTCGGTAAGCTTTTCCTTGACCATGATTTTTTTGACGTCATCTGGGAGATTAAGCAAACGGAGAGTGTTTTGAATGGTTTGTTCGGACTTGCCGACCTTGGCGGCGATGTCTTCGGCGGTAAGGTTGAACTGGCTCTTTAGCTTGGCGTAAGCAGTGGCAAGCTCAATGGCATTCAAATCTTCACGCTGAGCATTCTCAATGATGGCTAGCTCAAGACGATTCTGGGAATCTAGCGTACGGATAATAGCTGGGATTTTGGCAAGGCCAGCAATCTTGGAAGCGCGCCAACGGCGTTCACCAGCGACGATTTTATACTTGCCCTCTTCTTTTACTACTACAATCGGCTGCAATACACCGTGCTCTTTAATAGATGCGGCAAGCGCATTCAACGCTTCTTCGCTAAATTCACGGCGCGGCTGCTCTTCGTCACGAACGATATCTTCAATCTTTAGTTCTTTTAGCACGGATTCGCTTTTGTCCTCAACGGCAGTAAGATCAAACTCTTCATCCACTAAATCTGTAGGGATGAGAGCTTCAAATCCGCGACCTAAACCTTTTCCAGTACTCATTTTGTTCTTGCCTCCACTTCTTTGGTAAATTCTTTGTAGGCTTTTGCGCCTTTGCTAAATTTGTCGTAAGCCCCCACTGGCACACCATGACTTGGCGCTTCGGCTACGCGAACATTGCGCGGGATGGTAGTGTTAAAGGTGAGGGTTTTGAAATACTTTTTGATTTCTTCGAATACTTGGGTGGAAAGGCTAGTGCGCTTGTCGTACATGGTGGCGACTACGCCGAGTAGCTTGAGATTTGGGTTAGCCTGCTTCATGACGAGTTTCATGGATTCTAGAAGCTGTGCTACGCCTTCTAGCGCATAGAATTCGGTTTGAACTGGAAGTAACAAATAATTTGAGGCAATCATGCCGTTGACGGTGAGGAGGCTAAGCGACGGCGGGAGATCAATAATGACATAGTCATAATTAGCCTCTACGGAGCGGATAGCGTCGCGAAGACGCACAAACTTGCGTTGCATACCGGTGATTTCTACTTCGGCATTAGCGAGCTCCGGAGTAGCTGGAGCGATGTCAAAATTCTTGTATTTGGTAGGGCGGATAATATCGGCTAGGTTGGCAGCGCCAAGAATAACTTCTGTCATGGTGCCACTGAGCGTACCGTCGTTTTTGTCGATACCAAGGCCAGAAGTAGCATTGCCCTGAGGGTCAAAATCTACTAGCAAAGTTTTGAACTTGTCTTTAGCAAGGTAATAAGAAAGATTGACAGCGGTAGTGGTTTTGCCCACACCACCCTTTTGGTTGGTTACACAGATTACCTTCGCCATAATAATAATATTTTACCATAAAAAATAAGCTCTTTAAAGAGCTTATTTTTTATTATGCGATCTTAGTGATCTCGATTTCAGAATATTTCTGGCGATGGCCGGTTTCGGTGTGAACGCGTTTTTTGCTATGGTAGCGGATAACGCGAACTTTGTCGCCAGCAACCTTTGCGGTTTTTACTTTGGCTGAAACCTTTACGCCTTTTACAGTAGGAGTGCCGACAGTAGTTTTGTCGCCATCGATTACGAGTAAAGCATCAGTTTCGAGCTCTTTGGTGCCTTCCGGGAGGAGGTCCACCCGTAGGGTCTCTTTTTCCTCGACGAGATATTGTTTCCCGCCAACGAGGATAACTGCTTTCTTCATATTAATCCTTTAATTAACTTGTACTATTTTATCACACTTTTTTGATTTTGCCAAGTAGAAACAGGTAGAGAGCAGAGAGAATTGCGCCTTCTTCGATGGTGCCAGCCTCCGGACCGATAAAGTTCCCTGTCCAAGAGAGAGGCATTTCTTCGATTTCTTTTGCCAACCCGTCGTATTTTTTTGAATCTTTGTCTTTAGACTCGGTTAAATCCTTGTAGGCTTTGGAGAGCTTATTAAAAATGGTGCCGGTATCATAAAGATATTTAGAATCTTCATCTTTAAATAAATGAGCAATTTTTTCGGTAATGCCCTTTTCGCCTTTAAGGATAGCGTCGTAGGCGGCGCTAGTCTCGCGGGAAAGGTATTTTTTGCGGTGCTCAATATAGGTTTTTACGGCCTTTTCTATAGGTTGGCTTAGGCCTTCGGCCCGGTCGACAAACCAGTCGATCACAAGGTCTGGGATATTAATATTAGTGGCAGAAGTAAAATTAAGCCAGCCAGCCGCATAATTGGTTTCGAGAAGATACAACTTGCCGGTTCCCTTTTCTTTTAAAATGTCTACACCGGTATATTCGAGCCGAGAAACAGCAGCGGCCCGGCAGGCAATTTTGCCCAGGATCTCAATCATGTCTTGGTCTTCTTCGAGGAATTTCTCGCGGCCACCACTCCAGGCAACAAAGTTATCTGGATGATCGGTGTCGCCGATTTTTCGCATTATACCAACTGGGGTACCACCGATTACAAAAACGCGCCAATCGCATTCGGCCTCGATGTATTGCTCGATTAAAAAGCCCTTAAAACTTTTGACCTTATCTAGCTCGGCTTCGTTTTTAATTAATATAATGTCTCGGCCGGCAGTACCATAACGATACTTTAGAAGGATTGGGAAATGTACCCGGTCGCCCTTGATATAAGACATGACGTTTAGTTTGTGCTTGGCCTCAAAGGTAGGAAGAGCGTGTTTCTTTAAAAACGGGTCGAGCAAGAATAGCCCCTGCTGGAAGTGTTTGTCGGAAGTGGCTGCACGCGCACCAGCGGCATCGGCATTCATTACAATTTTGTGGTTCTTCTTGAGATAGAAAAACAAGCGCTCGGCCTCAACATAATTGTTGTTAGTGAGCTCACGAAACACTACGTTGTCTAGAGGCGTATCCGAAAAATCGTAACGAGCGATCTCATCGGAATTTAAAATAGAGACATGCTGAAAACCCCACCCACGGTTTTCAGCAGCTCTTTTAAAGTCGTCAACTATTGGTTGATTTTTGATGCGCCCTTCAACTACCGTTAGAATCTGGTTGTTTTTGGCGGCTCCCATTATTGCTCCGCTGGAGTTTCTGGTTGATCTTTCTGATCGGTTTGTTCTGGCTTCTTTTCTTCTTCTTGGCCTTTGGCAACAGCCTCAGTGGTTTTGAGGGTCTTGCGGGTGCGATAGAGGTAATAACCGCCACCACAGATACCGAGAACAACTACGATAGCCATGACAATTTCTACTGGACCAGTTTCTGGCATTTCTTGGCACTCTGGCATTTCTGGGTTGGTGGTACAGTCTTTGACTGGTGGCTCACAACCATCTTTGGTAGCAATAAGTTTAACACTGTCGGTTTTGTTGCCATCGTTGGTGCTGACAGTAACCGTGTTGATTAATTCTTCGTTACAGTCCGTAGCGTCTTTAGCTTTAGCTTGGTAGGTAATTTCTGCCCAGCCGCTACCACCGGCATAATCACCGATGTTCATACCATTTTCGGAAATGATATCGTCGTTTACGGCAACACCGTCAGGATTGTTGTTGTTGTAGAGCTTGGCGCTTCCAGCAATATATTCTAGATTTGCTGGCAAAACATCTTTTACTACTACGTTAGTTTGGTTCATAGTGCCAGTGTTTTCATAGCGTACCTTAAAGGTGACGGTTTCGCCAACTTTGATGGTGCTGACTCCTTCTACTACACTCTTGGTTACTTCAAAGTCTGGAGCGTCGGCAAAGATTTGGTAAGTGATATAACCGGCGTATTCGTTACAGCCTGGCAAAAGACCAGAGAACTTGTTGTAACCAAGCAAAGCGCCATCACCAAAGAGGTAATCTGGGCCAATAGATTGGCCGTTTAGATCGCCACCGTTGTGGATGATTGCAGTGCCTGGAACATAGCGAAGATACAAGTCTCGTGATGGGTACATATAAGCGCCGTCCCATACTTCTAGAGGGTCAGTGTCGGAAGCAAAGATAGTGCCGGTAACGGTAGCTCTTTCGCCAGCTTTAACGGTGGCTGGGAAGCTGGATTTTACTGCGGCGCCATCGGCAATGCCAATAGCGGTTTTACCGACGTCGTGCGCATCGGCATTATTATGGTAGTAAATGTAGACTTCATAAGTTTTGCCTGCTTCTAGCGTAACTGACTCGCCAAAGTGCTCACCGTCTTTGACCTCACGGATACGCACGAAGTCGCGTTCATCGCCGAGATCTGGGTTGTTAGTGATAGAGTTAAACGTGGCATACGGAGCTGGGTCTTCCCAAGTGAAGGTAGTACGATCTGGACCCCATGGAGTATCCACGATAGCGCTTGCGTCGTTTGGTGTTGTTATGGTTAAACCACCCAAGATAGTTGCACCTAGTGCTAGACTTGATAGACTAATTTTTTTAATAGCGTTTTTCATGTGAAATCTCCTCTCTTATTACCAATTATTTGGGTCAGTTTCGTCTGTATCGCTAAAGTTGTCTCCGCCTGGCACTATAGGCTTCGCTCCACCCGTGTCGCCATTGCCACTAGTATTATCTGGCGGAGTGCCGGTGTCACCCGTCGCGGTAGAAGTGTTACCTCCACCCGTTTGGGCGGCTTGTTGAGCATTGTTTCCTTGCTTGTCTATTTTTTCTCCTTCATTTATTTTATTCTGTGGATTATAAACATTGTCACCATTCATTTCGTCGCCACCCTGCTTTTCGTTGCCCTGCAATCTCTCGGTGTTCTCCGTGGTGGCACCAGTGGCTGTAATGCCGCTATCAGAAAAGCCGTTGTTGTTTAGGCCATTCTGTTCGCTGCCGGCGCCTGGTTTAGCGCCGCCGTCATCTACGTAACCCTGGTTGCCAGTGTTTGTACTTTCATTCGTTTCTTTGGAAACCTCTGTTTCTGGGTTTACTGAATCCGTAACGTCAACTTCGTGCCCGATTTCTGGGTTCTGGGCGTGAGGATCGCCTTCTTTGCCCCATGTACCTTCACTGCCAGTGTCGACGAGTTCTTCACCGGTAGTAGTGATTTCATCACCGGTATCGGTAATTTCTGTGCCGGTAGTAGTGGTTTCAAAACCTACTGAAGTGGTGATTTCTTCAGCGCCGGAAACATATTCGCTTGGGGCAGAGTCGGTGATTTCTTCGGCCCCAGAGACTTCTTCGTTTCCAGCAGTATAGCGAGTAGTCTCATATGCAACAGAAGATTCGCTTACCGACTGTACACAACCATCCCAATTGTTTTTGCCGTCGTCATTAACGCTGTGGTTTAGTTTAAACTTTACTACTGTTCCGTCTCTTAAAGTAAGCGTGGTGGCTTTGTAGCCTCTTTCCTCTGTTTCGGTATGAACGAGCTCTACGTTTTCGTGATTAACGTTAGCCATGTTAAGCGGAACTTGGTCTTCTTTGCTCTTGCCGTCGTTGACATCACAGTGCATATAAGCGTTATAGTACGTACCGTTTAATTCGGTTTCTCCAACCTTAGACTCATCCACTTTGTTCTTAAAGTTGTTTAGAACTTTGCCATACTCTTCGTCGCTAAGGTTTTCGATAGCTTTTTCCATGGTTGCTTCGTCTTTGATCGCCTTGAGGGAGATTGGGCGAAGATCGTCTGGGAGTTGGCAGTAATAATCCGCCAAAGATTCAGTTTGGTTTTCGGCGACGTTTTTGATAATCTCTTTTGCTTGGTCATCCGCGCTAAGGTTGTCCCAATTCTCTATAGTGTCTGCAAGGTTCTCGGAGATAACCCCCGCTGCTGCAAACCTCACACCACCTGCATCTATGAACATGCCTGGTTTGTCATAGCCATCCTTAATGCCAGGAGCGACTTCATACTCGGTGTGGTTGGTATATGAATCTGCCACGGTCTCAGGCTCCCTGATAGATACTTGTATAACTGGAACCTCAGTTTTTTCGCTATCTGTGTTTATCACTGATTCTACGCCTGGAAGGTTCGCCTGGTCTGCATTAACGTCTTTGTCTGCAGTGTCAACACTAACCTTGCCACAACCTACCATAAAAGTAGTAAAGAGTCCCGCTACGATGGCGTTAGCTTTCTTGTAGCTAAGAAAGATTTCAAAGATATTTTTGCTCTTAACTGTGTTTGCAGCTGCGTTTTTCCCAGCCTTATTGATGATATTTTCTAAGTTAACTGTATCTTCGGCTTTTTCGCCAACACCTTTGTTTTGTTCGTCGTTACGATCTGCTTCTGGGTTGCTTATGGTATTGTTATTCTCCATAACCTCCTCAAAAGTTGACGAGTTAATGCCGTAGTTTTCTCCGCTATTCATTGCTACCTCCTAAGAAACTTTTTTGGTAATCATCTAGCACCTCGGTGATTTTTTGCTGTGGGTCAACACCAGCTTTTTCGAAGAATGCGGCAAAAACCTCTGGGTTTTCTTCGTTACGATCAAAAAGCTCGTTCACCTCGGCGAGCTGTTCTTTGTTTAAGCTGCCATAAATAGCCCAGTCGATTCTTTCATCTATGTCTTTGATGCTAGCCTCGCGGATATCTTTGTAATTTTCAGCAGGTTGTCCTGGATATTTTTGCGCGATTAGGCCATCAACGAATTTACCTAAAAACTCACGCTGGATGTAGTTGTTTTCCATAAAAATTATTTTTTAGTGTTGACCTTTCTTGATACAAGATTAGCATAAACTGAATAAAATTGTCAAGATTATGCTTATCTTTTTTGCCACCAAAAAACCGAACTTGATGTTCGGTTTTTTGTGTAATTTATGGTTATTCTCCTATATGGTGGCCATGAATAATATGGCCATTTCGTAAAGCATATGTAAGTGCTGTAATTTCATGGGATCATATGTTACATTGGTAAGCTCCTTGTTTAAAGTTGATATTAAGGTACTCATCTTATAATTATCTCCTTTTTGTTTTTAATGTACGATTTGGTTTTTTTGCTATTTAAAGACTATTGATAGAGAAAATACTACCAACATGGGCACCAATTTTCCTGGCCTTAAAACTATCTATTTTTGCCTGCGTCGCATCACCTATAACTTGAGCTTTTGGTATATACTCTGCTTCATTATTTTGATATTCAAATGGTAAATTTAATGTTTCTATGCCCGCCATTTTTTGTTTTCCTTTGTTTATTTTTGTTTTTGTTTGTTAGAATTTGTATTTTATTTTCTAACTTAATTTGAGTATAGCACACTTTGGCAAAAAAGTCAATAGCGTTTATGCTTATTTTTTATACATTTGTCAAGTATACAGAGGTAGAAATTGAACAAAAAAATAGGACCAAGTGGTCCTATTTTTATGAACTCTTAGATTTTTTCGAGCGAGATGGTAATATTTGTACCATTAATAGTAGCAACATCGTCGAAAGCGAAGTTACTATTCTCTACTAGCTCGTCTGCCAAGACTTCGGCTTTGATAAGCTCGGTGAAGGCGGCTGGCGGGACGACGGAGAGCGACAACCTGATGCGATCATCCATCTGTAGACCGGCCTTTTTGCGGGCAGATTGAACAGCGCGAATGATGTCGCGGGCGTAGCCTTCTTCTTCTAGCTCTTTGGTGATAGTTTTATCAAGAGCAAGCTCAGTACCGTGAACCACCTCTTTGACGTTGACCTCGTCAGCGATGATTCTCTCGTAGAATTCGTCTAATTTGTTGCCACTATAAGTGAGTTTAGACAAAGGCTGACGAACCTTGATTTGGTCTTCGGTATCGGATTTACGCATACGAAGAGCAAGACCGTCGGTGATGATGGCGCGAGTAGCGGCCATTTGGTCTAGAATCTCGGTGTTAATCTCGCCAGCAGCTGGCCAATCTAGTAGATGCACAGAGCCACTAGAGCCGGTCATCTTTTGGTATAATTCTTCCGCTAGGAACGGCGTAAATGGCGCTAGGAGCTTTGAAAGGTATATTAATATATAATATAGTGTTGCAAAGGCTTGACGCTTGTCTAGGGCGTCGTCATTCTTGTTAAAGCGGCGACGAGAGCGGCGGACAAACCAGTTGGACAAATCGTCTATAAGCGGCAAGACGTTCTCTAGGGCCTTTGGCAAGTTGTATTCCTCCATGCCGGCGGTGATTTCGTTTCTTAAAGTGTGAACTCTAGAGGTGACCCAAATATCCAAGGCATTGTCAGATTTGATGTTCTCTAATTCCTCGCTGTCGATACCTTCGATAGCAGCATAGGTAGTAAAGAAGTCGTAGACATTCCAAACCATAGCGAGCTTGCGATTGACGTCGGAGACGTCTTTGTCTAGCATGGCAAAGTCTTCGCCAGACATAACTGGACTAGAGAGCAACAAGAGGCGGTAGGCGTCGGCAGAGTATTGGTCCATAAGAAGATTTGGGTCGGTGTAGTTGCCGAGGGATTTACTCATCTTGCGGCCATCGTTTCCTGCCAATGTACCAGTAGTGATAACGTTCTTGTAGGCGTTCTTTGGACCGTTCTTGGCCTTTTCGCCAAAGGCGCCAATAGAAGCTAGGGCAGTGTTTACGGCGTGAACATAATAGAACCATGCACGAACCTGGCCAACATATTCTACGATGAAGTCGGCTGGATAATTGGCTTCAAATTTCTCCTTGTTCTCGAATGGGTAGTGGAGCTCCGCAAATGGCATGGAGCCGGATTCAAACCAGCAGTCCAAGACCTTTTCAATGCGAGTAAAGTGTTCGCCGTCGATGTCGAAGGTGATTTCATCGACCCAAGGACGGTGATAATCTTCGAGTTCTACGCCAGAAAGCTCTTTTAACTCCTCGTAAGAGCCGATAACCTTGATGCTGCCTTTATCGCCCTTCCATACTGGCATAGCGGTGGCCCAGAAGCGGTCACGGGAAAGATTCCAGTCTGGAGCAGCTTCGATGTTTTTAGCAAAGCGGCCATGTTTTAGATAATCTGGGAACCAGTTGATGTTCTCGTTTTCCTCGAGCATCATTTCTTTTTGGCCTTCGATATCAAAGAACCAGCTTGGGACGGCACGGTACATAATGCGCTCTTTAGAGCGAGGGTTAAATGGATATTCGTGTTGGATGTATTCAATCTTGTAGATTGGTTTTTTGTCCTCTTCCAGGCATTTAGCAATGATTTTGTTCATACCCCAGGCGTGGATTTTACCATCGTCGCCCGGACGCACGCCAGCTTCTTGCATGGCAAAGTCTGCGCCTTCTAGGTAGAAACCATTGTCATCTAGCACATCGATAACTGGGACTTTAGCCTTTTTACATAGCGCAAAGTCGTCTTCGCCATAGGCTGGAGCAATGTGAACAATACCAGTTCCCTCTTCGGTGCCAACAAAGTCACCGGAATAAACTTTATGCGCGTTAGCATCGTCTGCTTCGTAATAGTTTTTCTTGAACTTTTTCCATTCAACTAGTGGAGTACCGGTTTCACCGAGGAAAAGAGGTTCATAGCTAAGACCGACAAGTTTTTCGCCCTTAAATGAGTCGAGCTCTTTCCAATCTTCGCCGATAATTTTATCTTTTAAAGTAATGAATTTACGGCCTTCGGCATCTTGATATAAGGCATAGGTAAGTTTACTATTAATAGCTAGGGCCATATTGCCGAACAAAGTCCATGGCGTAGTAGTCCAAGCAAGGAGACAGGTCCCTTTGAAATCGCCGTCACTCACCATAAATTTAACGTAGGCAGATGGATCGGTGACGGTTTGGTAAGCGTCATTATCCATCGTAACTTCAGCTTTAGAAACAGGTGTAGCGAACTTGGTATCGTACATCAAGACTTTAGCGCCTTCGTAGATTTTGCCAGCATTATAAAGCTCTTTAAAAGCCCACCAGACAGACTCCATAAAATCTTTGTTCATGGTGCGGTAACAATTGTCGAAATCTACAAAGCGACCAACGCGGTCAATGGTGCCCCGCCAGGCTTCGGAGTTTGCAACCATAGATTCACGAGCCTTAATAATGTAATCTTCTAGAGACCATTTGGTGCCAATTTCGCGACGATCGGTAATGCCAAGCTGCTTTTCAACGAAGTTCTCTGCCGGGAGCCCGTGGCAGTCCCAACCCCATCGGCGTTCGCAGTGATAGCCGTTCATAGTCCAGTAGCGAGGTACGGCGTCTTTTACAACAGAGCTAAGAAGCGTACCATGGTGTGGTAACCCGGTGATGAACGGAGGGCCGTCATAGAACACAAAAGATTTGTCGACAGGACGATTTTCTACCGACTTTTCGAAGATTTTGTTTTTCTTCCACCACTCTACGAGTGATTTTTCGTACTCGATGGCTTTCCTGCGAGTACCAGCTTGGTATTTCATGTTGGCTCCTTTTATTATTAAAAAATCCAATGCTACTGCATTGGAACTCCTAGGAGCGGTACCATCCAATTTCCGATAATTCGGCCCTTAATTCGTCTCTTACGCGGATTCACGAGCGGTTCTAATCGTTTCCTTTCTTCCGCCGGCTCGCAGTTGATAGCTGCTAATAACGCCTTTATTAGCTTTAGTATACCACATTCTAGTTTTAAGTAAAATGCTTGTGGTTTTATTTCTTGTCGTGCACATCAATTTGGGTGTATGGGACTTGGAGTTTGTGGGATTCCATAGTGGTGACGATGGTGCGGAGCGCATCACGGCGAGCTTGAAGCTGATTAATCGGTTCACAGGTGATCACTACTTGATAGACTAATGCGGAGGTACCAAGATTAGTAACTCCCTGATAAGTCGCGCTGTTCGTGAGTTCTAGTTCTGTAAGATTTTTGACGATTTCCTGCATCACGACTTCGGCGTCCTTTACTTTTAGTTCGTACGGCAAAGGAACTTGAAGATAAATATAGCCATTTAATACTTCCACCTTGTCGATGTTGCGGTTAGCAATAGAAACCGTGTTCATGGTGTTGATGTCTTGAAGCTTAGTGGTACGAAGATTAATAGATTTTACCTGGCCGACATTATCGCCAAAACTAATAACATCACCGATGTCATAATAACTATCTGCGATGATTTCTAGACCACGAAAAACATCTTTCATGGCGTCCTGAAGGGCAAGGCCAACTACGATGCCAACGATACCGATGCCAGCGAGCATAGAGCTAACATTAATACCAAGAAGTTGCAAAACGGTCAAGACGACTACAATAATTACTGCGGCGACAATGATGCTTTTTAGCATGCGAAGATAAGTTCTGCGCTTTTTGGTAGAAAAGATTTGGGTTTTATTGCTCATGCTTTATATTGTATAATAGCTGACTTCGTTAATCAATGGCAAGTCACGTCCACGCCAAGAGGCATGAACTTCGCCATTATTGTCGATGGCAAGGATTGTAGGATATTCTACGATGTCATAAGTCTCGCAAAAATTGATATTTTGATCTGGGTCCATGGTTTCAATTCTTTTACCGGTACGGCGGTAAAAGTTTTCTAGCCATTCGTTGACGCTGCGACTATAATCTTGATTTTCACGAAAAATACACACCACCCGCATTTTGTTATTTCCTGTTCTTTTGTTCTTTTAGAATTTTTTCGAAATCTTCGAGGGTTTTAAACTCGCGGAAAACACTGGCAAAACGAATGTAGGCAACTTCATTTACATCTGCAAGTACGTCCAAAACGGCATCGCCAATTTGTTTAGAGGTAATTTGATCTGAACCGATGGCATAGAGTTTTTCGGTAGCACGGTTTACTACATCTTCTACTTCTAGTTCGGAGTTAAAGAATTTACCAACACTGCGACGCACGGCAAGCGCAAGCTTGTCGCGGTCGAAGATCTCTTTGTTGCCACTACGTTTGGAAACGGTAAGCGACGGCATCTCGATGCGTTCGTAGGTGGTGAAACGACGCCCATCGGCGGTTTCACGGCGGCGCCGAATCATGGTGCCGTCTACGGTCTCACGGCTTTCTAGAACTTTACTGTCCCCAATTCTAAAATTCCGTTCCAACATCCGTGTGCCCTCCTTTTAATCTTTCTTTTTCTTACGGAACCGATCGCGAAGAGAAGGTGGTACGTCCATTTCGTCGTCGTCATCTTCTTCTGGCTCGGTATCTGCTTTTTCTTCTGGTTCGCTTTTGATAGAATCCCACATATTGGATTTGTTTTCTACGGCGAATTCTTTGGCTTTAGCATTTGGTTTTTCATCGGAAAGATCGGTGTCTGGAGTAGTATCTACTAGAGATGGCTGGTCATTGAAGTAGTTGGCGTCGAAACCAGTAGCTACAACAGTAACGACAATTTCGTCTTCGAGTTCTGGGCGGATAGAAGCACCAAAGATGATATTAGCATCTGGAGAAACAGCGCCAGTAATGACCTCGGCAGCTTCTTGGATTTCGCTCATAGACATATCGTAACCACCAGCAACGCTGAAGAGAACGCCACGAGCACCTTCGATTTTGACTTCGATAAGTGGGGATTCTACGGCTTGCTGAGCGGCAATAACGGCACGATTTTCGCCGGAAGCGCGGCCAATGCCCATAAGAGCAGAGCCAGCGTTCTTCATGATGGCTTTAACATCGGCAAAGTCTAGGTTGATTAATGAGTGCTCGGTAATAAGCTCGGAAATACCTTGAACGCCTTGGCGCAATACATCGTCTGCAATCTTGAAAGTTTCAAGAAGTGGAGTACGAGGATCGATAGTTTGAAGCAATCTGTCATTTGGAATAGTGATAAGGGCATCTACTTGGCGAGCAAGCTTGTCGATAGCTAGTTCAGCATTAGCACGACGCTTAGCACCTTCGAATGTAAATGGCTTAGTAGCTACACCTACGGTAAGAATGTCTTTTTTACGAGCTTCTTCGGCAACGATTGGGCCTGCACCAGAACCAGTACCACCACCAGCACCAAGGGTGATGAATACCATGTCTGCACCGTCCAAAGCCTTTTCAATAGCTTCACGGCCTTCTTCGGCAGCTTCGCGACCTTTTTCTGGGTCACCACCGGCACCAAGACCACGGCCAATATGAACTTTTGTATCTGCAGCAGAATGATGAAGTGCTTGTGCATCGGTATTGATGGCGACAAATTCTACGCCAGTAAGACCGACTTCTTTCATTCTATCAACAGCGGAACCACCGGCACCGCCTACGCCCACGACTTTTATACTTGCTGTACTCTCCACCTCTGTAGGTTTAATTTCTGGCATTTTATTTCCTCGCTTTTATATAACACCAGTATACAACAGATTTAGAATTTTGAGAATAGTTTCTTGACTAGATTACCTGGTTTTTTATGCGATTTTTTGGTTTTCTTGTTAGCTGGAGTGGCTTCAAAGTGACTATCTTCGGCAGCGAGCTGAGCTAGACCGACCGCTACGGCATACTCAGGTTTAGCAACAGCGTCAGCAACGCCGCTAATTTTTTGAGGAATGCCAACTTTGACAGAGGCTTCTAGGACTTCTTTAGCAAAGGCTTCAATACCACGCATCTTGGCGCCACCGCCAGTAAGGACAATTCCCTCTGGGAGGCGTTGGTCGTATCTGGCTGCTTTAAGATGCTTTCTGATTTCGCCAAAAATTTCTTCAAGACGAGCTTTTACTACTTCGTCTACTTCTTTGCGTTCAAAGTTACGTTCTAGTTTGCCCTCTTTACCAATTTTGATAACTTGGGACTTGTTGGAATCAAAACTACCAGTAACAAAGCGACGTTTGATTTCTTCGGCCATGTCTGGGTCGATGGCAAGGACAATAGCGAGGTCATTGGTGATGTTGTTCGAACCGGCTGGGACTACACCTGTGTACTGGAGGTCGCCTTCTTCATAGATAGCAACTGATGTAGTAGTTGCGCCAAAGTCGACAACCGCAACACCGTTTTCCTTTTGGCGTTCAGTAAGAACGGCTTTGCCAGCAGCAACAGCGCTAGGGACCAGACGCAAGGCCTGGACATCAGCAGATGCAGTAGCTTTTTTGAGATTTTCACAGTTTGGAGAAAGCGCAGAGACTACGCAAGCGCGCATCTCGAGCCGTGCGCCAGACATACCAATAGGATCTTTGATTCCGCCTTGGCCGTCCAATGCGTATTCTAGAGGAACAACGTCCAAAACATCGCGGTTAGCCGGGATACGGCCAGTAACGGCGACGTCTTCGACGCGGTCTAGGTCGTCTTCGGTGATTTCGTGGTCAGAAGTACCAACAGCAATCATGCCTTCGGTACGAGTAGTAAGAATCTGTGAACCATTGATGGAAACATAGGCGCTACGAACATCGTAACCGCCCATACGCTCTGCTTCGCCGAGCATTTGATCGATAGCGCCAGCCGGGCCAGCAAGATTAGCTGGAACGCCCTTGCGCATACCATTGGATTTTCCTTCATTGTAACCAACTATCGCAATTTCGCCGTCTTTTGCAACGGTGGCGATAACTGCACGAACATTTTCGGTGCCTACGTCTAGGCCTGTAACAAAGCGTTTTTCTTCATCCATAAGCGTATTGTAGCACGCTAATCCGCTAATGTCAAAACTTCATACCCGTCGTGGGTGACGAGAATCGTATGTTCACAGTGACAGCCGATAGAGCCGTCTTTCATCTTTACGGACCAGTTGTCATCTTTGTCTACATAGTTGGCCGGTTTACCAAGACAGGACATTGGTTCAATACAGATAGTGTCGCCCTCTACCAACTTGTAGCCGTGGCCCTTTTTCCCATAATTTGGGACTTCTGGGGCTTCGTGCATGCTTTTACCAATACCGTGACCGATGTAATTTTCGATTACGCCAAGGTGGCCTTTCCTTAGAACTGTTTCTACGGCGTGACCGATATCACCAATATGTGCACCTGGTTTAACCTGTTCGATTCCCTCCCATAGAGAGGATTCGGTAACTTCGATCATTTTTTTGACTGCCGGGGAGCCTTTACCGCCTACGAGCATAGTAAAGGCAGAATCGGTATGGTAACCCTTGTAATAGATGACAAGATCAAAAGAAACTTTGTCTCCTTCTTCGAGTGGTTCATCTTTTGGCGCACCATGGACTAGCTCGTCGTTAATAGAAATACAGATAGCTCCTGGGAATTCTTCCTCTAGCATGTCGTAGGAAACCTTAGCGCCACGTCTTACGATTTCTTTACGCACCCAAGCGTCGATTTCTTTGCCAGTCATGCCAGGCTTTACATAGGCTTTAAGATCTTTTAAGAGGTTGCCCATGATTTTGCCGCCTTCACGCATGGCAGCAATCTTCTCTTCTACCTCAGCTCTGGGGTTATTTTCAATGTTGATTTGTTTACTCGCCATAGCTTTTTTCGATTTCTCCGCCATTCACATCCGCTTCCTGAATGGTTGCGTTTGGATTTAGCTTTTTGATCACATTTATTAATCGGTCTGTTACAGTATCGATTGGACCGGAACCGTCAACATGCTCCGTTGGAATATTTTTGGCTTCTAACAGAGGTAAAATTGAACAAATATTTTGTTCAGAGATCTCAAAACGACGATCAATAGACTCTTTTTCTTTGTCGTCATCGCGGCCACGAAGCGCCAAACGTTTGTACAATTCTTCTTTTGAAACTTCCAGAACAATAGCACCATCGATTTTTTCGGCCATGTTTTCCATCATCCATTCGGCTTGGTAGACGTCACGCGGATAGCCATCCAAAATAATATCAAAGCCTTCGGCTTCGGCTTTTTCGATTTGCTTATTCATAAGGCGGATAACGTCGTCGTCTGGGATTAGTTCCCCGCGGTTAACAATCTCTGTATATTCACCGGTGTCTCTTATGACTTGGCCCACCGAAAGCCACTTCCAACCAAAGAGCTCAGATAGAGCTTTTCCCTGTGTGCCCTTTCCGGAACCAGCCAAACCTAGTAATACAATCATAATTTCTCCTGTTATATATATTATTATATACTAAAATATCCCCTTACGGGGATATTTTATTTAAGTCCTAGTTTGATACGCTCGGTCTTTTCGGCCTTGCGAGCTTCGCGGATGATGGCCTTGATGCGGCGCTCACGCTTTGAAATAGGTTTGCTAAAGCGCATTTGCGATTTCTTCAAAGGCATAATTCCACTCTGGAGGACTTTGCGGTTGAAACGACGAATAATGTTTTCGTTTGCTTCTCCCTGGTCTTTTCTAGTAACTTTAATAGCCATATTGGAGAGTATTATAGCACAGAGATAGAAAAATGGCAAGAAAATTTAGCTTTGCTTCGTATTGACGAGTCGTCGCCCACTTCGTGGGCTCTCTTTGCTTCGTCGTCTCATAAAAAGAGAGCAAGCTCTCTTTTTTCTCGTCTTCTTGCAAAGACGAACTACGTTCGCGACTCTTCAGATACAGCACAGAAAAAAATATAAGGCCTTTGGCCTTTTATTTTTTTCTGTGGCGGATCCGTTTACGAAGTTCCGGAGACGGCACATGAAATGTGGCGGATCCGACGAGACTCGAACTCGCGACCTCTGCCGTGACAGGGCAGCGCTCTAACCAACTGAGCTACGAATCCAGCACAGTATATATTATATATCATTATTTTACTAAAAGCAAGGGTTACATGCCTGGAATTTTGAAGGCATCCGGCAACGGCGCAACTGGGGCTGCTGGAGCGGCTGGAGCTTCTGGGGTTTCTGGAACCACTGGGACCTCTGGGACCTCTGGTTCATCTGCTACGGATGGCATTGGTGGTTCTGGCATTGAAGCGGAGAAATCTACTGGTGGAGTTGGTGGTGGAGGCAAGACCTCATCGCCAGGAAGTGGCATATAATCAATTTCTGGGACACCGTTTATCTCTGGTGTAGATGGGACAGATGGAGCGATTGAGGCGGCTGGGTTGATTTCTGGGGCGGTGACAATTGGCGCAGTAGCACCAACTGGGGAGCTGCTATCTTCGGAAATAGCCTCTTCTAACATTTGACCATATTTATTAGTTCCCTCTGCTAGAGACTCTGGGTTGAAATCGGCTGATGGAGTAATTACCTTTTCGGTAGAGTTGGCGTCTAACACTGGGGTAGGCAAAACTGGCTCTGTGCTATCCTCTGGTTCTTTAGCAGGTTCTTCGGCCATAAAACCAGAGTTGGATTTTTCTTCAGGCTCTGGAGTAGGCAAAGTTGCTGGTTCTGGAGTAGGCTCTGGAGTAGGCTCGGCAGTGTCATCCAAACGGATTGGCGCGCGAGTGGCCTCTGGAGTAGTCTCTGCTCCAGCTTCGGCGAGAGATGCCTCGGCAGCTTTAAGGTCTTCCAAGAGAGTAGACTCTTTTTCTGTGACTGGGGTATCTACGATTTTGTCTTCGTCTACGCCCTCTTCATTGCCGTGCTCGATATCGAGTTTGGTTGGGTCGGCATCGGTTTTTTCTTGAGTAGGAGCAGTGGCAAATGAGAGTAGCTCATTTTCGATATCTGGAGTGATGTTCTTGGAAATCAATTGTTGATTGGCTCCAGACTCCATCAAGCGAGAAGCAAGCTTCATAGTGGCAGAAGTGGTAGAAGCGCTAGAAAAGCGATTCGTGGCAGCAACGATACCGGTAAGGAAGGCTGTAGCCTCCTCTTTTTCGATAACGGCTTTACCTTTGATACCGTATAATAATGTCGCAACCATTTCAGAAACAGAGCTGGCAGCTTTGTCGCTCCACTCGATTTCACCAAGCTTACCAGGTTTTCCGGTAGTGATGTTTACAACTACGGCGTCATGCATAATGCGGCCGTGTTCACGAAGTGCAGTATCTAGGTCTATGCCGTTTGCTACATCTAGAGCAAGGACGAGATCTACGTTGAAGTCGCCGTAAGAGAATTCTAGGTCTTCTTCGGATAGACGAGCTTTGTATGGGGTGATATAAATCTTTACGAAATCGCCATCTAGTTTATAGCGGAGATGGTCGGCTTTTTCTTTGTTCAAAGCGATAACGAAATCTTGAAGGGTATCGGCAGTGTCTTCGAAAGTTTCTTCTGGTTTTAGAAATTCTAGAGCATTTGGAGTTGAACCAGAGTAAATAGCAGTGGCACGCTTACCGAGTTTGTCTAGGTAGAGCGAAAGACCAATAGCACAGGCCATTTCATCTACAGAAGGGTCAGAAGAAAGTGCAATTAAAATGTTGTGAGATTCGATAATTTTATTAGCAACTTCGGAAATTACTTCAGAGGAAGTGTCCATTTCGGCTGGAGCAGTCTCGGTGGTAGCAGCCGTATCATTAGTATCAGCAGTGTCGGTTGCAGGAGCTACTGGTTCCGGGGCGACTGGCTCTTCTACGGATGGTTCCGGGGCGACTGGCTCTGGAATAACCGGTTCTGGAATGACCGGTTCGACTACCGTATCAGAAACTGGTGCCGATGTTGTTGGCATTATAGGGGTTGGATTTGTTGTTGTTTGTGTGTTATCGTCAGGCATGCTTACCTTTCTCCCCCGATTTTAACATAAGCGTCAAGATAATGCAAGAGTAAAAAGTCTTTACTTTTCGAGAGAAAAGAGTTATAATAACGGGAAGTAATTAATTTTTAATGTAAATAGGAAGAAAATGCCGATTATCAAATCTGCCAAAAAGGCTGCTCGCCAAGCTGAAAAACGCACCGAGCATAATGTAGAAATCAAGAAAGCTATCAAAGCCGCTGTAAAGGCTTTTAAAGCTAAACCAACCGCAAAGACTCTTTCCGCTGCTCAATCCGAATACGATAAAGCCGTGAAAAAAGATCTTATCAAGAAAAATACCGCTGCACGCCGCAAAGCTGCGCTCCACGCTTTTGCTAAAAAAGCTGGCGTAAAGCTAGAAAAAGGCGCCGCGAAGCCAGCTGCTGCAAAGAAAGCTGCTGCTCCTAAGGCTGCTCCAAAAGCTGCCGCAAAAAAACCAGCCGCAAAGCCAGCTGCTAAAGCTACAGCGAAGAAACCTGCAGCAAAAACGACTCAATCAAAAGCCAAGGCTCCGAAGAAGTAGTTTTCATCAAGATATCGGTATGGGAGAGTTCGTCTAGAACTCTCTTTTCTTTTGTTCCCTGTTTGGCCGCGAAGTCCTTAATGGCCTGAGAAGCAAGAAGGCCCAAGAACATCATTGGGTCTTGGTCTTGTTTAATTTTTTCAAGCATTAAAACAGCTTTTTTGCCATCGTGTTTGGCGGTTTTGAAGATGTCAAAGACCAGTGAGAAATTTTGATCGACAGGCAAGGCGAACTCGCGAATTTCTAGTTTGTCTTTAATTTCTTTATAGGTAGCGCTGCGTTTATCTAACTTCAACTCAAAAAGTACAACTTTGTGAGGAGTAGAAAGATATTCCGGAAGTTTTTCAAAGACAACTTTATTTGTCGAAAAATCGCGAATTAAAATGCTACGCTCCGTAGCAAATAAAGAAGTACCAAAAAAGAGGCTTGGTAAATCTTCTGGGGTTAAATCTGGGCCATCAAAAATTTCGTAGTCATCGCCTAGGAATTTTGTAATTTCGTTCTTGGCGCGAACACGATCGTCACCGTAAAAAATCTTAATCATCTTTCCTCCTTTGGCAGTTTGGACAGAGGTGAGTGCCACGACCGGCTACGCGAATTTTGACAATCTTTCCCCCGCAGCGTGAACATGGTTTGCCGTCGCGGCGAAACACCAAAGCGAATTTTTCGAGGTAATCGCCCTTGGTGCCGTCAGCTTTAACATAGGTGGCCATGGTAGAACCACCAGAGGCGATGGAGCGGTCCATGACCTTTTTGGCGGCATCAAGAAGCGCGCTGGCTTCTTTTTTGGTGAGTTTGCCGGATTTAGTTTCTGGATGAATTTTTGATTCGAAAAGAGCTTCATCGGCATAGATGTTCCCTAGCCCGCAAATGATGGATTGGTCTAAAATCGTAGCTTTGATTGGCGCAGCTTTATGCTTTTGTAACTTTTCGTAAAATTCGTCTGGGTTTAGCTCCCAAGGCTCCTTTGCGAGTTTTTTGATAAAACTGTCGTTTTCTACCTCTGAAGTTTTGATCACTTTAATAAAGCCGAATTTGCGTTGATCATTAAAATATAGACAACCGTCTTTAAACTGAATGATTACACGAGTCTGTTTGTTTGGTAATTTGGCAGTAAAATTATCGCTGGGGTGGCCGGCGGCATAGCGTTTTTCCCCGTCATAAATAAGCTGGCCGGTCATACGAAGATGAATCATGAGTGACTGACCATTGTCTAAATCTATAATCAGGGCTTTGCCAAAACGGCGAAGGTCGACGACGGTAGCAAGCGCCGGAGTGCCAACAAAAGATTTGTCGCACAAAACTTCAATTTTGGTGATTTTTTTGTGCAAAATGAAACTTTTTAGGCCTCTTTTGATGGTCTCTACTTCCGGCAACTCTGGCATATCTCTATTATAACATATTCAACATTTTTTCCACATTTAGTGTAAAAAGTGCTTGACAAGCACTATATGTGGGGTTTATAATCAAAAACATAAAGGTAATACTAATAACATTAACAGGCAGAGCCAGAAGAAAATAGGCAGAAGCCAGAAAAAAAGGAAAACCATGAAAAAAATTATCTACCGTAACGAAAACGACGCCGAAATTTTCGACATGAAGCGGTTTTTGAAGTCTCTTAGCAAATATGCTAAGGTTTCTGAAAAAGAAGCTGCTGCTGCACTAGCTGATTTCGATCAATATGAAACGTTGCATGTTTCCTGTTTGGTAGAGGCAGGCATGAAACTAATCGGTGAAAAAGCTGGCGACTGCGCCATGAAAGAATACTTTGAAGAACACGCCGAATACTTTGATGAAGGTAAATTCGAAAGACTTCGCCGCATCACTGGTTACCTAGTAGGTACTTTGGATCGTTGGAATGATGCCAAAAAAGCCGAGGAATCTGCTCGCGTAAAACACTCTGTAAACTCCGCCATCGACGACGCTGCTCGCTTGGCCGCACTAGAAACCCAAGCTATGGAGCACAATATCGCTTACGCGACACGCTAATTTTCAAGCAATTTACAGATAAGGGCCGTCAGTAGGCCCTTTTCTGATGGGCTAGATTCGGCAATCAGAAGAGCAAGGGCGGTAAGAGCGCGGTCACTAATTTTGGTCTCCCCTGCCTCAGTCAGATGGTAGTCATTGATAGTGAGAAAAATTACAAAAAGAAGTGCACCAATACGTTTGTTCCCATCGTAAAACGGGTGGTCCTTGATAATAAGATAAAGAAGATTAGCGGCTTTTTCGGCAATCGATGGATAAACATCTTTGTCGTCATAAGTCTGGAAGATAGCACCAAGACTAGAAGAAAAAGCCTGGCCACGCGGCTTGCCAAAGAGGTCGTCGCCTTTTACATTTTTCTTCAACGAAGCAATAATATCTATACAGTGGTCCATAGTTAGAGGTTTTACGACGCGTTTCTTGCCCTTAGTAAAAGAAATATGCCCTTCATCAAACTCTTTTAAAGCTTTGAAGCTTGGAGTGTATTTGGTAATAACTTCAAGCACGCCGCTGGCTTCGTCGGCAGAAAGGTCGGAGGCGGCAACAAGACGCTTTACGATACCGAGCGCACCTTCGATTTCATGGAGCTTCTCGCTATCAAGTTCTTTTAGCCTGCGTTCATTTACGGCCACGCCATCTACTACGTAATGGTGGAGGACTTTGGTGGCCCAAATACGAAAATCGGTAGCTTTTTTGGAGTTGACGCGGTAACCAACAGAGATGATGGCGTCGAGATTGTACATTTTGACTTCACGCGCAACGTTTCTAGACCCCTCTTTTCGAACTATTCGATTTTTTCGAATAGTTCGATTTTCGTCTAATTCTCCTTCACGATAAATACTATTTAAATGATAATTGATAGTTGGCAAACCAGTGTCAAATAGTTTTGCAATTTGTGCCTGCGTAGCCCAAAGGGTGTTTTCTGTTGAGTCAACATTAAAGACTACTTCGCCCTCAATTGCTTTATAGATTTCAATCCCCGTCTCCATATCTATATCTTATCATAGATTAGAGTCAGTATGTGCATTTTTTGCACATACTGAAATTTACAGTTCGCCCCAGTTTTTGCCAGTGGTGACGTCTACAGCGAGTTTAATTTTGAGCTCTGGTGCCACGGCTTCCATTTCACGTTTCAAAATGTTTCCAACTTCCGCAGCTTTATCCTCATCACACTCAACAATTAGCGAATCGTGAACCTGCATAACAAGTTCAGCGCCTTTCGGCAAAGCTTTATCTACAGCAATCATGGCGCGTTTCATAAGGTCTGCCTCGGTACCCTGAATTGGCATATTGGCGGCGGCACGTTCGGCAGCCTGGCGAATAATAAAGTTAGACGATTTTACATCTGGAGTTGGACGACGACGACCATAGAACGTCTCAACGTAGCCTTCTTCTCTGGCCTGTTTCAAAATGTCATCAAGCATGCTTTTAATCGGCGCACGAAGCTTGAAATAGTTATCGATAAAGATTTTTGCCTCACCTATTGGCATTTTAGCGGCATCAGCAAGTCCTTTGACGCTCATACCATAAAGCACGCCAAAATTAATTACCTTCGCGGCGCGACGCTGTGTCTTAGTAACCTGATCCATCGGTACGCCAAACGCCTCAGACGCGGTCTTGGTATGAATATCAATGTCGTTATTAAAATCGTCAATCAAAGCTTGGTCTCCAGCAAGGATAGCAGCAAGGCGAAGCTCAAATTGTGAATAGTCGGCAGAAACCAAAATCTTACCTTTGCCTGCAATAAAACCAGTACGGATACGCTTACCTTCGTCAGTACGAACAGGGATATTCTGGAGATTTGGATTAAGAGAGCTCAGGCGCCCGGTAGCGGTAACGTTTTGAGTAAAGGTAGTGTGGATGCGACCGTTTTTGTCGGCGAGGTCTGGCATTGGGATAATGTAAGTAGAAAGAAGTTTAGCGGCTTCACGATATTCAATAAGCTTTGGGATGATTGGGTGAAGGTCCTTCAACTTGTCGAGCTCTTTGGCACCAGTGGAATAGCCACGAGTGGTCTTTTTGATGCCTTTAGTTGGCAAACCTAGGTCAGTAAATAGGATTTCGGATAGTTGCACTGGGGAGTTTACATTAAAATCCTTGCCCGCAGACTCACAAACTTCTTTTTCTAGACCATTTACGATTTTTTCATATTCTTCTTTTAGGCTGCCAAAATACTCGCGGTCGATTAGCATGCCCTTCTCTTCCATCTTGTAAAGAATTGGGATCAAAGGAAGATCCAAAGTTTGTAAAACATGCAGCAACTTTGGCGTGCGTTCAAGCTCCGCAACCTGACGATGATATTCCTCTTTTGTATCCACTAGTTGCGGAATCTCCCGAGCAAGTGGGTTTAGCAAGAATGCTGCTTGAGACAAATCCCAGAAGGACTTTCCTTTAAGAATTTCGTCTGCTATCTTTTTGTCATTGTGCATTAGAGACTTGATATCCCATTCGATGATATCTGGCGAATTTAGAATAGCACTCTCTCGGGACGGGTCGCTCACGCCCGCCGTCGCGGGGTTCGCGCCCTCATTCTCGGTCGTAACCTCCGAAAGCCCTCGAGCAGCGCTATTCCCAAATTCGCTAGCTCCGGATTCCCTCGAATCCGAAGTTTTCTCGTCTTCTGTACCAAATTTTCGGATGAGAGAGTTAAACTCAAGTTTCTTTAGTCCAGCGACAACACGTTCGCGGTCAAACTCAAAATCTGGAATATCGGCAAGATTTACTGGCGCATTAAACATAATCTGCGCAAGTTTGCGCGACATATAAGCAGAGTCTTTCCCTGCTTCCAACTTGGCTCTAGTTGAACCAGAAATTTGTTCAATATTTTGATATACGCCATCTAGTGTGCCGAAATCATTTAACAATTTGGCGGCGGTTTTTTCGCCGATGCCTGGTACCCCTGGAATATTATCCGAAGAATCTCCCTTCAATGCTTTTAAGTCTAGGAATTGTGCTTTTTTGATACCATATTTTTCTTCTAATTCCGGGACATTTATTTGTTCAATATTGGTAAAACCTTTGAGGATGCGCCACATATGAGTGTTATCGTCTACAATTTGGAGCATGTCAAGATCAGAAGAAATAATAAAAGTTTCGTATTCGCAGTGCCCATCTGGTCCGATAGTTTCGTCGGCTTCGCGACTTAATGTTCCGATAATATCATCTGCTTCGTAGCGGTCTAGCTCTACAAAAGCCCAGCCAAGGTCATTGACTAGTTCTTTTAGGAGCGGGATTTGGGTATAAAAATCCTCGCCCGGTTTGACGCGGCCTGCTTTATACTCTGGGTAAATTTCGCGACGACGAAAACTAGAAGTTTTCGAATCCCAAGCTACCACTACCTTGGTAGGGTTTAATTTTTTGACGATTTCCATTGCGATGGCGGCAAAGCCATAGACGCCGCCGGTTGGCGTACCGTCTGATAGACTTAGTGCACCCATGGCATAATAACCGCGGTAGAAAACCGATTTTCCATCAATTAGAACTAGACGTTTCATCTTAATATCCTATATATTCGCGGCCGACTTTACGCGAAATCAATCTTTTGATAACGGCAAGAACCTTAGGCTGCTCTTTGCAGGCCCCGAGCTCGCAAAGTTCGGTAGTGTCATCACCGTCGTACTTTAAACTAGAAGTTGAAATACCATCATAAAGAATTAGGACGCGGTTGACGCCGTCGTCGTCGAAGCTCTCGTCTTCAGCGATAATCTTATCGTCATAAACATAATAAATAGTTTTTACGTTGCTGCTATCGTTGTAACGGTCGGTAATAGAAAACTTATATCCTTCTGGCACCGCAGAGGCGCCAGTACTATTCATAATACCAAGAATGTTGCCGATAAGCACAGCGATAGAGATTCCAGCAATAGCCCAAAGAGAGTAGCGCATCCAGTTGCCTTTTTTATAAGCAACAGAGGTTAACTCGGGTCCGCTCAAAACTCAATCTCCTTTAAAATTTCGTCTAGGCGGGTGCCAACGTCTTCGATGGTACCGTTGTTCAATATATAATAATCTGCGGCGACAATCGGGCCACCTTTTTCGAGATTTTCAATTTCGCTGCGGTCACGTTCACGAATGGCGGCTGCATCAAAAGCACGCCCTGGGCGATTTGCTACGCGTTCGTAACGAAGTTTTTTGTCTACCACGATAGCTATAAAAGTAAGGCATTTTGGGAATTCGCGTTTTAGGATTTTGTATTCAGTCCATGTATAAACGCCGTCTAGAATAATACGTTTTTGACCTGCAGCGATTAGATCTTTGGCTTCGGCGATAGCCTGGCGTACCACCCAATCTTTGCCTTCGGTTTCACGAATCATTTCACGAAAATGTTTTTCGGATTCGCCATCTTCGGTGCGGATAATACCGCGTTTTTCCATTTCTTTGTAAATCATGCCACCAAAGTAAACTCTTGGGTAACCTTTTTCGGTGAGGTAATCTACTGCAACAGATTTGCCACTGCCACTCATCCCCACGATAGCTAGAATCTTAACATTGTCCATGCTATAATTATAACATATGAGTAATTTTTTTACTGAAGATGATCCCCTGGATCAGATAATTGCTGAGACATTTCCAGAAAAAGAGATAAAAGACACTAAGCATATTTTGACAGGGTGGACAAATATCGTAATAGAAGTAACAACTGATGCCGGTGCGTATTTTTTCCGCTTCCCGAGGAACCCATTTTGGTCCAAGATGATCGTGAAAGATGCAACTGTCTGTAATTTTGTAGATGGTAAAACTAGTTTTTATACGCCGCAAATGAAACTCTGCTTTGATTCTAAAAAACGCCCATTCTCGGTGCACCAAAAGATCGAAGGTTATACTCTTGGAGATAGAATCTATCATCTTTCCCACACTGCTCTAACTGGTGCAGCTTATGATGTGGCCAAGTTTATAAAAGAGCTTTCTGGCATCGACCTATCCAAGGCGCCGGAAAAAGTAAAATATCCTTTGTCTGATTTCTTGCAAGAGCTAGATGACAAACACTATGTAAAGCATCTGGATGCAGACCACAAGTTTATCCGCGAAACCGAACGGAATAACTTGGTGCACGGAGATTTAAACCTTGGCAATATCTTACTCGACGAGAACGATAAAGTAATCGGAGTAATTGATTTTTGCTTTGCAGGAACTGGCAACCCAGAGATGGATATGGCTAGAATTTTGTCTAGGCCAGTACCAAAAGAATTCGAAGAGACTTTCCTCGCGCAATTCGCTGATACGTCTGATGTCCCGAGGATGAAAAAAGCCTGGCACAACATCGACGCTGGGTACGCAGATCATATCCGTACGCATTTCCCAGAGATTACATTGCCAGAATTATAATTATTCTTCGGTAAGGTTATAGCTAAGACGAATCAGATCGTCTATTTCGCTGTCTTTTAGCTGGCCGGCGAGGACGATTTCAATGCCACCGCGACCAAAGTAGCGCGACTGCATAACAGATTCGTATTTTTCGGCAAGAAGTTTTGCGAGTTTATCGTCGGTACGGATTTCGATGGTGTTTTTATTCTCAACAAGAAAAGCTTTTTCGCCCTTATTATATATGGTGCGTTCCTCTTCGGTTTTTTTACTAAATTCTCCGATGCCGGTTACTTTAGAAAGGTCAAGTACCATTTGAGCTCCTCTATACTACCATTAATATCATCAAGTGCACGGTGTGCGTCGCGCTTGGTATATTTTTTGTCTAGGGCGTTTTCGAAATAAATTTTCCAAGCAGAGACGTCGAGCATACGATAGTGCAGGCGCTTGTTTAAGTCTGGCATTTCGCGCTCGATAAATTTGCGGTCTTGGTGGATGGAATTACCAGCAAGATAAATTTCTTTACCAAAATTGTTGTCTAGAAAATCGACTAATTCCCTCTCGACTTCTTTTACTGGTTTGCCGTTTTTGTTTTGAGCAACTAAAGCATCGCGAGATTCTTTGTTCCTCTCCCAAAATTCACCAACCATGCGTTCTTTTATGAGCTCGTCGTCCACTTTTATAACAGCCTCGTAGGTCGCCATTTCGTTTAAATCCATGTCTGTTGCGATGGCGGCAACTTCCAGAATCTTATCTTTTTCTGGATCGAGGCCAGTCATTTCTAAATCAATCCATAATAATTTAGCTTTTTTCATTACATCTCCTCCGGGATTTCAATTCCCAAAATATTTAGACCATGGGTGATAGTGTCTAAGTAAGTTTTAACGAGTTTGGCGCGAGTAGCCTCTTCGGCGGAGCCGGCAACTGGGCAGTTTTCGTAGAATCTCGAGAATTCTTGGGCGAGTTCGTATAGATAATTTGCTACTTTGTGCGGAGCCATTTCGGCAACTGCGTCGTTTAATACAGTTTTGTATTCTAAAATCTTTTTGATAAGATTTTTCTCATATATGTTATAGGCATATTCGGTCTCTTGGGTGTTGTTGCAATTTGCTAAAATCTTTTTGGCGCGAACGGCAGAGTAAAGTAGGTATGGGCCGGAGTTGCCAGTCATTTTGACGGATTCTTTTGGATCAAAGATAATGTTGCCACCCATACGGTATTTGAGGAAAGCGTATTTAGTAGCAGCAAGTGCAACTTTTTCGTCTTCGGAATTATACTCAGACTTTAATTCGTCTTTAACCATATTTAGCACGTCGACAGCCTTAAGGAAGTTGCCTTTTCTAGAAGACATTTTTTCGTTGCCAGGTAGTTTGACTAGGCCATGAGTTAAGTGGGAAGTTTTTTCGACTAGATCCGGTGCATATTGTTCAACAGATTTTAGAACGACTTTCATGTATTCGAGCTGCTCACTACCGGTGATAACAACCGATTTATCAAAGTGGAAGTCATTAAATTTAGTAAAGATGAGCCCTACATCTTTGGCTTCGTAAGTTGGGACGCCTTCCTTATTGATGAAGACGCGAGTATGTAAGCCAAATTTATCGCCGTCGAAGATCACGGCGCCGTCCGACATTTCGTAGACGCCTTTTTCAAGCTGTTCTTTGACCTTGGCGAGGCCAAGTGCAGCAACAGTAGACTCTGGGTAATATTTGTCAAACTTTACACCGATAGACGCATAGAAGGCTTTGAAATAATCGTAAGACAATTCCCTGCCTTTCCAATAAAGGTCGGCGAGTTCATTGCCGTGAATGTCTTCAGCGTTAATTTTATATATTTCTTTGTTTAGCGCGGTGATTTCAGTTTTGGCAGATTCATCGTCTTCGTAGGCGGCAGTACCCTCAACATAGCATTTTGCGATGTCTTCGATAGTGAGGCTAGTGGTGTCTTTTTTCCTTAGCGCGTACATCGTTTTGGCCACATGCAGGCCAACATCGCCACCGAAGTTAGCGCGGATGACGTTGGCGCCAGCATATTCGAAGAGGCGAGAAATAGAGTCTCCAACGATGCTTGTATAAAGATGCCCAACATGAAGGACCTTAAATGGGTTTGGATCGCTAAATTCGCAGATGACAGTTTTGCCAGCAAAGGTGCCGGAACTAATATCGTAATTATCAAGAGCAGTTTTTAGATAATCTTCGTTTAAAGAGAAGTTAAGAAAGCCTGGGGCGCTTGGGGTGCCAAAGCCAATTTCTTCGGCAATTTGCATTGGGGCCTTGTGGAGCACTCCCGCAAGTTTCAGGGGAGCATTTGTAGAATAGTCTGCGTCGATGTTTTCTGGCGCTTTGGAAATTTCAACATCAAAATCAATGTTGTATAAATTTTTGATAATACCTTTTAGTTGCTCCTGAATCGATTGCATAAAATAATTATACCATATCCACCCTATATGTTATAATAAGAGAGTCGCGGGTATCGTATAGCGGCTATTATGTATCCTTCCCAAGGATGAGATCAGGGTCCGACTCCCTGTACCCGCACCATTTTTTATTCTGGATTGATAAATTCGTTGACTCTTCCGTCTTCGCGGATGGCTTCAAAGCGTGAGTTAAATTCGGTAAACGGAACTTTGATTGAAACAAAATTGACTTCGCTGTCGGTTTTTTTAATGAGCTTTACGAAGTAGTAGCCGTCGCCGTTGATAGAAGTGAAACGGCCACTTTGCTCTCCCGGCTCGAGCTTCATGGCCTCGGTAGCACGACCGCCATCAATGTTTTGATTAGACACCATACCGCCTGTTTCCTCGTAAATGATGCTGGATTCAAGGGCTTTGGCGATGTCGGTATAACTACTGCCTTTCTTTAGCATGTTTTCTACACGTTCGGCAACCTTATTGGCTTTTTCGTCGATTTCGATTTCTACCTTGCTTTTAATTAACGAGAGATAGAGAATGCGCTCATATTCACCTTTGTTTAGACCGAAATTATCGGAAATGATTTTAAGGAAGCTCTCTTCGCTGCGTTCGATGCCACCGATGTTAAGATGGCGGTTGAATTCTTCGGCGACTTCTTCGCTGGTAACCGTAATGCCTTGGTCGTTCGCGATTTTCAAGGCATAGGCAAACTTTTCAGCTTCGGTAAGAGCATCGCGACGATATTGCGCACGCAAATCGTCGATGGAACCTTCGGTCTTGTTTTGGCTAGATTGACGCTCTACGGAAATGATACTGCTACGATATAGCATAAGGTAGTCTGAGAAAAGCACCTTTTCGCTGATGACTTCGGCGACTGGCACTGGTAAAATTTTGGTGACGCGGAAAAGCATTTCGTCGGTCATATTAAAGCGATAGAGAGCAAGCCAACCACTAGTGATAATAATACCAATTACGACCGTAGTGATTAGTATAGTATTAATAACTACGCGGTGTTTGGTCCATTGGAGAGGGTATTTAAACTTGCGCCCGGCGGCAAGGACCTCTTCCCTGCGTTCTTCAACGCGTTCCTGCTCGGTTTTCTTGTCGTCTTTTCTCTTGAATAATTTCATGATACAATTATAGCATAATTTTTTATGGCCCGGTGGCTCAATGGATAGAGCAATTCCGTCCTAAGGAAGAGGTTGTGCGTTCGACTCGCACCCGGGTCACCATATTTTAATACAAAGGAGAAAAATGAAAGTATTGTGCGTCAACGCCGGATCGTCATCTTTGAAGTTCCAGCTTTACGAAATGCCTGCGGAGATTTCCGTTATCAGTGGCTACGTTGAAAAAATCGGAGCAAAAGACAGTTTTTATAATATCAAGTTCGAAGGTAAAAAGACTGAGACTAAAAAAGAGATTAATGATCACACTGAAGCCGTTGCAGTTATGCTCGAAGAGCTAGTCAACTACGGCGCAGTAAAAGATTTGTCAGAAATCCGTGGCGTTGGGCACCGCGTAGTGCATGGTGGCGAAAAATATGCTAATTCCGTGGTAATTACCGACGAAGTCATGAAAGATATCAAGGAATTTACTAAATTCGCACCTCTCCACCACCCAGGCAACATTGCTGGGATTAAAGCTATGCAAAAGGCTCTTCCAGACGCAGTACAAGTTGCAGTATTTGACACTGCTTTCCACCAGACTATTCCAAAAGTACAATATATGTACCCTGTTCCAATGAAATGGTATGAAAAATACGGCGTAAGAAAATATGGTTTCCATGGCACTAGCCATAAATATATTACCGAAGTGATGCAACAAAAACTTGGTAAAGAAGATATTAATTTGATTGTTTGTCACGTTGGTTCTGGCGCAAGTATTACCGCTGTAAAAGACGGTAAAAGCTATGACACCACGATGGGCCTTACCCCACTTGATGGCCTAATGATGGGTACTCGTTCTGGTTCTATTGACCCATCAATCATTAAATATATGATTGACGAAGCAGGTATGAGATACGACGAGATTGATGATGCTCTTAATAAGAAGTCCGGCCTTCTTGGTATCTGTGGCGCTAATGACAACCGCGACGTTGAAAAAGCTATTGAGGGTGGCGACGAAAATGCTCGTCTTGCCCTCGACATGTATGTGGACCGCATCGTTCGCTACATCGCTGAGTACTACTTGGAGCTTGGTGGCGAAGTAGATGCAATCGTGTTTACTGCTGGCGTACTCGAAAATGGTGCCGAAACCCGCGAATCTATTATCAACGGTCTCGCTCCACTTGGCATTAAGATCAATAAAGAAGTAAACGATGCAATCGCAAGCTTCAAAGAGATCACCAGTGGCGTCATTACCGCAGAAGATTCCACTGTACCAGTATATGTAGAGCCAACTAACGAAGAAGTCATGATTATTCGTGACGCTTATAAGTACTGCTAAAGAGGCTCTCTCAAGAATAAAATAGCCGGAGACCGCAGTTTCCGGCTATTTTTGGTATAATGGAGTTATGTATATTTCTGATCTGATTGAGGATTTTCTGGAACACCTGGAAATTGAGGCGGGACGGAGCAAGCGGACAATTGAAAACTACCGGTTGTATTTGGAGCGGTTTATGGAAATCACTCAAGAGATTACTGGCAAGGATGATATTAAAGCTTCCGATATTGATCGAGAATTACTTCGTAAATACCGTTTGAAATTAAATCGCTATGGCTCGACGCATGATAGCGAAGATTTAAAAGTTCTGACGCAAGCATATCATCTAATAGCACTTCGTGGGTTTTTGAAGTATTTAACTAAGCGCGAGATAAAATCGCTTGACCCTTCCCTAGTGGAACTACCAAAAATGGTACGAAAACAAGTAACTTTTTTGCATTTCGGTGAAGTTGAGGATATGCTAGAGCAAATAGATACGTCTTCTGAAACCGGTCTTCGTGACCGCGCAATTATAGAGCTTTTATACTCTGGTGGGCTGCGTGTATCTGAGCTGGTAAGTTTAGACAGGGGGTCCATAAATCTAGACCGCCGCGAATTCATGGTGCGTGGTAAAGGCAGCAAAGACCGCCCGATTTTTATTAGCCAGTCGGCGGCAGACAGAGTGCGAGACTATCTAGATGCGAGAACTGATTCCCTACCGGCGCTATTTTTGAATAACAGCCGGAATTTGCAGACAGTGGACACTTCTGGTAACTATCGCCGGATTACAGCGCGTAGTGTGGAAAGAATTGTAGAAAAATACGCAAAACTAGCTGGGATTACCAAGCATGTGTCCCCACACACGCTTAGACACTCTTTTGCGACGGATCTTTTGATGAATGGCGCAGACATTCGTGCGGTACAATCGATGCTAGGGCACGCAGATATATCTACTACGCAGATTTACACGCACGTAACAGATGCGCATCTAAAAGAGATCCACGATAAGTTTCATTCGGAAACAAAGTAGCTAGACTCGTGCTGGGTCGTGGAGACGGACGACGGTAGAGATAGTGGACGGGCGGCTAGCGCCAGGACCGTACCAGCAGGAGTGGATGTAGAAATCATAGTAACCGGCAACTTTTTTGACAGTACCGCCCTCGACAGTGTAGGTGGTTTTGTTGTCTCTGACAGCCACGATAAAGAGGCCTTCGGCGCGAGAAAAAGTGGTGCCAGTATCTTCGTCTATAAGAGCGTCGCTGGCATCGTTGTAAACGAGACGTGGATAGGTAGAAGCAGCAGTAAACTTCTTGTTGTTGTATGGGATAATGATTGCATTAGGATTGCTGCTACTCATGTGACGGGCGTCAAGGATGAAAGCGTTTTGTTTTTTTATTGGTGGCTCTGAACCGGAATATAGTTCAGCACAAGAACTAGGGTTATACTCTAGGACGCCGGCAACGCTGGCATTATTGGCTTTGTCTGTGATGGCCTTCCAGAGTGTAATATACTTGTTGGTGCTAGGCTCTTTGTTCTCGACAGCAGAAACATAAGCGCTATGGATAAATCGCAGAGCTTCGGCCTGGGCATCGATTTGCTCGCGTGTGACGGTGGTCTCTAGAGAAATTTGGGCGTTCGAAGTGCTGGTGCTCACCACTGAAACTACAGCTACGGCAACCATAGAAAAGATACCTACGGCTAGCGTAACCTCTATCAATGTGTCACCAAATTTTGGGCGCACGCGAAATAATTTCATAGTTTTATAATACCATACTTTCTAGTAAACCGCTAAAGCTTACTGCGATAATATAGGCGATGACCAGAAATGGGCCAAAGTAGATTTTGTGGTTTTTGGACTTTTTGATGGCTGGGAACATAATAACGCAGGCCAAGACGTTGGAGAGAAAGAGCACGATGAGGGCGAGCCATGGGCTGCTAAGGGCAATACCAATAGCGAGGCCCAGTAACCAGTCGCCGTTCCCTACCCATTTGCCACTCGAAACCAGATATAAGACCAAATAAAGACCACCAAGAATCAAGGCGGAATAGAGCGTGTCTAGAGGAGAAAAAGCTCCCCACGATTTTAGACATAATACCACTATGGCGCATATAATGGCAAAAGTTAGACATAGGCTTGGCAGTTCGCCATAGAGACCATCGTAAATAGCGAGAAAGCAGAGGACCAAAATAAGCGCAAGCGTAGAGATGAAAGCGCCCCACATAAGAGCGGTGGCTGAAAATGGGTCAAAGCTTGTGCTAAAAACTAGAAAAGCTGCCGCGACACCAAGTTCGGAGAGAAACTCAGCCCAGCCAATTTTGGTTTTACATTTGGTACACTTCCCCCTTTGAATAAGCCAAGAAAAAAGTGGGATGTTTTCGTACCATTTAAGTGGTTTTTTGCAGTGCATACAGACCGAGAAGCGACCAAGAGATTTTTTGCCTTTTTCGTGGAGACGGAGTCGCCGAGCCTGGCAGCACAAAAAAGAGCCAAAAGCGGCGCCCAGAACAAACATCAAGATGTAAAACCCTATAATCATATCTATATTTTACCATAAGAATCTTGAAAAAATACAGATTTAATTTATACTAGAGGTATGAGTAAGGAAAAAAATGGTTTTACAGTGATCGAAGTATCACTAGTTTTGGCGCTCGCCGGTTTAATATTCTTAATGGTGTTTGTAGCCCTGCCGTCTCTTAGGCGTTCGCAACGTGACACCAGCCGTCGGGAAGCGGCAATGGAACTTGTTAGTGAGATTAAGAACTTCCAGCAAAATAATGGGCGTGGTAATTTGCCTGGTTATGCCGATACGATCCCAGCTAGTGGGCTATCTATCACGGCGTCTAGCACTGGCGCGGACACTTCTTGGGCCGGTTTTTATCGTGATTTTCTAGGCGCGAACTATGTGGACCCGGATGGCGAACGCTATAACCTACTAATATTGAGCTGCGGTACTACCATCCCGGATGCAAGCTGTGCCGAAAAAAATTCAACGTTGAACAAAATTTATACTGCAGCCTTCCCGAATGGCTACAGAATGTATATAGTACTTGGGTCTACTTGTTACGGGGATAAAGCAGTAGCAACCAGCAACCAGCGCATGGTTTCGGTGCTTTATCGTCTAGAAGGTGCCGGCGTTTATTGTAGCAACACTTAAAAAAGTTATTCATAAAAAATACTTCCCTTTCGGGAAGTATTTTTATTGTGTCGCGATATTCTATTGATCGTCGATACAGTAAACACCAGCGCCTTCCAAGCGATAGAGGATTGCGAAGTGGCGTTTTTGAGATTTGATTACATACTCACCGTCACAACGACCGCCTGGTACGATGTAAATTACATAAGCAGAAAACGGATCGTTACCGGTAATTGTACCTTTGCCGTTTTTGACTTCTAGTTTGCTAGTAATATCGCCTAAATCAGCGTCAGCTGCTGGGCTATAAGAAGCAGTTTCTGCTCCATAAACGTCCCAGTTTGGTGTGATTACCAAGCTATATGGTTTACCATCTGGATCTTGGAATTCGTTGACCTTGTTGTTTTCGGAAGAGCCAGAGTTCATATAGTCACGAATGAATATACAAGACTGGTTGGTGCCACAGTTCTCTATCGTTTCCGTTCCGGTCCACGATACAGCGATGGTCACATCCGGCAAGTTATTACTCTTGGTGCTGTTGTTGGTTTGATATTGCACCAAAGAGGTATCCACACGCGACATATCGTTACGGCGTTGAGTATCACGCTGAGAACGTTGAAGCGCAGGGAGGGCGACGAACACCATGAGGAAGATAAGACCCGCGATAGCAAGCACGAGTACGACCTCGATGATCGTAAAGCCTTGTTTAGAGTTGATATTTTTGCTAGCCATTTATAAATCCTTTCTAGATTTTTTATGCTTATGCTTATAATAACTTAAAAGTGGCTAAAAATCAAGTATTTTGTGGTGGTTTTTGCTAAGCAGCAACAGAGTTCACAAGCGAGTAGATCGGAAGCAGCGTACCGCCTACCACGATACCAATAAGGCCGGCCATCATCACCATCAAGATTGGTTCAATCATCGTAGAGATACTGTTAATTTGTTCATCTAGCTCGGTTTCGTAAACTTGGGCAGCTTTGCCTAGCATTTCGTCGATTTTACCGGATTCCTCACCAATGGAAGCCATCTGTGGTACTAATGGAAGCATGTAGTTTTTGTCTCTAATAGATTCACTAAGTGGTTTACCGCTTTTGATGGTATCTAGGGCAGTACTATATTCGGCTTCGACTACAACGTTGTTTACGGCTCCGATAGCGATCTTGATAGAATCAAGCATTGGCACGCCGGTAGCGAGCATCATTTCGGAAGTACGAGCAAAGCGCGAAACGTAGAGTTTGCGGAACAACCCGCCAAAAATTGGGACGTGAATTTTGAAGTTGTCGGCAAAACGACGACCAGTAGGGGTACGCTTGATAAAGAAATAAATCCCACCGATAATGGCAGCCAAGACACCAAGTACGAGCCACCAGTAGTCGCCAAAGAAGTTGGTCATGTTGACGAGGAATTGGGTAAGATCCGGGAGCTCTTCTCCCATATCTTCGTAGAGGTCGCGAACTTGCGGCACCACCATAATCATCATGAAGGCGAGTACAGCGATAATCACGGCCAGAATAATAGCTGGGTAAACAAGTGCGCCTTTGATTTTGCTCATCATAGCGGCGTCTTTTTCCTCTTGGTCGGCAAGGCGCTTTAAGGCTAAATCCAAGGTACCGGACATTTCGCCGGCGCGGATAAGTGCAAGATAAACGCCATTAAAGACATCTGGGTAATTTGCAAAAGAGTCGTGAAGAGTTTTACCGGATTCGACAGAGGCAATAATCTCTTCGGCGATAGCTTTCATACCTTTGGATTGAGTTTGCTCGGCCACCGTACGAAGGCTAGAAGCCAAAGGGAGACCTGCTCCAATCAAAGTTGCAAGCTGACGGGTGAAAGTAATGCGGTCTTTATTGGTGATACGGTTTTTAAATTTAGAAAGAAAACCTTCGGCACCTTCTTCGACAACAGAAAGTGGGATGTAGCCCTGTTCTACTAAAAGCCGGCCGGCAATTTGCTCATTTTCGGCCTGGATGTTGCCTTTTACAGCTTTGCCGGTGTCCTTTTCTTTGGCTTTGTAGATAAACCGTTTCATATTAGCCCTTTACTAACCGGTTAAATTCGTTGGCGTCAACTGCGTAGTCACGAGCAGCATCATAAGTGATAACACCAGTTTGAACGAGTTTAGCAAGTGTGCGGTCCATAGTCTGCATCCCCTGGTCTGCGCCAGTTTGGATAGCGTTATCAATTTGGTGAGACTTACCTTCACGGATGAGCGAACGCACAGCGGCGTTAGCAACCAAGATTTCGGCAGCGACTACGCGTCCACCGCCAATGGCTGGAACTAGGCGCTGTGAACAGATGGCCATGAGCATGTTAGCAAGCTGGGCACGAATTTGCGGCTGTTGATGTGCTGGGAAAACGTCAATCATACGATCGATAGACTGGGCGGCAGAGTTGGTGTGGAGCGTAGCAAAGACCAAGTGACCAGTTTCGGCGATAGTAATGGCAGACTGAATAGTTTCGAGGTCGCGCATCTCGCCGATTAATACTACGTCTGGATCTTCACGAAGAGCCGAGCGAAGAGCAGCCGAGAAGCTAAAGGTATCATAGTGGACTTCGCGCTGGACTATAACAGAGCGTTGAGATTTGTGTGTAAACTCAATCGGATCTTCGATGGTAACAATGTGAACAGATTTTTCACGGTTGATTTTGTCGACAAGAGCAGCGAGCGTAGTAGATTTACCAGAACCAGTAGGCCCGGTGACCAGTACAAGACCACGTGGGAAATCGGCAAAAGTCTCTACAATTGGTGGCATACCAAGATCATTGATAGAACGGATTTGGTTTGGAATCAAGCGGAAGGCTGCGGCCATTTTGCCACGTTCGTGGAACGCATTAACGCGGAAACGAGCGATATCGCCAAACGAGAAAGAATAGTCGAATTCTTTATCTTTTAGATAAATACTGCGTTGGTCATCATCTAACGTAGCAAAGATAAGATCTTTTAGCATGGCCTCGTTTAAACTTGGAGTACCAGAAATTGGCATAAGTGCGCCGTCGACGCGCAAAATTGGAGGTAGGCCATACTGGATATGCAAATCTGAAGCCTTGCGGCGGATACACTCTTCTAGGAGAGATTCGATTTTGATAGTAGATGATGTTACTTGCCCACTGTTTTCCATAATAGTATTATACCATAAACGTTACGACAAATCACTCGCAACGCGGTTTACCTCCTCTATTGTTGTTATGCCAGATAAGACTTTAAGCATCCCATCTTGGCGCATCGTAACGGTACCTTTACTCTTAGCTAGACGCATAATTTCGTTAGCGGTAGCATGGGAAATAATCAATTTTTGGATTTCTTCATCTACTTCGATGGTCTCATAAAGACCAGCACGGCCAGAATAACCACCTGGGGTCTCTTTGGTATCCATACCTTTGGCGAGCATATAGAAATCGCCATTTTTTACCGGCAAGCCTGGATAGCCAAGATCTTCGCTAACAGCGGCAACGTCTTCTTTGGTAGCTGGGAGTAGTTCTCCGACAATAGAATTAATGCCGTCAGTCTCAAGTTCGGAAGATTTGTACATTTCCCTTTTCTCGGTGATACGGCGGACCAAGCGCTGACCAATCACTACGTTAAGCGTAGAAGCGAGCAAGAATGGCTCGATGCCCATATCTAGAAGACGCGGCAAGATACCTGCAGCGGAGTTGGTGTGGAGAGTACTGAACACAAGGTGACCAGTAAGGGCAGCCTGCACGGCCAAACCGGCAGTTTCGGAGTCACGAATCTCGCCGACCATTACTACGTCTGGGTCCTGGCGAAGGATGCTCCTAAGGCCCGAGGCAAAAGTAAGGCCAGCATCAACGTTTACCTGAATCTGGTTGATCCCGTCCATCTTGTATTCGACTGGGTCTTCCAAGGTTACGATGTTAATTTTTTCGGATTTAATCTGTTGAATCAAAGCATAGAGGGTGGTGGACTTACCAGAACCAGTAGGACCGGAAGTTAGAATCATGCCGTTTGGTTTTTCGATGCCGGCTAGAACGGCGCGAAGAGCGCGACCA
>JAFYXW010000018.1 GCA_017557865.1 Candidatus Saccharimonadota bacterium
GGCCTGCTGCTGAAGCCTGAAGAGAGGTGGGCGGCTTTTTTTTCTTACTTCCTAACAAACATTACAGAGATTCCCTAGCCCGTATAGCATACTGCAGCAGATAATCCAACTCCGCAACATCGAAGCAAGGGCAGGCGCGATTGGCGTAATTATTATGGCCTGAGATCTTAGTGATGGTTGGGTATTCCTCCAGCAGTCCGGCAATCAACAACCTTAACGACCTTTTTTGCTGAGGCGTTCTAGTATCGCAAGGTTTTGAGTCTTTTATACCACCAATATAGCATATTCCTACGGTGTTGACATTATGATAAAGGCAGTGCGCACCAATTTTACCGATTGGCCGCCCTACTTCTATAGTTCCATCCTGCAGAATAACAAAATGGTATCCAATACAATCCCATCCTTTTTGGCGGTGCCACACATCAATTGTTGCAGCATTGATTTTCTGCTCGACAGATGTTGCCGAACAATGCACGATAATTTCATTTAAAGTTCTCATAACGAAGTGATTTTAAGTTAATTACATTTTTATTATTCTTCAAGTTCTATTGGAGTCCAATTCCCTTTACATTCATCAGAGAATGGCAATACAAATTTGTGTAAGAACTTACACCAAGTATCCCCGGTGAAAAACCGGCATTTATCACAACGGCCAAAATCTGGGCAGTTGGCTCCTGCGGAGCCAGGGGATTTTTTGATTGATGATTTGGAGGCCAGAGCCTGAATTTCCGACTCTTTAAAATAGCCATTTTGGTGATCTACGCGTTCATAGTCTCTACACTTGGCATGATCACACCAAGACATCATCCCGAAGCGCTCAGACCACAGCACGCAGTTTTTACACGTTTCTTCCCAAGTATTGCCTGCAGTAGGAACAAATTCAAACAGTCCGAAACGATCATCTTCGAACTTCCTTTTCATTTTCTCTTGGTCAAATAGACCCAATTGTGCTAACTTTTTCATAATTAAACCTCCTTACTTAAAGTAACATCAACAAACGAATTCCTATCACGATTTAACCTGTATAACACTTTACCAATCAAATAATTACGTAACATATCTTTCGACCAAGACCTAAATGAAAAGTTATCCGACGACACTCTAAGACAATACCAATCATATTCCGGAAACTCTTTCCTTTTTATTTCAAGATGAAAAGTTGGCAATAAAAATTTTATATCAACTTTAAAGCCTTGCGTTTCGACTAAATTTTCCACTAGGAAATCAACAAATCTGCGCATGTACTTTTCCATCGTTGATAACTTCATGATCGATTCTTTTTTAATACCGTTAAGTTCAGCAACAACACGAACGTTGCCATCGACTAGATAATAGACATAAAAATTGCAAACATTTTTTTTGCTTTCAAACGTTGCCATAGAACGTACTAGATTTAATAATTCAGATTTTCTCATAGTTATATTTTTTTTAGGTTAAAGGAAATATTTTGATGGTGAAACTTCTCGTTCAAACACCCCACACCCTACCGATTGTGAGAAATGATCGAAATAAGACTTTGGCGTTTCGTTAAAGGTTTTGCAGAAATAGGAGTAGAGGTTACATGAGGCTATAATTTGCAAGATGGCGGCTTTGTACTTTTCGTAATTAGAAACCGATGCCAGAATGGTTGGTGATTCTAGACTAGCCATCATAGACCTCAGCAGAGACACGGCAGGGTCAACAAAGTCAGAACGGTCTTCGTATTCTTTCCAATGAACTTCGAGCCCGGTACCCGGTAAGTCAATAAGGAATACCCGTCTATCCAAGTTTTTATGCCCAGCACGGCGGCCTTGGTTAACTCGCACAACAAAACGTTTTTGGTAAAGATCAATGAACACACCGATAAGCCAATTTGGATCTGCCACTTGATCTAGGGTGATTTTTTCTCCTTCATATTCCAGCTGGCCCGCGCCCGACAACGAAAACTCAAGCCTCCAAATGTTTTGAACGTCCATTTCGTTTTCGCGCCATTCGTTGACGATCCACGGTTTTTCGGGTTCTGGTTCGTGAATTACCCCATCTTTGTCAACTGTAATATCTGACAACAAGCCCTGCTCGCGGCTTTTATGGTAGAGTTTAACTTTGATTTCCGTTGTTTTGCTACCCCAGGATAGACAATGCAGTTGTTTAACAGGGACGTTGTTTTTGTTTGCTTCGTGCCAAAAGGTGGAACCTTCTTTTTTGCGCTCCACGTAGTAGTGCCCGGAGTTTAGATGTTTAATGAAGTCCAGACGTTTTTGGGAGATTTCGAAATCACAGCAGATATCGATCCGGCCCATAGAGTTGAACGTGCATGGTGTTATGTATTGCAACAAACGCCAAGCGTGACGAATGCCACCAGTGTATAAAGATTGGTTTGCGACCTGCACAGTCATAATGCTTGGATCGAGGACGCGGCTATAAGGATCCCACAACAGCGTTAAATACTTTATTCCGTTATGATCAAACAGTATGGCTCTTTTTCTGAAAATATTGTTGCCTTGGTTTACCTCAAGACGGTAACCCCGCGGGGCTTTGAACTCGCCGCGCAGATTAGGCAGTTTAACTGAGAACTGAAGCCAGTCACAGTTAATGCAGTAAGGGTTGGAATTGTGAGTGAAAAACATCGCTAAACGTTTTTTGCTGGGGGACTCAGAACAAACAAATGATAAGAGGCGGGCCGTTTTAGAAGAGCCTGGCGGGTAGCTACTCCCGCCAAGCTCAAAGGAACGTTTAGCGCTCCGACCTCACCAAGAGGGCCATTGCGCTTTTCTCAAATCCCCTAAAGAGATCCACGCTCTCTCCCAAATGGCAATGCAAATATACAGTGATAAAAATCCCAAAGTCAAGAGTTTGGCTAAAAAAAGTTTTCAACAATACATACTAACCGTTGTTGAAAAGCCCAAAAAAGTGGGGGCCGAAGCCCCCACACAAAGACAATGAAAAACAACCAACAAAAAACTAAATTATTCGTTGGAGAGGTGGCATACGATAGTTATACCTTCTTGCGCTTCAACATAGCATTCATCATCATCACCATAATTATCTCCATCGACTTCCCACCAGGTGATGTAGTATGATACGTCATGGTCACAATACAAACGCACCTCAGTTCCGGCGGGATAGGTTCCATTGCCGATAATAGTACCGACGCCAGCAGGATCAACGGTGGCTGCGATAACAACGCCCGAAGATTGGAAACGAGCCTCTAGCACCACATCGCCGTCGACAATGAATGAAAAAGAAGCATTGCTAGTTACGAGCGTTCCGTTACTGTACCAGCCAACAAAACTACTACCTGCGCTAGCGGTTGCAACTAGGTTGCACCTTTCACCAGGCACAAAATAGCCAGCGCCTGAAACGGAGCCGCTACCGGTAATAGAGACTGAAACGTGATATTTACCTTCGTTTTCGCTATCGGCATGATTCTCACCAACAGCTAGCGATGCGGCCGACGTTTTAGTGGTGTCGATACCCGAGAACGATGCAGAACGCGAGGAGACCAAACTAGCGATGTGCGTTGCGGGGTTGCCGCTTACGTTTGACAGAGCCTCAGACGTGGCAGAGGACACCGACTTCACAGCATAAGCCCACACAATAACAGAACCTTCAACAAAAGGAATGAAATCGACTGCGTAAGGGTTTCCGGCATTAGGAACAACGGCGACTGGATCAAGAAGACGGATGGAACCGTCATTCAAAATGCGAGCTGGAACATAAACGACAGAGTCAAAGCCCGTCATATTGTTTTTGCACTGCACAATGGTTTCTTCGTTTTCGGAGTCGCGATCAATAGTAAAAGCAGGTGCTTCGCCAAAAGCCTTGGTCAACTGAACTTTGTTAAGATCAATAGACGCGGTGTTATTAGCGAAGGTCAGCAGCTTGTAGTTTTCAGAGATAAACTGAGCCCTAGCCGAGCGTGGCCCTGCTTTTTTGATAGCAATAACCTGAGCCAGTATCATAGCGAGCTGGCTAATGAGTTTCATTTTAGCCCGCTGCTGCAACTGCCGTTCAGATTTAACATCTACACGGATTGGGTTGTATTGGCTTACCAATTGCTGGCCGCCCACGACGGAAAAGACAGAGTCGCCTTTCCGTCCGTGAGCTTTACCAGAGAGTCCATAAAGTTTTGCCATGATTATTCAGAGCCTTAGAGGTTGGACAAAAATCAAGCTGCGGCGGCCAAGTTGGCGCCCTTAGTTTCGGAGAGAGTCAAATCGCCAGAGCCGAGGGTGCGGGTGGCCACCAGAGAAGCGATATGCGTTGCAGCTTCTGCGCCGAGGTTGGCGAACGAGGTGTCGGCCTTGCCGCTGTTGGATTTCACACCGTAAGCGAGGACGGTAACAGCTGCGCCAGTGGGAGCCATTTGGCCAGCGGCGGTTTCGTTTTCGTTGGTTACGTTAACAGTGACGCTACCGAGAGTTCTGACAGAGCCGTCAGTGGGGTTGATTCTCATACCCACATAAACGACCTTATCGAATTCGCCCAGGACCGATTCACTTACTTCCACTTGGATTACGTTTCCAGTACCGCGAGACACGGTAATACTGGGCAACGCCACGGCCGACTTGGTAATTTGCAGCTGATCCATGGGGACGCTGGCCTTATCACCAGCCACAGAGCAGAGCGGGAAATTGATTTGAGTAAAGCTGTTACGGGCCGACTTACCACCAACGCGAGGGATGGCGATATAGGAGCCGAGGACAGCTGCCAGCTGAACAAGCAGCTTGAAAACTGAGCGCGTGTCAGATTGGGCCTTCGTGTTTGGGTTGGTCACGATAGGGTTGTACTGACGAATGATCTGTTGGCCGTTACGCACAGCAAAGACGGTGTCGCCTTTCTTGCCGGTGGCCTTACCTGAGAGTCCATAAAGTTTTGCCATGATAGAAAAATGTTTTAATGGTTAATTAAAAAGGGTTGATGCCCAGCATAGTAGCGGCCTGGGCGGTGCCGATGCCAGCCAAAATGAGGCCGATGGCGTAGACGATAACTTTTAGTACGATTACCCACCAAGAATCGCCATTGCCTGAGTTAGAACTGAGTTTCATGACCTAGAAATTTTACAATTGTGAAAGCTTTCGCCGACAAAAGTACTAATAAATTCACAAAAGTCAAGTGTTTACGAAAAAATTCCAGGGCCTGGCGGCCAGCTGCTGAGAGGTGAGGCCCACAAAAAGCGGCCAACTTGAACGGAGGTCACAGTACAAAAATAGGCGAAAACAATGCGAAATTAGGGGCCTGGCGGGTGTAAAGCACCCCCAGGAGGAAGGCTCCTGCAGGCGGCCTGGTACCAGGGCACCCCCTACCCCCAGTTAACAGGCGTGATGTAAAAATAACGTAAGAACGATGTAAGAGCGAAGACACAAAACTTCCCCCAAGAGGGTCAAAATTTGACCACAGACGAACTAAAAACCCCAAGAGGTATGGAGGCGTACACCAGAACCTTAGAAAGCGCACGA
>JAFYXW010000019.1 GCA_017557865.1 Candidatus Saccharimonadota bacterium
CGTCTATCTCCCCGAAGACCGGCTATACTGCCTGTGGCTGGAGCATGTCTAAAGATTATTGCCCAGGCACCGCAGCAGGAAATACCATTACATTGGACAGTAATGGTGATACATATTACGGTAACTCTAATGACGTCACAAAACCATCCACGCCTTCATTCGTAAGCCGTCCTTATGATATAAACGTAAGCTATGGTAGCTGGTACATTCATTTTAGCGTAGTAGTTAAAGCGTCTGATACTAGCGGGTCTCAAATTACATACTCAATTAACGGCACCAACGCTTCTTCTGGCTGGGCCAACAAATGCGCGAACAACACAAACTGTACTATACGCGTAACCACTAGCAGTAGTTGGCAAAACAAAGCCACCACGCTAACTACCTATAACGTAACAGCGAAAGATGCATTCCAAAATTCGGCATCTTCTACCTGGGGCATGCCACCATTAGAGGCGGATTCATCTCCTCTCTCTAACTGGTCGCCACAACGCTTTTACATTTACCAATTGTACGGCGGTATTAGAGCAGATTATGGCACCGCTTATAACGTGAGCAACGATGAAATATCGGGCAAGCTGTCTCAAATGACAGGTTCTACCCCAGCCGCGACCATTATAGCAAACATGTTTGGTAGTTCAGAGGCTAGCGGTCATCTCTCCGGTAAGACATCGCGGCAAAAGTGCGACGAGATGTATACTGCAATTCTTGGTAGAGCATATAACCCGGCGACAGGGTATGACGGTACTGACTGCCAAACCCAGTTCAACCAAGGCAAAACGCTAAGGCAGATGGCTCTATTCTTCACCAACTCTACAGAAGGCCAAGGTCTAATTAGTAGACTAGGCCTTACAACTGGCAACGGCACATAACCCTTTACTCCAGTCTCAACCTGTGGTATAATATACCCACAATATTAGCTCAGCAAACAAGTTTTATCTGTGTTTGCTTTAACCAAAGGAGTAAAATGAAAGAATACGAACTTTCTATCCTATTTCATCCCGATCTCGAGATGAACCTAGACCCAGCTCTAGACAAGGTCAAAAAGATCATCGAGGGCAGTGGCGGCAAAATCGAAAAAGAAGAAAACGATGGCAAAAAGCGCCTAGCTTATGCTATTTCTGGTCACGATTTTGCAGTTTACTACTACATTGATCTTTTGCTTCCGGCCGAAGCTCCTGCCAAAATTTCCAGCGTGATGAATATCACCGACGAAGTTTTGCGCTACTTGCTCGTACGTGCCGATGCAAAAAGAGTACCAGAAAAAGAGCCAGAAGATACTAACGAAAAACAAGGAGAATAATCATGCGCGGATTTTCTAAAGCAATTATCGTAGGGAACCTTACCCGCGACCCAGAGCTTCGCAGCACCCCAAATGGTTCTAGCGTTTGCTCTTTCTCAGTTGCAGTAAACCGTACTTTCCGTGATTCAAACGGCGAACAAAAAGAAGACGTCTCCTTTATCGATTGTTCCGCATGGGGCAAACTCGGCGAAATGATCAGCCAATATGCCAAAAAAGGCACTGGCGTGCTTGTATCTGGCCGTCTTAGCCAACATGGTTGGGAAGACAAAGAGGGCAACAAACGCTCTCGTGTAGAAATCGTCGTCGAAGATTTCAACTTCACCACCAATGCAAATAGAGGCGATGGTGCTGCTAGCAACTCTGCAGAAAGCCAAGCTGCCCCAGCAGACATCCCAAGCGACATTCCAGAAGAAATCGATCTTAGTGAAGTGCCGTTTTAATATCAAAAAATACGAAGAAGGATAAAATGAGAAAATTAAAGAATGACCCAAACCTCTACTTCGATTATCGCGATGTCAAAACTTTGCAACGCTATATCGATGTATATGGTCGGATTGAGCCTATCTCCAAGACTGGCCTATCAAGCAAGCAACAGCGTCAACTAGCTACCGCAGTTAAGCGTGCTCGCCATTTGGCACTTTTGCCATTTGTTTCAAATAACTAAGGAGTAAACATGTACGGACCAACAGATCTAAAGAAAAACACTCTTATTACTTTAGACGGCCAGCCGTATAAAGTGGTGGAGTACTCCCAAAAAGTAATGGGCCGTGGCGGTTCTATCGTTAACGTCAAGGTCAAAAACCTTATCACCGGTGCGCTTTTGCCAAAAACTTTCAAAGGCCAGGAAAAAATCGAGCCTGCCGAAGTTACTACCCGTAAGGTGCAGTATCTTTACAAGGACGATGCTAAATTTTACTTTATGGACCCAGAAAGCTTTGAACAATACGAGCTCTCGGCCGATATGGTTGGCGACAGCAAAGATTTCATGCGCGATGGCGACGAGATGGAAATCCAATTTTATAACGGTACCCCTATCAACTTGCAATTGCCAAAGAATATCTGGCTAGCCGTTACTTATACCGAGACTGCGGTCAAGGGCGATACCACCTCTTCTGTGATGAAGGATGCCACTCTAGAAACTGGCGTAGTCGTAAAAGTCCCAGCATTTATTAAAGAAGGTGATACAGTTTCTGTAGATACCGAAACTTATGAATACCGCGGACGTAAATAGAGGTTATCACAAGATTGAAGGCGCTAGTAGCGCCTTCAATTTTGATTTTCAAGGCAAAACAGTACTAGATATTGGTTCTTCTACTGGTGGTTTTACCGAATACGCCTTGAATCGTGGTGCCAAAAAAGTTATCGCGGTAGAGAAAGGTTCTCATCAAATGAAAGCCCCTCTCCGCTTCGATCCTAGAATCGAGCTTCACGAAAAAACTGACATTTTTGATTTTGAATTGAACAAAGAAATTAATGTTGTTGTTGCAGATGTTTCATTTTTATCATTAACAAAAGTTCTAACCTACCTCAAAAATAATCTTCCAAACAGGGACGCCGAGTTCTTGATGATGCTAAAACCCCAATTCGAGGCCAGGGAAGACCAGCTGGTAAAAGGTATTGTCAAAAACGAAAAAATTCGTCGCGAGCTGATTAAAAATTTTGAACAATGGCTAAAACAAAACGGCTTTCTTGTCGTCAAAAAACGCGACAACGCCCTGCAAGGCCGGCATGGCAATATTGAACGCTTCTATTATTTAAAACTTGCAATTTGAAAAACATAAGCATATAATATATGGTATGAACTTATTGCATGGCGTGGGCGACTTTTTCTCCCTAGACATTGGGACAAACTCGATGCGTATCGTACAGCTTTTTGGTAATTCCAATCATGGTTGGACGCTTTCCAAGTATGCTTA
>JAFYXW010000020.1 GCA_017557865.1 Candidatus Saccharimonadota bacterium
GCCAAAATGTTTTTGGCGTTCGTAAGGTTTTTGGCGCTTTCATCTCCAAACAGTTTATAGTCATCTACATCGTGCAGGAGCGCGATGAGAGCAACAACGTCAGCGTTTGCTGGTTGGTTTTCCGCGAACTTCAAAGATAGATTTAGCACCCGCTCGGAATGATCCATTCCGTGGCCAGATTTATCACTGTCTAAAAGTTCTTTTGCCATTTGCTTGGCTTGCTCTATTGTCTTTGAATCCATAATTCTATTATACACAAAAAAATAGCTCCAGCGGAGCTATTTGTGGTGGAGCGATAATTATTTTATGATTGCCATACCGTCTTTATAATACGGGCACCATCCGGGGATTGGTTCTTTTAGGGCATCATTTTCATCTTCGTAATTAAGCACGAGCCTGTAGGCTTTTACACCTTCTTCTTTTGTATCGTATACTTTTAAACCTTGTTTTTCCGTACATGCTAACCAATTTGTTTCTTTCGACATCTTGTAACTTTTGTGGTTAGGGCATGAAATGCAGTGACTTACCTTATATTCTTTTACATTATCATTCTGTGCCATTATCGTTTCCTCCTCTAAGTTGCTCCCCCGTTGGCAAAACTATACCACGAAGTTTATGGCTGGCGAAGCACAAGCAGGATTATTTGATTTCTTCAAAACGATATTTTTGTGTGATGTCTGGATATTTTTTGTGGTCAACTTCGGACAAAAACATTTTGAGCGGGCGGGCCCAAAGTTTGCAGTCGCCATAAAGCGCACGGTAGATCACCAACTCTTCCTTCTTTTCACTGTCAAAAGCAACATCCTCTACATAATAAAGGTTTCCCTTGAAATGACGGTAAAGCCCGTGAATTTTAACTCTTCTTGCCTCTCTTATCATACTTTTATTCTAGCATGGATTTAAGAGAATGCAACAAAAAATCTTAATTAAACAAAACTTTGAACAGCCCGAGCGAGATAGCGAGCATAATTAGGCCGGCGGTAAGGATACCAGCAATAATAGAGATAGTAGTCTTTTTGAAATCTAGGTTCAAAATGCTGGCAGCAAGCGTACCGGTCCAGGCGCCGGTGCCAGGGATTGGGATGGCCACAAAGAGGAAGAGTGCAAAGAAAACACCGCCTTTCGCCTTGGTGAGCAATTTGTCGCCGGCTTTGTTCCCTTTTTTCAGACAAAAATCACAGAATTTTTTGAAGGTCTGCCACTTGCATTTTTCGGAGCCCCAGGTTAGGACTTTCCGTGCAAAGAGGTAGATAATTGGCACTGGGATAATATTGCCGAGAATGGCTACGATTAAAACTAGCCATTCTGGCAAACCAAGGTCCATTCCAATAGCCACCGGGATGGCGCCACGAAGTTCTACTAGTGGCACCATCGAAATTAGGAAGACTATGAGGATCTTTAAAAACATGTTTAGTGCTTTTCTTTTTCTTCTTTTTCTAGTTCTTTGAAGGCAACTTTACCAACCAAAGTTTTTGGAAGTTTATCACGGAATTCATAGGCAACTGGAAGAGCATAGACTGGAACGTTGCGGCTCATGAGGTCGCGAATTTCACGTTCAACGCGTTTACCAGGCTTGTAGCCCTCTTTTAGCACCACGAAGGCCTTTGGTACTTGGCCCTTGTATGGATGGTCTATGCCAATTACGGTAGAAGTGAGTACTGCTTCGTGAGAATTAATGATAGATTCTAGGTGGGTTGGATAGATGTTGTAGCCAGAAGAGATGATGATGCGTTTCAAGCGCTGTGCGAAGTAGATAAGGCCGTCTTTACCAAGATAACCCATATCACCGGTGTGAAGCCAAAGCTTGCCATCGTCGTGGATGCGCAAAGTTTGGGCAGTTTCGACATCGTCGCCAAGGTAGCCCATCATTACAAGTGGACCACTGATACAGATTTCGCCCTCTTCACCAACTGGTTGTTCTTTAAACGTATCATTTTTAATAATCTTAAAGTCCATACCCGGCATTGGCGCGCCAATGATACCGTTTTCAAAGGAGCTTTCTGGAGATAGACAAACTGCACCGGAACCCTCGGTAAGGCCATAGCCAACGCGAATCTTTGCACTAGAACCATAGGTAGAAAGACAGTTGTTGACCTTGTCACGCAAGGTTTTGTTTAAAGCGTCGCCACCACAGATTGCCGCGGTTACAGATTTTAGATCGCCTTTTTTAAGCTTAGTGTTAACTAGGGCCTCAAACAAAGTAGGTACACCCACGATAAAGTTTGGCTCGTTTTTCTTGATGATTTCGCCAAATTGTTTGTGATTGAAGGCCGGGATTAGGATACAGCTCATACCTTTGATAAGTGGCGTATGGATACAAACACCAAGACCAAAACAGTGGAACAAAGGCAGAATAGACAAAACCGATGCACCTGGCACGCACTGACGAATCATCGAGACATCGCAAAGAGACTCGGCGTTGACATTGACATTTGAGAGCATCACAGCCTTTGGCGCGCCGGTAGTACCACCAGAGTACATAATGACGGCTAGGTCGTTCCCGCCGCGTTCTTCGTGATAATTTCCTTGGTAAAAGTAGGAATTGGCAATAAAATCTTCCCACAAAACCACGCGGCTATCGTTTGCCGGAAGGCGAACCTTCTTAATATGAAGAGTGGTGTAGAGTTTTTTCTTGAGGAAACCAAGGCCATCACTTGGGCGTACTACGATAATGCGTTCAAGTTGTGCGGTGTCGCGAAGCTTATAAATTTTATCGAATACAGCGTCAATCACCATTACATATTTAGAATCGGCAACCTTGATATAGTATTCTAGTTCTTTTTCGGACGAAAGCGGGTGGACCATGTTACAAACTGCACCAACCATATTTACAGCGTAAACCATGGTAATTCCCTCTGGGGTGTTTGGCATACAAATAGTAACGCGGTCGCCTTCTTTGACGCCGTAATTCTTAAGCGCACGGGCGGCTTTTTCGATTTTGCGCACGAAGTTTTTGTAGGTTACTTTGTGTCCATAGTAGGAATACGCAACGTTGTCTGGCCATTTTTCGGCAGATTGCATAACCAAATCTACCATTGAGCAATCTGGAAGTTCTAATTCTGCAGGTGTGCCCTGTTCGTCATAAAATTTAAGCCAAGGGCGGGCCTTTTCATCTTTCTTTTTCATAATATAACCATTATAGCACAAAAAACAGCCCGGGCGGGCTGTTTTTCAAGTTGCTTTACTTAGCGATAGAGAGGGAGATTTTGCGGCCTTCTTTGTCGATGTCAAGAACTTTGAAGCTCTTGCGTTCGTTCAAAGTAAAGACTTTCTCTGGATCTACATCGCTGCCTTCGCCGAGCTCAGATACGTGGACCAAAGCTTCTACGGCTGGGCTGATTTGAACAAATGCGCCAAATGGGGTGATACGGGTAACAGTACCTTCTACCTTGGAGCCTTTCTTTAGACCTTCTA
>JAFYXW010000021.1 GCA_017557865.1 Candidatus Saccharimonadota bacterium
CCATTTCTGTTTTACCCATACTTCACGAATGCCGCCCATAGACAAATAATATCCATGTGCTGCATTACCTACGATGTAGCCATTATCAAACTCTTGCCATTCAATGCCAGAAGATGGGTTAGAGAGGATATTTGTTTTTGGAAAACCCAATACGCCTAATTCCCATCTATTTTTTGTCCATACATCACGAATTGCGCCCATAGAAACATAAAAACCATGCGCCTTATTACCTACAACAAAACCTTTTTCATATTCAATCCACTTAATCCCAGACTGGGGATTTTCCAATACTTCAGTTTTTGCCTTACCAAGTACTGCTTCGCCACCATTTGCTCTATACACCTCGTCAATTACATATTTGTCGCTATACCCCTCATGCGTAATGTTCCCAAACCAATCCTGGAAATACAAATAAAAGTTTCTGTTCCCATATGCACCACAAGGAGCTGTACCATACCCAGCAGCAAGAGCACCGGCATTTGGCTGGTATGGAGTGTAGCGATATAAAGCCGAAGTTGCAAGTGAACGAATATTTACAACCGACCCGCCGCAAGCCGCATTTGGATTATATTGTATATAGTTATTTCCAAGCGGATAGTTAGTCCAACCACCATCTAGCACTGTGCGGAACATCGCCGCGGCAGTTCTTACTTGATTTTTAAACCCATAGTATTGTGACGAACAGGCCGCCGTATCTGGACAACCAAACCCGGTCGCCGAACGATATTGTATATTGTTTGGCCAAGAGTCAGTTATTAGCCCCTGCTCTTTTTGTAACAACACAATCAAAACCTGCGGGTTAATTCTATAATCCTGCGCTGCCTGCCAAATAATATGTGCCGCCGACTCTCCGTCTTCTTCGCCATACACTTCACCATCGGAAAAAGTCTCTTCCGCCAAGCATACAAAATGACCATCTTTGATATGATATTTCAAACTTGGATAATAACCCGCTTTGTAAATTTCTGTGTCCCTACAGTTCCCTTTACTAGACAAAAATGCCTGAATTTCCGCCTCGCTCATTGAGCTATAATTGCTCATCTGGTAATCCGAAATAATGTACCCAGGATCAAAGCCCGCCAAGCTTGCCGCTTCCGCTTCTTCGTTAGCATTTTTGGCCTGCCTTGTTAAAAATGTAAACAAAAATACCGCTACAAACATACCTAAGAGCAAAAATCGTACCCTCTTGTCTCGTCTCCTAGTTCTGTTTGCGCTAATTTCTATCACAAAGCCGTTTCTCCACTTATTACGCCAGTTTTGCCCCCACTACTTAATTGTATAGATATGTTTATGTTGCCACTGCCGATTATATCTGCCGGCACGTTAAAACCTTCACAAGTTGAAGTAGATACTGCGTTTATGATATTAGCTTCCCCGGTGTAAACAACTCCGCCATCACGGCTCAATGTCAAAACGCAAGTTCCGTTATCCAAATATTGGTCTATATTTACCCTGATTACAAAGTCTGTACTTACGAGTGACATATAAGTAATCACGCCAGTTAAGCTCTCGGCGGTGTTTGGATCTTCTCCTTCATACTGCACAACTTCTTCTTTTTCTACAACTTCTTCTTCGGTCTTTTCCTCAACAACTTCGTCTTTTTCTTCTTCTTGCGAAGTCTCTTCTTTTACGGGTTCGTCTTTTTTATCATTAAAATAGTTGTCCCATACCAAGTAGCACACTACGCCGGCCGCTATTAAAAGCACCGCGATTACTATCCAAGAAATCCATTTCGTGTTTCGTTTTCGTCTCGCTGTCATAGAGAGTCTCCTTCTATTATAATCATAACAGCTTTGCTAAATTATTCAAGGTCCAGCCCCAATATACTTGCGGCTTTTAAGAGAGTTTCCTTTTCTTCTTCTTTTGCATCTATCAATTTCATTTTAAACAATTCCACTGTCTCTTCATGACGATAATCCAGGATCTCTAAGCTTCTAGCCGCCCCCGGGTTTTTTCTCAGTACACCTTTTTCTACTAAATTATCAATATGCTCTGCTACTGCAGACACAGATGAAAGTCCCATCCCAGCCATAATTTCACGATAAGACGGCGAATATCCTTTCTCCTCTGTAAAATCCTGTACAAAGTTTAATAACGCTAATTGTTTTTTTGTCAGTTTGATACTCATTATGCTATAATTATAAATGATGAAAAACGATAAATCAATTGATGGGCTTAGACCTCGTAGTGCCAAAAAACCAGCCACTGCAAAACCAGTCACTAAGCCAACTGCAAAACCAGCCGCAAAAACGGCAATTAAACCAGCTGCAAAAACTAGCACAAAGCCAGTTGCTAAGCAGCCTACTAAACAGATAGAAGTTCAAACTGTAGATGATTTTTTGAAACCAGTTCAAGCCTTTGACCTTACCGAAGGCGGCGAGCTAGTTAAGTCCAAGAAAACTCGCAAAGAGAAAAAAGCCGAGAAAAAAGCTGCCAAACTAGAGAAAAAAGCGCTCAAAAAACCTCACAAAGTACGCAAAATTATCGCCTACGTCTTATTGGTTATCGTTCTTGCTCTCATTGGCCTTATCTGTTGGGCTGTTTTCTGGGGCAACGATATCATCGCCAAAATTACCGGCGGACAAGGCAATGTCTTTGACCTTATTCATTGGGTAGATGACGTTTACGATCCTCTCAAAACCGATGCCAACGGCCGCACCAATATTCTTGCCTTTGGTACTAGCGGCTACAATATGGATGGCGACGAAGGCTACGGTGTTCATGACGGTGCTCAACTCACCGATTCTATTATGGCTATAAGTCTAAACCAAGAAACCGGCGATATTGCTATGGCTTCCCTCCCGCGCGACCTCAAAGCCTCACCTACCTGCACCGCTACTGGCAAAATCAACGAAGTTTACTGGTGTAATAATATGTATGGCGACAATGAAGAAGCCGGCGCTACCGCACTTATGGCCGAAGTTGGCTCAATCCTTGGTATCGAATTTCAATATTATGCCCACGTTAACTGGGGATCACTCGAACAAATCGTCAATATCGTAGATGGTATCACGGTCGTCCTAGACGAAGATATTGAAGACTATTATTATACGGGTGCCGTATATCAAGCCGGCGTAGAATACCGACTCGATGGAGCTCAAGCCGTTGGTCTTTCCCGTGCTCGTCATGGTACTGTTGGCGGAGATTTCTCTCGTGGTAGCAGTCAACAAAAAATCCTCATCGGTATCAAAAACCGCGTCATCGAAAGAGATTTTTCAATTACAGACTATCTTAGCCTCGCTAGTGCCCTCGGCGATAATCTCCGTACTAACTTTAGTCTCAGTGAATTAAAAACCTTGGCCCATCTTACCTTTGATTTCGATTTTGACAGCATGCGTCAAATCCCACTATTTGATCCAGGAAAAGGTGTTTATCTGTTTACCACCGGCACTATTAATGGTATTTCCTATGTATTGCCAGCTGCCGGCGTCGGTAATTATGGCGCTGTCCAAGCCCAAGTTGCTACCCTTCTTTCCAACGATCCTCGCACCTACGAAAACCCAACCATCCTCATTCTTAACGCCAAAGACGAAGAAGGTCTCGCCGCCGCCGAAAAAGCCAAACTCGAAGAAGCTGGCTACACGGTTAACGCTATCGACAACACCGAAGTAAAAGGTTTTGAGTTAAGCTACAATCTCTATGCACTCACAAACAAACCTGGCACCAAGCAAATGCTCGAAAAATTCTACAACAACACCTATATCATGTCTGCCAGCGAACTTCCAGAAGGCATCTCAAGAGACTATGACTTCGTTATCGTTATCGGCCCTGCTCTTGCGGAAGAAGAGCTAGAAGAAGAAACCGAAGAACAATAAAATTATATCTTACTAATAATTAGTTTCCGTTCGCGACCTTCGCCCTCGGAATGGGTTTCAATATCAGAATAGTCTTGTGCCAATTTATGCACCACACGCCTATCTGCCGCATTTAGGTTAATCGTCATCGGTTCACCGGTTTCGCGCACCTTAGCAATCCATCCTTCGGCTTTCTCTTCAATTCTATCAGCGCGCTGACGCTTGTAGTTTGCTACATCTACATTTACACGCGTTACTTCCGCATTCTTCGCAACTAAAGCCATCGATACTATATGTTGTAAGGCTCTTAGGTTATCCGCATTACGACCAATCAAAAGCGAGTTTAGAGACGTAGAAGGTACCGAAAGTTGTATCACCTCATCGTCTATCGTAGAATACACAGCCACGTTTATCCCAAAGAAGCTAAGTAGGTCTTCTAGGTATTTTGCTGCGAACCGGATTGATTCGTCTTGATTCATATTTTATCTCCTTTTCTTTTTAATATCTTTTGCGGAGATTCTTGTTATTTTTGTTCCTGTTTTTTTGTTTTCTACCACCTCAGCTTCTTGAATCTTTTTAAGCTCTTTTACCATAGCTTTATCTGTGGCGTTATCCATTTCTTCACGCGCACGGCTATAGATAATTTTTTGTTGTAAAATCGTAATAATATTACTGAGGAAGTAATAAAATGCCAAAGCACCATGCAAGTTGATCATGATCAAGAACATCATGAGCGGCATCATCTTCCCCATTTGACTAGTCGTCATTGCCGAAACATCACTATTGTCTAATTCTCTACCGTTCTGTGCTTCCTTCAAAAGATCACGGAACTTCTTTCTCTTCTCGGATTCGCCAGAAGGCATCTGTTGTTTGGTTGCAAAATATTGTGAAAATGCCGCAGCAATGGAAATTACCAACATAAATACTGCGCTCCAAGAGAATTTAGCTGGGTTAATTACATCGCCTGCTTTAGCGCTAAGATTAATCACTCCGAACAAAGCTGGATGGAAATCGTATTCAGCTTTTTCCTCAGCTGGTTTCTCTTGATCCTGAAGATCAGCTAAATAAACTTGCTGCTTTTCTTCTAGAGTTCTAATCTCGGAACCTTCGTAGGCGACAATATCGTATGCACGATTCATTAAGTTGTCAGCTGGAAGCGGTGTTGCGATTACACGGATAGCTGAAAAAATCGCAATGAAGATTGGGAGCTGAATTAGTAGTGTTAAAATGGAAGCAAACGGTTTAATATTGTACCGTTTATAAAGATCCATCGTCTGTAAAGATTCTAGTTGTTTATTGCCATTACAGTTCTTACGAATTTGTGTTAGCTCTGGTTGAATCTTTCGCATCAGCTTAGTTTGATTAAGCTGCTTCTTTGTTAGTGGCCACATCAAAAGTTTTACCAAAATCGTAAAGATAATAATGGCTAGACCAAAATCGTGTACCAAATTAAATATAATAAATAGTACATTTACGATCGGACGCACTAATATAATATCGATTAAATTAAATGGGCTACCCACTGCAATAGAGCCAGCCACAAAGGCAATAATAATACCCCAAGTTATGTATTTTTTCACACTCATTTTATCTATTATAGCACACTTTACTCTCTTCGACCAGCCCCCCCAAAGCTTTCTCCAGCTCGTCGTTTGACATCGTAAGTACATCTTTTGAAAAAATCACAAAAATATAATCTTTCTTTTTTGGCACCAAATCAAAGTTCTTTCTTATAATTTCATATACACGACGACGAATCTTATTCCTTTTTACCGCCGTCTTTTCTACCTTCTTAGACACCACTACTGCCACTCGCGTAAACCCGCGTTCATTATCAACAAAAACAAGCGACATCTTCGGCTTCCGAATCGTCTTCCCTTTTTGATAAACATATCGCACTCCCCCACGCGAATGAAACCTAAACTTCCTATTAAGCATGTATATATTATAACATTAAAAATAACACTTCGAGGAGTGTCCGCGACTAACGAGGAGCGGTTTAAGCGCAGGTCCGCCTGTAACGACAGGCCGGACCAAGCGTCTCCGAGAAGTGTTATTTTAAATATTACGCTGTTAGACGTGCACGGCCTTTAAGACGGCGGCGTGCGAGCACTTTGCGACCATTCGCAGTAGCATTACGTTTCATGAAGCCATGTTCTACCTTGCGTTGGCGCTTGTGTGGCTGATATGTACGTTTTGGCATATTATGTCCTTAAAATTTAATTATTTTCAAAATCTTGTTA
>JAFYXW010000022.1 GCA_017557865.1 Candidatus Saccharimonadota bacterium
CGGCCAAGCCAGTCCGTTTCCACGCGGAGAGTCTTTTTGCCGTTTGGATTTATGATATCCATGAAAAATATTCCTTTCTCGGGAAAACCTCAGATATGAGCCCCTATCTCGTATCTGCCGTCTTCCCTTTGTTAATGTTACCTCTATTATACCATAGATTCCCCGTTCGCGGAAGTTCACAAATACCCCTGTTAGGGTTGACATTTTAGCGTAAGTGTGATATAATAGTATAGATGTAGCAGATTTTTGCTAAATAGTATGAAGAACTTTAGGAGGGACACATATGTGTGAAGTTGATTTAAAAGAGTTAAAGGCACAGTATGAGGAATATATTATTCCCGAATACGAAGCCGCAGTTAGGCTTACAAAGGCAAGGATTGAGAATATCAATAAAATTCTCAAGAAAAAATGGGGTTATGGATTGGACGAAGATCAAATTAAGTCCAGAACCAAAAGTTTCGACGCCACAATCAAAAAGTGGGATAGAAAAAAATACCCAGGCGACTTGTCTATAGCAGGAATCCGGCAATACGTTACGGATATAGCCGGAATTCGGATTATCACGGATTTTGAGGACGAAATTTATGATGTGGTCGATGTCTTAAGAAAAGTTCCGAGCATCAATATAATCGAGGAATGTGACTACGTCGAAAACAAGAAAAAATCTGGATACCAAAGTTACCACATTATAGCAATGATAGAGATATATTCTCCTATCACGGAAGGTTCAAAATTGGTACCCGTAGAAATCCAAATCCGCGATTGGACCATGGATGCATGGGCCAGAATTGAGCACAAGCTCAAATATAAAAAAGCCTACAACGAAGAGGATGACTTCTTCACAATTTCTGCAGGACAATTAAACGACTTTAGAAAATCTGCTGTGGAGAAGAAAAATAACCTCAAATCTAGCGAAAAAAACCCCGCTGAGTAATCAGCGGGTTTTTTCTTAAACTATTTGCGAAGGCCGAGCTTCTTGACAGTCTCTTTGTATAGCTCGAAATCGGTTTCTTCGAGATAGCGAAGGAGTTTTTTGCGCTTCCCTACCATCTGCATTAAACCTCTTTTAGCCATAAAGTCATGTTTGTTATTCTTTACGTGCTCCGTCACCTCTTTGATGCGTTCAGTAAGAATAGAAACTTGAACTTCAGGAGAACCGACGTCGTTCTTGTTGCGAGCGACCTTGGCAATAGCTTTGTCTTTATTCTCTTTTGTTATCATAGTGGAGTAATTATATCACATCTGTTATAATAATGCAATGGAAGAAGACCAAATCATTTTAGTAGATAAACCAGCCGGCATTTCTAGCTTTGGCGTAGTTGCGCGCGTCCGCCGCGAGCTAAAAGACCAATTTGGGCACAAAGTCAAAGTAGGCCACACCGGCACGCTCGACCCATTTGCCACCGGTCTCCTCATTCTTCTCTCTGGGAAAATGACCAAAAAATCGAACGAATTTCTAAAACACGACAAAGTCTACGAAGCCACACTGAAGCTTGGTTACACTTCAACAACCGGCGACTCTGAAGGCGAGATTCGATTGTATCCAGACGAAGGGTGTCCGGAGCCTGGCAAGGCGAGGAGTAGCGCCGGTCGCCCATGGCAGACCGCCCCTTGGGACGCGGAAAGCCCGAAGGGCTTATGGGCCGACCGGACGCGCCCCGAGTCGGATGCAATCGAATCTACCATTCAGTCGTTCGTTGGTGAAATCACCCAGACTCCACCAAAATTTAGTGCGATCAAAATTAATGGTGAGCGCGCCTATAAGCTTGCTCGAAAAGGCGAAGACTTTGAAGTTCCTTCTCGTAAAGTTACCATCTATAGCATCGACATTCTAGATTATAACTATCCAGAGCTAAAAATCCGCGCTCACGTTTCCTCTGGCACCTACATTCGTACTCTCGCCGAAGATATCGGCAAAGCACTTGGCACCGGTGCCTACCTTACCGCGCTCAGAAGAACCAAAATCGCCGACTACAACGTCAAAGATGCTCGCCAAATTACACTATAAAGTGTTATAATTAGCTTATGTTAGTATCCGCAAATCGCCTTATCGGTACTCCAATTCTTAGTATGCAGGCCACAGCGCAAATTGCTTTTGTAGAATCCGCAATTGTAGATCCAAATTCTCTCAAAATTATCGCCTTCGCCCTTGGTGGCGGCGTAGTTGGCAAATCTCCAGCTTATATTTTGGACGTTAAATCCATCCGCGAATACACCCGGTATGGCATCGTCATCGACACCATCGAAGAACTCGTCGAAGAAGACGACGTCATCAAAATTTCCGAGGTTTTAAAACTCAATTTCGACCTTGTCGGACTTAAAGTTGAAACTAAAAAAGGCAGCAAGCTCGGCAAAGTCTCAGATTACACCGTCACAGACGACAACTTCACTGTCCAGCAAATCATTGTTAAGCGCCCACTCATCAAAAGTTTCATGGACCCAGAACTTACTATTCCGCGCAAAGAAATCGTTGAAATCACCGACTACAAAGTTATCGTAAAGGACGAAGAAAAAGTCATCCGCGCCCGCGCCGAAAAAGAAGATTTTGTCCCAAATTTCGTTAATCCGTTTCGCCAGAACGAACAAGCCCCTGCGTCAACTGAAAATCAAAACCCTGCCGACATAGATAGGCAATAAGTTTATCGTCGTCATACTTTGCGCGTTTCTTCGCGATTATTTTTTTGATTTCCTCTTCATCATTCCTTAAATCCAAAACCGTATCAATTATCTCTCGCGCTACACCTTTTTTCATCAGTTCCATCGACAATTTTTTTCTAGAAATCCCTTTTTTTACAAATCTATTCTCAACATACCACCGCGCAAAGGCCTCGTCATCCACATATCTTTTTGCCTTCAGCTTTTCAATTATTAGTCCAATATAATTCTTATCTAACTTTCTTTCATAAATCTTTTTATATAAATAGTCGTTCACTTCGCGTTCGCTATGCGGCCTAGTCAAACTCCATTCTAGAGCCCTTTGATAGAGTTTTCCAAATTCCGAAGCTTTTTTAAATTCTTCAAGTTGCTCACCAGAAATCACCATTCCTTTTTTTACGTGCAAATCCACCACTTGCGCAATATCAAGCGAAAAAGAATATTTTCCATTCACAAAAACATTCACGCGGTTTTCGTTTTTTACCGCCTGCCGAATATCCGTAATTTTTAGTTCATTCATTTCGAAATTATTTCAAATATCCTTGAATCTCAAACCAAATTCTAAGAGCCTCATAGGTCAACTTATCGCCTCTTAAACTTGGCTTGGCGTAGTTTTCTACAAAATCATAAGTATCCTTAAACGGCACCCACTTTACTTCTTCCACTTCCTCGTCGTTAAAGCGGAAATCCTCTCCCCTATCGGTCCAATCCACTGCATAAATCCACGCGAAACGATTTTTGTTAAACCCACGCATAGTCACAAAACCAAGATCTTGCGTTGTAATTTCCGCCCCGATCTCCTCGTGCATTTCACGAACCGCCGCCTCAGCCAAAGATTCGCCCAAATTAATGTGGCCACCCGCCGAAATATCGTAATACCCCGGATATCTCGAAACTTTTTGTGAACGTTTTTGCCACAAAAGTTCTATCCCATTTTCCGGAGTTACTCGAAATACAAAGATTA
>JAFYXW010000023.1 GCA_017557865.1 Candidatus Saccharimonadota bacterium
ATGTGCTGAGGAGTACGACGAACTCCAGCGCATCCACAAACTTTACAGGGAAGAGAAGAAAGCTTTAAGAAAGGCTGCTAAATGCAAGAAGTAGACGTTGAAGTTATTGAGCCTCAAACAGATGCTGTATACAAGCCTCGGATAGGTTCTGCGAAGGAACGTTCTTTAAAGACCGGGGACTTGAAGCCTTTGGTTGGGGCATTGAAGGCAGCTGACGCTAGTCCTGTCGTTATTGAGCAGGAGGTTACTGATGTCACTATCAGTGGTGCTTTAAGACGGGCGATGGCGATGCCGAACGAAAAATTTAGTGCTGGGGAAAGGATAGTCAACAATGCTGAAGCGATTGGGCAAGTTTTGCTACGGAAGGCGTTAGTTGAGGGAGACTTGAGTGCTATAAGGGAGATATTGAATCGAACCGAAGGCAAGGTACCAAACGTCACCCATAACACCAGCGCAAGTGTAAACGTTAAGGGCGATGCGAACAGCATTGCTGCTTTAATGCAAAAGATTGATGGAAACAAGGGATAACGGAGTATAAAAAAATGGAAGAAAAAAACAAAAAAAGACAGAAATCTGGATATAAGTATACTGAGTGGGAAAAGCTTGAGGCTGAGTTGCCTAGGCAAATGTACCACCTTATGTGTGTTATTTTTGTTCATCGTTATAAGCTGACTGATGATGGCGGGTATGAAATGATTGAAGACAAGTTATTTGGTCTTAATTTACGTGATATTGATTGTATTGCGAAAATAGACGAAGAATTTTGTGCTATAAGGACCAAAGGGGAAGTTGGTGGTTGTGTTTATAGCATCAACGAAATAAGAAGAAGGACGAAGTGATGATAGCATTTTGCAATAAGTGCAATAAATACACTGATTTTGGGGTTAAGGAGTTAACGATTAAAGCTGGGGACAACGGGTATTGCACTTCGAAGTCTTGCGTTTGCAAAGAATGCGGATATGCGCCGTTATTTCCGCCAAAGGAGAAGGAAGGAGTGGCTGATGGGAGATAAAAAAACTAAAAAAATCGAAGGTTTTTCCAGATATTATGTTTGCCAGAACGGTAAGATTTTTGATTATGATTATAAAAACACTGGTTGTATAAAGGAACTAAAACCTATTCCGGACCAAAAAGGTTATATGCGGGTGTCTTTGTGTAATAACGGCAAGGTATTTTGTAAAAAAGTTCATCGTCTTGTTGCTGATGCTTTTATACCAAACCCAGAAAACAAACCGCAGATAAACCATAAGAATGGAAACAAAAAAGATAACCGTGTTGAAAACTTAGAATGGGCAACTAATAGCGAAAACCAAAAACACAAATACAGTGTTTTAGGCAGCAAAAGGCCAAAGCCGCTATCTGGCAAAACTGGAACAAGGTATATTTTACAACTTAAAGACGGGTATTTGCTTCGAGTGTTTTATGGTTCTCGTACTGCCGCAAAAGTTACTGGCATAAGTGACAGTTCTATACGTTTGTGTTGTCAAGGGAAGAGAGAACAAGCTGGTGGTTTTCAGTGGAGATACAAATAAAGGGGTTTTTTATGCAAAACAGAGAGACAAAAGTTATTAGGGACCCAATATCAGGATATCCGGATGTCAAAAAAATGCTAGAACAAATGGACGACTGGACCCCAGAAGAGAGATTTTGTAGTCAGTTTTGGCGCCTGAACAACTTGTACAAGATTGTGGACAAGCAGAGTAAGGTTGTGACTTTTGTGATGAAGCCCGAGCAGGCTGACCTCTACGTCGCCCATCTGAAGCATCCAAGACATGTGATATGCAAATCGCGACAGCTGGGTTTTTCGACTTTGATCCAGATACTGTTTTTGGACTATGCTGTATTTAATTCGAACGAAAACATCTTCATCATTGCGCAGGACAAGGATGCGGCGAGTGCTATTATGGAGACGAAGATTAAGTTTGCGTACAACAATTTGCCGAATGAATTGAAAGCTGTGCGAAAGGTTATCAAGAGTAACTCGGACGAGTTTTTGTTTAACAATAACTCGAAGATAACGGTTACTGTTAGTGCGCGTTCTGCAACTGCTACTAGGATTCATTCGTCCGAAATGGCGAAGTCTTACATCAAGGACCCTGAAAAGACGCATGAATTTTGGACTGGTACCTTGCCGGCTTTGATACCTGGTGGTACTTGTTTTATTGAGAGCACCGCTGAAGGTTCCAGTGGAGACTTTTACGAAGCGTATATGAACAAATCGATGGACGACCCTCAAGACCCGAATACTTTTATGCGGCATTTCTATTCTTGGTGGCGGAGTCCTGAATTTACGTCTGATGTTGCCCCGACAGGTGGTTTCGACAGCGATTTGCGTAAATATTTCATGGAATTGGACGAAAAATACGGTATTAAATTGAACGAAAGACAAAAGAATTGGTATGCTGCGATGAGCAAATTGCTTCAATTCAAGATGAAACAAGAGTATCCGACGGTTGATAAGGAAGCTTTTGAGCAAACCAACGAGAGTCAAGTCTGGGGACGTCCGTTAGCTATAATGAAAGCGAACGGAAGGGTGAAGAAAACCCCTTATTTGCGTAATTACCCTGCTATTTGTGCTTTCGACATTGGCCATAACGACCTTGCGGCTTGTTGGGCGGCTCAATATGTTGAGGACGAATGGCGGATATTTGGGTATTTGGAGATAAGAAAAGGCGATATTGCGTGGTTTTTGGAAAAATTCAGCTTAAAAGGCTGGCATTTCCGCACCATCTATATGCCCCATGATGCTGCCAACGGAAGTTTTAAGGACGGAGACCGTTCTTTGGCCGCCGAAGTAAGTAATTGGGGGTACAATGTGCAAATTGTGCCGAAAGCTAAGGATAAATTGCAAGAAATTTACTTAACCGGGAAGTTTTTGATGGATTGCAGGTTTAATTCTGACCCTGAAAGCGGTGTTCCTGACGGAATTAAGCGTTTAGAGAACTATCGTAAGAGAAAAAGCACCGACGGTGGCTATTTGATGGACCCTAACCATGACTCCAACGGTAATTGCGATGCGGCTGACGCTTTTAGGTACCTTGCTGTTATGAGTGAGATGGCAAAAGAAGATTTATACGAAGAAGACATGAACAAATACGTCGAAGAATATGCTGCTGATAACAATTTGGACGTTGGCCCTACGGGTTATTAAAAAAATATTTGACAAAGTGTGATGAATATGTTATATTGCAGACAAATAGGGAGGACTCTATGGCAAATGCTACTGGTGTAAGTAATTATGTGTTTAAAGAAGACGAACAAGCAGCCGAAGACGCTTTGACTGAAAAGCTATACGAATATGCGTTATCTCAACCAAAATCGTCTATGCTCCGTGCTTTGTATAACGGAGGTACTCCTGGGGCTGAAATGACGTCTTTGGCTCGTAGTATTCAAATGGGTAAAAATGTAGACCAAAACCAAAAAGATTATCTTGAGGTTGGTAAAAAATGGTTATCTGATCAGCGTCGTCGTATGTCAGACAAAGACTTATTGAAGGCTATAAAAAACGATCCGGTTTTTCGTAGACGTTTAATCACTTTGGAAAATCCTGAAACTTTCTATGACCCGTTTTGGAATGGTTTATAAAGAGGTTATTGCATGGCGAAGAAAAAATTATCCATGGACACTATTTTGAGCAACCCGACAGACGTATCGCGGTTGCTTGATGAAAAGACTTTATCTTCTATGTTTGATTATTGCGACGTGCGCTACAAAGACCTTGTGGCTTTGAGAACTACGCGCAACGAAAAATTACGCCAAGCAAACGAAGAAGCTTTGCAGATTTACAAACCCAAAACGTTTCCTTGGAAAGGTGCTGCGAGCGTTAAATATCCTTTAATTACCAATGCTTGCATAGATTTCGCGTCTCGTATATTTCCTGCTGTTTGGAAAGACGGGGATGTGGTCCAAACAAAATATTACAGCGACAACAAAGATTATGCCGCTGGAGAAAGATTAGCAAAATATTTGA
>JAFYXW010000024.1 GCA_017557865.1 Candidatus Saccharimonadota bacterium
CTTAATTATAAAACTGCCAACCCCACGTCCGAAAAAGTAGCATACCGAAGAGCAAAACACAACCCCCACTTATCTAAATTAATGCATAAGTATTTTTACCCACGATTATTTTTCTAGATAAGAGTCGATAAAGCCGTCGATCTTGCCGTCCAGCACCGCGTCTGGGTCGGTTTCTTCGTAGCCGGTGCGGGTATCTTTTACTAATTTATAAGGTTGAAGAACATAATTTCTAATCTGTTGGCCCCAACCAGCAGATTCGCCTGCGCGGAGCTCACCGATCGTTGCGGCATGCTGTTCTAGCTGCATTTGTACTAATTTACCCCTAAGAATCTCCATCGCTTTTTCTTTATTTTGAAGTTGCGAGCGCTCATTCTGAATTGCTACCACAGTATTAGTTGGAAGGTGAGTAATACGTACCGCCGAATTGGTGGTATTTACAGACTGGCCACCGTGCCCACCAGAGTGATAGACGTCAATTCTAAGGTCTTTTTCATCAATTTCTACCTCTGTATTGGCCTTTATTACCGGCAGAATCTCCACCAGCGCAAAAGAAGTCTGACGCAAATTATTCGCATTAAATGGTGAAAGCCTTACTAACCGATGCACGCCGTGTTCCGATTTCAAAAAGCCATATGCATTCGTGCCATTTACCTCGTAAACTGCGGTTTTTATTCCTGCTTCTTCGCCCTCTACGCGTTCAATCAAAGCCGCTTTAAAACCTTTTTTCTCAAAAAATCTTAGATACATCCGCTCGAGCATACTCGCCCAATCCATCGCTTCCGTGCCGCCCGCACCAGAGGTAATCCTAACAATCGCGTCTTTGCTGTCATATGGCCCAGTAAACCTTAGGGCCTTTTTCAGCTCAAGCAGATTGTTTTCCATCGCTGCAATCTGCTCATCGAACTCATCCTTCATCGTCTCGTCCGAAATTTCAATTAACTCGCCAAGGTCCTTTATCTGTGTACCTAACAGTTGCCATGGCTGAATCTCGTCATTCAGCGCAGCGAGCTCCTGGTTTTTTCGCGTCGCTTCCTCTACATTATGCCAAATTTCCGGATCGGCCACTTGTTTTTCCAGCTCGCCGGCCTGTACGATTTTGTCTGCAATATTCAACTTTTCGTAAACCTTCAAAAAATCAGCTTCTAAGTCTGCTAATCTCTTTTCAAAATCTTGCATAACTTATATTATAACACGCATTTTGCAATCAAAAAGGCAGGGCCTTACCTTTTTGCCCTGCCTATTTCAGCAGTTTCTGTAAATCCTGGAAGGTTTCATTCCCTTCCAGATCAGAGAGGGCGACGAGATTATCGTCTTTTAAACAAAGATCATTGTACTCGTCAATCTCTCGACCGTTATGGTCTTGATGTATGTTCATATGAATACTTACGCAATCCTCCTTACACCCATAGTCCCAATCACCATCGCCATCAAAGTCAACGACGGCATATTCGGTCTTGCTGTCAAGGGGGTTTAAGTTAATAGCTTCCCATTTTAGCACAGTCGCTACAACCTCGCCGTGATCACTAAGATCATACTCGTCAATTTGATCAAGCATTGCATTCTGCAAATCGGCTTTCAGCGCTCTACGGTACTCATCATTATTCATGAATTGAGTGCGAGCTGCAAGCGCAGGCATCTCTACTACATCATAGTTGTCTATATCGTGATAGAAAAATGTCACTGCAAATGAAACGTCTCTGTCGATAGTATCCGCCACCATTTCCATAGTACGATTATAAGCCGCCGGGTCTTCCAACTGACTATTAAGTACTCTGCAATCTGCATCGCTCGTTTTTTTATTGAGCTCTGCATATTGATTTGCAGGGAAAGTAGACTGGTTCTTCATATCGCAGCCTGTTACCATCATAATTCCAATTACCATTGTTACCATAAAAAATAATACAGAAATCTTCTTCATTCTCTTTCTCTCCTTTGTTCAAATATTCTTCAATCTATATAGAATCTCTCAGGAGGCCCCCCTCGAGAAAAACTGCTATTTTAAAGAGCAACAGAAAACCTGCTCATTCTTTAATTATATCACAAAATGCATAAAAAATCAAGAAAAGCCCCCGAAGGGGCTCTTCTTAGATTATAGACCAGGAAAGGTCACGCGAGTTAAACTCGAGTGTCATTTTTTCCCGACCTACGAGCACGTCGAAGAGATGGAACGCTACGCCACCCGCAAAGCGGATCTGTGTGCGAAGTAGTTCCGTGATCTCGGTCTCAGATTCCCCACGCCTTCTAAACGTTAGAGGCTGACACGGGGTCATCTCGTAGCCGAAAAGTGCCATTACTTCGACCTGTTCGATTTTGTTTTTGTTAAAGTTTTTCATAAAAGACTCCTTAAAATTATATTTTTTAGAGTCATTTATGTGAGCCTAATGTGTGCTCGGCTCTTGGCTAAGGGCATAAATGACAATACCACATAGCTTTAAACTTTTCTCAAGCGCCAGTGACCGAAGTATGGCGTGAGCAATTTTATTATACCACGAAAAATGTTATAATATATAAGATGAACATCTGGGAAACATTAGAAAAACCATTCCTGATTCTGGCGCCGATGGAGGGCGTAACAGATATAATTTTTCGTGAAATTGTGGATATGGCAGGACGGCCTGACCTCTTTTATACCGAATTCACCAACGTTTCTTCCTATGCATCCGAAAAAGGTCGCGAAAATGCCCTCGAAAGGCTCAAGATTCGCGAGGCCGAAAAACCAATTATTGCTCAAATTTGGGGCAAAAACCCAGAGCATTTTTCGGTAATTTCTAGCGCGCTTAAATCGCTCGGGTTCTCTGGAATCGACCTTAATATGGGTTGTCCAGACAAGAACGTCAACCGCGCTGGTGGTGGTGCCGCCATGATTCGTACTCCAGAACTAGCTGTAGAATGTTTCAGAAGAGCCAGCAGTGCCACAGATTTACCTGTTTCTATTAAAACCCGCCTCGGCTGGAGTAAAGTAGAAGAGTACAAAGACTGGCTTTCTACTCTGCTTGCCGAGCACCCAGCCGCCCTTACTGTGCATCTTCGAACCAAAAAAGAAATGAGCAAAGTGCCAGCCCACTACGAGTTAATCCCGGAAATTATCAAACTCCGTAACGAACTCAGCCCAGAAACAAAACTTATTATTAATGGCGACATCAAAAATCGCTCCGAAGCCTTAGAATTACATAAAAAATACCCAGAGGTAGACGGCTTTATGATTGGCCGCGGTGTTTTTGCGAACCCATATTGCTTTACCGACCACGTTGCCACCCGCGACGAACTAATGGCTCTTCTTTTTAAGCACCTAGACCTGTTCGAAAAAAATCCTTATCATTCTTTCGAACCGCTTAAACATTTCTTCAAAATCTACGTCAATAATTTTCCTGGCGCAGCTGAGCTCCGCGCCAAATTGATGGAAACCCACTCTGTAAAAGAAGCTCGTGAGGTCTTAAAAGATGCGTAATTACAAACTCTCGCAGCATTTTTTACGTTCCCCACGTCTAGCACTCATTTTGATTGGCCACTCCAACCTAAAAAAGCGTGATACCGTAGTAGAAATCGGTGCTGGCTCTGGCGTAATCACCAGTGCACTCTCTCGTCGCGTTAAAAACGTCATCGCCGTTGAACCAGATTCAGCTACCGCCAAAAAGCTTCGCGAAAACCTCGAAAAACACGAAATCAAAAACGTCGAGATCATCGAAAAAGATTTTCTGGACTTAGAACTCCCAGATGAACCATATAAAGTCTTTGCAAACCCGCCTTTTCATCTTAGTTCCGAAATCTTCCATAAACTTATCGAATCCAAAAACCCACCAGAAGCAATCTATTTAATTTTGCAAAAACAATTCGCCTTGAAGCTTTTAAACAACACTCGTCATTACACCTCGCAGCTTGGGTTTCAGCTTACCAAAGATTACGAAACCCGCATTCGTTTGCCGTTGAAGCCAAACGATTTTACCCCGCCGCCAGCGGTACCTTGCGTATTTTTTGAAGCAAAACGAAAAACTAATTAATTTCAAACGGCAAATCACCGTATCCAGGCAATTTGTTTTTGTAGGCATAGCGAAGCTCATCAATGCTAGCGATACATTCAAACGGCTTCATCACGCCATCCACACCAAGTAGACCTTTAAAGGTTTCGGTCATTTCTGGATCGGTAAATAAGTCATGCCCAAAAATTTTGAGTTGCTCGGTGTATGGCACAAATGGGGCAAATAACAGATACGAATTGGCACATTTGGCGCACTTGCCGCACCATTTCAAGGTTGCATTGTTAGCGCCTTGTTTGTAATTTGCCACATTGCAAGACGAAAATCTGTCGCCATACTTTTGCCAGCATCTACCAGCAAAAGATCTCGCGATTTCTAGCTCACTTAAATCTTTTAGAAGCGAATCGATTTTTATACTTGGTGTCACAAAATTCTTGATATATTCATCCATCAAACTCTGCGCATCAGCAGTTTTGGCCCACTGGTGGTTAACCGGGAGATCGTCAATAAAGGCATGCGCCTCCAAACCTTCCTTACCGATACCAAATTCTATCCTAGAATATCCTAGCAGAATTGCTTGAATCAACATCAACGCCTGATTGATAATCGTTACTGGTACATGACCGTTAAACCCACCGGCATTCTTTAGGCCTTCTTTATCAATCATCCGGCGAATAATTACTGGTTCGCCAAATTCATTAATAATATCTGGGTAACTTTCACTCGCCGTAATGTAAGCTATCTTATATTCTGTGCCGCTCCCAATTGTCATTTCTGTTGCGAGTAGAGAATCCTTGCCACCACTCAAGGTTACAAGGCTACCGCCACGAGTAAACGTTTCTTCTGCAAAGTCGCCCGCATCGCCACCTACAAATTCCGCTAAATCGTTTCGCGTTAACTTATTTTCGAACGCGAACTGGCTCATGCCCTCTTGGTAAATCCTGTTAAAAATCTCCGCCTGGCGAGTGCTAATTGCGCGCGGAAGCTCAACGCTCTTACCGGCACGTACTTTGTAATAAGAAGTACCGAGCACTACAAATGCTAGGAAAAGTGCCTTATCCAGCACGTTCTTGTTATAATCTATCAAGTTATCCGTAACAAACTGCACTTTTTCGGTAAAAATATCATTTTCGCTTTGGTAGCGAAAAGTCGCAAGTCCGTTATCAAAACTATAATCTAAAAATCTAAAACTCATTTTAACTCCTGCACCAATGCTTTAAATTTATCACCGCGATCGTAAAAATCTTTAAACATATCAAAACTAGCTGCGCCCGGGCTAAGAAGAACCACTGGTTTTAGCTCTGGGCTCAATTTTTCCGCCTCTTTTCGTGCATTCTCTACCGCTTCTTCAAGAGATGCCACTAGTAGATATTTTTCTGGGGCTTCATTTTCGGCAAGATTCTTGCTGGTTTCGCCCATTAGCATCGCTTTTTGCAAATTCGAAGCACCAAATATTGCTCGCTTAATTGGAGTAAGGTCTAGTCCGCGATCTTTGCCACCCGCGATCAAAACCACCGGACGCGGAGCAAATGCTTTTACTGCCACCTCTAGTGAAGGATACGAGGCCGAGAAGCTATCGTCATAATAATCCACTCCGTTAAAATTCCGCACAAATTCAATATGGTGCGGTAAACCCTTAAATCCAGCAAAAGCCGTACGAATTTCGTCGTTATATTTAATAATCAAATCTACAAGAGGAATATTCAAAAATTCTGCTACGGAAAGTAGCGCCGCTTCGGCATTTTCCCTGTTGTGTTCGCCCGGAATCGCCAAAGCATCAAGCAGATTGTCTAGCCCAACTGGTTTTTCTTCTAGTGGGTATCTAGCCCTTCTTTTTGCCTTGCTCTTGGCTGCAATAGCTAGCGACCATTCATTTTCGCTGAAATACACAATTGCGTCATCTGGCGTTTGGTACTCGGCAATGTGCCCCTTTGCGTTTACATAATCTTCGAAACTGTAATGCACGTTTAAATGGTCTGCCTCAATCCGAAGCACCACCGCTACCTGTGGCGATTTAGTAAGGTCCCAAAGTTGAAAGCTACTCATCTCGTATACTACTACATCGTCTGGAGTCAGTTCATCTAGAACGTCAATCGATGGATTACCGATATTCCCAACCAAGAATACCTTTTTTCCAAGCGCCGTCAAAATTGCCGAAATCAGGGAACAAGTAGTGCCTTTACCTTTGGTACCGGTTACACCGATAATTGGCGCCACAGAGTGGTCAAAGAAGTATTTTGTCATACTCGAAAAACCATCCCTTGGCCTTACCGAAGGGCTACGAAATACAAAGTCATATTTGCTTGGGTCAAAACTGCCTAAGTCCGCCTCCGTAAAATCATCGATAATCTCGACATCGTCCCCGCGTATAGAAAAATACTTTTCAGCGGCTTTTCCCTCTTTGCCGTAACCCAAAATTGCAATTTTCATGCTTTAATTATACCATTAAAAGTTTAGATGCGTGCCAAGTTCCGAGATCGTGGCCTTTTCTACATTTGATACAGCCGCGAACCCTTTGACGCCGCTGCCCGCAAACTCGCGCGCGAGCTCAATCATTTTAGCCTTATCTATGCCCTTAATCAAATTCGGCATCGTGTCATATTTTACTACTGCCTCATTAGTAAAGTAATTCTCTGCATAATAATCGGCAATCTGCCCCACCGTTTGCGCGCCCATTTGGAATCTGCCAAGCGCGTAAGATTTTGCCGCTTCAAAATCCTTTTCCGAAATTTCGCCATTCAAAGTTTTCATGAGCTCAGTTTGGATCAAAGTAAATAATTCTTCGGCATTTTCTACGTTTACTTCTCCGTCAAAGTCCCAATAAGTATTGGTAGCGTTGCTAGCAATCGAGCTACCCATTCCATATACCAATCCACGTTTTCTAGCTGTACCAAAAATCTTTGAGCTGGTTGTGCCGTTTAAAATATGGTTAAGACAGTTCATCGCAAACACTTCGTTTGGCTCAAAATGTCGTGGCGTTACTAGAGAAAACCCAAAAGTAATATTTGATGCATCTTTGCGGCGCACCAATACCGCCTCCGAAGAGTGCAAATCTGTACGTGGAATCTCAAACTTCTCGCCTTCACGTAAATCCCAATTCTCTAGGGCATGAATAATTTTGTGCTTACGCCCATGGATCTTGCCAGCAATAATAAATAGCATATTTTTGGCCGTATGGGTTCTACGATAATGCTCGCGAATGTCTTTTAGCTCGATGTTTGAAATAGTTTTAATGCGTTCAGACAAATCCAAAATATCTTCACCCACCGCCTGCTGCACTTTTGGCCAAAGCAAACGATAGTAATCGTTCATATAACCTGTGAGTTCGCTTCGTACGTTTGATTTTTCGGACTTCAACTCCTCTTCATTAAACCTTGGTTCACAAATAGAAACGCGTTGAAGCTCCATAATGCGGTCCCATTCAAAATCTGCGCACTCTGTTTCGTAACATACTGAAATGTCCGAAGTCCAGGCATTATGATAGGCCCCATTTTTGGTAAACTCTGCCTCAAAAGCCTGTTCATCCTTAAACTTGGCATTAGCTCCAAAAGCCAAATGCTCAACTACGTGTGGGATTTCGTAAACTTCTTTGTTTTTGGCATACATCATCCCCGCGCGAAATTGTATACGCGTACTCATTACGCTCGCGCCAGGAATATCAATAAGGAGCCCTTTTGCACCACTCTTTAGAGTTATTTCTTCAACCGAATGTTTCATAAAGGATTACTTCTTGCGTTTGTTCGATTTTTTACGTTTCGAGCTAGCCTTTTTGGTAGCAGATTTAGTTTTGGTTGATTTTTTCTTGAACTCGCTATCCAAGTTTTTCTCACCCTTAGAGATTTCATTTACACCTTTTTCGGTTTGCGCTTCTGCCATCTTGGTAAGTTCAGACTCGTATTCTTCGCCATCGGTTACATTTTCGGCTCTAGCTTCGGCTGGGGTGATAGTAAGTAGAATCTTCAAAACCTCCTCACGCAAGTTCCTTTGCAAACCGTCAAAGAGTTTTTGCGATTCACTTCTATATTCCACCAAAGGATCACGCTGGCCTACGCTGCGCCAGTGAATACCCTCACGGAGATGCTGCATATTCTCAAGATGTTGCATCCAGAGCATATCAAGCACCTTTAGATATACTTCACGTTCAACTTTACGCATTGTTTCGGCGGTAAATTCTTGCTCTTTCTTATGGTAGGCTTCTTCTACTGCTTCTAGCGCTAGTTTTTCGCGTTCTTTTTCTTTGCGCTTCAAACCAATTTCGTGAATTAAGTTATCATCAAAGTCGAATACTGCCTTAAACTCTTCGTCAAAATTCTTGTTTACACGCGAAGAAAACTCAGTAAGCATCTTTACCTCATCGCGCATTAAGCGTTTGACTTCTGGATAAATATCATCGCCCATCAAAATCTTGCGGCGCATCATATAAACAACTCTACGGTGACGGTTAATCACGTTATCGTATTGAACCACGTTTTTGCGTGAATCAAAGTTAAAACCTTCGATGCGCTTTTGCGCAGCTTCAAGCGTTCTAGAAATTGCCCTGGTCTGGATTGGCGTATCGTCGTCTACACCGAGTCTAGTCATCAACATTTTTACTCTGTCGCCTTGAAAAATGCGCATCAAATCGTCTTCACAAGATACAAAGAATTGTGTAGTACCAGGATCGCCCTGACGACCACCACGACCACGAAGCTGATTATCAACACGACGGGAATCGTGACGCTCTGAACCAATTACTACTAGGCCGCCTAGTTCTTTTACGCCTTTGCCAAGCTTAATATCGGTACCACGACCCGCCATGTTGGTAGCAAGTGTAATAGCACCCTTTTCACCGGCTTTTGCAATAATTGCAGCCTCACGTTCGTTGTTTTTAGCATTCAAGATCTCGTATGGGAGGCCAAACCCGTCTAGATAACGTGCGATTTCCTCGTTGTTGGCAATCGAACCAGAACCTACTAGCACTGGTTGGCCTTTTTCGTGATATTCCTTTACCGCTGTAGCAATAGCTTTTAGCTTGCCAGCTTTGGTCTTGTAAATCAAATCATCCTTATCTACACGAACAATTGGACGATTTGGTGGAATTTGAATTACATCGAGTGCGTAAATCTGTTGGAACTCTTCTGCCTCGGTAAAGGCCGTACCGGTCATACCGGAGAGTTTGTTATACAAACGGAAGAAGTTCTGGAAGGAAATTGTTGCGAGCGTCATTGATTCTTGTTTTACGGCCACACCTTCTTTGGCTTCAATTGCCTGATGTAAGCCTTCGTTATAACGACGACCTTGCATAAGGCGCCCAGTGTGTTCATCTACGATAATAACTTCACCAGAATTTGTGACTACGTAATCTTTATCGCGTTTAAAGACAATTTCTGCGCGAATTGCTTGTTCCAAATGATAAACTATGCGTGTGTTCTTGGTAGAATATAGGTTATCTACTCCCAAAATACCTTGGACTTTTTCAATCCCGGCATCGGTTAGAGTGACACTACGACGCTTTTCATCAAAGATATAATCATCTGGAGTAAGCCTTGATGCCACCTTTGCAAATTGATAATAGCTCTCTGGATTATCGCCAGCTGGAGCAGAAATAATGAGTGGCGTTCTGGCTTCATCAATCAAGATTGAGTCAACCTCATCTACGATCGCAAAATTGAGTTCTCTTTGACGAAGATATTGCACTTCGCTTGTCATGTTGTCGCGAAGGTAGTCAAACCCGAACTCGTTATTAGTACCATAGGTAATATCGGCATTGTAAGCCTCTTTACGAGTACATGGTTTAAGATGTGAAAATCTTTCGTCGTCGTGCTCTTCGTTTTCGTAGTCTTTGTCGTAAATAAATGATGCGTTGTTGATAATAACGCCGACCGAAAGACCTAGAAAATCGTAAACTGGACCATTCCAACCCGCATCACGCTGAGCCAGGTAATCGTTTACGGTCACCACGTGTACACCTTTGCCAGTAAGACCATTGAGATAGGCTGGAAGCATCGCGACAAGAGTTTTACCTTCACCAGTCTTCATTTCAGCCACTGCGCCTTCATGCAAAACCATACCACCGATTAGCTGTACATCATAAGGACGAAGCCCTAAAACACGTTTAGAAGCTTCTCTTGCCACTGCAAAAGCCTCTGGCAAAATCGCATCTAGAGATTTTTTTGCTAATTGCTTTTTAAAGATTTCCGTTTGTTCAGCGAGCTTTTTATCGCTCATCTTTTCGTATTTTGATTCTAACTTGTTGATCTCTTGAGTTTTTTTCCAAAGACGCTTCAAAACTTTTTTCTGTGCGTCACCAAAAACCCCTTGCAAAAACTTTGTCAGCGCGGTCTTATCTGCGAGCTTGTCGCTCGGCTTCTTTTCTCTTTTAGACATAAACCTCCAAACGGAATTATTTCCCCCTATTTTATCATATTATTTTCTCTTAATAAAGAGATTTTTCAGACTTCTTTTCTGGCGATGTGGTTGAGATTCTAGTTTGTAACGACGAATCTGGCCCATCAATTTAGCTTCTACTAAATCTACACCAGCAAATACATTAGAACATTCATCCTTAGCGGCTAGTACTTTACCACCTGGAATATCCATCGCAACAGTTACTTCGTATTTTTCGCCCTTGTTTTTACCGATTTCTGCTACTACTAGGCGTGCAATTACATCTTTTTTGGCGCCACGTGGCAAATAGCGGTCAAGTCGCCCGATCTTTTTCTCGGCATATTTCCTAAAAGAATCTTCAATCTTAAACTCATTGCCGGTCATTTCAATTTTATCAATCATTTTAGATCTCCTCTTGATTATTTAGATATGGGCGAAGCGCTTCTGGCACCTTTAATTTGCCACCTTCAGTTGCATAATTTTCAATCAAAGCTACCATCGTACGAGCAAGCGAAATTGCTGTGCCGTTCAAAGTATGCACAAATTCTACCGTACCGTCTTTGCGGCGTACTCTTGCATTCACCGAACGAGCTTGGAAATCCGTACAGTTCGAACAGCTGGTAATTTCCTGATATTTTTGGTTTACCGGAGACCAGTATTCTACATCGTATTTCTTTGCCGCTGGCGCACCAAGGTCACCGGCCGCAATGTTAATTACATGATATGGAATACCGAGCGTCTGCCAAATATCTTCCTCGATTGCAAGGATTTTTTCATGGATTTCTTTTGATTGTTCCGGCAAACAAAAGACATACATTTCTAGTTTATTAAATTGATGCACACGAAAGAGGCCACGAGTATACTTACCGTAAGCACCAGCTTCCTTTCTAAAACAAGCTGAATAGCCAGCATAAAGAAGCGGCAATTTATCCTCGTCGATAATTTCGTCCATATGGTAACCAGTTAGTGGCATTTCGGCGGTAGCAATCATCGCGAGATCTTCACCTTCGATGTAATATTCATCCGACTGATCGCTAGTACGTGGATTAAAACCACATCCCTCGAGTACGCGGCTCGAAACCATGTCTGGCACGGTCATAAAGGTAAAACCATGCTCCAAAACTTTGGATAAACCAAATTGTAGTAGCGCGTTTTCAATCAAAGCTAGGCCACCCTTTAGATAGTAAAACTTCGCGCCGGCTACTTTTGCGCCACGCTCAAAGTCTACCCAATCACGGCTCACTGCATAATCTAGGTGATCTACGCCTTTTTCCTTATTTTCGCCCCATTTCTTTACCTCTACAGAGCATTCTTCACCACCTAGTGGCACATCGTCAAAAATAATATTTGGCACGGTCTTAATTAGAGCGTTCACCTTTTCTTCGGCCTCGGAAAGTTTGGCCTCCTCACCGGCTAGCTCGTCTTTTATGGCCTTGCCTGCCTTAATCAACTCTTCAGATGGTTTGCCACCTTTCATCTGGGCGGCGATTTCGTTACGTTTTTTGCGGAGTTCTTCCACTACTGCTAGAACGGATTTGCGGTCGTCGTCGAGTTTGATAATTTCTTTAATATCGACTTTATAACCCTTTTCTCTGGTCGACTTTTCAACCAAATCAAGGTTTTCTCGGATAAATTTTATGTCTAACATATTTACATTATAGCACTAAATAGCGCAAAATAGGTGTCCAAATGTAAATCTGCAGGGCGAGCGTCCGTACTGATGCCAAGTTCTGTAAAAATTTTGACCAGTTCTTCTTTTGATTTTAACGGGGCTAGATTGCGTAACAACTTTTTCCTTGGCGAAACAAAAGCTAAACGAATAAATTTGAATAATTCGTCGTCGTACTTTGGCGCATGCGGAGTCATAATTAAAACTGCACTATCCACTTTTGGCGGTGGTGTAAACTCTTCTTTTGGCACCAAGATTCCCGGCTCCACATCTGCCCGATTTTTAACAAACAAAGACAGCCCGCTTTCCTTTTCATCCAAAATTCGCTCAGCCACCTCTTTTTGCATCAAAAGCACCACTCTCTTTGGTAGATTCGAAACGCTCAAAACTTTTTCAATAATCGGGCTTGTAATATAGTACGGAATATTTCCAACTACTACATACGGTTCCTTAATCGTCGAAAAATCAAATTTCAAAATATCTGCATTTATAACTTCTAGATTTTTGCCAGGAAAAGATTTTGGTAAATTCTCTGCTAGTCTAGTATCAAATTCTACCGCCGTTACGCTCTTAAAACGCTTCAAAAGTGATGAGGTCAAAGTCCCGAGCCCCGGCCCAATTTCCACGCATTTTTCGGCAAAATCAAGGGCGCTAGCTTCATCCGCAATTTCATCCAAAATCTCCCGATTTTTTAGCCAGTGTTGACCAAGAGCCTTGTTATTTTTAGCGGCCATCCCTGTTCGTCCAATCCGTCGCGATATCAAATTGTTCTGGATTTGAAAGCGCAAAAGTACCAGTATCGTATACTTTACCAGCACCAAGTGAAGTCTCCACTACCGAACAACGTGGATAACGACTAAGGTCTGCTGCCACCATCACATAGCCATCCTGATCTACTTTTACACCATCTTCGCGAATACTATAGCTAACCCCACAAAATGTGATTACTACGCCCATGTTCAAATCGTAGAAAGTTTCCTGACGTTCAATAATCGTACCGTCTTCTTTGGTTACTGTATAACGATTTCTGCCCATTATCGGGGTCAAAGGTTTTTGTTCGATTGCACTTGCCCCTACTGCTACGATTTTTTCTACTGGCTGACGAGTAACTTCTTCGCTGATTAACTCGCGCGACACCTCTTTGCCATCTATGTACAATATATTATATACAGATGTCTTCATGCCGACTTCGCCGAGTTGGCGAACTTCTTTTTCGCCTGGCGCCATATTATAATCTTTGACCGTTCTTTCAGTAAACGGAATCTCAGTCTCCTCGGTGACCGTACGACCACCGTTGCGCGTAATTTCATAGCGGCTGGCTGCGCCGGTTTCCAAAAAGTTTTTATTTGGAACCAAGGCAATCTCATCGCCATCATAAACTACATAGCCCGCTTCGTTTGCAATAGTTCTCTGGTCATAGCTTGCCGTCATGATATATTTGTCAGTCACGCCATCGCTCACAATTACTGGTCGCGAACGATAAATATTAATAAAGAAATCACTGTCGATTTTTGTGTCTAATGCTGGTTCTACGATATCTGTTTCGCTAAGAATAATTTTTGCGCGCGACAAGGCTTCTCCGACCGTCTCGGCATTAGTTTTTACAATCAATTTTTCACCATTGTCATAAAAAGTCACAAAGTGATTTTCGGATTCCACATAAATACCGTCTTCGTTGTCGGCAAAAGTATTTTTTGCACCCCAAGAAAGAAACGCCCCAAAAACTAGGGCGACCACAAAAATCAACATCGCAGTTAAAGCTTGATCAAATTTCTTTGAAAGCCTCATGTCTATATTATACCACAACTTTTATGCTATAATACTTTTATGAATTGGAGGAAATGGCTAGACGAGTTCGTGCTAGCGGCAAAAGGTATTTTGCTGGCTACTCACGAAAAACGCTTTTGGTACGGTTTTATCCCAGCATTTTTGTTCTTTGGATTACTTATGAACCTACTTTCTGGAGGTTTTTCTCAATTTGAACTAATGGGGGCAATCGGTTTTCCCGGCAGTCTCAAAATCATCGGCAGCAACTTTCTTGGCATTTTTGGCGTTAACCGCTTTTTCATAGATTGGTTACCAATTTTTGGGATCTCTTTACTTCAGGGTATTCTAATCGGACTTATTGTTCTACTCTGGAATAAAAAGCGTACCGACAAAAACTCCAGCAACTCCGCTAGCGTTGAAAAAGCTGGCATCATTACTGGCCTAATCGCCCTTGGTGCTGGTTGCCCTACTTGCGGTACTACTTTGCTTACTCCTTTACTTGGCGCCATCTTTTCTACCGGTGGCCTCGCCGTTACAGGTGCTATTTCCACTATTGTTACTTGGCTTGCTATCGTCATCGCAATTTTGTCCTTAAAGCGTCTCGGTGTGGAAACTTATGCTACAATAGTAAATGAAAAATATCTACAGAAGAAGGAGGAACGTGCAAAAAGCACTTAGAATTTTCGGAATCGTCACCGTGGTAGTGGCACTTATTGCTACCATCATTATCAGTCGGACCGCCAAAACTCCAAACGCAGACTTAGTTTGGGATGAAGCCATGACTATGGGCAATTTAGATGCCAAAAACTACTATATTATATATGGCGACCTCGCCTGTCCATACTGTATCTATTTTGAAAACCCAATCGTCGAAAACCTAGATAGCTTCAAAGAATACATCGAAGAAAAAGATATTCTAGTGGAAATTCGCCTTACCGACTTCCTCTATGAATATGGCACACACAAGTCCGAAGCTTCCCGCACCGGTGCTATCGCCGCCTATTGTGCCAAAGATGAAGGACGTTTCTGGGACTACTACGATCTTGCCGTTAACGCAGTCTATTACAACTTCTTTACTGGTACTTCTGGCGTTGATGATCTAGACAAAGCCGGCGAAGCTTTCTGGCTATATCTAGGCGAAGTCTTGGAGCTAAGCGACGATTTTGAAAAATGTTTCCACGAGCAACGTCCTCTAGAAACTATCATCGAACGCGCAGCCAAAGCCTCCAAACTAGTGTCTGGCATGCCTTACTTTAAATTTAATAGCTACACCTTCTCCGGATTCAACCCAAATGGCACCTACGAAGATGTCATGATGTATATGGATGCTGGGTTAAATAGTAAATAACTTTTCTTTGTATTGACCAGTTTTTACTTCTTCTTCGCCAATCACGATGCCAGATTTGGCAATTTTTGCAGCATAGTTTAGCTTGTCGCCAAGCTTTTTGTCCGTCATCACTACCGTAACACTAGTATTGCCCTTACGCAGTTCTTCGGCCAAATTTAAAGAATATGGAATTTCGTTTTCTGAAATCGGAATAATTGCTTTGTCCAAAGGTTGGGCGTCTTGACTTTTTAGTAAATTATTTTCATTTAGAACATAAAATAAGCGGGTAAGTCCAATCGAGCTACCTACTCCAGGGAAAACCTGCTCTGTAAAGTAACCTGTTAGATTATCGTAGCGTCCGCCACCACCAATCGAACCAACTTGTTGATGTTCTGGCAAAGCATATTCAAACACCGTACCGGTGTAATAGTCTAACCCACGAACAATCTTCATATCAGCTTCAATCTGTTCTTTGTATCCAGCAGCCTCGAGCAAACCTAGCACAGTCTCTAGTTCTTTTACGCCATCATTAAACATCTCGTTTTTGATACCAAGATTGTTTAATTTTGAAATTACAAAATCTTTGCCACCGCGAATATCGATAAAACTAAGGAATTTTGCCTTGTCGGCTTCAGATAAACCAATCTCAACAAAAGCTTCTTCGGTGGTTTCAAAAGGAACCTTTTCGGAGTGGTCGATGATGCTATAAATATCCGTGGATTTACTCTCGAGCCCCATCTCCAGAATCATACCACTCAAAATTTTGCGGTTGCTAATACGGGCAAGCACTGGAGTATCTAGACCAAAACCCAAAATTGCATCAAGCGACGCCGAAATTACATCCGCATCATAATAGACTGGCAAATTACCACGCCCGATAATATCTACATCACATTGATAAAATTCACGGAAACGTCCTTTTTGTGCACGTTCACCCCGGAAATTACGCCCGATTTGTGAAACTTTAAAAGGAAAAACCAAATCATTTTCGTGCTCTACTACGTAGCGAGCTAGCGGCACGGTATGATCAAATCTTAGAGCCTGATCAGCTGCATCCGCCGCCTCGGCAGTTTTTACCACTTTATAAATCTGTTTTTCGGTATCACCACCAGCCTTGGCTAGCAGAATCTCCTGTCGCTCAATTGTAGGTGTTTCAATATTTAAAAACCCATGAGCATGATATACTTCACTGATTGTATTTTTAAGTTTATCAAAAATAGCTTGCTTGGCTGGCAAGAGTTCTTGCGCACCAGAAATAGGTGAAGTATTGATTCTTTTCATACTTTTAATTATAGCACAAGTGTGCTACAATGTAGAAATAGTGGCTCTGTAGCTCAGTTGGTAGAGCAGAGGCCTGAAGAGCCTTGTGTCGTTGGTTCAAGTCCGACCGGAGCCACCAAG
>JAFYXW010000003.1 GCA_017557865.1 Candidatus Saccharimonadota bacterium
CCGCGTAGCTGATCAAAGGAAATTTCCCCTGTGTAAGCACCGTAATCGCGATAAAAGGCGTTTTGTGCTGCCATTTTTATCTTGTGACGGTCGATTTGAAGCGACAATGGTTGCAAGGCTAGCGCTGTTGGTGCTACCACCACTTCCACGTCCCGAATAATCGGCACCTTTTTTAATAGTTTATGAAGATAGATGGAAGATTCACCTACGGTGAAATTTAACTTCCAGTTGCCCACAATATAAGTTTTCATGTTATTATTATATCATGAAAAAGATACTTGCATTTGATATTGACCAAACTTTAAACGTAGCAAAAACGCCAATCACGAGCGAAATTGCCGACTTACTAGTAAAGTGCCTCGACCATTTTGAAGTTTGCCCAATTTCTGGCCAAAAGTTTGATCAATTCTTGATCCAAATCGTCAATGAGTTACCAAACCCTACGCCAGAGCAGCTTGAGCATTTGCATCTTTTTGTCGCTCAAGGCACCCAATATTACCGCTTTAACATCGAAAAAAATGATTGGGAACAAGTTTATAATTACCCACTTACAGAAGAACAAGTTGCCAAAATTACCGCTACTATCGAACAGGCCGCTCGCGAAACCGGCTATTGGGAAGAAGACAAATTGAAGCCAGGTGATGAAATTATCGAAAACCGCCTTTCTCAGGTTACCTTCTCTGCGCTTGGTCAAAAAGCTGGCACCGAAGAAAAATACGCTTGGGACCCAGACCACAAAAAACGCGAAAAAATCGTGGCTCGCTGCAAAGAAATTTCTCCAGAATTCGATTACGAAATCGGTGGTACCACCTCTATTAACGCCATCACTCCAGGTATGAACAAAACCTTTGGCATGACACATCTCCTAGAAGAGCTGCATGTTGAAAAATCCGATATTCTCTATTTTGGTGATATGACTCAGCCTGGCGGCAACGATTACCCAGTAGTTGAAATGGGCATCGACACCATCACCGTAAGAAATCACGAAGACACCGCCTACGCCTTGCGTGGCATCCTCGGCGTGATATAATATTCTTATGAATATTTTGATAGTGGGCAATGTCCTAAAGGACGTTTATCTAAATCTCGATACCAGAAGCGACGATTTCGAAACCGACAGCTCTGATACACGCTGGCTAAATCTTAGTTTTAACACTTCTACTCATCACTTTTTTGGCCGTAGCAGCAACTTTGGCGGCGCCGCCGTATCTCTAGAAGTCCTTTCGAAAATGGGCGTGCCTAGCTCTATTTCTGGTTCAGACTTTTGTTTTAATGACGACGGCCCAGTAAAAAGCAGTCCGGCCTCTACTTATCGCTATATTTTATCCGCCGACGGCGGCGTTACCTACTTTGTCCCAAGTGAATTTTCGCGCACTCAGTTTATCGCGCCAACCAATGATACCCCTGTAGATTACCTCTATTTAGATCGTTCTGCTGACTTTGGCGAAGAAACTATTTCTAGAATCTCTGCTTTCCTAAATTCATCACCAAACACTAAATTGGTAGTATATCTTAAAAACAACGAAAATCCAGCGCTTCTAGGGCTGGCACACCGCGCCGATCTCATCTTTGCCGAAAACGTCACGACTTTGCCAGATTTCCCTGCCGAAAAAGTCGTTTTTGTTTCAGCGGATCAACTTTCTTACCTTGAGTCTCACGAAAAAATTACTATAGAACGCATCGATACACTCACCCACCTCTCGGCTTATTCCATTATGGCAGGCACCATCCTGGGTGGTTTTGTCCTTGGCAAAACCGTCGAGGAAAGCCTTCGTCTAGCCCGCGTCAATATCGAAAACTCAACACTAAACTCGGTATTATCACTGTCCGAGCTAGAAGCTATCAACGAAAATTTCAATCCCGAAGAAAATCTAGAATTAATTGCCGCTAATCTCGTTTTGCCCGGCAAAGGCATCTTGGCCGCCGACGAATCTGGCGGGTCAATTGAAAAAAAGTTTGCTCAGCTTAATATTCCGGACACTTTTGAAAATCGTCACGATTATCGTAATCTTTTCTTTACTACCACCGACCTAGAACGCTATGTTAACGGCATAATCTTGTTCGACGAAACCGCCCGCGATTTTATGGATGATGGCGAAAGTATCGTGGATTATTTAATTTCACATCGCATTATCCCTGGAATTAAAGTAGATCAGGGTCTAGAATCCTGGCAAGGCACCGAAGAAAAATACACCAAAGGCCTAGATGGTTTGGAAGATCGTCTTAAAGAATACTACGCTATGGGGCTTCGCTTTGCCAAATGGCGCGCTGCATTTAATATTACAGACTCTACCCCATCAGACGAGTGCATTGCCGAAAACTGTCGCATTCTGGCCGAATATGCTTACAGGTGCCAATCCGCCGGGTTAGTCCCAATTGTCGAGCCAGAAGTCGTTTACGATGGTTACTATACTTTGGATCGTTCCGTCTCTGTTACCGGCAAAATCTTGCGCGCTCTCTTCACCGAGCTTTCTAACTGGCATGTAAATCTCCGCGCCTGTATTTTAAAGGTAAACATGGTACTAGCTGGCAAACAATATGAAACTGGGTCTACTCCCGAAGAAGTCGGCCGCGCTACTGCCGAAGTCCTTAAAAACTACGTGCCAAAAGACCTCGCCGGCGTAGTCTTCCTCTCTGGCGGACAAACCGTCGAGCAGGCCACCGACAATCTTGCCGCCGTCATCAAAAATGGACCATTTGCCTGGCCAGTCACTTTCTCTTTCGCTCGCGCTTTGCAAGATCCAGCCCTCTTTACCTGGCAGGGCAATAACGACAATGCCGAAGAAGCCAAAGCTGCCTTCAAAGCCCGCCTCGTCGCTAACACCGACGTCCTAAAAGTTTAAACCAAGAAAAAACCAACGTAAACTTACGTCGGTTTTTTGCGGTTTTTAAGTAGAGGGGGGTGATTTTGTTGTAAAGTTATCCATTTTCTCTTTGACGCTTTTCCATTCGTCAAGAGCCTCATGGAACTTTTCGTGTTTTCTATCACGTTCAGCCTGTTTCTCGGCAAATTCCGTCTGAGCCTCTAAATAATGTTCTTCGGTCTCGTCCAGAATTTGCTTTGCAACCTGAATTTTTTCGTTTATTGAAGTCAAGTCGTGGTAGCGTTTGTCTAATATGAGCTTCTTCTTTTCTTCTTTGAATTCCCAAAGCTCATGTTTCTGCTGGAAATACTGGTCTCCAGCATATTTATACCTTTTATAATACTCATTCTCTATTTTGTTAAGCTTTTGCCATTCATCATAGAGAGCATCCTTCTTTAACATTAGTTCATTTTCTAAAATGACTAGATCAATATAATTAGGTTCTCTTCTGGACATTTTTGTTCCCCCTTCCGTAAGATGTAAACTACTCCCCCTCCTCTTTTAGTTATACCACAAAAAACCAGTTTTGTCTACTAGGACCAAAAATCCCCTCTTTAGAGAGGGGATTTTGTAAGTCAAACTGTGATTATTCAGCTTTTTCTTCGCTAGCTTCAGCTTCTTCTGGCTTAGAACCGTTGTCGGAAGGAACATCAGCGGCGTCAACTGCTTCTTCGGCAGCAGCAGCTTCTTCGGCTTCACGAGCAGCAGCTTCAGCAGCTGGGTCGTACAAAGAAGCGATTACCTGCTCCGGATCTAGTTCCTTATTAGCAAGTTCTACGCCTTCAGCAAGTTTGATATCAGCAACGGTAATCTTATCGTCAATAGAGGTAAGACCAGATGCATCAATTTCAATATCTTTTGGAAGATCGGCAGGCTTTGCCTTAACATCAATCTCTTCAATTGCTTGAGTCATTGCAAAATGATAAAGTTTGGAAGCATCAGAAGCCTCAAAGTTTACGATTACAATAGGGGTAGTAGCCTCTACGACTTCGTTTGCCTTAATTGCTTGGAATTCTACGTTCAAAATTTTACGAGAAACTGGATCAATTGCGACATCTTTAACGATAGCAAGAGATTTTTTCCCTTCGATATCTAGATCGACAGGAGAGTGATAACCTGCAAGTCCAAGTACCTTCTCGGTAGCTACATATTCGGAAGTAGCAAGAACTGGCTCTTTACCACCATAAACTACAGATGGGATTAAGCCTTTCTCTCTTAGACTTTTCAATTTTTTTCCAGTTAATTCACGCTTTTTAAGCGCCAACTTATATTCAGCCATTTATGTATATCCTTTAATTATTCTAATAATTTTACCACTTATCTGTAAAAAAGTAAAGTTAAACCCGCTTTACCTTTACCATGGTCGGGCGTAATATTTCCGACTCGTAGTAATATCCTGGGCGCAAAACTTCAGCGATTACTTCTTTTTCGCCTTCGCCCTCAGCCATTACTGCTTCATGCAAATCTGGGTTAAACTCTACAGTTTCATCGGCTGGGATTTTAGCAAGACCCAAATCTTTTAAAGATTTTTCCAACGATTTTTTAAGTGGTTCTAATTCTGTATATGTGTTTACGGCACGGTCGATATCATCAAGTAGTGGCAAAACTTTATAAACCGTCGCTAGTTTTACGGCTTTTTTCTCATTTTCCTTCTGAGCTTCTACTTGTTTACGAAAATTTTCAAAATCTGCTCGTGTCCGCTGCAGATCGTTTGTTAGCTCGGTAATTTTTTCTACATCTTTTTTCATAATACCTCCTCCAACATATTACCAGCACGCCTTACCAAGGCCATCACGCGTGAATAATTTTGTCTAGTTGGGCCAAGCACCCCAATATAGCTCCGGTCCGAAAACGGCGAGCGGAACTTAGAAATTATTAGCGAAACTTCGGAGTTTTTGCCGATTGGGTTTTCCTGCCCAATAAAGATATTTAGTGGTTCACCCGGCGCCGCCTCGCGAAGCCAAGGCTCCAAGTTGTCTAATAGTTTTGCCACTGCCTGTACTCGACGCGTATCTACAAACTCTGGTTGCGTGAAAAGCCTTGAAATACCAGAAAGATATAATTGCCCGTCAATTGTGGCGAGACCAAGATTACCAGTTAGCTCCACCAAAGAATCCACCGCACCGCGAATTGCTGCATCGGCTCTAGACTGCGAACTTACCCGCACTTCCAAAGCATGCGTGCCGCGTTCCAAGGCTGGTTCAACCTCATCTTTATTCTCTACTAAATTATTCACATAAAACCTGTAGCCAGCATCAGTTGGCACCCGTCCTGCAGAAGTGTGCGGTTGTGCTACTAGTCCCAAGGCTTCAAGTCGCGCCATTTCTGCTCGCACAGTTGCTGGCGAAACACCAAAAAGTTTAGCCATCGTCACACTGCCCACCGGCGAAGCTGTTTCAGCATATTCCTCTATTATTTGACTTAGAATTTGCTTTTGGCGCTCGGTAATTTCCATAGCTTAATTATATAAAATTAGCACTAAAATGTAAAGAGTGCTAATTGCACCACAAAAACGCTTGACTTTATTATGTTTTTCCTGTATAATTAGAAAATCCCTCAAAAATTTCTGAGGGAAATATATACAATACAGGGGGGAATCTTATGAAAGATAACCAGAAACTTAACAAGGAATATCGTGATTCGCAGACAAAAAAATATCGCGAGTCGAAAACGAAAAAAGAATTCAATTTCTTTGTTGACTTCAAAGAAAAGATCGCAAAGGTCTACAAAAAGAGAACTGCTCCCGGGCAGAAGACTCTTGTAGCAACATACAACGCCGATGAGGGCCAGTGGCATGTTGCCAACAAAGGAATTTGGAAAAATATTCCTAACGAAATCAAACAGAAGGCGGAAAGCATCGCCTCATAAAGTTAAATATCTTTCATATAAAGTCCTGACAGTTTTATCGTCGGGACTTTTTCCTTGCTACTATTTTTTGCTATAATAAAACTATGGAAGAGAAAATTAAAGCAATCAAAGCTTGGCTCGGTACGGGCTCTATCAACATTTTTGGCTTGCCAATGTCTGGCAAAGACACTCAAGGTATTCGCCTCGCCGAAGCAATCGGCGGCAAATTCTTATCTTCAGGTTTGATTATCCGCGCTATGGAAGAAAACACCAAGAAATCTTATTCCGATAAAGGCGCCCTCATTCCTACTAATGTCTTTTATGAATGGGTTTTGCCATATTTTGAACGTCGTGACCTTTTTGACTATCCTTTGATCCTATCGTCTATCGGCCGCTGGTACGGCGAAGAAGACGCCGTTATGACTGCTGCTGCTAGTGGTGGCCACGAAATCAAAGCTGTAATTTTACTCAATATTTCCGAAGCCGACGCCGAAACTCGTTTTGACGTCGCCAAGACTTTGGGCGATCGTGGCGACCGTGCTGATGACAAAGACATTGAAATTTTCCGCACCCGCCTTGAGGAATTCCGCACCAAAACTGCGCCAGTTTTACAACACTACAAAGAGTTGGGGCTTCTAATCAACATTAATGGCGACCAAACACGTGATGCAGTGTTTGCCGAACTCGTTGAAAAACTTTACGCCAAAACTTTAGAATCTCTTTCCTAAATTCATAAATCGCGTAAATAACACCTAGCGCCACTACACCAATCACTGCAAATATTGCCACAAATGACGAGCTCTCTTTAAATTCTTCTTTTTCGAGTTTATAATCTGCGCCGTTGTTTTCTTTTGTTTTGATTTTTTTGCACCGTCCAGTTTCCTCATTTAGTGTATACCCTTCTTTACAAACTTTTTCCTTCACCGTCGTAGCTTTTACGCAGTTCCCAGTTTCTGGATTTAATACTTTTCCCTCCTCACAATTTTTAAATTCCTGGTAATTGTTTGGCCCGTTTGGCGTCGGAGCGTAAGTCACGTGCCAAATCTCCTGGCCAGCACCGTCATACCCCACCCACGCAAACGCTGCGCCCTTTCTTTGCCCATTTGGATATTCCAATTTATCTACAATTCCGCCATTCACATCTATAATTTCTAACGTGTTAAAATTCGTTGGATTTTTGGTAAGTCTAAAATCCCCCAAATATCTTGCCAAATATCCTTCTGGCTTTATCACCCCACTCAAAGGATAAGTTTTATTTTTGTATTTTAAAAGACAGCCGTCTAACAAAATCTGCTCCGACGAAAAATTATAAAATTCTATAAATTGTTCAGCTTGCGAACTATCGTAATAACTCAAAATTTCCGAAAACATCAAACCCTTGCACTGACTCGGCGGCGTTTCCGCTTCCCCGCCTTTACCCTCCACGCGATAATTCTCCTCAAGATATATCGGTTCATATTCCGCCACGTGTTCAAACTCACCCGTTTCCAAATTTCTTACTAATGTTGTCGGGCTAGCCGATTTAAATTCGGGGTAGCAATCGTTTTTGCCAGTCCAACACACAGTATCTATAATTTCCTCTCCTCGCCGAATTTCCAACGGACCAGCCTTAAACGCCAAAGTCTTAGTGTAGTTCAAGGCTGCTAGCTCGTGACCTGGCGAGCTAGCTAAACGAAGGAGGATATTCTCGCCAGTCATCCAACTGTACTCGGGAAATTCTACCAGACTTATAAAATTCCCGCTGGAGTTAGTATAGCCTATTGAAAGGCCGGCGAGCGAAACAGGTGCGTCGGAGGTGGTCGCAATTTCTATCATCTCTCCAACATTGCTTACGCCATCTACCGTATAACCCGGATTGACGGCTTTTATAAAAATTTCTGGAAGTTGAGTGGCAAAACAAACCTGAGAAAAAGCTAAACTATAGAACCCCACTGCCGCAAAACTTAATAAAACTTTTTTCATGCCTATTCACTAACAATTTGCTGCTAGAATTACAACCCCTTACATGGTATAATTTAAGCATGGGCATTTTCATATCTTTAGAAATCGTCTTTTTGGCCATGCTTACTTATTGTCTTTTCCAACTTCCAGCTGGTATTTTTTCGATTTTTTATCATTATGCTTCCGGTAAAAGTTCGTCCAGAAAAGCCGATGGTCTTTCTATTTATTACATTCTTGGCGTAGAACTATTTTTGTCCGTCATCTTTCTTTTGCTCTATCTCATTTTTTCTTATCTCTTCATTAACATTGGCCCATTTACCAGCACAATTTTCCCGTGGGTTCTAGTCGGAATCTTTTTAGCCCTTAGCATTGCTAGCTTTTTCTTTTATTTTCGAAAAGGCGCCGGCACCGAACTTTTCATTTCGCGCAAACTCGCAAACAGAATCTCCGCCAACGCCAAAAACGTCAAAACTTCTTCCGACGCGCTTGTCCTTGGTTTTACCGCCAGCATCCCAGAACTTATTTTTACTTTTCCGCTCTTTGCAGCTACTGCCATTGTACTAGCAAATACTACCGAAGTCCCACGGCCTTTATTTGTCCTTCTTTATATCGTCATTGCTATTTCTCCACTCTTTTTCTACCATCATCTTTTCCATACTGGGCACAACCTCGCCGAAATACAACGTAGCCGCGTCAAGAATGAAACTTTTTATCGCATCGCTATTTGTATTGGCTTTTTACTACTCGCGCTCACAATGTTTAATCTAGGATTTTACTATGGATAGCACTCTCGAAAAGAATATTGCACGCGAACTCAAAATCGACCTAAAAGGCATCGGTGTGCCCGAAGGCGCTGCTGTCTCTTTTGTTGATAACATTATCGCTGATACCAAGAAAGCCTTAAAAGGCAAAAACGTCGTTACAGAAAAAGATCTCACGCGTATAGTCGCTCGCGAAGCCAAAAAATATAATCCAGATTTGGCTTATGTTTATAAAAATCGTGATAAAATAATATAAAATGGGTAAGAAATTTGATTTTGACTATATTGTAATCGGCAGTGGTCCTGCCGGTGCTACTACTGCCCTTGCCCTTGCTAAAGCAAAAAAAGAAGTCGCCATTGTAGAAGGCGAAAGTTTTGGCGGTTCCGCCGTCAACTCACGCGATGTGCCTTATGGCATTAGTTTAGATTTTGCACACACTTTTTCTAAATTATCTAATTCACCAGAAACCAGCACGCAGGATGCTCATTTCAATTTTCCTACTATCGTTTCTCACAGCGAAGGCATCTCCTCGATTCTTAGCGACGAGTACAAACAATCTTTCCTAGCTGCCGGCATCAGCTGTTTTGAAGGCTATGCCAATTTTATCGATAGCAACACTATCGTCGTAGGCTCTACACAAATTACCGCAGCCCACTTTATTATTGCTACTGGTGCCCATCTCAAAACCAACGAAATCGCTGGGCTTGATGCCGTTAATTACTTAACTCCTGCTACCGCTATCAGATCTCGCCGTTTGCCAAAAGCTGCGCTCGTAGTTGGTGGCGGTGCTTCTGGTTGTGAAATTGCTGCCTATTTTGCCGAACTCGGCGCCAAAGTCCTTATTATGGAACGTGCTTCTCATCTTCTTCCAAACGAAGATAAAGAAGTTGGCAAAACTATCCAAGAATACTTCGAAAACGAACTAGGCATGATGGTACTTACCGGTAGCAAAGTCGTTGCTTTGGAACAAGATAATGTTAGCAAACGCGTCGTATTCAACGTTGATGGCCGCGAAAAAATGGTTCGCGTTGATTGCATTGTCCTTGCCACCGGTTCTCAACCTACCGTTGACTGTGGCTTGGAAAACGCCGGCGTAAATTACAAAAATGCTGGCATTATTGTAGACAAAGGTTTTCAAACTTCCGCCAAAAACATTTACGCCGTTGGCGATTGTGTTAACACCAAAAACTCTTCCTTTGAACTTGCCGAGTACGAAGGCAATCTCCTAGCTTCTAATCTAATTCATCGCACAAAAAACCCAATTGATTTCGTTGGCTTTGCTCGTGTTATTAATACCAACCCAGAAGTTGCTGTCATTGGTGCAAACGAATATGACCTACTAAAGCAAGACAAGAAATGCAAAAAATCTCTCGTTGAGTTAAAAGACACCTTTGCCGGCAAAATTCACCAACCGTGCTATGGTTTTGTTAAACTTCTCGCCGACAGCAGCAACCACATTATTGGTGCTACCATCGTCGCGCCAAATGCTAGCGCTCTGTCTGGCGAAATCGCTCTGGCCATTCGTAGCCGTATCACCGCGTCAGAGCTTGCAAATATTCCACACGTCTCTACATCTTTTGGTGCCGCTATCAAAACCGCGGCAAAGAATCTCACAAAAACAGCCTAGATTGGGGGGTAATCTAGGCTGATTTTGGTGGCGGGGGTTCGATTTGAACGAACGACCTTTTGGTTATGAGCCAAACGAGCTACCAGGCTGCTCTACCCCGCGACATCACGCTATTTATTATATACCAAATAGCGTGAAAAAGCAATAGTTAAAAATTCCATTCCTTCTGGACACTGAAATTCTTATCAAGGTTATTATCACCATTACTAGAGTTCAATAATTGAATACCATACATTGGGAACTTAAAGCTTGTGTTGGTGGCTTCTAGCCTTACTTCTACACGACGATATAGATCATTGGCACGCCCAGTAGAATCTACGTTAACTTGCATACCTTTTAGATTTGCTATAGAAGAATCCTTTTCTGTACCAGTTGCTAAATCGAGTTGTCTAGAACAAACATCGTTATCTGCACAGTAAAATTCCATCTCAAAATCCGTAGCTGGTTGGCCATATGGCGTCGTTACTACAAAGAGGAAGGTTTTACTGCTCCTAGCCCCACCAATCGGATCCGGTAACAATATATCCACTACACAGGCATAATCGTCTGCGCCACTACAATAAACTACAAAAGGCAAATTTTTGCTATCACGATTATTGGTGCTTACTACTTGCGCAGCGGAAAGCACATTTGCCGAACCATTATAAATGCCCTTATACGAATCGGCATTTGTAGCTTTGGCTGCCCCAGCATTATCGGTTGGCACCAAGTACATCGTCGCACGATCAGTTTTGTTTCCGCCAACATCAACAGCCTCAAAGTGACTTATACTAAAGGTTCCTGCAGTTTGAATTAATTGTACTTGAAGTGTAGGTGGCACTGAAGCACTAGACAAAGATGTCGGGCTAAATACTACTTTGTTATTAGAGAAGTTTGTATAATTATAGGTTTCGCCACCGCGCTGTGAATACCATTTAATCCTTACTTTCTTGATTCTCGATGCAGCCACACTATCATCTAGCGATACTTTGACTATTTTTTCAGAAGTTGTCGAATCGAGCGAAGCGCGGTAATTAGTAAGATTGCCTTCCATTGTTACGCAAGTATAGGCTTGGTTATAATTGCTTTTTGTATCGCCAGATTTGTCGCTTACCGGCACGGACCCATCCGCATCCTTCACACGGCCTAAAATATAGGCTACCATATCGCATCTTGTATTCTCACGCTCCATCATCCAAACAATATTGTCGCAGGTTGGCTGGGCCTCATAGTTAGAAGGTCTATCTGCCGTCGCGCCACTTTCTAGACATTTTCTGTAGTTAGCAAATGCGAGTTTAGCATCTTCTACGCCAGCCATTGCCGAATCGTACGCCGACTGCGACAAATCATCGTTTGAAGAACGTGTAATCTCGGATATCATAATAGCCGCGAAGCTAGTTACGATGATCATCAAAATCATCGTGGAAATCGCCACGATAAAGAACGATGCCGCCCCTTCTTTAAACTGTTTTTGCTGTCTTATCATATTAATCTCCATTCGCCTGCACGGCAAAATTAAATTTATTTATTGCGCAATATTCAAATGCTTCCGTTGCGACGTCGTTTGGTGCCGAACAAGATTTGCCACTAGTCTTAATATTTGCACCACCCTTAATCGTACCTAGAATAAACGAAACATTATAAAACCAATTGTCACCTTTAGTGTTTTCTGCCGGCTTTGATGCAGTTAAATTATAAATGGCTAAAGATTGGTCCAAAAGTTCAATTGGTTCCTCAGACACCCGAGCATACGAAGTAATATCAAATGTCCCTGCAAAGGTATTTTGGAAGTTTGTATTATAGTTAGACTTAAACGCAGACACGCAAACCGCTCTCGAATCATCACGAATTTTTAGTAGTCTAAAGTCTGTTTTTGTGGCCTTTGCGCCGTTTTTATTTAGATAAGTAATTTTAACCGGATTCACGCCATTTGGCTTAGTAGTGTTTTCTGCCCAAAAATATCCGGAATTCCAAATATAAGAATACTTGCCGGTACAAAACGCACCGTATATTGGAATATCATTCAATTTTTTACCAGCCACAGTGAAATCACTGCTTTTTTTCACTACCATCACAAACTTAGCCGCATGGTCGCTAACACAAGCCGTTCGGTTCCCGTTAACCTTCTGGCAGTCACTCTCAAACGGTTGCAAAGAAGAGTTTTGCACCGAGGTACGAAGATCATCTACTAAAGCCATACCCGTAGTATTAATGTCGTTCAAAACTAGTCCTCGCCGGAAAGATGCTATTGTGTTTAAAATAATGAACACGATAGCAAGCGCTAATACTGCTATTAGCGCAATCGACAAAGATATTTCAACCATGGTAAAACCTTCCTTCGATTTTCTTCGTGGCATACATATATTATAGCATAATCTTTTTACTGACGACAAGCATTCTGAGCAATGTCATCTAGCGCAATAATCTCTACACCGGATGCATTACGCGCATCCTTGATAATCCTTACATCTTGTCGCCTTTCACCGCCATGCTCCGGGCTAATACAAAAATCTATTTGATTAGAAGAAAACCAGTTCGCCGTTAACGCATTTTTAAGAGGATTCTCGGGGTTGTTGTTATTATTAAAGGCTTCCTGTACTTTCACTACCCTATTCGGAGCCACCAGAGTGTATATAGTACCCGAACGTGGATGACGCACGATCAGCACCGAAGCACTCCTATAGCCAGTTGAAGAACCAGCGTTTTCGATAGCTGCCCCCCATTTTGTTGAATAACTTCTAGTTAAACCGTTATAACCATCACCACTAATAATTGCCTTTACGTTAAGGTTGGCCAAAATAGTTTGCAAATTACTTGAACCTAAACCGTAATCTCCTGCCACATTACCAATTACATCATACACATAAACTTTGTATCCGGTAGCACTGCTAGCGCTAGTCTCGCCGAACGTAATCAATCTACCATAAAGCGCCTTGTTGCTCTGGCCTTTACCGTTACTTTGCGGGTTAGAGACCTCCGAATAAACACTACGCAAAAACTCTGCAAAATTTTGCACCGAATCAGTAAAACGCTGCTGATAAACTGAGTTGCTCGTGCCCACCGCGACGCCTACAAAAAGGGCGCCCGTAATCGCCAAGAAAATTGCAACCTCAATTAAAGTAAACCCACTGCGTTTTTTCATAACCTAATTATAGCATAAGTTTTTAGCGAGACGGGAATAAATACATCATCCACTTTTCAAAATTGGTGTAACTTTTTTCTACAGATGCTTTGGCAATTTCTCTGTGCTTATTTTTAGCCTCTTCGCTATTCTCTGGCAAGTACACCATGTGCTCACCTGCTAATTGCTTATTGGCCAATTTCCTAGCCATTAGTTCCTGGTATTCCGCCGAATTATAATATTCATTTTCTAGCTCCGCCATTTGTGTCTCAATTTTCAAAAGCTCCAAACTTCGCTTCTCGGCATTAAGGCGTTCGGAGAGTTCCCAGTTTTTGGTCATTGATTCAATCGATTTAAACGCCCACATCAAACAAAGAAAAATCGCCAGCATCAAAACTACATTTTCTACCGTAAAAAAGCCGTGCTTTAGACGGTACTGGATCTTACGAAAAAATGTAGCTATTTTGTTCATGGTTATATTATAACACTTGGTAGGCTTTTCGCTTTGCGAAAATCTAATGCTCTGGTAGTTTTTTGCTCCGCAAAAAACTCCCCCCGGGCGTCACCTCAAAAAAGAGAGCGAGCTCTCTTTTTATTCGGTTCCTACGGTGGTAGGGATGCCTGGACTCGAACCAGGGACACTGCGTGTATAAGACGCATGCTCTAACCAACTGAGCTACATCCCCACTCAAATAATTATATCATGAAAAAGAGCCCCTAGAGGCTCTTTTTCTTGCACCTAATTAACTTGCGCACTGATTATTTTTTCTTGAGAGTCAAGAAACCATTGCGTGGATTTTCGCAAACGATACGATCAGCTGGGAGATCACATGGGGTACCCTTGCCACCTTTTTCGTCTTTAGTGAAGAAGTAGATAGTCTGAGGTTTGCCACCACGTAGAGTTACTTCAGATTTGTGAAGGTAGTACTTTACTCCCTTGCCATTGGTATGTTCGTAAGCCATTTAAGCTTCCTCCTTAAGTTAATATATTCTTATCTTATGACCCCACAGAGTAATTGTCAAGAGGAATTTTAGAGATTTTTAGAGATTATCGGATAAATAACAGAGAAATGTGCAAAACCGCCCAGATTACTACCCTTATAAAAATTACAACAATTATAATCAGTGTGATCAGTAACATAAACCCTGTAAAGGTTGGTGCCCACATCGGCGAAGCATAATTATGACGATAAAGTTCCGTAGATGGTAAACTTGCAATAATCTGATCCTGCAAATCTTCAGACGATGGGTACTTTTGAATTTCCGTCATCATACAATTAATATAATTTGGGTTATCCCATGCCCAACCATTAGCAATTGCCTGTGGACGGCATACTTCCCCAGCCATCGCGTAAATATTCCCATTTGGATTATTGTCGTTTGCTATGGTTTTTTCAGCCTCTTCTAAAGCCTTGTTTGCTGCCCTCAAATACTGATGTTCTAGATAGAACGGCCCCGTACCAAACATCACTTTTTGGTTGCCATTATCATCTACTACGTTAATCACAATATTAGAAAATACAAAACTCTTTAGCTCCGCAAGCGTCGCTGCGATTTTTTCATCATCATTCTCTTCGTCGGCAGTTAGCACCGCATCACGCAGTTCCGTCATCCGAATATGGTCGGCGCGCATCATCGTTGCATCAATAAAAAGAAGTGGCACCAAAAGAATCAAAAGCTGCCAGGTCTTTAGTTTGAACTTTTTGATTTTAATACGCCCACCCATATCTCACTATTCCTCCGGGACTATTGCAAGATGAGCTTCGTCCAATTGTGCTTGATCTACTATGCTTGGAGAACTCATCATCAAATCTATACCAGAACCATTCTTTGGGAATGCCACAATATCGCGAATGTTTTCTGCGTCTTCAAGCACCATGAATATTCTCTCAAGACCAAAGGCACAACCAGCGTGAGGTGGAGCGCCAAACTTAAAGGCGTTTAGCATACCGCCAAATCTTGCTTCGACATATTCATTGTTATAACCAAGAATATTAAAGGCTTTAAACATAATTTCTGGGTTATAATTTCTAACTGCGCCAGAGCAAATCTCAAAACCATTCATCACCATGTCATATTGATCGGCTACAATGTCGAGCTTGTTTTCGGTCTCTTCTAGAGCTTTTAGGCCACCTTTTGGCATCGAGAATGGGTTATGACCAAAATCTAGTTTCTTGTTTTTCTCGTCCCATTCATAGAATGGAAAATCTACTACCCAACAAAGTGCCACTACGTTTGGATCTTTGAGGCCAAAGTGATCAGCAAAAGCAATACGAAGTTGGCCTAACACTTTATTTACAAGCACACGTTCATCAGCACCAAAGAATACTGCGTCACCCTCTTCTGCGCCAGTACGCTCTTTTACTGCAGCAATTTCGGCTTCACTCATAAACTTAAGAATCGGAGACTTAGCTTCGCCCTCACTATACAATATATAGGCAAGGCCGCCAGCCCCGAGTTTTCTAGCCTGTTCTGTAAATTCATCAATCTCGCGACGAGTGAGCGCAGCGCCGCCTTTTACGCAAAGTGCCTTTACGCATGGAGCCTTAAACACCTTAAACTCGGTTTCGGCAAAAACATCAGTAAGTTCAACCAGCTCCATACCGTAACGTAGGTCTGGTTTATCAACGCCATATTTTTCCATCGATTCAGTAAACGAAATGCGTGGAATTTCTTCGCTAAATAGCTTCTTGCCAGCAAAATCTTTTACCAAAGATTTAATTAGCGGCTCCATCTCGGTACGAATTTCTTCACCGTCATTTACGAAAGCCATTTCCATATCTAGCTGGTAAAAGTCGCCATAAAGACGGTCTGCCCTAGGGTCCTCATCACGGAAACATGGTGCAATTTGATAATACTTTGGCACGCCGCCGACCATCAAAAGTTGTTTAAACTGTTGCGGTGCCTGTGGCAAAGCGTAAAACTGACCAGGATGAAGTCTAGATGGAATTAGAAAATCGCGTGCCCCTTCTGGAGAAGAATTGGCAAGAATCGGTGTAGTAATTTCTACAAAATCGTGATTCTCCATATAGGAACGCATAAAGCTATAATACCTAGCACGATCGCGCAAAATCTTCTGCATACTTGGACGACGAAGATCAAGATAACGATACTTTAGTCTCATTTCTTCAGAAGACTTTTCACCATCATCATGGGTGTTTACAGGAAGTGGCTCAGAACGGTTGAGTAGTTCGAGCTCGGAAACAACAAGTTCAATTTTGCCGGTTGGAATATTTGGATTGATTAGCTCTGGCTCACGCTCACGCATGGTACCAGTAGCTTTCAAAACAAATTCATCACGCACAGTCTCAGCCAAATTAAATGCTTCGGCTGTCTCTGGAGTTACCACAAGCTGAATAATCCCAGTGTGGTCACGTAGATCAATAAAAATTAGTCCGCCGTGGTCACGTCTAGAATTTACCCAACCAGCTACAGTTACAGTTTGGCCAAGATAATCGTTTAATTTTTCCGTCAAAATTCTCATGTGATATATTATACCATTAATTTACCAGATAGTCTAATAGCATTTGAATTGTGAAAAACCCAGCGAGCTCGTCTTTTTCGTTCAGAACCAAATAATAATAACTATTTGTACGTTCAATCTCTTCTTTCACTTTTCCCAAATTATCACCCTCGTGCAAATAGTAAACTTCTTTATCCATATATTTAGAAGCCCGGTCTGTTTTTTTGATCTCCAACATATTTAAAGCTTCTGTATGGATAATGCCTTTGACTTTATTATAGTTATCTACTACTGGAAAATTTGTAAATCCAGACTTGTAAAGCTTATCTAGCATAAGTGGACCCAAAAAATCTTTCTCATTTACAAATACCATTTTGCTTTTTGGCATCATCAAATCTTCAACTTTGCGCTCTTCGAAATTCATCACCGCCGCAATCCGCGCACGATCTTTTGCGCTTAACACATTTTTTGGCGTACGTTGCAAAACACCAATAAACTCTTCCAGATTTTTTGGCGTGTATTTTACCTCCGGCTTTTTAGGACGATATTTATCAAGCTTCGGGTCTAACCACTTCGTGAACTTATATAAAAACTTATCCCACATATGATATAATTATAGCATTAAAGGAGTTTTCATGAAAAAAGGTTTTTCTATCATCGGAGCCGTTATTGCTGTGGCTATCATTGCCGTTCTTGCTATTGGCACCTACTTTATTATTGACGGTAACAACAAAGCTACAAATTTCGACAATTACAATTTTTATTCTTACATTGAGCCAGATGCACACAATGGCGAAATCGGCGATCATATCAAAGGTGAAAAAGACGCCGTAGTCTACATCTTTGAATATGCCGACTTCCAATGCCCAGGTTGCGCTACTATGAATACCCGCGTCAACCAAGCCGTGGAAGAACTAGACGGCAAACTTGCTGTAATTTATCGTAACTATCTACTTTCTTATCATCAAAACGCTACCGCTGCCGCTTCCGCTGCCGAAGCTGCTGGTCTTCAAGGTTACTGGAAAGAATATGCTAACGCCCTCTTTTCTAACCAAGCTGAATGGGAGTATGCTTCTTCTTCCGAACGCACCGATTTGTTTAACAAATACTTCACCGAAATTACCAACGGCAAGGGTGATCTCGAAAAATTCAAAGCCGACATTGCATCAGAACGCGTTTCCAAAAAAATTAGCTTCGATATGGGCATCGGCAAACGTATCGATATCGCCGGCACCCCAGCTTTCTTCGTAGATGGCCAACGCATCAACTGGGCAGACGAAGAAGGCGGCGAGGTTTACGTCAATGGCAAAACCATTTCTTGGGACCATGCCCTTTCCGGTCCAGAATTCGTAGACATCTTGAAACAAATCGTCAAAGCTTCTACATCTAATAACTAATCAAAATAAAATAAGCCCTTCGGGGCTTATTTTATATTTCGATAAACTCTTGCCATTCGGCTGGAGCAATCTTTGCTTTACGCTCCTTGGAGCGCTTAGCCTTAATGATACGCATGTATCAAATTTTCTCCTTAATATCTTGTTGCTCATACGACCTCAAGCCCACTCGCAGTAATTGGGTAAAAAGCGAGCAACTTTCTCTATTCTATCAAAAATCAAAAACACGTGCAAGCATAAAATTTATGATTTTTTGGATTTCTTTTTTAGGAGATTTACGGTACCAAAGTTGATTGCATTCTTTTGGAAAGACACTATAGCTAATCTAATAACTATTACTGCAGTAACTGCTATCACGGCGAGACTGGCACAGTATTCTGGAGTAGAGATAGTGCCAAAACCACTCCTAAGCATCAAAGCGATTGGCGCAGATGGTGGGAAGTAAGTTAAAAATTGCACAATAAGAGTTGGCTCCACCATAAACGCTTGCATAAAGTATAATGGGAAAACCATTGCAATAATTGCTGGCCCAATAAAGGAAGAGGCATCTTTTGCTGTAGCCACGAGCGAGCCCACGAGCGTACAAGTACCGGCATAAAATACCGCTGAAAACACAAATAGTACAATACTAAGCGTAATAGTTACCGGATCAATCTCGATCATCGCCAAAATTGGAGCAATTATCTGCCCATCGCGATTAATAAACACCAATATCCCAACCGGAATTATCAAAGCTAACATTTGGACAAACCCGAGCGTGAGCATTGCAATAATCTTGCCTACAATCAAATGCTTGGAAGAAACCGATGTTAAAATCATCTCGGAAATACGATTCTCTTTTTCTTCTACCACACACATCAAAAACCTGTTGCCACAAAGCGTAATAAAGAAGAAGAACAAAATCCCAACTACAAATGGGATAATTGCTTTTCCTAGCGCGTTAGAATCGCTACCGTCTTTAGTTATCTTTTTGTCCTCAATTTCATAGCCACCAGTAAGCGCCAAGATATCGGCTGGGTCAACTCTGGACGCGGCATCCTGCATCATTAAAGATTTAAGGATGTTCGCATCAAAGTTAAGAATTTCTAGGCCTTCAGAAACATGGTAAAACTCGGCTTTTCTAGTTTCCAAGAAATCTTGTGGGATGTAGAAATAAAGATCCACTTCCCCATTTTTTAACATCTCGATACCGTATTCTTTATCGCCATTAATAATATATGGCGCCTGCGCGGAGAAAACACCCGCTTCATCAGTGATTGCTACCTTTGTATCCTCACTAATTTCCGGGTTCTCATCCACACCTTGTGAAGAAATGAAACTAATAAAGTAAATGCCGCCAATCAAAAGTGGCATGAGAAGTGTCGCTGCCCAGAATGCTGGCTTTTTTAGCTGGCGCACAATTTCAAATCTTGCAACTTTCCACGTAAAACTATTCATTTTCACCTCCGTATACATCTACAAAGATTTGGTCTAAACTCTTGCCGCCAAATTCTTTCTTGATTTCGGCGATTGAGCCGTAGGCTCTAGCTACGCCGTCTTTTAGTAGCAGCGCCCTGTCGCAAAGTTTTTCAACTTCATCCATATAGTGTGTAATCATAATGATAGCTGCACCTTTTTTATGATGCTCTTCGATAATATCCATCAAAAGTCGGCGGTTCATTGGGTCAAAACCTTTGGTCGGCTCATCTAGAATCAAAAGTTTTGGATCCCCCATAATCGTAATACCAAGTTGAATCTTTTGCTGTTGACCGCCAGAAAGCTTTTCCACTCTTTCGTTCGCTTTATCTTCTAGACCTACGCGCTTTAAATATTTCATCCCCCATTCTCTCGGTTCTTTTACGCCATTTAGCTCTCCAAAATATTCCAAAGTATCAATCACAGTTTCTTTACGATAAAGCCCGCGTTCCTCTGGAAGATAGCCAATATTTACACTAGAATCCTCTGGATTATATGGTTTACCATCTACCAAAAGTTCACCACCAGTGGCCGGATAAAACCCAAGGAGTGCCCTTACGGTAGTGGTCTTACCGGAACCGTTCGCGCCAAGAAGACCAAATATTTCCCCCTTCTTTACATCAAATGACAAATCTTTGATAACGGTTTTGTTAACAAAAGTCATCTTGAAGTTTTTTACCTCAACAATATTTTTCATAATTATTATTATACAACAAAAAATGGTAGAGCCGACAGGAATCGAACCTGTATCGCAGACTTAGAGGGTCTGGGTCCTATCCGTTGAACGACGGCTCCACCTCGCTTTATTATACCTTATTCTTCTGGTTTTCTCAACTTGTAATAAATCGATGGCGCAAAACGAATTGGCGCCAAAATTTGCTGTGCCGAATTTTCCATTTTTACCAAATTCTTGGTCTTCAACACTTTCTTCAAACCACGGCTTCTGAAATTCGATACAGACAAAACTTTTTCACGCTTAAAACCAACTTTATCAAAGATTTCTTCTACATATTTTGGATGATAATTATAAAAACCATCTTTATCAATCTCTTTATAGTTTGCTACCTTTTTATCAAAAGGATTTACCTTGGAACGCCCGGTGATAAAGCGTGCCATTTTTGGCAAGGTACGCTTGTTTGCAACTTCGATCACGGCTACACCACCTGGTTTTAGTACGCGGTAAAGCTCGTCGACGGCTTTTTTCAAATTCTTAAGATGGTGCGTTACGCGAACCATCATTAACCCATCTAATTCACCATCTTTAAATGGCAACTCATAAATATCACCAGCTTTGGTTTCGAGTTTGTCGCCATAGATTTCTTTAGCCTGTTTTAGCTCGGTCTTTGAATAATCAAAAATATAAACTTTACGTGCTCTCTTTAAGTATTCGTTTGCAAGTCTGCCATAACCGCCACCAATATCAGCAAATTTTTCCATTCTTTTTGGGAGCAATTTACGAATTGCCATTCTGTCGGCCTGGTCTTCGTACTCGCGATCTACATTTTCCCAGAAATCTTTTTTATAATCATATCCATTATAGTCAGAAATAACTTTTTCACTCATAACATCCATTATATCACATGCTATAATTATTATATGAAAAAGCGTATCGTCTTGGCCCTTGGTGGCAATGCTCTACAAAAAAACGGTGAGGCCACTGCTGAAGCTCAAAAAGCCGTCGCCGTCTCAGTTGGCGAAATGGTCGCCGAACTAGCAGACAAATACGAAATCATCTTAGCCCACGGCAATGGCCCGCAAATTGGCAACCTCTTAATCCACGAAGAAACTGCCGGCACCGAAAAAGCCCCGGCCATGCCCCTAGAAACTGCTGTCGCCATGAGCCAAGGCCAAATTGGTTACTGGCTGACCCAGGCTATTGGCAATGCTTTCGCCAAAAGAGGCTTACACAAAAAAGTTGTTACCGTAATCTCACAAATCGTTGTAGACCGCCGCGATCCTGCCTTCAAAGACCCTACCAAGCCTATTGGACAATTCTATTCCGAAAAAGAAGCGAAGGCTCTTGCTCGCACCAAAGGTTGGGTTGTCAAAGAAGATGCTGGCCGCGGCTGGCGTCGCGTTGTGGCTTCCCCACGTCCAATTGATATTATAGAGAAAAAGTCTATCATCGAGCTCGTCGAAGACGGCGCCATCGTAATCGCTGCTGGCGGCGGCGGCATTCCAGTTATTCGCACCAAAATCCTTGGCCGCCTCAAAGGCATCGATGCCGTTATCGACAAAGATTATGCCGCCGAAAAACTCGCCGAAGAAGCCAAAGCCGACATTTTTGTCTCTGTAACTGGCGTCCCAAATGCCTTCATTAATTATGGCACGCCAAAGGCCGAAGCTATCGGCAAAATCAGCGCCAGCGAACTAGAAGAGCTAAAAAAATGCGGCTATTTCAAACCAGGTTCCATGCTACCAAAAATCGAAGCCACAGTAAAATTCGCAGAACACGGTGGCACTGGCATCATCACCGACATCGACAACGTCAAAGCCGCCCTCGCCGGCAAAGCTGGCACTATAATAACTGCTTAAGTTCTTGCTTGTAGGCTTCTACGCCTGGCTGGTCAAACGGGTTTACTCCCTGTAATTTTGCACTAATCGCGCAGGCCATTTCAAAGAAGTAAATTAATTCCCCAAAGCCTTTTTCGTCATAACTTTCTGGCGTAATACTAAGAACCGGAATCCCACCTGCCGTATGCGCCTTTTGTACTGCAAGCACCACTTTGGCGTTCATCTCATCTGTTGGATAATTAATAATCGTCTCCCACAGGTTTCGGCGCCCATCTTGCAAAAATTGTCCCATCGAATGAAGATCCGTAGAATAAATCACACTCGCCGGCAAAATTCCCTGGCGATTCTTGCCTTCGCTTTCTCCAAACAATTGTTTGAGCCATTCATTAAAATACATCGTTGCCGGCTCGAAGCTGGCAAATACCTCTGTATCATAACCCTTTTCGGCTAGATATGCCCGCATCGTAGCATACTGTGCCGGCGTATTCAAATCTTGCATGGCATTCGCCGCCCCCTCTAATAGTTTGTCGATATCCACCCCAGCCGCCGCCAAAGGCAGTAGCCCCACCGCCGTCAACACCGAATACCTGCCACCGATATTATCTGGCACCACAAATCGCGTATAACCGTTTGCCGTCGCCTCATCATGCAAATCACCCTTGCTTGCATCCGTCGTCGCGTAAATTCGCTGCGCCGCTTGCTCGCCATATTTTTCTACCAATTTCTGCTTAAATGCCTCAAATGCGATTTTTGGCTCCAAAGTTGTACCAGATTTAGAAATCACTAGTACCGAAAAATCATGATCGCCCACCTCGCTCAAAGCCTTATCTAACTCTCTTTTAGACAGGGAATTTCCAGCATAAATAATCTTAACCTCAGATTTTGGCGCCAAAGCCTCTATAATGGCCCGGTGCCCCAGATAAGACCCGCCGATACCAATGCAAACTAAATATTCGGCCTCCTCTGTAATTTTACGCGCGGCCTCTTTTATCCGCATCAATTCATTAATATCTATCTCTTGTGGCAAATTCATCCATCCACCCATTGGATCCGCCCCAATATCCGCCAAAATTTGCGTGATTTTGCCCTGATCTATCTGCTGATTAAAGTTAAGCTTTATCATATACCCCTATTATAACATCATATTTTTAAATAAAACTCTTGCTTTTTTTGCAAAAGTGTGATATAATTAATAATAGCCACTCTCCTAGGAGAGACAGCTAGCTATTTAAGAAGAGCAGAGGAACTGTAACAATTAACCCCTCTTTTAAAAATATACAATATTTTGTGCCTCAAGTAGGCACGACTCTTTTACCGTATTTTTCATTCCTTCCGAACTCTTCTTTAGCACATTAAGATGGGAGTCCACAGGACTCCCTCTTTTTTTGTGTTATAATATCCCTATGCCCCTGTGGCGGAATTGGCAGACGCGCTAGCTTCAGGTGCTAGTGATAGCAATATCGTGCAGGTTCAACCCCTGTCGGGGGCACCAGATTAGATAACCCTAGAAACCTCTTCTAACGTTGTTTCACCCCGGAGTACCGCAAGTACTCCTTTTTGTTCCAAGGTAAGCATTCCATTTTTCTTTGCTACTTCCTCGATCGCATCGGTGTTTGCATCTGCTACATCACCCCTAATAAACGCCTGAATCTCATCGGACACCACCAATTGCTCCATAATCACAATCCGGCCATTATAACCAAACGGATCGCCCTCTGTTACCACTGGCTCATATAGAGTAATGTTTTCTAAGTTTACATCGCCAAGGCGCTCTCTTGGCACACCAGCCAAAACCTCTCGAATATACTTGGCCTCCGCTTCCGAAGCCGGGCGCGGCTGCTTTGAATCAGATAGTTTTCTTACCAACCTCTGCGCCACAACCAAACGAATCGAGCTTGAAAAGATTGGGTTCACCCCTATTAAATCTATCATCCTCGAAAACGCTGCCGCTGTAGAGTTAGCATGGAACGACGACAGCACCAAATGCCCCGTAATCGACGCCTGAATCGCCGTTTTGGCCGTATCGGCATCGCGAATCTCACCCACCATCACTACGTCTGGATCTAGGCGAAGAACAGAGCGCAGCCCCTCGGCAAAAGAGCCGCCATCATTAGTGTTAATCGGTATTTGCGAAATGCCCGTAATCCCGTATTCAATTGGGTCTTCCAGCGTAATAATCTTGCGATCGGTGGTATTTAGTGCGTTCAACATCGAATATAGCGTAGTCGACTTACCAGAACCAGTTGGACCCACCATCAAAACCAGCCCTCTTGGGTGCGAAATCACCTCATCTATCTCTGCTCGCTCCTCTTTAGACAAGCCAAGCAAATCCAAATTTAGTAAATTTTCATCAAAGTTAAAGAGACGTAGTACCGCATCTTGCCCATACATCGTCGGAATCGTTTCCACGCGAATATTCAAAACGTGGGTAGCCCCGTCCAAAGTCACCTCTTTTTGCATGTGCCCAGACTGTGGTTTATTGGAGGCGGTGGAAACGTTTGCTCTGGAGCTTAGCTCCCCCATCAAAACGCGATATTTGTCCTTGTCGATGTCCGCAACTGGATGCAAAATTCCATCCACGCGCATGCGGATTCGGATTTCGCCCCGCAAATTCTCGATGTGAATATCTGAAGCACCCAATTTATCCGCCTGGTCAATCAAAAAGTCAAAAATCTTGTCCGAGGACACCGAATTTAGCGTCCGCGACACCTCTGTAATTGTCTCGGAATCGCCCTCGCCACCGATCTTGATGTCGTCGTAATGCACCTCTTTTGGCGGGTCGAAACGCAACATAAACACCTTGTATGCCGAGTTCGAAACCAAGAAAAAGTCCGCTTTTTTACCATTGTCAGCGTAGTCCTTTTGCATTTTCTGGATCAAAGACCTCGGCGTTTGGCTCGTCACCAAAAACTGATAATGCTCCTCGCCACCGCCTTTTTGCAAAGGAATAATAAAATCCCTATGCATCTGTTCTATACTAATAAACGGTTCTATTAGGGGAATTTCATTTTCAAACGCGCGCGTGTCTAAATAAGGCAAGCCCAAAATCCGAGCACGACCCATAGTGGCCTGCTCTTCGTTCTCACGCCTTTTTCGCTGGATTTCTGATTCATCCATACACCCTAATTATAGCATAAGAATTATACCTACTACTATTGACTTTTTTAACCATATGTGCTATAATTAAAATATTACTATCAGTAGTAAAATTTTTTTGAAGAAAGGGGGCCAAAAGAATGGCACAGGTTACTGATGAACGTTTATTTAAAGATCAGGTTATAGCAGAGGAAGCAGTAAAAGCTGAAGACATAGATACTTTGTCCGCAAAAATGCTTAGCGCTGCATTCGGAAATGATTTTCCCGTTATGGGAAATGACGAAATCTGCGACTTCCCGAGAGTATAATTAAATAATTAAGATTGGCCGAGCGTTTAGCTTGGCCTTTTACTTTCCCTTAAAATATGATATAATCAAAAAATGGCAAGAAAATTTGTAATGAAACCTGTTGCAAAACAAAATCGCAACAATAATCACAAACACAGCGACAAGCGCAAACATCCACGCCTAAAGAACGGTCGCTAAAAAAGACCCTCCGGGGTCTTTTTTGATCCAATAAAAATGGCGGAAAGGACAGGATTCGAACCTGCGGAGCGTTAACTCTCTGGTTTTCAAGACCAGTGCCTTCAACCACTCGGCCACCTTTCCGTTCACTATTATAACAGATTATCCTACTTTTGCATAGGCTTACAAAAGTAAAACCCAGCATCCGCTGGGTTTAATCATAAAGTAGGTTTCGAATTATTCTTTGCATTGAACAAACTAGTGTCCTTCATTCGCGAATTTTCGGTCATTCTAAGCACAATGCGCTGTTCAAATTTTGCCCAATCTTCCGGATTTGCTTTTGCGCCCTCTATTTTATTGATTAAGTTGCCCAATTCCTCCGCTTCATCTTTTCCTCCAGTTTTATCTTCCAAAAAAGACGCTAAAGTAGACGCTACAGGATAATACGGCATTGCCACCGCAATGTATTTTTTTCCCAATTTTCTCACCTCTTTTCTATGATTTTTTAAGGGACATTTTCGCATATTTTATCATAATATCTTATTCTTGTCAATCAAGGGGCTACAAAAACCGTCTACAAAGTAGGCGGTTTTTTACATGTCTAGATTATTCGGCGTTCGTATAAACGTTCGTCACGTCGTCTAGCTCGTCGATCGCGTCTAATAGTTTCTCTAGCTTCTCGGCATTTTCCCCCTCAATTGGCACGTAGTTATTTGGCACATACTGAAGCTCTGCAGAAGTTACAGTCATGCCGGCGTCCACAAGAGCGCCGCGCACTTTCATAAGATCAGACGAAGCCGTGTAAATCACGATTCCCTCATCTTCTTCAGTTGCGTCCTCGGCGCCAGCTTCGAGCGCAGCCATCAAAGCGTCCTCACCTTTATCAGAAATTTCAATCACTCCCTTCTTAGTAAACTGGAACATCACTGAACCTGGATCAGCCATGCGGCCACCGTTTTTATCAAGAGTGTGACGAACCTCTGGCATTGTGCGGTTTTTGTTGTCAGTCGCGATTTCAATTACAATCCCAACCCCGCCAGGGCCATAAGCTTCATAAACTTCTTCAATAAGAGCCGCTGCAGATTTATCTGCCACGCGCGCAATCGCACGCTCGATATTTGCTTTTGGCATGTTTGCAAGACGAGCCTTTTCTAGCACCATCGCAAGCGATGGGTTCATGGCTGGGTCTGTACCGGCTCTAGCCGCAATCGCAATTTGGTTGCCAATTTTGGTAAAAAGCGCGCCGCGCTTTGCATCCACTACGGCCTTTTGGCGTTTGGTGGTAGCCCATTTACTATGTCCAGACATATTTTCTCCAAAAAAATTAATATATTTCTTCCCTATATTTTAACATTAAACAGACAAAAAGTCCACCTCCGAAGAAGTGGACTTTTGGTAGCTTAATCTTCTTTCTTATCCCCTAGTTCTTTTTCCATCCTAGCGCGAACTTCTTTTTCGATCATTTCCCTACGTACTTGCTCTTCGATTTCGGCGCGAAGCTCATCATCAGATTTTTTAGCAGCTGGAGCTTCTTTCTTGGCGGATTTTTCTTCTTCTGGGGTTGGATTCATCACGCCGCTACGCTTCAATGTGTATGAACCATATTCCTTCTTCTTTTCGCCAGAAGACATCACAGCAGCGATAATCCAAACAACAAACCAAACGATTGCAGCGAAACCAGCCAGCGCAGCAAGACGTTCGTTGGTGACTTTGCCAATGATCGTAATAATTGTACAGTAAATAAATAGATACCCAGCGAGCACAGCAGCAGTAATTTTAAGTGGAAGAATTACATCTCTACGCTTACCTTCGTACATATTCAAGATGGCGCCACAAATTACGCCAAAGAGCGATAAATAAGCAAAGACGCTGCAAATCTTGGAAACTGCCGTAACTGCAGTAGAAGAGCTACAATCCGAGAAAATGCTAGTGCATGGTTGCGGTAGCCAAATCGATAAAATGGCAAAGACTACCCAAAGTAGGCTAGAAACGCCACCGATAATTGCGAATACCTGCGAAACTGCTCTTCTGGATTCGATTAATTTTGAACAAGCGTTGAGAAAAATCAACATTATACCAATGCAGATCATCGTACCAAAGGTTTTACCAAAGGCCTCCGCGCTTTCTAGGCTATTGGCGGTCAAGATGAAAATCACGCCAAGCACCACGCCCAAGATAATTGCGGCGACGGCACTTCTAAATAGCCATTTTCTAAATGTTGCTAGTCCCCCTAGTGTTTTTTCGCTAAATATACTACTCATGCTTTCATTGTAACACATGTTTTTTAATTCTATACCTTTTTTGCCAGCTATAGACTAGTGGTATCAAAATCAAAACATAAATCAAAAATATCCACGGCTGGTAAGGCGGAATTTCCACCAAGAATTCGCGCATGCTTCCAAAAAATTCCACCACATAGATATGAAAATCTAAAAGCGTCTTTGCCAGCCACGCTAATATCATCTCTACGCCCGGCAAACCCGCCACTACACCAGTAAGAAACACCAAACCCATCGCGTACGGCAAAGTCGGCAAAATCAATATATTAGCAATCACCGAAATTAATGACACCATACCAAAATAGTATAAAGTCACCGGCAAAGTCATCAGTGTAGCTGCCACCGTCGTAATCACCGTTTCTGCAATCATCCCCGGTTTTTTGTTGCCATAAAACATTTTGGTAAGTCTCGGGCCAAGCTCCATAATCCCCGCATAACTTGCAAAACTCAAAATCCAGCCTAGGTTATTCAAAAACCCCGGGTTAATCATTAAGGTTAGGGCAGCCACCATCACTATCATCCGAAGCGGCGCAATTTTTCGCCCCACATACCAAGTAATCAGAGTCAAAATCGACATAATTCCCGCCCGCATTATCGACGGCGTCCACCCTACCATTTCCATAAAAAACAAATTAAAAAGCACCGAAAACAAAAACCCCATAGATCTTGAGATTTTCCCAAAAATCTTTCGCGCAATCCCCACCAAAATCGAAAGGTGCGCCCCGCTCGCTACCACAATATGCGTAAGTCCCACCGTTCTAAGATTTTCGCTCAAATCTTTTGGCAAGCCAGACTTCATGCCGAGCAAATAAGATTTGCCTAACTTGTTTTCCGGCTCCGGAATCAAAGAATTTATTCTTTCTGCAAACCAATCTCTAACGTCAATTACAAAATTCTGCGAAGTCTCTGCTGCCGTTTCGCCATTTTTTAACGTGTCCGCCGCCCGAAAAAATATCAAAATCATCCCAGCTAGAAACGCCAAAACAACAAAACTAATTTTTGGTTTTAAAGACGAGACTATGAGTAAAACTACCGCGAGAAGAATCCACACCGGCGACCAAAAATAATTAATCCTAAAAACCATTGCGAGCACCGCACCAGCGATAATCCCCACACACATCGCCACCACAAACCACGACTGGTGGATGGTTTTTACCCAAAGATTTTTCATGTTCGCACTCTAGCAAAGCCACACAAGAATTACAACCCCATGCAAAGCTCACCAAAACGCCTACGCTTTATTAACCGCCCAAAAATGTTATAATATCCTTACGCACCCGTAGCTCAGTGGATTAGAGCACTTGTCTTCGGAACAAGGTGTCACAGGTTCGAGTCCTGTCGGGTGTACCACTTTTAAAAGTGGTTTTATTTTTTTCTTGCTTTTTTATAATTCTTATGCTATACATAAAATATAAACAGGTCATATTAATAAAACAAAAACAAGGGGAAGGTGTTATGTCATCCCGCATAATGGTCAATGTAGCTGGCCCAGATTCCATAATCGTACCAGATACAGGTGGTGCCCCAGGCACTATAAGCACTGTCGACAACAGTGCAATTGTTGATAGTGTTTTTCCAATCATTGGTATTTCTTTGCTAGGCTTAGTATTAATTATCTTCATCATAAAGTGCATCAAAAAATACCACAAAAACCCTAAAAAATTTGAAATAGCTTCTAAATACAAACATCTTTCCACAGCAAGATTAGCCAGTATCCTGTTTTTTGCCTTCATCACAGTTTTTTCAATTGCCAAGTTTAATGACCTGAAACACGGTGCAAATGCTGAATCCGGCACCGACGATTCCCTTTCTCTTTCTATATCTACCGAGGATATCAACATAAATGTAAACCTCGCCGACGAGCCAGTTTATGCCGTGGGTAGAAGTATTGTTTCTGTCGATTCGGCCACCACGTCTGGATATACTTTAATGGCTTATCTAGATAACGATACACCAGATCTTACCAACGCTACCAACCCAGACTCCACTTCCACTATTAATATGTTACCAACCACTGGTGCTCAACGACTTACCGACAACACCTGGGGTGTAGCACTAAAATCCCCGATGAACAAAGATGATCCAATCTTTCGTGGTTTGCCAAACAACCGCGATGAAGCCTTAACGGTCAAATCTACTAACATGCCTACTGTGGCCGGCGATAAAACTACTTTGTATTATGCTACTTATGTTACCCCAGGTTTGGATGAGGGTGTTTATGCCGGTGCAACGATAACTTACATCGCTCTAGCTAACCCTTCCCCGGATGACATCACCGTAAATTATCACGGCAATGGTTTATACTTCGATGAAGACGAAACCGTTCCTACCAACACCGTAATCTACGGCGATTCTTGCTCTATGGCTTATATCGGCGGCAACTGTACAAAAGTATATGTAGCTGCGCCAGAAATCGTCAAAACAGATAATATCGAAGACAATGGCACTATGGCTTACTATAACACCCTTAACGAAAGCCAAACCAAAACTGCAACTTTCCCTGGCGCAGACCAATTAAGAGTTGAGCTTACATATGGTTACGATTACAACGGCGGCATGTATATCTTTACTGGCGTGCCAAACAATTACGAAGAATTTGAGCAATATGAAAACGACAGTACTTTCTATGGATACTTCTGGGAAGAAGATTGGGAAAACGGTGGCGAGCAAACCACCAAAGAATTCACCATAGATAGTGATACGCTCACTTTTATGATTACTAGATGGGGTGAACCAACGGTAGACTATTATGGCTATTACGTAAAAATAACGCCAATCTATAGTAGGCTTCCTGAAAACGTCGCCGTAGAAGAAGATACTGTTTGCCATATTGCAAAGACATCCAACATCAATGACGAAGGCGAACAAATCGAATCCTACACCGCAAACGATCACATTCTCCAATCTTTCACAATTCCGGGCGCAAGCAAAATAAAAATAGTAATTAATTATGCCTTAACCAACGAAGCATATATTACTATAGCCAAAGGCAACTGGGGTGGTTGGGAAGATAGCGACCCACAAGGTATATATATCGATCTCTATACTGGAGATGACTGGGAGGTCTACCCCATTTCCGGCTCTAAAGAATACTTCTTTGATGGTGATACCATTACTATTGAAATGGGTGGCATAGACCCACCTATAGAAAACTACGATTACGGTTTTTATGCCAAAGTTTATCCAATTTACGACGAGGATGTAGAAGGCTCAACCCCAATTCAAGTTTGTTCGCTCGACCAAAAAACCGGGGCATACAAAGAACCTGTAGACTTCCACGACGCTTGGTATGTGTCTACAGAAATTGGAGATTATCGCGATGGTTATTATTGGTTTAATGATTATGATGATAATAATTATTGGTTCAGCAATGACGGCCAACTAAAAGAGCTTTTTCAAACATATTATGATGACTTCAAAGGCAAAACTATCGATGTCTATGCGAGCAACTATTATACTATTCGCTATCACTATCAATACAGCAATGGGACCTCTGGGACAGAGGATCAGGAAGTTTGGTTACCATACGGTGTTACGCTTCGAGGTATTAGCTGGCAAAATTACATCTTTCTCGGCTGGAATACAGAAGAAGATGGAAGTGGCACAACCTATGAAGGGTGGTCCTATGTAGAAAACTTAGCAGGTGGTGGCGAAATCTTTAATCTTTATGCTCAATTAATTGCTCCATACGTAATTCAATTTGATGCTAACGGTGGCGGCGGGTATTACTGGCAATACGTGAGTGATAAGGTCTGTCAAATAGATAAAGAATGTCGCCTAAATGAAAACCAGTATACTAGACAATACTATATTTATAATGGCTGGAATACTAAGGCAGATGGAAGTGGCACATCCTACGCCGATCGTGCCACCGTCTACAATATAGCAAATAGCGGCGAGACCATCACGCTTTATGCTCAGTGGATTGCTCCATATATAATTCAATATGATGCTAACGGTGGTACTGGCACCACGAAAGATACTATTTGCACAATGGATGAAGATTGTTATATTAACTATAATAATTATACTAGACCAGACTATCGTTTTACCGGCTGGAATACCGAAGCAGACGGTAGCGGCACTCCTTATACTGAACATGACATGGTCCACAACCTACTTGACAGCGGCGAGACCATCACCCTCTACGCACAGTGGGAAGAAATTATAACATTCGGCGAAGCCTTTGAAGCAGCAGGGATAGCTAAATATGGCGACACCGATTATTATTCTATGCAAAGCATCACTTCGACTGTTTGCCAAAACGTCACCGTTGAAGAAACCACACAACTGATGGACACGCGCGACGACCAATTGTATTCAGTCGCAAAAATTGCCGACGGTAAATGTTGGATGACAAAAAATCTAAATATTGCAAACGGAACATTACTAACTCCAGACAGCTCCAATGTAGCCGAAGATTATTTGTTGACATCCTCCGGTGGTACTTCTTCAGGCGCTGGTTACAAGTTCATATACAACAGCGATAGTACACTTTGTGGCGGAAGTTTTCGTCATCCATGTTACAGCTACTATAGCTATTCGGTTATTACGGCAGAGTCAGCAACATATGTTGGTGACGAAACCGATGCTCCATATGATATTTGTCCAAAAAGCTGGAGACTTCCGACATCTTCGGAACAAACAGCACTTATAGGCATTTACCCTACTGTTGATTCCTTAACCCGAGCGCCATTTTCTGCGGTTCTTTCTGGCGGGTATAATAACGGCACCTTAGGAAATCCCGGTACGGCCGGCGGGTTATGGGCTTCATCACATAGGGGTTCGTGGCCTTATTATCTTGGGTATGGCGGCGGCTGGAATAATGGCAGGGTGGAATTTATTATGTCACACGTTAGCTCATTTGGTGCACGATGTATAGTGAAGTGATATAATATTGGTACACGCGCACCCGTAGCTCAGTTGGATAGAGCGTCAGTTTCCGGAACTGAAGGTCACACGTTCAAATCGTGCCGGGTGTACCAAATTTAAAATCTATGTTATAATATAAAAACGTGGTACCGTAGCTCAGTTGGTTAGAGCGTGGGACTCATAAGCCCAAGGTCACTGGTTCAATTCCAGTCGGTACTACCATTTTTGTTTCACAAAAACGGTAGTACGCGGAACTTCGTAAACGGTACTACCATTTTTTTGTGCTATAATAAACCCATGAACACGAAAAAGGGCTTTACTATCATAGAAATCATTATCGTTGGCATTTTTGCATCACTACTTGTTATTCTTTTCTTCATCCAAAAAGCCAACCTAGACGCCTTTGAGCGCGACGAAGATCGCAAAACTGCTATCAACGCCATCTACTATGCACTCGAGGAAAGTTTCTATAAAGAGCACAAATATTACCCAGAAACTATTTCCGAAGAAAATATCACCGTTATCGACCCAGCTCTTTGGACAGATCCATTTGGTTTTAACCTTGGCAACCCAGACAGTTCTTACTCTTATACTCCAGCCAATTGTAACAACGGCCACTGCAAAGAATATACATTAAAAGCCATTCTCGAAAAAGAAGACGCTTACATCAAAAACAATCGCAATAACTAAAAATTAATAAATAATTATCTCGTCGCTCTTTTTGTTCTTTTTGGCTTCCGAGATAAGTTTGGAAACTTCCTTTAGTTCCACTGGAGAAATATCTGAATACGTAAACGTATAAGTAGTTTCGTTACCTACTGTAGATAAACGAAATGTACCATAGTGGAAGAGTTTTTGCATAATACCATTTTGGCTAAAGCTGGCATCCTCAATCGAAGATAGATCGATAATATTCATTGAAGTAGCCACTGGAGAGCTCATCATCATCTGAATAACGTGTTTATTGGTAATAAAAAGTTTGTTGCCACGATAAATCATCACGGCTACACCGGCAGCAATAATTGCAGCAATAATAAGAGCGGACAAAATAATATAGAGGAAATTTCTGCCCATGTCATCCAAAGTAGATTGGCCAAGTAACGCAAACAAGAAAATTACCAAAGCCACAGCAAGACCAACTGCGATTGCGCCAATCGTAATAAGTAGGCTAATTTTTGCTCTAGACAATGCAAATTCTACATATTCATCATCTTCAAGCTTCAGAAACGGGAAGTCTTTCTTACTTCTACCGTGTCTGATTTGCGCTAATCCTTCGTCCATACGGGATCTCCTTTTTATTATTATACCTTATTTTTGCCATTTTGTAAATGCCTTTTGCCCTTTTCAGTCACTACCCTACCCCTAGGAGTACGCGCAAGCAACCCAAGTTGCAAAAGATATGGTTCGTAATAATCTTCAATCGTTGTGGCTTCATCGCCGGTAAGTGCAGCAATTGTGTTTAGGCCTACTGGGCGGTCACCGTAATTTTCGTACATCAACCGAAGCATATTCCTGTCTGCCGGATCTAGACCCAAATAGTCTATTTCCATCAATTCCAGAGATTTCTCTGCCGTCTCGCGGTCTACAATGCCGTCGCCATTTACATCCGCATAATCACGTACCCGCTTAAAAATCCGGTTCGCAATACGTGGAGTTAGGCGCGAACGCGTCGCTAGAAGCTCAGTCGCTTCTGGCTGGATTTTGGTCCCCAAAATTCCCGCTGTTCGATTAATAATCTGCTCAATTTCTGGCTCTTTGTAGTACTCCAGACGGTGGATAATCCCAAAACGATCGCGAAGTGGTCCTGCAAGAGAACCAGTTCTAGTAGTAGCTCCAATCACTGTAAAGCGTGGCAAATCTAGCCGCACGCTTCTGGCTGCTGGACCTTTGCCTATTACAATATCTAGCTTGTAATCTTCCATCGCCGAATACAAAACTTCTTCTACTGCCCGGCGCAGACGATGAATCTCATCAATAAATAGCACGTCGCCATCTTTTAAGTTGGTCAAAATCGATGCAAGGTCCCCCGCCCTTTCGATGGCTGGACCGGAAGTCACGCGGAGCGAGGCGCCAAGTTCGTGCGCAATTACGCCCGCCATGGTGGTTTTGCCTAGTCCTGGTGGACCGTATAATAATATGTGGTCTAATGTTTGGCCGTCGTTACGCTTTTTGACCGCGTCGATTGCGAGTTTTAAATTGTTTTTTAGATGCTCCTGCCCAATATATTCAGAAAAGGAAGTTGGGCGAAGCGAAATTTCTAGTTTCTCTTCTTCGGAACTCTCGGACGCCAAGGTCGGTTCAACTAATCTTTCTATAGCCATATACTTATTATAGCAAAAAAATCCCCCAGCGGCATATTAAGACCGCTGGGGTAAAGAAAAAAGAAGAAGAAAGAAGGTATTATTTTGTTTCAGTCACGATGGCGATGGGTTCGCCACTAGGTGACATGCTTGTCTTGATTGTGCGTACGTTTTTGCCGTACGCGTATTCTTCAATTTTGGTGGAGAGAATCTTTCTCTCCTTGTAGGTTTCGGAATATGAAGATTCAATTCTAATGTACTTTCTGGTTTCCGCATCAATATAGATTGTGAAACAGGGAGATTTTTCCATATTCAGCAAAACTTTTTCACCGAAAAATCCGTCTTCGTCAAAGTAAAAATATACGTCTCCGGACGCATGAATATAAACACCCCAAAACTTAAATTTGTCATTGGTGCCTTCAAGGATTCCGTAAATCTCGCTATGATTCTCTGCCATATACTTGGTCACATGATCGTCTTTATTGGACAGATCAAAGAACTCCGACATATCTTTTGTCGAAACGTTCAGAGGAGCTGAACCGTCTTTCGCAAGGCGAAAATCACGAAGCACAAAGGTGTCATCATGGTCTTTAACGTAAAACCAAAAAACGTCATTAATAAGTGTTGCATACTCAAAATGTTTCATACTGGGTACCTCCATTCGAATTCTTAAGCTTCACACCCTTCTTCTCTCTTGAAATATATTATATCACAAAACCATAAAAAATCAATAAAAAAAGTGCTTTAGCACTATTGACAAACGAGTGCTAAAGGCCTACAATTAGATTAAATTAGCACTCACATACACAGAGTGCTAGAAAAATTAACGAAAAAGGAGTTAAAAAATGTCAAAAATCATTGGTATTGATCTCGGTACAACAAACTCTGCGTTTGCTTATATGGTGGCTGGTAAGCCAGAAGTAATCACCAACGCCGAAGGTGACCGCACTACCCCATCAGTAGTAGCCGTTACCAAAAAAGGCGAGCGCCTTGTTGGTAAAGTCGCTCAACGTCAACGCGTTACTAACCCAAAGAATACTATCTATGGTATTAAGCGTTTGATCGGCCGTAAATTTGAAGACAAAGAAGTTAAACACGATCTTGAAATTAGCCCATACAAAATTGTGAAAAAAGGTAGCGGCGTAGCCGTAGAGATGGATGGTAAAGAATACACACCAGAAGAAATCTCTGCTATGGTGCTCTCAAAAATCAAAGCCGATGCCGAGGCATTCCTTGGCGAAAAGGTCACTGAGGCCATCATTACCGTACCAGCCTACTTTGATGATTCTCAACGTCAAGC
>JAFYXW010000007.1 GCA_017557865.1 Candidatus Saccharimonadota bacterium
AGAAGTTATCACTAATTCCGAAGGCGACCGCACCACCCCTTCAGTCGTAGCCGTTACGAAAAAAGGCGAGCGCCTAGTTGGTAAAGTAGCTCAGCGTCAGCGTGTTACTAACCCAAAAAACACCATTTACGGCATCAAGCGTCTTATCGGCCGTAAGTTCGAAGACAAAGAAGTAAAACACGATCTAGACATCAGCCCATACAAGATCGTTAAAAAAGGTCCGGGCGTAGCTGTAGAAATGGACGGCAAAGAATACACCCCAGAAGAAATTTCCGCAATGGTACTTTCTAAGATTAAGGCAGACGCCGAAGCTTTCCTAGGCGAACCAGTCACTGAAGCTATCATTACTGTCCCAGCTTATTTCGACGATTCTCAACGTCAAGCTACCAAAGACGCTGGTAAAATCGCTGGTCTCGAAGTAAAGCGCATTATCAACGAGCCAACCGCAGCTGCTCTAGCTTACGGCCTAGAATCCAAGAAAGACGAAAAAATCGTAGTCTTCGACCTTGGTGGCGGTACATTTGATGTTTCCGTACTCGAACTTGGCGACGGCGTCTTTGAAGTGATGTCTACAAATGGTGATACTCACCTTGGTGGTGAAGACTTTGATAACATCATCGTAAACTACTTTGTCGATGAGTTCAAAAAAGAGTCTGGCATTGACATTAGAAACGACGCTGCAGCTATGCAACGCGTCAAAGACGAAGCCGAGAAAGCCAAAAAAGAGCTATCAAGCTCTACTTCCACCGACATCAACCTCCCATTCCTTTCTGCCGATGCCGATGGTCCAAAGCATTTCGAAACCACACTTACCCGTGCTAAGCTCGAAGAGCTCGTAGCAGACCTCCTCGATCGCCTCGCTGGCCCAGTAGAAAAAGCATTAAAAGACGCCAAGCTTACCACCAAAGATATCGACGAAATCGTCATGGTTGGTGGTATGACTCGTATGCCAGCCGTTGTCGAGAAAGTTAAATCTATCTTTGGCAAAGACCCAATGCAAGGCGTGAATCCAGACGAAGTTGTAGCAGTTGGAGCCGCTATCCAGGGTGGTGTTCTCCAGGGCGACGTCAAAGACGTTCTTCTTCTAGATGTTACTCCACTAACCCTTGGTATCGAAACTATGGGCGGCGTACGCACTCCACTTATCGATCGTAACACCACTATTCCTACTTCAAAGTCCGAGGTCTTCTCTACTGCTTCCGATAACCAGCCACAGGTAGAAATTCATGTTCTCCAAGGTGAACGCGAATTCGCAGCAGACAACAAATCTCTCGGTCGCTTTATCCTAGATGGTATCGCACCAGCTCCTCGTGGCGTGCCACAGATTGAGGTTACCTTCAACCTTGATGCTAACGGTATCCTTAACGTTACCGCCAAAGACAAAGGCACTGGCAAAGAGCAATCTATCACCATCCAAAACTCTGGCAACATGAGTAAAGAAGATATCGAAAAAGCTCAAAAAGAAGCTGAGATGCACGCCGAAGAAGACAAGAAGAAAAAGGATTCTGTCGACGCTAAAAACCACCTAGAAAACACCATCTACCAGGCAGAAAAAATGCCAGATGAATACAAAGACAAGATTTCTGACGAGGATAAAGACACTATCAAGAAAGCTGTAGAAGAAGCTAAAAAGGTTCTAAACGACGCTGACACCGACAAAAACAAATTTGAGGCTGCGACCAAAGAGCTTTCTGATAAAATCATGCCAATCGGGGCAAAGATGTACCAAGCTGAGGCCAACGACAAGAAAGACGACAAGTCTGATGATAAAAAATCAGACGACGAACCAGTCGAAGGCGAAGTTGTAGATAAGTAATCTACCCCTAAAAATAAATATAACCCTTTACAGGGTTATATTTTTATGGTATAATATAAGGATATGGGGGTGCACCTTTATAAGGAGGTACACTATGACTAGTATTGATCTTTTTGAAGAAGAAAGAGACAAGGCTTACTTAGCCGGGTTGGTGGACAACTTTGAAAAAATTAACGAATTGTCCCCGAATGAGAAAGAACAAATGCGGCATGACTGTGTCGCAGAAATGGCAAGAACAAAACAAACTATTATTTCGCTCCACGACGAAGAAGAAAAGAGAAAACGCAAGGTGAATACGGCTCATGATATCTTTAGATATATCCTTATCTTTACCTTCATACTCTTATTCCGTTTCGCAAGATACAAAAACGGCGATTTGTTTATTTTAATCGCCATTGTTGTAGGCGGAATTCTGTTCATAATTTTTGCCAATACAAGTGTTTTCATCGATTCAATAGGCTTTATCTTTGGTTTATTGGCCGTGAAAGACAGGCTCATCGATTCTTATAAAAAATACGGCGATCTGGAGGCTAGACAAAAACTCGCAGATTACCGTGGATTAAACAATGACGCAAGAGTTTATATCGTGTACCCCCAAATTAAAAAAGAAGAAGAAGGCTCCAGCTCCTAGCGGAGTCTTTTTTCTTGCAAACAGATTCCAAGCATCACTGGCAAAAGATAAATATGCAGCGCATTTGGGTACCCAGAGAAGAAGAATAGCGTGACTAGATAGCTCGTCAAAAGAACTATCACAAATTTATCTTCAGACTTTTTCCAAATCACCACAAAAGCCATCCCGATCGTAAAGATAAATAGAATAAAACCAACGGCACCAGTTTCTAGTAGCACGCTAGCGTACTCGTTTTGGATGATTTCTTTTGGAAGAGACAAACCAAAGTCACTAAGTGCCTGCCCTGCCCCTCCAACACCTACGCCAATTAAAGCAATTTTGGCGTCACTGCTCCAAATTTGAAGCGCCGAATTTGTTAATCTTACCCGCGTGTCTGTAGATTCAGCCACATACCCATCAAAAATCGGCTTGTTCTCGGTTTTTTCAGTTTCCTCAGCCGGTTTTTCTGCCTTTATGTCAATTACACCAAGCGACAAATGGTTAATCACTTTATTAATCCCGGAATTATACGTTTCGCCAAGCCCCGAAAACGCAGACATCATTCCCTGTGCGTTTAAAGCAAGTACAAACGCCAAGATAGTTACTGGTAAAATCACCACCGCGCCCTTCTTTTTTTCTACAAAAATTCTAAACACAGCCATCGCCACAAGCCCGATAATAAACGCATAGATCGCCCCCCGCGAAAACGTCAGGAACACCCCAAATGCAAACACAGTAGCAAGTAATAGTGATTTTTTATTTCTACTGCTAATTAAGTCTTTTGCTGATAATAATGCAGGAAGCAACAGTAGATTCCCCATAAATTGTGGTTCGATGGCGAACCCATTTGGATGTGGGAACCCAAACATTTCTTTGGTGCAACCTGCACAGAGTAAGCTATAGTCGCTAGAAACACCGACAAGATCGAGGATACATTGAACTATGCACCATAAAATCGCGATACCAGAAGAAACATAGATTACCTTTTTTAAGGTTTTCCAGGTGTTTTTTAACACGGAATCTTTTAGCAGTACAATCGCAAGGCCAGCGACCACAATTGCCCACAACATTCCGGCGGTGAGAATCGCGCGTGTGGTGTTTAAAGACCAAAAAACTGAAAGCGCAGTCCAAATTGGAAAGAGCAACCACCATTTGTAATTTAGCAGTTTTTTGTATTTTTTCTCTGCGATAACTAGGACGACCGAAATAATATCAAAAATTACTAACGAAATTAATGGCAAAGATAATTCAAAATTCATTGTTTCGTTGCTACCTAGTGCAATAATTGGGAAATATGAAAAATATAAAACCGCTGGAAAAGCTAAGAATAAACACCTATAAAACTTACTTAATTTTTTCATTAATAAAATCCGTTAATTCTTTGTCGAATCTAGTTTCATCAAAACTATCTGCGCTTTTTGATACTTTTTCAGGATCAAATTTCATTTTTCCAAATTTCATAATTGCTTCAGCCAAAGATTTTGCGGTTTGTTCGGCAAACAAAACCCCGTTCTTGCCATCTTTTATATAATCTCTTGCGCCGCCTTCAGCAAATGCAATTACCGGGCACCCTGCCGCAAGTGCTTCTACTGGCGCAATTCCAAATGGCTCCATACTTGGAAAAATATACCCCTTTGCCTCTGCCAAATAACCAGCCAATTTGTCTTTTTTCATTAATTTCAAAAACTTGATGTGTTTTGATCCAGCAGCGAGTTTTTTTAGCCTCTTGTTTTCTGGGCCTTCGCCAATTACAACTAAGTGCCTCTGCGTCATCATGCAGGCTTTAATCGCAAGATCAATTCTCTTCCAGTTCACCTGGCGAGAAGTTACCACAAAATAATCTTCTTTTTCTTTTTTTGCGGCTTTGAAATCTTTTATTTCTACTGGTGGATGGATAATTACGGCGTCGCGCCCATAGTATTTTTTAATTTGCTCACGCGAATACTCACTAATCGTAACATAATAGTCTGGTTTTCTAGCTGATTTCAAATCCGCTTTTCTTAACGGCCCCACAAATAGTTTAAAGAAAAACCTAACCAGTGGGTTCAAGAGCCCAAACCCAGGATTTTTTACATACGCATCGTACATGCCCCAATAATACTGTGTCGGTACGTGACAGTAGCAAATATGTTTGCCGTTTGGTACATTCACAGATTTTGCCTCCGCGCCAGTTACCGAAATCACCAAATCATATTCAGAAAGATTTAATTTGTTGAAATAACGTTGACGAAGTGGCCCCAAAAACTTGCGCAGCTTTGCCGGATACTTTTGCAGTTTCCCCGTCCTTACATCCGCATCAGAAAACCAATCAATCCCCTTTGGATCGTACTGCGAGGTATAAATCGGCGCATCCGGAAACATTTGGTGAATCCGAAGTAGCACCTTTTCCGCGCCGCCTACATTGGTAAGCCAATCGCATACAAGCGCAACTTTCATTATTTTGCTCCGTCTCGTTTTAGGACTGTCGCAATTGTTCTAAAGAAAATCGAAAGATCCAGCATGAGCGACCAGTTCATCACATAATAAATATCTAGTGCGCGGCGTTCTTCGAACGGAATATCGCGCCTACCAGATACCTGTGCAAAACCGGTTAAACCAGATTTTACCGACAAAATCAGTGATCTATCACCATAATTACGTAGCTCACCTGGGAGCAAAGCCCTCGGCCCAATCAGCGAAATATCGCCCTTTAATATATTGAATAGCTGAGGGAGTTCGTCTAAAGATGTCGCACGAATAAAATGCCCAAACCTAGTAATACGCGGGTCGTTTTTCATATAATCGCCATTTTCACGATAAGGTTTGATCAGCTCTGGCTTCCCCATCTTGATAAATGCTTCTTCGGCCGGCATTCCACTATATTCTGGTTTCATCGAACGGAATTTATAACAAGTAAACTTACGGTTGTACTGCGTTAACCTCTCGTCTTTGTAAATTGGCGAATGACGAAAATCGGACAATTTAAGAATAATCCAAATAATCATCATCGGGATAGCCGCAACTAGAAGCGCTACCAAACTAAAGAAAATATCAAATAAACGTTTAAACACCGCCATCCCGCCAGCTAGAGGTGTAACTTTTACTTGCACCGCTGGGATCGTACCGATAAGCTCCATTTCACCAAAGTGCGAAGAAAGCGCCGTCTCGGACGGAATAAAGAAATACATTATGTGCCTCTGGATTGCCTGGCGATAAACATACTCCGTGTTCTTTTCGTCCGTCTGGAAAATTACGTCTGCATGTGCCATTTTTAAAGCATCTTTTAAAGACGCGTACTGTTTTTCCTTCAAATCATTTGGGATAAATTTACGTCCCGCTACGATCCCAGCCAATCTGTAGCCACTCTCTGGTTTAGAAGTGATATAATCCGCAAGATACTCTGTATTTCGGCTATTACCAATAATCACTACGCGCTTTGTGCCATAATCTTTACGGAAAATCTGGCGCATAACAAAACGCACCGTAAATCTCTCGGCAAGCAAAAACACGAAACAAAGTGCTATCGAGGTAACCGCCATCACACGCACCGGAAAGATTTCTTTCCCTGTAAAAAAGTCGTAAACAATCAAAGCAGATGTACTAAGCACCGCCGCGAGCAGCAGTCTTCCAATCTCTGGCATTCTAGACTGGCCAATATAAACTGCTTTTTTATAAAGGCCAAGCGCAGACAAAATGATCAAAAGAATCGGCAAAAGCACCGCTGTTGCCATAATAAATTCAGTTAATTGTGATTCAAAAACATATGGACGTGGGTCTACATGTACGCGAATCGCATAAGCTGCCGCAAAAGATAGGATTAGCATTACTGCGTCCCCTATTACAAGCACTAATCTTAAGATAAAATCAGACTTTTTCCGCATAAGTATATTATAACATATTTGAATAAAAAGAACCCCCGGGCCTACTGGCCCAAGGGCTAGGGGGTTAAATCTTGTCATATGAGTCTGAGCCGTACAAGGCATTATGTTTGTAGGCTTCGATGATTTTCTCGCGATATTCCTGCGTCAGCTGTTCCGCTTTCTTTATCACGATTGAGCCTATACCAATGCCGTACGGAGGCATTGCCCAAACACCATCGACATTGATTTGTGCAATGGGTTTACCCATTTTACACATATGCCAGTGCGGTGGAATTTGACACTGCTGCTTCACGGTATCTACTTCTAAAGTAATACCATAACCATTTACCGGGACTCTTAAAGATTTTGCTTTCGGAATACTCATAAAATCACCCCTCTCTGTTTTGTATTCTAGATAAAACTAGTATTCCTTCTTATTATTTTATCACAAAACTAATAAAATGTCAATGGTTTTTTCTCTTCTGGTTTGGTATAATATACATATGACAGATTCAAAAATAGTCGAAGATATAATCATTAGTGGGCATAAAATTGCTGACAAAATAAAAAATGCCAGTAGTGTTTCTGATATCGAAAATCTATCTGAAGAAATTCAGTCTTTCTGTGATAATCTAGACGAGAATTTTGGCGCCCCAGGAGATATAGGCGAAAAAGAGAACAAATTATCGGCAATACTCTATATGGCCGCCGAAGAAAAAGCCCGCCAACTAGAGTACTACCCAGATCAAAACGACGCCGGCAACGAAGACATTATCGAATTTGAAGAAATCCTAGATTCTAAAAACTGGACAAAAAATAGCGCTGAATAAAAATTCAGCGCCTTTTTTAGTGTACTAGTTAATGCCCCGGGCCGGTATAATATCCACGGTCTCCGCCCTTATTTTCGATGCGTTCGGAGCCATCTCCGTACTTTACGTCCGGGCCGTAATGATTATGGCTCTTGTGAAATTCGCGTTTGCTCAAATGGCCGTCAGCGATAACAGTTTGACCTGACTTTTTTCCCATTCCCTGAGAAAAAGTTACGTCATAGTCGCGATCTTTACCAAGGATTACTCCATGGTGCGGGCCATCCCAACGAGTTTTTTCGTCGGTATAGTTTTGGCTTCCGTGCTTCTCGAAAGCACCGCGGTCATAAGTCTTGTTTCCAAACTGGTCAAGTGCAGTATGCCCGTGGCCGTAGCCATCACCTTTGCCAACTCCACCATGATAAACCTGGGTGGTCCCGTCTGATTTTTTGACGATTTTGGCGTCACGACGTTCGGAATATCTTACACCGGCTTTATCAAGCGTTCTTTCACGTTCACGTCTGTTACTTTCTTTTACTTCTGCAAGTTTCTGTTCAAATCTTTCTTTTGCCCTAACAAAATCCGCCTGAGCAGAATCAAATTCGTCTTTTAGACGGTCGCGCTCGGCTTTACACCTTTTAAATTCGGCTTGAGCAGACTCGTGTCGCGCTTTGGCGCGCTCAAATTCATCTTTTGCCATGTGAAATGATGATGAATCGGTTTTTGGTGCACGATATTCGGCATTTTCTTTTGCGTCTTTGATTTCCTGAATTAAAACACTGACTTCGCTGTTTAACTCGTCGCGACGATCTTTATGCTCGTGTCCTTCTTGCGAATAAACAGGAGCCATAGCTTTATCTCCATACTCATATTCAGAGCTTGCCTCTTCAAAACACCTAATCATTTGCTGATGTTCATCATCGGCTTCAGCACGGAGCGCATCGATGCGCGAATTATTGTAATCGCGAATACGACCATATTCATCCCAAACATCATCGTGATGAGTACGTGATGCTTGCATCGCATCGAATTCATGATTCATTTCATCTCTCGCAGAACAACGTTCTTGCCAAGCAGATTCCATTTCGTCATGAGCTTCGTTTGCACGGTCTCTTGCATCTGCATATTTTTCCCATGCATCTTGTTTTCTTCTAAAAGCTTCTTCCTCTTGGGATTTTAATAAATCCAACTCGTAGTTCCTTGACATACATAATCACCTACTTTCGTTATAAATTGTTAAGTTCCAAACCAAAAAATGATTCGGTTATATATATTATAACATATTTTCACGAAAAAAGCTAGCCAAGAACCAAATATTACCATAAATATTCCTTTATGTTATTATAAATATAAGGATTTTAGTTATTTTTGTAGAAAGGAGCTCATGAAAAAACTACAAAAAATCATCCCGGCAGTTATTCTGGCTTTATTATTATCTTTTGTGCCAGCAAAAGTTCTCGCCGAGGGTGAAGAGGGCGGCGAAGAGCCGACCTTTGCCGTTACCTACGATTTTAACGGGGGCGCTACTTTTAATGGCAAGTCTACCTATTCCCGTCGCAGTGTAGGTGTCGCTCCAGAAATCAGCGAGTCCAACTTGATTTCTTGTTTTGAATACGATGCTGCTTTAGATGAATGCCATTCAATCACTGTTAAAAAAGGCAAAGAATTAGACCACGTTACAGTAAACGGTGAAGAGCTTCAATTTGGCGACTTTTACATGCTAGACAAAGACACCACAATTGTTTACTATTGGAACGATCTCGAGCTAGACAACTATGATATTTCCGACGACAAAGGCAACTCCATCACTTTTGACGAAGCCGAAGGCCACCACTACAATCTAGAAGTAAACTTCTTTTCCTTCTCGATGACCGACGAAGAGCTCGCCTCTTTCGACCCGCCGCTAAGCCGCGAGGAATACGAAGCCGGCAAAAGCGCTATCACCGGCGCAGTGGCAGACAAAGGCGATGTCGTCGCCTACTTCGAAATCGAAGTTTGGGAAAACCCAACCTGCGGCAACGGCCCGTGCATGTGCACCACCGACCAAGGCGAAGTCCCATGCGTAGACAACGTTCACGAAGGCCCATTCGAAATTAAAATCAAATTTACCGACGACCTCGCCGGATTTAAGGCCTACAAATTTGTAAACGTCGAAATAGACGAAAACGGCAACGCTACCGTCGGCGAAAC
>JAFYXW010000004.1 GCA_017557865.1 Candidatus Saccharimonadota bacterium
GAAATTAAGCTTCTAGCAGACGAAGCAGCAAAGCGCGCAGAAGATGTCTTAAAAGCCAATCGCAAAGTTTTGGATGATCTTGCGGCAGCGCTTCTAAAGAATGAAACTTTGGAAGAAGCTGAACTTGCGCCACTTTTGAAGCCTGCAAAACTTCCAACTATTGCAAAACTACATTAACACTTGGAGGACAAGATGGAAAGATTAATTAATTATTTTGTGCCGGAAAAATATGTTTTAAATCTTTTGATTGATAAAAACGCAAAAACAATTGGTGGGACGGTGGTTGTGACCGGCGAAGCCAAAGCAGATGTAATAAAATTTCATGCCGTAAATCTTAACATTAAGTTTGTAAAACTTAACAATAAGATTTCAAAACATAATGTTAAGAATAATATTTTAGAGATTGAGGCGGAAAAAGGTCCGTGCGAGGTTGAAATCGAGTATGATGGCACTTTGAACGAAAACATGGAGGGCGCATACCTTTCGACGTATGAATATAATGGCAAAAAAGAAATTATTGTGGCGACACAATTTGAAAGTCATTATGCGCGGGAGGCTTTTCCGTGTATTGACGAGCCGGCGGCAAAGGCAGTATTCGAACTGAATATTAAATTGCCTGAAGGTGCCGACGATTTGATTTTAACCAACGTGGCACTTGGCGAGCCAACGCCAAGAATGAGCACATACCTACTTGCGTGGGTGGTTGGGCATTTCCATGGCAAGACAATCAAAAATGCGCACGGCACCGAAATTACAACTTATGTGGCTTTGAACCAGGATATAGACTCGGTAGATTTTGCAAATGAGATTGCGGCCAAATCTTTGGAATTTTACGACGACAATTTTGGTGTGCCATATCCTCTAGAAAAATGTGACCAAGTGGCGCTGCCGGATTTTGAAGCGGGCGCGATGGAAAACTGGGGGTTAGTAACTTATCGTGAGTCAGCATTGATTGCCGGGAAAGATGCAACGCTTGGCACAAAGAAAAGTGTGGCCCTCACCGTGGCGCACGAACTTTCACACCAGTGGTTTGGCGATCTTGTGACGATGGAATGGTGGGATGATTTGTGGCTAAACGAATCGTTTGCGAGCGTAATGGAATTCTTTGCAGTTGATTATATACATCCGGAATTTAAGATTTTTGAGGGGTTCTTTACTGGCGATGCACTTTCTGCGCTTCGACGCGACTGTTTGTCTGGTGTGCAGTCGGTGCACCAGGACGTAAATGACCCAGCTGAGATTGCGACATTATTTGACCCGTCAATTGTTTATGCAAAAGGCGCAAGGTTGATGTTAATGGTGATTCGTCTAATGGGCTGGGATAACTTCACTAAAGGCATTCGTGACTATTTTGAAAAATATAAATATCAAAATACGATTGGCGATAATTTGTGGGATGCGCTAAACAATTATGCGAATTTCGACGTGAAAAAAATGATGCATGCATTTATTGATAAGCCTGGATATCCAGTAATTACAAATGGTGCACAGAAAAGATTTTTGTTGGATGGGGAAATGACGGACTCGGATTGGCCAATTCCGGAAATTCGTGAAGACATGTCTTCGCATTATATTCTAAATCTTTCTGACGAGGAATTTAGCGAAAGGCTTTCACGGTTTGATTCTTTGAATTTGGAAGAAAAATTAAGGCTTCTTATAGACCGTGAATTACTTTCGAAAACTTCGCTTGTGAATTCGGCGTCGCTTTTGCCACTAGTGATGAAGTTTAAAAATGAAAATAGTGCGGCGATTTGGAATATTATCGTAACGATAATTGGGACTTTGAAAGTCTTCTTTAAATATAATACGGATGAAGAAAAACAATTTAAAGAATTTGTGAAAAAGTTGGTGGATGAAAAGATAAATGAAGTTGGGTTAAAAACGCGTGAAGGCGACGATGAGAACACGATTAGGCTGCGTGCGAATTTGGTGGCGCTCGATTATTACGCGGAAGATTTACCAAGAATAAAAGAGCTTGCCGGTATGTATGACGAAAACTATGCGGCGATGGATATGGAAGTGAGAGACGACATTCTCGACGCCAAGATTTATCTTGAGCCAGAAATGATTGATAAATATATTGAAAACTATACAAAAATTGCGGACCCGGAAATTAAGTTTGATTTGCTGTTTGCGGCGACTTTGTCTCGCGACGAAAAAGTAATTGATAAAATGGTGGGGCTTCTGGAAAAACCGGAAATTGTAAAGCCACAAGATCACTTCCATTTGTTTATTTATGAATATCGTAATCCGGCGGCAAAGGACAAAGTATGGGATTGGCTTACGTCGCATTGGGATTATGTGAAGAAAATAACAGGCGATAAATCTTTGGAAGATTATCCGCGTTACACAGCGGCGTCGATCAAGACGGAAGAAGACTTTAAAAAGTATCATGATTTCTTTGGACCGATGGCGGGTGAACCAGGCTTGAAGCGGGCAATTGAAGTTGGTGAAAACGAAATCAAAGCCAGATTGAAACTAATTAAAGAAGACCAAGAAACAGTGTGGCAGGAACTTGCAAAAAGTTTATGATTAAATGAAATTAGTGTATAATATATATTATGGATGGGTATACACTAACACATAAAACACCAACACGCAAAGATTTTATTGATACGGCTGATTTCGATCAGTCCGAAATGATGGACATTATTACGACCGCAAGAACCGTGCGGGAATATATTAAAAGCGGTAAATACCTAAATTCGCTTTTTCATAAAAATTTGGCAATGATTTTCGAACAAAAGTCCACAAGGACTAGAGTTTCTTTTGAAGTGGCTATGGAACAGTTGGGGGGGGCATGCCCTCAACTTGGCACCAGGCGCTATCCAGCTCGGTAAGCACGAAACAATTGAAGACACCGCTAGAGTGCTTGGGCGAATGTGCGATATGGTCATGTCGCGCGTAGATAGGCACGAATCAATCGAGGCTCTAGCTAAATATGCCAATGTACCAGTAATCAATGGTATGAGCGACAAGGTCCACCCAACGCAAGGCGTGGGCGATATGATTACAATTTTTGACCATTGGCCAGCCGGTAAAAAAGCTGACGAAATAAAAGTTGTTTTCGTTGGCGATGCAACCCAAGTTTGTAATACATTATGTGAAATGACCACTAAAATGGGTATGAATTTTGTGCACTTCGGCCCAGCTAATCACAAAATTGGCGACGAGTGGCTAGAGATTGGTCGTAAAAATAATGAACAATACGGTGGTTCTTGTATTTGGAGTGAAGATCCAGAATGTTTGAAGGGTGCCGACTTTATTTATACGGATGTTTGGTACGGCTTATATGACAAGGAAACGCCAAAAGAAGTGTATATGGCAGATTTTTATCCTAAATATCAGGTTAACGATGAGCTTATGGCATCGACTGGTAACCCGAATTGTAAATTTATGCATTGTCTGCCAGCAAGTCGTAATGAAGAAGTGACGGACTCTGTGCTTGATGGCCCGAATTCTGTAGCGTGGGATGAAGCGGAGAATCGTTTGACTGCGCAAAGAGGATTAGTATTGTATTTTGGTGGCGTAGCTGAAGTTACGCTTGATTATATTAAACGGCAAAAGGAGGTAGCATAATGCCGAAGAAAAAATATAAGTTCAGGCTGTTTAGCGCGGTTCTCGCTACGGTCTGTATAATTTTGGTGGCGGATGCAGTCGCGCCTACGGCAGCGATTGGGCATTCGATGTACCTATGGTGGGCAATTATGCTCATTGGGTTCTTTGTACCATACGCACTTATTAGTGCTGAACTTGGTACTCAGTATCCATCCGAAGGTGGCATGTACACCTGGGTAAAGAAAGCCTTTGGAAAGAAATGGGCTTCTAGAGTAGCTTGGTTCTACTGGGTAAATTATCCACTTTGGATTGCTTCTCTTGCCGATCTTATTACCACATTGATTATGGAAATGTTCGGTTTCGAGATGGAAATGTGGATGGTGCTTGCAGTCCAAGTATTCTATATTGTCCTCGTGACGGTGCTTGGTATGTTGCGTATTTCTCAGTCCGACTGGGTGGCGAACATTGGTGCTATCATCAAGATCGCTATTCTTGGTGGGATTGGCGCGCTAGGTATTTATATCCTAGTGACTAAGGGCACAGCAAACCCAGTAGAGGGTTGGCAAGACTTCGTACCACTCCTTGGTACGGACGGAGGTATAGACTGGGCTGGTCTCTCATTCGTCTCACTCATTATCTTTAACATGCTTGGTTTTGAAGTGGTTGGCACGTTCTATGACGACATGGATAAACCGAAAAAACAGATTCCACAGGCTATTATTCTTGGTGGTATCTTGATTGCAGTTTTCTACATTTTGCCATCATTTGCGCTTGGTGTAGGTACGGAATTCTCCGAAATTGCTACAGATAGCGGGCTTTTGAACGCTTGGCAAATTCTGTTGGCTAACGCCGGAATTGGTGTAGAAGTAATTCAAGCAATTGTGGTTGTAGTTGGTGGTGCATTCATCCTTACGTTAATATCAAATGTTTCTTCTTGGAACTTTGGTGTATATTCGGTGATTGCTTATGCAGCCGAAGATGGGATGTTCCCAAAATCTTGGAAAAAGCGCAATAAAGACGGCGTGCCATATATGGTCGGTGTTTGGACAGGCATTGTTTCCTTGATACTTGCAGTAGCTGGTATTGTGATTGCATATGTGTTCCCAGACATGGAAGAACTTTCAAATATGTTCTGGGCATTCTTCTCGCTGTCCCTAACCTGCTTGTTGCTTTCTTACATCCCAATGTTTGCAGCGTACATCAAACTTCACAAGAATGGCAAGCAAGTACAAAATGGATATTGGGTAAAGGTTGGCCCAATTCTAAGATGGTTGATGGGGCTAATACCACTATTACTACTCTTCGTTTCACTATTCTTCACTTTGGTACCAGAACTTAGCTGGGAAGCAATTGAAGGTAATATGGTTCTAATCGTGTCTACGGCAGTATGTATTGCAATTGGAGAAGTGATGATTATGAATATGAGTAGAAAAGATCGTCAAAAGAAACTCGCACGTAAACAAAAAGCTGCCTTGAAAGCTGGTAAGTAATGAAAATAAGTTCTACTCCAAAACAAGACGGATTTTATATGCCGAGCGAGCTAGCCCCGCATAAATGCACATATCTTCTTTGGCCGGAGCGTCCAGACAACTGGCGCTCTGGCGCCAAGCCGGCCCAAAAGGCCTTTCGCCAAGTAGTAGAAACAATTGCAAAATACGAACCAGTGGTGTTGGGTGTTAACCAATCGCAATATGCACATGTGCTTGGTATGAATATGAAAAATGTTCAGGTGGTAGAAATTAGCAATAATGACTCTTGGATTCGTGATACTGGCGCCACGATGGTGGTAAATGGCCAGGGCGAAATGCGCGCAGTAGACTGGGGCTTTAATGGATACGGTGGTCTTGTGGATGGTATATACTTCCCATGGGATCTCGACGATATGATTGCCTCAAAAATGGCATCGATTGAAGGTGTCGATAGATATCGTACGAATGATTTCGTGCTTGAAGGTGGTTCTATACATTCTGATGGCGAAGGAACTTTGCTTGTAACTGAAGAAACATTACTAGCGGAGGGCCGTAATCCTGGTAAAAGCAAAGAAGAAATAGAGAATATTCTAAAAGAATATACCGGAGCAGAAAAAGTTCTGTGGTTGCCATATGGTGTATACAAAGACGAAGACACTAATGGCCACGTAGACAATATCTGTCAGTTTGTGGCGCCAGGTAAAGTCGTGTTGGCGTGGGAAGATAATCCAGAAGATCCACAGCACGAACGTAGTCAGGCGGACTATGACTATTTGATGAATGAAACCGATGCTCGTGGAAGACATCTTGAAATCCATAAAATCCACGTTCCAAATGTCGTGACAATTACGAAAGAGGAATCTGAAGGCGTTGATGTAGTAGAAGGCACCTTCCCAAGAAATGAAGGCGATAGATTGCCGGCGTCCTATATCAACTATTACAACTGTAACGGTGCAATAATATTGCCAATTTTCCATGATCCACATGATATTGACGCTGTACTTGTACTAAAAAGTTTATTCCCAGACAGAGTAATTGAACCGATTTATGCTCGCGAGATATTACTAGGCGGCGGGAATATACATTGTATTACGCAGCAAGTCCCAAAACCGTGATATAATAAGCTTATGGATAAATTATCGTATGATGGGCCGATAGTTTTGGCAGTGCTTGACGGGGTGGGTTTAGCTCCAGATAGCCCAGGTAACGCAGTCAGCAAAGCGCGGACAGTATTTTTGGGCAAGGCCGTGCGGGAATATCCACATATCGCTCTGGACGCTTCGGGAGAATCCGTAGGTTTAATCCCGGGCCAAATGGGGAATTCTGAAGTTGGTCACAATACGATGGGCGCCGGGCGCGCAATTAAGCAAGGCATTGCACGCATAGAAGAAGCCTTTGATACTGGCGAAATTTATAATTCCGAAGCTTGGCAAGAAGCCGTAAAGCGCGGAGCGGCTGCGACTTTGCATTTTTCTGGCATTTTTTCTGACGGTGGCGTGCATAGCCACATCTCACATTTGGAAGAAATGATAGAAAGAGCCTACAAAGAAGGTGTACGCAGAATGCGGGTACACGCAGTGTTTGATGGGCGTGATGTTCAACCACAATCCGAACCAAGATTTATTCATCAATTTGAAACCTTTGTCCAAAAATTCTCAGATGCAGATATAAAAATCGCTGATGGTGGTGGCAGAATGGTTTATGTGGCCGATCGGTATGAGAATGATTGGGAAATGGTGGCTAGAGGTTGGGATGCGATGGTAAATGGGGAAGCGGATTATTATTTTAGGAGCGCGGACGAAGCAATTGATATTTTGAGAAGGATTAATCCTACTGTACAAGATCAATATCTGCCAGCATTTGTGATAGTAGATAAAGACGAAAAGCCGGTGGGTAAAGTTGAAAAAGGTGACGCATTTATCTATTTTGATTTTAGAGCGGACCGGGCGATAGAAATTGCCATGGCATTTACATATTGGGATTTTCCATACTTTAATCGCGGCAATTATGCGCCGGACGATGTGTATTTTGTGGGGATGACGGAATATAATTCGGATACGCATGTACCGGAGCATCGTTTGGTACAGCCAGTAGAGATTAACGAAACCCTGAACCAATTCTTGGGTGCACGGGGTATTAGTGAATTTGCAGTTAGCGAAACAGTAAAATTTGGGCATATTACATATTACTTTAACGGTAATAGTTACGAAAAGGCGCCGGGCGAAGAGTTTGCCGAAATTGAATCCTATACGGAACCATTTGAAACGCGGCCGTGGATGAAAACAGCAGAGATTACAGATAAAGTAATAGAGAATTTGGATAAGTACAAATTTGTAAGATTGAACTATCCAGGCGGCGATATGGTTGGTCATACTGCCGACCTAGAAGCGACAGTGATTGCAATGGAGGCAATCGACATTGAGTTGAAGCGGATCGCTGAGGCGGTAGACAAGCTTGGTGGGATGATGGTAATCGTGGCGGATCACGGTAATGCGGAAGAGCTTTTGGATGAAAACGGCGAAAAGAAAACTGCGCACACTGTAAACAAAGTGCCATGCGTATTTTATGATAACACTAGAAATCGTGATAATTATGATGTTGCAACAGTGACAAATCCGGGGTTAAAAAACATTGCTGCGACGGTTGCGACTTTGCTTGGACAAGATAATCTCCCAGAGAGCTGGGCCCCATCTTTAATTGAAATAAAATAATATCTTTGTGATATAATGGCTTTATTATGATTACGAAAGCTATTATACCTGTAGCTGGCTGGGGCACTAGGCGGCTACCGATTACTAAAATAATTGAAAAATCAATGCTCCCAGTGGGGAATCGTCCACTAGTAGATTATTCGGTACAAGAGCTAATCAAGGCCGGAGTAAAAGATATCTACATGGTAGTATCCAATGTAGAGCCATGCCAGGTACGGGCTTTTTATCGTGATAACTTGGCGCTAAATCTGTATCTAAAAGATCGCGGCAAAGAAGACAAACTCGAAAAAGCAAAAACTTTGCCAGACGATGTGCAAATTCATTACATCGCGCAAGACCCATCCAGCAAATATGGTACGGCCGTGCCAGTAGCAATGGTCGTTGAAGAATATCAAATCAATGAACCAGTATTTGTGTTTATGGGCGACGATTTTATTTGGAACCCGGGCGGCGAATCTTCGGCTGAAGCTTTGCTTGCCGCTGTAAAAGATGACACCGAATCTGCTTTGCTCGCAATAGACCATCCAAAAGAAGCACTTCTAAATGGCGGTGCGCTAACGATTGAAGATGAAAAAGTTGTGAAAATTACCGAAAAACCAAAGCCAGAGCAAGTAACCGGCCTAGCTAGCGTAAGTAAATACATTCTTTCGCCAAGCATGCTTCAAGAAATTGTAAAATATGTGAAAGAAAACGATTTTGGCCCACGCGACCAAGAATATATGATTACGGATCCATTTGCAACGTATGTAAATAATGGCGGAGTACTTCGCGCAGCACGTACAGATGGCGAATATCTTGACGGTGGAACAGTAGAAGGTTGGCTTCACGCCAATAATGTGGTTTGCAATAGCTAATTTGTGCTATAATATAAGCATAAGGAGAATTAGAAAATGCAACCAAATCAAAATCCATTTGGTGCACCAGCCGTAGGTGGAATGCCTGGTGCGGCTCCGGTAGCGCCAACAACGCCAGCTAGACCAGCTGGACCAGCGATGCCAAGTATGGCCGCAAAACCAGTAGTTCCAGAAGCTGCTCCAGTAGCTCCAGCTCCGGCTCCAGCTCCTGTAGCAGAGAAAAAGAAAGGCAACGGCATGCTAATTGGCATGATTTTGCTTGCTCTTCTTGCAATCGGAGGAATTGGTTTTGGCGTCTACATGTACATGGAAAAAGGCAATGTAGAGACAACTTTAAATAAACAAATCAAAGAGTTGAAGGCCACTAACGTTGAATTGCTCGAAAAACTTTCACAACTTGAGGCCGAAGACGAAGAAGAAACCGAAGACGTAGTTGAAGACGAAACTGTCGTAGAAGACGGTACAGCCACAGAAGAAGAAACTGTAGTTGAAGGTGAAGGTACTGTAGAAACTACTACTACCACAACTACTACAACCACCACTACTACTGAGTAGTAAGGAGAAAAAATGGAACCGAGTCAAAATGTACAACCGGCGGCGCCTGTAGTGCCAACTGAGCCAATAATATTTGACCAGCCAAAGAAAAAATCTAACGGGATGCTTTTTGGGTTGATTTTTGCAATCATCCTAGCGCTCGGCGGGATTGGTTTTGGCGTATGGGCAATGATGGACGGCAATTCGCGTGTAGAAACCGCAAAGAAAGAATGCAAATCTACTGCTACGGTGCCTGTTATTGATACCGATGTCACTAAGTGTGATGTGCCAGACGATGATGACGATGGCACTACCACTCCAACTACCGTGTCTAGCGAAAAAGGTTACATCTATATTGGAGAATGGGGAATTAAAATTAAGGCTCCTGAAGGTTTGAACTATGTAAGTTATAGGTACGCTTCAGGTGAAGACGGTAGTAGTGTAGCTGTATGGGGCACTACCAGCAACGTACTTTCTGAATTTGCCAACCCATACAACAACGGTTCTTCTCCTCAGGGTGCTATAAGTAGATCTAGTACGGAATGCCAGTATTCAGTACTAGTATTTACTGGTAATGGATACTATTATTGCTATAGTCATCCTCAAGCTGTTTATTCTGAAACAGAAGCCGAACAAAATATAGAATTACAATCGGTAGACTTAGTTCAACAAATGCTTAGTACTGCAAGTAACTACTCGGCATTTTAATTAGATAAAGGGGAACAGATGCAACCAGACCAAAACTTTGTACCACAACCGGCGACTCAGCCAGTAGCGCCAGTTGCTCCGGTGACGCCGGCGACGCCCGTGACGCCATCGTTTGCACCAAAGAAAAAATCTAATGGGATGCTTTTTGGGTTGATTTTTGCAATCATCTTAGCGCTTGGCGGGATTGGTTTTGGTGTATGGATGATGATGAATCCAAAATGTGATACGCCAGAGAATAATACCTCTGATGTAGATACTGCAAAGTATATTTATGTTGGAGAATGGGGACTAAAGATTGGAATTCCAGAAGGGTTAAAATTTGTTAGCTATCTATATAGGCATAGCGGCTGGACGGGCGCGATGGAAAAAACCACGGTTGCGGTTTATGGTACGGTAGCTGACTATATGTTAGACTTTGCAAATCCATACAACAACGAATTTACTAATCCTGGTACTGTGATTAGGCTTCATAAAGACACTTTTATAGGGCCAGAGTACGAAGGTTACGAAGAAAACGAGATACTTTGTGGTAGCGCGGATGCTGAACTAGTATTTGAAAGTGGCGACTATAACTATTGCTATGAGCGCTCAGAGACGCTTTATTCTATAACTGAAGAAACTCAGGAAATAGAAACACAATCGATCAATTTGATTAAACAAATGCTCACCAACCCAGAAAATTACTCCGAAATTTAGTAAATTAGCACTCTTGACCGCGGAGTGCTAATTTGCTACAATGGGGGTATGCAAGAAGAATTTAGTGAGATTATGAACCGGCTAAGTGAGAACGCACGTTTTGCGCTCCAGAAGGCCGATTTTTATAGTAAGAGATATAATAATGGGTACATGAGCACCGAGCATTTGCTCCTTGGAATTATGTCGATTGATACTTCCACGGGCGCAAAAATGATTCGTGACGAGGGAGCGACACTTGAAGAAGTAGAGAAAGCTTTAAATAAGGTTGCGGTTGAAGTGCCGGGCTCTGATATGGCGATGATGTCGCTTTCTGAAGCAGTAATTTTGACACTTCGGATGGCACAAAACTATGTGCGCGAACAGGGACTTAGCGTAATTGGTACTGAGCATATATTATATGCTTTGCTTTCTCAGCCAAATTCTAGGGCGTCATTGATTCTTGCCGGGCTAAAAGTTGATAACGAAAAACTCTTGGATGAAATCGAAGAACTAGTAGAAGAACAAACTAAAGACGAAAAACTGAAAGCTGAAAAAGCTAAATATGTAAAAGGTGGCGGGCTAAAATTCCTCAAACGTTATGGTAAAGACCTTACCGATGAAGCTCGCGCCGGCAAATTAGACACCGTAATTGGCCGCGAAAACGAGATCGAGCGGGTGGTAACGGTTCTCTCTCGCCGTACCAAATCTAATCCAGTCTTGATTGGTGAGGCCGGCGTAGGCAAGACGGCAATTGTAGAAGGTCTCGCAATGCGCATCGCTAAAAACGAAGTACCAGGGAATCTTATCGGCAAGCATATTTACCAAGTGGATTTAAGCTCGGTAGTGGCCGGTACCAAATTCCGTGGCGAATTCGAGGAACGCATCAAGGGAATTATCGACGAAGCGACTGGCGACGACACCATTCTATTATTCATTGATGAAATTCATTTACTTTGTGGCGCCGGTTCGTCTGAGGGCAGCATGGACGCTGCAAATATTCTAAAACCAGCCCTTGCGCGCAACTCGATTAATCTAATTGGCGCAACTACATTAGACGAATATCGCAAATCAATCGAAAAAGACAAGGCACTTTCGCGCAGGTTCCAGACTGTGATGGTAGAAGAGCCAAGCCCAGCGGTAACACTCCGTATTTTGAAGGGCATAAAAAAGCATTATGAAAACCACCATGGTGTAGTGATCCCAGATGCCATGCTAGGAACAGCGATTACAATGGGGCAAAGGTATATTAATGATAGATTTATGCCGGATAAAGTGATCGATATTATTGATGAAGCTTCAGCAATCTGCAAGGTGGCGGCGGACAAAAAAGGCGGTGGCAAATACAAAAAGATGAAGATTGAGGCGCAACAGCTAGAGAACAAAATTTCCGAAGCCGCAGACAAAGAAGATTATGAAAAAGCCGCCGAGTACAAGACTGAACTTGCCAAACTTGAACAGGAAATTAAAAAACTCGAAAAAGCTGGCGTAAAGGCAACTGAAAACCCGAAACTTACAGAAGAGAATTTAGCTACGGCAGTATCGCTCAAAACTGGCATTCCAGTATCCAAGGTACACGGCAGCGAAATGAAGATGTTGATGAATCTAGAAGACGAGCTGAAACAATCAGTGGTAGGGCAAGACGAAGCAATCAAAGCCGTGGCAAAGGCAATTCGCCGGGGCCGTAGTGGCATTGCAGACTCGCGTCGCCCGATTGGTTCTTTCCTGTTTATGGGGCCTACCGGTGTGGGTAAAACTGAGCTTGCTCGTGTGATTGCGCGTGAAGTATTTGGTGGTGAAAATGCGCTGGTGAAAATCGATATGTCTGAATTTGGCGAAAAACATAATGTATCTAGGCTTGTAGGTGCGCCGGCTGGTTATATTGGTTATGACGATGGCGGCAAGCTTACTGAGGCGGTACGCCGTAAGCCGTACTCGGTGATTCTCTTTGATGAGATTGAAAAGGCTCATCCGGATGTGTTTAATCTCCTGCTCCAGATTTTGGAAGATGGCGTGCTTACGGATGGCCAAGGAAATAAAATTAAATTTAACAATACGATTGTGATCCTAACGTCTAACCTTGGTTCGGCGGATATGTACCGTGAATCTGAACTTGGGTTTACTGCTCGTACGGCCAAGGACAAAAAGGCGCTTGAGCAAGAATATGAAGAAAATAAAGAATATGCAATGAAAGCGCTGAAAAAAGTGATGCGCCCAGAATTGATTAACCGTCTGGATAATATCCTAGTGTTCCACGCCCTGACTCGCCAGAACGTAGAAAAGATTTTTGACAATCTAATTAACGATCTTCGCAAACGTTTGGCAACCAAAGGTATTGGTATAAAGATTGACGACAAAGCTAAAGAGTATTTGATAAAAGAGGGTTATGACCCAAAGAATGGCGCAAGGCCACTCCGCCGCAAGATTGAGGACGAGGTAGAGTCTTTGCTTTCCGAAGAAATCATTTCCGAAAAATTGAAAAAGGGAGACATCCCAGTTTTGAAATTAAGTAAAGGTAAATTAACTTTAGTAAAGGAGTAATATGAAAGATTATTTAGTACCAACCGTGGTGGAAGAAACCAACAAAGGCGAGCGCGCGTATGATATTTATTCGCGGCTTCTAAATGACCGCATTATCTTCTTAGGCGAGGATGTAAATGCGCATACTGCAAATTTGGTTGTGGCGCAGCTACTTTATCTTGCACACGAAGATTCAAAAAAGCCAATTAAGCTCTACATTAATTCCCCAGGCGGTTCGGTGTATGATGGTCTTGCCATTATTGATACGATGAATTTTATTGAACCGGATGTAGAAACGATTGGGATTGGGCTCCAGGCTTCTATGGGGGCGATGCTTCTCTCTTCTGGGGCTAAGGGTAAAAGATATTGCTTGCCAAACGCCAGGATTATGATTCACCAGCCATCATCTGGTACAGAGGGTAAAATTACCGACCAAGAAATTATGCTTCGTGAAGGCGTGTTTTTGAAGAAGCGCCTAGCCGAGATTTTTGCGAAAAATACAGGGAAAACTTTGGCGCAGGTAGAGAAAGATATGGACCGTGATAATTGGATGAGCGCCGAAGAAGCATTAAAATACGGGATTATTGACGAAATTATCAAATAGGGGTGGGATAGAGACAAAATAGGGGTGTGCACAGGGGCAAGCACTTGCATTTTTGTGCGAAGTGTGGTATAATTAAAGATGATAGATACTACAGAAGTGGTAAATATAGAATCTTTTGAGAAAAGGAGGGCAAAGAAATGAGAAGAAGATTATTTACTGTAATTTTGTCTGTTTTGCTATTATCATCTTTTATTGCATGTTCTTGTGCAACAAATAATGTCGTTGCTACTAACAATGGTAACGAAGGTAACCCCGTAATAACTGAGCCTGTGGTTGACCCTCAGCCAGTTGTTACTGAACCTGTAGTTGAACCCGATCTGGAACCTACAAAAATTGTAGAACCCGAGCCCGTTGAACCTGAACCCGTGGTTGAGCCAGAAGATCCCGAGCCCGACCCCAATGAAGAGCTGACCAAGAAATATCTTGGTGTTAGCGAAAATTGGTTGAAAAATTACGAAGGCTTAGGACTCAAAGATGGGAACAATTTGCGTTCTGTATGCGACGCAGTTCCTATCGAAAACTGGAATAAGGCACAAATTGGCTATAAGGGCGATGAGTACATATCGCACAATGCTAAAGGCGACCAAACCGGGGAATATATTATTTTAGACGACAAGTTTGTTATTGTACGTGTTACGAAAGATAGTGATATCGCTTGGTATGGAAGTCCTATCGGCAAACTGCAACTAGTTCCCATGTCCCTTTATGGGTATACGGTTACTATTCTTCAAGATACAGATATATGTGACACATTGACTGTATATAAGAAAAGTGCCAAAGAAATAAAGGACAGATACATTATTTATCCTTACAAAAACATGGGCGTGCAATTGCTTGATGCTGACGGAAACGATGTATTTTCGAGCTTTCGCCAGCTTGACCATGGTGCTAATTATACTTTAAAGTGGACAGAAAATGGCGAAGAACGTGAGGAAAAACTTGTTGCGTCTTGGCGTTATTACAAGCCCACAGGCGAAGACACGATTACTCTTACAGGGATTTCTACTGACGATCCAAAGATCGAAAAATACGATTTCTCTACAGTTCCTCCTGGAATTTATTATATGATCGAAAGTTATGCTTTCGTTCAAGTAGAATAATCGTACATTAAATGCGCTGCAAATTGCGGCGCATTTTTTATGTTTATTTTTTTGGGGCAGAAATGTTGGCTCCGCGGCCATAATCTGGGAGGATAATCTTGCGCTCTTCCCCATGGTGGTCGTAGAGTGGGATTTTTAATTCGGATGCGAGAGTGTTTACTATGCTAGCGCCGATACGAAGACCAGTAAAAGAGCCTGGGCCAGACATAAAGGTAATTTCGGTGAGGTCTTGCCAGGTGGCGCTATTTTCGGCGAGTTTGTCGTGAATAAAAGCCAAAAGATTTTCGGCAAGATCGCGACCAGATTCCCATTCGTAGGTTTTGTCGTCTAGTTTTAAAACTGTAGTAGGGGTAGAAGTATCTAGATAGAGTTTCATAAAATTACCTCGCGGGAGCCGTCGTCGTTATAATTAATAGTAATTGTAGTGTGGTCTTTTGGCAGCAAATCTGCAACCGAGTCTGCCCACTCCACTATTATTATATTGTTTCCATTATTGATGTTTTCTGATAAATCTTCGGACATTAGACCAGGATCTTTTAAGCGGTAAAAATCGTAGTGAATAAGATTTTTGCCTTCTAACAAGGCATAGGTTTTGGAAATAGTAAAACTTGGGCTAGTGACCGGTTCTTTTACGCCTAAACCTTTGGCTAGACCACGAGTAAAAGTGGTTTTACCAACGCCAACATCGCCAAGTAGCTCAACAACAACAGGGGGAACTAAAGTCTTCCCTATTTTTTGGCCTAATTCAAGCATTTCTTGCTCTGACGATATTTTCATTGTATAATTATACCATGAATATCTATATTTCTGGAATATCTGGCACCGGTATGGGGCCGCTAGCGCTGATGGCGAAGGCTGCTGGACACAATGTAAGCGGTTCGGATTTAAACAAAGGTGCGATTTATGATGAGCTTATAAAAGCCGAAGTTGACGTGTTTATTGGCGAACAAGACGGCGAGTTTTTGAAGAAAAAAATGGAGGCTGGCGTAGACTGGTTTGTTTACACATCGGCTTTACCAGAAGATCATGCAGAATTAAAACTAGCAAAAGAATCTGGGATAAAATGTACTAAGCGCGATGATTTTACGGCTTTTCTCGTGGACGAGTTAGGCTTAAAAATGGTAGCAGTAGCGGGGACTCATGGCAAAACCACTACTACGGCAATGATCGTGTGGGCGGCACTGAAGTTAGGCTTACCAGTATCATACATTGTGGGGACGACACTTGGATTTGCGCCAAGCGGAGCATACCACGAGGGCGACAGATTCTTTGTATACGAGGCGGATGAATACGACCGGAACTTTTTGAAGTTTCATCCATGGCTGGCAGTGATACCACATATATCATATGACCATCCGGATATTTATCCTACGCCGGAAGATTATGCTAGGGCATTTTCTGAATTTAAGCTGCAGAGCGAAGAAGTAATAGAAGAAGCAAACACGGATGGATTAACGCTTGCTGGCGAAGCGCGTAGAAAAGACGCGGCGTTGGCGCGAGAGGCCATTATGAAAATGTCGCCAGAGGGAAACGAAGAAGTTGTAAAAGACATTTTGAATGGCTTCCCTGGTGTGGGGCGTAGATTTGAAAAATTGGTGGACGGTATTTATACAGACTATGCTCACCATCCAGAAGAAATTGCAATGACGATGGATGTAGCACGAGACGAAGCGGAACGTTGCAATAAAAATGGAATTGTGGTGGTTTATCAGCCACATCAAAACACACGTCAACACAAAGTGGCAGACGGATATTATGATGCATTTATTGGTGCAGAAAAAATCTTTTGGTTGCCAACATATCTAACGCGTGAGGATCCAAATCTGCCGGTATTAACGCCTCATGATCTGATTGAAAAATTAGCAAACGCGGATAAAGCAGAAATTGCCGAGATGGACGACGAACTCTTTGATGCCCTAGTAAAATATCGTGATGCAGGGTATTTGGTGCTTCTTTTGACTGCTGGGCCGGCAGACAAATGGCTACGAGAAAAACTTGCACTATAATTGTTGTTTTTTATTCCGTTTGTGCTAAAATGGAGTTATGAAGAAAAAATGGCTGGCGGTATTGTCATTTACGTTGCTGGTTATTTTGTGCGCTTCTTTTGTAGGCAGAAATCTTGTTATGGCTGCTGGCGGCGGACAAGGACAAGCGTCAGGCACAAAGGGCGGTGCCTATTATGGCGATTCCGAATCTGGTCCAGTTACTCAGGGGTGTGGGCAAACATATGACACTTGTTACGGCTTGACTTGGCGGTATTATGCCTGGCCTGGCGATGCAACCTCGGTGACTATCCCTGGTTCTTCAAACCCAAATTACAAATCCATTACGATCTCTGGGAGGGAGGCAGAAGTGTGTAAAGCGGCTGGTGGATATTATCGTTACGCCTTTGTAAACCGTAACACTGGTGAACAATATGGCACAATGACCTTGGCGGCCCATCAAGACAAAGGTATGAGAACACAAATGATTGTTGGTAGTGGCGGCGCGCATTATCGTGGCGTAAATGAAGGTGGTGATGACTGGAACGCGGTAAAAGCCGCTTATGATGCTGCTCGTGCGAATTACCCAAATGACATCCCTGCGGGTGGTTTTGAAAACGGTAGTGGTCTTAGGGTTTTTTGTGCAACGAAAGGTAATACTCCAACGCCAGAACCTGGGCAATGTAATACGAACAGTGGTACTACAACGAATGTCGTCACGACAGTACGCAACAATAGCGTAGGCGGTCAATACGGCGATATCGCTTGGGTTGGCGTAGGCCAACAAGCAGACTGGAAACACTGTTACTACCCTGGCGTACAAAAACAAGCTAACAAGTTGGTATCGACCATCAAGAAGCCGGGCGATTGGACGTGTGGCGAGCTGATGCCTCACACGACTAATTATAATGCAGACGGACTTCCACAGTATTGGCAAAGCGACTTTGTGGATGGTACGATAAGCATTTCGAGCAATTATTATTATTTTACAAATGTGAAGTTATATACTAGGACGACATGGCAGAACCAGTTAACTTTCTCAAGAAATTTTGGTAACAACCCCGCAGGGAAAAGTTATACGATAGGCGACTCCGGCGTGAAAGAGGAACACAACTACTACACAGTGAATGGGGGCAATGTAAGTAACGTATTAACAGAGACAGGCACCACTGGTACTCCGACCGTAGTTTCAACTGAGACCACTGGAAAAGATGGTATTAGATGGGCGTGTCAATACGAATGGAGATGGACAGCGGCAAATGGTGTGGAGCCAGCAGGATGCGATGAATCCGTAGTGTGTGGCCAAACATCCAAAAAGAAAAAAACCACCTGCAAAAAAATGGGCTGGGTGCAAGAAAACGGGTATTGGACCAATCAGTGCGTCGAGTATAACTATGAGATTGTGTATGAGGATGTTTATTGTGGCCCAGGTGACGCCGACTATCCAGATTCGATGCGGTGCCGGACGCATTATGATACATATTCCGACACTAGGGCGGTAAACTTCTGGAACGGGACAGATTATACTACGTGGAGCACGAATGCTCCTGATACAGCTAGCAGCTCGGCAAGCGTAAAGGTACCGATTAATTATTCGATTAGTGGTAAAGTAAGCATTCCTAATTCTATATATGCGGGTGAAACTGTAGCAGTGAATGATGGTATACTTAGTAATACTGGTAGATGGAATAACGTTACTAGAAATGCTTATGCTACGAATGCTGGTGAAGTGAAATATAGATTGATTTCGTATGTTTCGAGTACAAACGATCAAAGCAACTCTATTGTTCTAGGAAACGATTTGTGTGCGGGTAAGTCTTATTGTAAACAATCCGACGTTAAATCGGCTGGCGGTATTAGCGCAAATAGCAACAAGGCCGTAACCGGTCTTGGTACTCTTCATATTCCAGACGTAAAAGCCGGCAATTATTTCTGCGTGGCTTTGGCATTTTATCCAACTAATAGTGGTGATTATACTAACCTTGGCAACTGGAATGGTAACGGACAATGGGGCACTTCTAGCGTAAGTTGCCAAGTTGTTATGAAAAAACCAACCATCCAAGTATGGGGTGCAAGTGTTTACTCTGCTGGTGAAGTAGCTACATCCAAGAGCGAAAAGAATAATCTGGATGGTGCTGGGTACACTCAATCAGGTACGGTAAGTAGTGCAACCATTTTTGGTTCTTGGGCCGAACAAGCAGTAGTATCACTCGGTAAGGTAACTGGTTTGGCTTCTGGCGCATCTGGTAGTAAAGGTATAAAGACTACTCTTTCTGGCGCATATTGTAACTATTTTGTTCCGCTTTCTTTTGCAAATTACTTTGGCAATAATAGTAGCACTGGTTGTTCGAAGACTCAGGCTTCTGGTTCTATGACGAGCAATGTGTCGAACATCATCTCGGATCGAGAAGGCTTAGTAAATAAGGTGGCCCCGATGACGGGTGTTTCGCAGGTAAGTTCTACTAGCAATATAGATATTAGCAAACCTGCATCATACCAGGAAATTAATAGCCAAAATGGTAGAAAAGTACGTGTTACTTATTCTGCGAACAGTCTTTCGCTGGCTGGCGCGAACTTAACCAAGGGTATTACCCATGTGGTTCGTTCTAATGGTACGATTACAATTAATAGTGATATCACCTATGATAATGATGGTTATACAGAAATGGGCCAAGTACCAAAGCTAATAATCTTTGCTAATAATAATATCAATATCAAATGTAACGTTTCTAGAATTGATGCTGTATTGATTGCTAACGGGAATGTTTATACATGTAGCGATAGTAATGGTTTGGATTCGGAGAAGAATTCTAAGCAGCTAAAAATTAATGGCACAGTGATTACTAATAGACTAATAGCGAGACGTACGTATGGCAATGCTACCGGCGCCAACTCTGCCGTTCCAGCCGAAATCATTAATTACGATTCATCGATTATACTTTGGTCTTCTGTAGAGACTGATACATCGGGCACAGATACAGTGAATGTCACTTATCAGCACGAATTGGCACCAAGATACTAGAATATAATGATATAATAATTATATGAAGAGTAGGGCGAAATTTGTTTGCCAACAATGTGGTGCAACATATACTAAGTGGAGCGGACAGTGTTCTAATTGTGGCGCATGGAATTCTTTGGTGGAGCAGATGGTAGAAAGCGAAAGCGAAAAAAAGTCTGCATTGGAAAAGGGAAAGCTATCTGGCAAAAAATTAGATTTTGTAAAAATAAAATCAATAGTGCCATCTGATGCAAAAGCCAGACTGGTTACAAATTTTTCGGATTTTGATACGGTGCTAGGTGGTGGGGTTTTGATGGGTTCGGTAATACTACTAGCTGGGCAACCGGGCATTGGCAAATCTACACTACTCATGCAGGTTTGTGCGGAGATAGCAAAAGGACACAATGTATTATATATTTCTGGCGAAGAAAGCGCCGGGCAAGTAAAACTACGAGCAGAGAGACTAGGTGCTAGTAGCGACAAACTTAATTTTGCTGCATCTACTTCGGCTAATGATATTGCCAAGACAATTGAATCTGGAGAATTTGATTTAGTAATCGTGGATTCTATTCAGACTTTGGCGATGGACGAAATTTCTTCTGCTCCAGGCACGGTGTCGCAAGTAACGAACTGTGGTAATTTGATTATCCGTGCAGCCAAAGCTACGGATACTGCTGTAGTGATCGTGGGGCACGTGACAAAAGAGGGGACTTTGGCTGGGCCAAAAGTTTTGGAACATTTGGTAGATGTGGTTTTGAATTTTGAGGGCGATAGATATGGTGGGTTTAAGACTGTGCGGGCAGTAAAAAATCGTTTTGGGTCTACTAATGAAGTTGCGATTTTTGAAATGTTTTCTGATGGGCTGCACGAGGTAGAGAACCCGTCGGCGGCACTGCTTGCCGAAAGAACCAATACAGACGGCTCAATCATTTTGGCGACTTTGGAGGGGAACCGTCCGATTTTAGTAGAAATACAAGCGCTTGCTACACCGACGAATTTTGGTTATCCAAAAAGGACAGCCAGTGGGTTTGATATTAATCGTTTGAATTTACTTATCGCAGTGATTGAACGCCGGACTAAACTAAAATTGTCCGACAAAGATATATTTATTAATGTAGTAGGTGGGATGAAATTGAATGACTCGGCAGCGGATCTCGCAGTATGCATGGCAATTGCGTCGGCGGTGGCAGGTAGGAAATTGGGTGAAGAATATGTGGTGTTTGGTGAAGTGGGGTTGGGCGGGGAAATTCGTTCGGCGTTTCGGGCGGATCAAAGAATTGCAGAAGCAAAAAAGCTTGGGTTTAAACATGCGATTGCGCCAGCAACGATACGTGACAAGTTTGTCACGCCGGTAAAAGATCTCCGAGAGACTCTTATAAATTACGTAAAATAATTATTTCTTTAATGCAAGTTTGATACGGTCTTCTACTGGCAAGGATTTGTCTACGTCTTCGAGGGCGAGAGTAGCTTCTTTTAGTGGGAAGCCAAGAGCGATGAGGGCATCTAAGGCTTCGTCTGATTTTTCTTCGGCAGTAGTAAAAGTAGTAGTGGCGCCGTAATGTGACGGAATGCCAACTTTATCGCGAAGATCTACAATTACACGTTCGGCGGATTTTTTACCGACGCCGGATGCTTTGGAGATGAAGGCGGTATCTGCGTTAGCAATGGCATTACGAACCTCTTCGGCTTCGGCAAGAGAGAGAATTGCGATGCCGGCTTTTGGGCCAATTCCCTGTACGGAAATCAAGAGTTCAAATAGTTTTTTGGCAGCGAGGGAAGAGAAGCCGTATAATTCTTCGGCATTTTCGCGAATTGAATGGTAAGTGAAGAATTTTCTTTCTTCGTCTAGATTAACGGATTCAAAATCTGGAGTAGGGATGGTGATTTCATAGCCAATCCCGTGCACATCAACAATAATCGCATTCCCAAACTTCTCAACAATCTTACCCTCGATATGCGCAATCATATATTAATTATAGCATAGAATGACCTTTTCGAGTTTGCGCTCCGGGCCGCTAAGGCCAAGTCTTTACAAACTCAAAAAGGCATTCTATGCTATATCCATTAATGAATGCGTAATGGCGGCGGCCAAAGCGTCGGCAGCGTCGTCTGGTTTCGGTTTCTTTTCTAGGTTTAAATGCACGCGGACCATTTCTTGCATTTGGGGTTTGCCGGCGGAACCATAGCCAGTTAGAGTCTTTTTGATTTCATTTGGTGTGTACTCGTAGATTGGTATATCGCGTTGGGCCGCAACGAGAAGTACTAATCCACGAGCTTCAGCTACAGCAATGCCGGTAGTGATATTCTTGGAGAAAAATAGTTTTTCTACAGACACGACGTCTGGTTTGGCGGTGTCAAAGACTTCTTGCAAGGATTCAAAAAGTTCTTTCAACCGACCCGGCAAGGGTGCATTCATAGTAGTGGTAATAACGCCAAAATCGAGAGCTCTCGCTACACTGCGAGAGCTCGTTTCGATAAGGCCAAAGCCCGTGATACCGATACCAGGGTCGATACCAAGGATCTTCATTTACTTTAGCATTTCTAGGATTTTGTCGATGTCTGCAGAGCTGCTATCACCAACACTATCCTTGGTATACTTAAACTCGATGATGCTGTATAGGTCATCCCAAGCGTCGTCAATTTCCCAAGCGTTGTCTTCAAAGGAGAGTGGCAAAACTTCGGTAACTTTTGGAAGGTTGTCTTCTACCCAGTCGTCAAGTTCGTTGCGCTTGCTAGAGTAGTCGCTGTACAAGCTGGAGCAGCCAGAGTTACAGTCGTCATAAGATTTGTAAGCGGAAGCTACAGCGAGAGCTTTTTCTTTCCATTGTTCACCAAAGGCTTTCAAAGTATCGTTGCCAGAGTTGATAGCATAGTTTGCATAGGTGTTGATATCGGAAGCGCCGTGAGAGTAGAAGCTCATGTCTACAGCGTTGTAGATGAACTTGTGCCAGCTATCATAGGTATCCAATTTGCTGTTCAAATCGCCATCGACGCTCTTGATAGCTTTGTCGAATTCACCACGGAATTTGTCGTAAGCCAATTTTACTTCTGTATCACGAGAGACACCAGAAGATTCGCCGAGTTTTTTGACTAGTTCAATAGTATTTGATTTTAGAGCATCTTTACAGTCCGATACGTAGCTGCTGAAGGTGCTGGTAGAGTACCAATCGTCGTCGGCGTCGTCTACTACATCTACACAGTCGTCGTAATCATAGTAAAAATCGTTCATTGGGCTTTTGAGTTCTTTTGCGATGGCATAAGACTCTTTGTAATCTACTTGGCTAAGTACAATAGGAATGACAATAGCTGCAGTGATGCCACCGACTGCTAAAATGCCACCAATGATAGACCAAGTGATGATTGCGCCTTTGTGGGATTTTTTACCTTCCTTTTTTGCTGGTTTTTCTTCGGCTTTTGGAGCTTCCTTTGGAGCTTCTTCCGGGGCTTCTTTTGGAGCTTCTGCCTTGGTTTTTGTGTCTTTGGTAGGATTCTTTTCCTCGCTCATAAAAAATTCCTATTATGGTTAGTATATGCCTATATGATATAATTTTTTTAAGGGAAATAAAAGGGTTGAAATTTTGTGAATAGTGTGGTAAAATAACGGGTAATTGTCTAATAATAAAGGTAAAATATGAGTTTTTCTATTCTAAAGCAAATTGGTGACGCACAAAAGAAGAAAGCTGTTGTGGATGTGCGTTCTGGTGATACCGTAAAAGTCACTCAAAAAATTAAGGAAGGTGAGAAATTCCGTCTCCAGGTTTTTGAAGGTGTAGTAATTCGTGTAGATCGTAAAGAATCTCACACCGCTCGCATCGTAGTACGCAAAGTTACTTCTGGTGTTGGCGTTGAAAAGAGCTACCTCATTCATTCTCCACTTGTAGAAAAGATTGAAATTACTAAGCGTTCTAAGGTTCGCCGCAACAATCTTTCCTATCTACGTGCACGTTCTGGTAAATCTGCTCGTCTTTCTGCCAAGGACTTTGATCGTGCAGCTGTAAACGATGTTAAGGTCCCAGAAGAAGCTGCTCCAGTAGAAGAAGTAAAAGAAGTTGAAGTTGTAGAAACTCCAGCTGAGTAATTAGCATTAGGGAAGAACCTGGCAAAACCAGGTTCTTTTTTGTTATAATGGCTTTATGGCGATTTTGGGTATTGACGAGGTAGGACGTGGCCCGTTGGCCGGACCGTTGGTAATCGGTGCGGTAATTTTACCGGATGAAAAACCGGAGTGGACTTCTGATTTACGTGATTCCAAAAAACTTTCCGCAAAAAAGCGTGAGGCTTTGGCGGAGATAATTTGTGCCGAGGTACCGTTTGGGTTAGGTTGGGTGACTGCAGGAGAATTAGACTCCGTGGGGATTTCGGAAGCTTTGAGACTAGCAGCACGCCGGGCCGTGAAGGCAGTACAAGAGCTTCACGTACCTTTTTCGCAGATAATAATTGACGGAAAAGTGAACTTTCTCACAGGAACGCCTTTGGAAAAATATGTTTCTACAGCAGTGAAAGCGGATGATCTTATAAAGGAAGTATCGGCAGCGTCGATTGTGGCAAAGGTGGCGAGGGATAAATATATGTGCGATTTGGCGGCGAAGTATCCGGAATATGGGTTTGATAAACATGTTGGCTACGGTACGGCGGCGCACATGGCGGCGATTTCCAAATTTGGGATTACTCCGGAACATCGCAAAAGTTTTGAGCCAATCAAGAGCATGGTAGGCTTTGAAAGACCAGTAAAAAATGTTGTAAAAAATACAACATTCGTAGGGAATCGTGGTGAAGACGCGGTTTGTGATTTTTTGAAAGCAAAAGGGCACCAGGTATTAGCTAGGAACTTTAAAACCAAAATTGCCGAGATTGATATCGTGTCTTTTTACGAAGACAAACTTTATTTTACAGAAGTTAAATATCGCAAAAATAGCGGGCACGGCACGCCGCTAGAAGTGATTACAAAAGAAAAACAAAGAAAAATGCGTCAAGGCGCAGAAATATTTGTGAAAACTCACAAAAAATATAGCGAGTGCGACATGGCGCTTGCCGCCGCCGCGGTAACGGGCGAAGATTTTGTGGTGAACGACTGGTTTGTGATATAATAAGCTTATGTTAATGAGGGTTTTTTATGAAAAATAAGTTGGTGTGGGGCTTAGTTGCCTTGGTTTTGGTTTGTGCGGCCGGCGCAACATTGGTATTAAATTGGCAAAATTGGTTTAATCCAGTTTCTCACAATCTAGAAAATACTACTTCTGGCGAGCCTGAGCTAGATTATGGCTATGGTGAAGAAGCTTATAGCGTAAAATACATCATCGACGGCGAAAACATAGAACTAGACGGCGAAGAATTCTCGTTTGAAAAAAATGAGGGAATTGTATTTTTGGTGACCAACGGTGGTTCCCTAAAGTTAGTAAATATCAAAGCCGAAATCACAGAAGGCCTAGCCAACTTGGTTGCAGTTTCTGGCGGCAGTTCGTTTAGCTTGGTGGATAGCGAAATCAGCTTTGGCGAAGATGTAGACGGCGACGCGGTTTTTTACACAAAAGACAACACCAGCAAAATTGCCATAGAAAACAGCAGTATTAGTGGTGAGGGCTCGTTTAGCGTGCCGGTTGTCTATGGCAACGGTACGGTATCGTTCAATAACGTAACCGCCAACCTGTCGACCTCTTCACTAGCAGTATTGAAGGACGGCGCCAATGTAACTTTAAATGGTGGCGAATATACAGCAAAATGGCCATTTGTACAAAGAAGCCTACAAAATCTTTACATTTCGTCAATGGCAGTATTTGAAGACGGCAATGCTACGTTTACAGCCAATAATGCAAAAATTACTCAACAATATTACAGCAACGTAATTGAAGAGGGTGCAAAAAACGTGCACGCAGTATTCTCCACTATTGGCGGTAATGCTACGATTAATCTAAACGACACAAGTGTGATAATTTATTCCAAAGATGTAAAATTCGCCGCGGCCGTTAATGACGGTAAGATTACGTTTAATAATAGTAACCTTGAAGCCACCAGAACTGATGTAGAAGTCGGTGATGGCGCCAGTATTACTGGGTTAAATAATTAGACATTAAATTTAAATTCAACCACGTCGCCGTCTTGCATGACGTAGGTTTTGCCCTCAAGGCGGAGTTTGCCGGCAGCTTTTACGGCTTGTTCGGAGCCAAGTTCTTTTAGATCGTTGTAGTTACAAATTGATGCGGCGATAAAGCCACGTTCAAAATCAGTATGAATGGTACCAGCGGCCTGCGGGGCGGTGGCGCCTTTTTTGATGGTCCAAGCGCGGCACTCTTTTTTGCCGGCGGTAAGGAAGGATTGAAGACCAAGTGTAACGTAAGCGGCCTTGATAAGTTCGCCGAGAGCGTCGTCTTTTACGCCGTAACTTTCGAGGAATTCTTTACGTTCATTACGGTTCATGCCGGACATTTCTTCTTCGAGTTTGGCGTTTACAAAGATGGCTTCGGCTGGTTTTACGAGGTCTTTTAATTGTGATTGCAAGTTTTCGTCGGTGAGGCCATTTTCATCCACATTAAACATATAAATCACTGGTTTATCTGTAAGGTATGGAATGTTTTCGTCGGCAGGATCCTTTTTTCGCTTAGCTTCGACTTTTGCTTTGGTTTCTTCGTCAGCGAGTTGAAGCTCGAGATTGATAATATCAATGTCGTCTTTGGCTTGCGCGACAATATCTTCTTCGATTTTATTGTCGGCGCGGACGATGTCGTTGTTTACAAAAGCGCGGACTACATGACAGATGGCTTGGCATTCGCGAATGTGCGCGAGGAATTTGTTGCCGAGGCCTTCGCCTTTGGACGCGCCGGCGACAAGTCCAGCGATGTCAACGAATTCTACGGTAGCAGGAACGATTTTGTCGGTTTCGTACATTTTGGCAAGCACGTCTAGGCGCTCGTCTGGAACTGGAACGATACCGACGTTTGGTTCGATGGTAGCAAAAGGATAGTTGGCGGCCAAAGCGCCAGCATTTGTAAGTGCGTTAAATAACGTCGATTTCCCGACGTTTGGTAACCCAACGATTCCGATCTTTAAATTCAAAACCAACCTTTCTCTCTGTTGTTATCGATATAATTATAACATATTTTGGTATATAATGGGCATAAGGAGATGACAAATGAATAACCCTCAAAAATACCAAAAGGGCTGGAAATGGAACACATTGCAGTCTGAAGAAGACAGAAAACAATGGCTAACGCCGGCGCTTGAGACCTACTCTTTTCTTTATCGCTGGAAAGAACAGGACAAAAAAGATTTTCTCGATTTAGGATGTGGCATCGGACGCCACGCACTACTTTTCGGTAAACAGGGCTTCAATGTCAGCGTTTCGGACATAATGCCAGAAGCAGTAAATCAAACTAAAACACTTTTGGAAAGCGAAAATATCCCTTGTTCTGGACGAGTTGAAGATATGGAGCATATGTCTTTTGCTGACAATTCTTTCGATTGTATCCTAAGTTGGCAAGTAATTAACCACAACGACACTAAAGGCGTTAAGCAAACGATTTCCGAAATTCATCGCATCCTAAAGCCGGATGGCGAGGTTGCCCTGACAATCCCATCAAAAAAAACTTGGGGTTTTAGACAAGATTGGCCAGTTGTTGATGAGAACACAAAGCTAAATATGGCCAATCCGGTTGAAAATAACGTCCCTCATTTTTACACCGATTACGATTTAATAAAAGAATTATTCAAAGATTTCGAGCTCCTAAAAGTCGATGAAGTTTGTCAATGCAAACAATTTGAAAGTGGTCGAGAGAATTTAGATTCCTATAAGTTTATTATTCTTGCTCGTAAATAATAGCGTCTTCTTTTTAATTCTATTTATACAAGTGTTAGAACGACAATACTTTTCGTGGTCTTTATTTTGATAATTGAACTTTAGTAGACAATGGTAAACATGGAGTCATCAGTTGGTTTAGAAATTCAAGATTCCGATCTTTAAATTCATATCTGTTATTACGACATATTTTTGGGTATAATATAAGATATGAGTAAACCAACAATCTTTTTAGTCCATGGATACAATGGGGCGCCAAAAATATTTAATTATTTTAAAGAGACATTCGAAAAAGACGGGTATAAAGTTGTGATGCCGTCTTTTCCAACGCAAACTGATATTACAAAAGATGGATATTTTTCTATTTTTGACCAATATAAAAACGATTTAGGCAATAATACTATTATTGTTGCTCATTCGATTGGCAATATTATGGCTCTAAAATATCTGTATGCGAATAATATTATTATTCGTGGGTATGTTAGCCTGGCTGGTTTTGGTGAGCCCTTCGTAAATGAAGGCCGTGATGATTTGAATAGCGTAATAGCGCCGCTTCGTTTTACGGAAGATGAACTTGTGAAAGTGCCTGAACTGGTTGGTAAAGCGTATTCAGTTTATAGCGATAACGATCATATTGTTCCGTTTGATGTTCTAAAGAAATACCCAACTATTATCGGTGCGAAAGATTGCTTTATTCCTGGAATTGGGCATATGGGTAGCAAGAGCGGCTTGGAAGAATTGCCGGAAGTTGTAGATATGGTAAAAGAAATATAAATTAGCTATCGCTTGCGGAAATCTTTTCGATGAAGTCGCGCAGCTTTGCGTAGTTTAGATATTTACATTCGCCATTTCTGGTGGCCAAGCATTGTTTTACTATGTTGGTGGTATAGTCAGCGTTTAAAGTTGGATGAAAGTCTTCGATTATTTGTGGCGCTAAAACTTCGTAATCGTTATAAAGATAAATTTCATCTTTTATGGATTGTTGATATTCCTGCTCGAAAGTGTTTTTATAAAAAATGTGGTCGGTTAACAAGTGCAAATAATAACCTTTCCAATAATCATTCGAAAGGTCGACGTTCTTGTCATTTATAAATTTATTAAAATCGACGGCGTCATCGTCTGGTTTAATTCGATAATGAGAAGTTGCCTTTTCTGTATCTGATAGAATTCTAGAAAAGCCACCATCAAGATCGGGAGCGATTGAACCTTTTTCGAATTTATTTTGGTTTAAAATCTTGCCCGGGTGAAGTTCCGTGTATCGTTTTGCGATTGCTAAATGAATAAGTAATGATGGCATATGTCTATTATATAACATGCGGGGATTTGTTATAATTAGTCTATGAAAATATTTTTAGCAGCGTCGAGTAGTTTTTGGGATAGGCTACCAGAAATTAAAAAGAAACTCGAGGATTTGGGACATGAAGTAATGTTGCCGTCTACTGTTGATGATCCGGAGCTTGAGGAAAGAACTTGGAGAGAAAGTAATGAGGCACACGTTGAGTTGATTCGTAAACTATTTGAAGATAGTGAAGAGCGTGTTGGCAAATGGTGTGACGCCTTCTATTTATTAAACTATGAAAAGCATGATACGCCTGGCTATGTTGGCGGAGCAGCCCTAATTGAGCTTTATATTGCGCACCGTGAACACAAAAAGATTTTTATTGAAAACGATGTTTTTCCTGGGCCAATGTATGATGAGATTATGGGTTTTGGCCCAACGTTTGTGCATGGAGACTTAACGAAGATAAAGTAACTTTAGGTTGGTTTAAAGTATGGACAGAAATAAAATTATAGAACTAGAGAAATATATTTTTGGTGTAGTAGAAAAACCTGGGGTGGCTGCTGGCATGGTGGCTGATATTGTTGGGGTGCTAATCGATTTGAAACCGGCGATGATAGGAAGTCTTAGTGAAGATAAGCGATTTGAAGAAATGATGGATAAATTAAATCTAGAACGAGTATATTTTGAACACGATTCTATGAAATGTTTTTGTGCTTCCAAAAAAATAAAAATTGCAGAAAAAACGCGTATGGCTTTTGCTAAGCTATGGTCAACAATGAATGATGAAGGGGAAATATTGGATAGGAAAAAGTGGGTAAAAGCTACTAAGAGAATTGGTAAGTTGTTGGGTTATCCAAAAACTGCAGTCAATGAGTATGTGAATGAAACCGATTTGGAAAGTGAGGAACGAATGAAGCGTATGGAAAGAAATAGATATTACGCTCATAGTGCAAAATTTGAGGAAGGGGAATTTAATTCTTACGATCGGAAGTTGAATAAGGCAATTTCGGAATTGGCGCCAAAAACTGCTGAGTTTCTTTCTAGCAACAAAGAGAAAAGATGGCTCGAATAGTGTTAATCGAGTTTAAAATCTAGGTAGATGTAGTTGTCCATTTTGTAAGAAAGATTTTTGTCGATGGCGGCTTTGGCAATTTTGCAAATTTTTGAAATACGTTCGCCTTGGCAGAGTGGGTCGATATATCTTACTTTTGATTTTTGATGGACATAGTAAACGCCGTTTGGTTTTTCTTTTGAGACATGAATTTTCTTTGCTGTTCGCCAAGTGTTAAAAATATCTCTATATTCTGAGTTTTCGATAATGGAAATAACTTCGGATTCTTTTAAGTTGTAAAGATCTTCGACTGTGATTTTTTCTTTGTCTTTTAGCCGTTTTAAAATGTCGGCAATGAATTGCATAGAAAATCTGGTTACGTCGTTACGATATATTATCGACATTTTGCTGGTGAGTTTAACAAACTTTCTGGCAATGGCTTTGGTTTTGAATCCGATTTCTATTTCGCCAAATTCGTTTTTTTCTATTTCGATATCGTCGTAAAACTCTTTGGCTTCATCCGGGGTAATTAATTCATAAGTAAAGAGCGCATGAGAAAAAGAATATTCAAGCCTGTCTGCCGATAACTTTGGTGTGTCGTTGTCTGCGATTGGGTAGATGTGGTAGTCGTCGATTTCTTCAATTTTGATGTGGTCTCTTTTTAATAATTTGGTGACGTCTTTAGATTTTTTAATAAATTCGGTAGTAAGAGCCTCGGTAGATTCTTGTTTTTCGTAGTCGCCGTTTAAGAAATCTATGCAGTGCTTGAAAGCGGGAGTGGAGATGTCGTGAAAAAGCCCGGCTAGAGTTTGCTTTTTGTCGTGCGTAAAATGCCAAACGATGAGAGCTACGGCGATAGAGTGATCTAGGCTGGAATAAAAAGCGTGGCTTTTGGACAGGCTCGTATAATACGTGCCGCAAGTTGTGCTGATGTATTTTTGGGTTTGGAGTTCTTTAGTGTTGATATATTCGTTTAGCCACTCCGGAAAATCTGCGCTGAGGATTTTGTAGTATTCGGAAATCTCGGTTTGTGTCATGGTTGTATTATAGCATTGAACTGGTTACAATTTGCAATCAGTTCGTTGTATAATAAGAATATGAATAAAGAAGAATATCTTAAGGGCTTAAAAAAATTTAATTTGCCAAAAGAAGAGTTTATCGTGCTTTCTGGCGGGTCACTACTTCTTCGTGGAATTCGTGAGAAAACTGATGATTTTGATTTGTGTTTTTCTGATAAACTCGCTGAGGAAATGAACGTGAAAGATATGCCGAAGAACGAAAAAGGTTTTCCGTCCCCATTTGAAAAATGTGAAGTAATTGGCGGTTTTGAGGGCTTTGATTTCGATATAGTTGAAGGTTACAAGTGCGAGACGTTGGAAAATATTCTTAAATTTAAACGCAAAGAGCGTCGCCCAAAAGATTTGGTGGATATTGAAAGAATTGAAAAATGGATGGCACAAAGATGATTTTATTTTCCGATTTTGACAGAACATTGTTTTTTAGGGACGATGGCGCAAAGACTGAAGAAAATATCGAAGCCACCAAAAAATGGCGAGATGAAGGCAATCAATTTTGCATTGTAACTGGACGTAGTTATAAGTCTATTACAGAACACTTCCCGATCATAAAAGAAATTTGCGATTATTATATCGTTGATGGCGGTTCGATTATTATAAATAAAAATGGGGAGTTAATAAAAGCTTTCTATTTTGACCCGGCTGTGGTTGCTGGAGTTGTTGAGTTTTCGAAGAGTTTTCCTGAGGTCCCGGCGGCTTATTACTATACGCCTAATTCTGAAGACGCGGATTATAAAACGGAAAACTTAACAAAGCTTAGGCTTTGGTTTGCCGATGTGAGTTTGTTAAACGATATGGCGGCAAAAATTAGGGAATCATTCCCGGTGTTTGCGTTTATTCTTGCTGCGGGCGAACCAACTCATAAAGCCTTGGAGGGGCGAAAAGGGTTTATAGAAATCGTGCCAAATCATCTTGGAAAAAGCTATGCAATAAGATTTCTGCAGCAGGAGGCAAATATCCCTGCCGATAGTATTGTGACTATTGGCGACGGTTTGAATGATTATGAAATGGTACGCGATTTTAACGGTTTTGCGATTAGCGGCTCGGAGCTTTCGGATGCTTTTCATGAGCTAAAAACCGCAGATTCGATTTCATCATTAATAAGGAGTAAACTATGAAAGGTGCACAAGAAAAAGTAAAAGAGCTAGTTAAAAAATATGACCTTGGCGGCGATATTAACGTAAGATATATTGATCTTACGTCTGAGGTTGGCGAGCTCGGCAAGGAAATATTAGAGGGGAGCGATTATGGTTCGAGGGATTTTGCTAAAACTGAAGATACGGAGATGGAGTTTGGCGATACGTTGTTTTCGCTAATTTGCGTAGCAAATGAATTAGACATCGATATGGGCGAAGCCCTGGATAAGGCTCTCGCAAAATACGCTAGGCGTTTCGAAGAAAAATCTGATATAGGTTCAGGTAGATAAATGAAGATTATTTTAGCTAGACATGGAGAGACGAATTGGAATACAACTGGCCAGCTAATTGGACAGCAAGATATTGTTTTGAATGAACACGGTAAGGCACAGGCTAGAACATTGCGCGAAAAGCTGGCGGATGTTCAGTTTGATGTATGTTATTCTTCGCCGCTTTTGCGCGCCAAAGAAACGGCCGAGATTGTTTGTGCAGGCAGGTGTCAGGTAATTTGTGACGATCGGCTGATGGAAAGATTCGGCGGGATAATGGAGGGAAAGGTCGTAAACAACTGGAACGATTTTGACAGCGACACTACCGTGGAGACGGGCGATAGTTTGATTGTACGGGCAACGCATTTTATTGAGGATTTAAAAAAGACAGATTATGATGCGGTATTAATAGTGAGCCATAATGGTTTGATAAAAAATCTAAGGCACGTGATTCTACGCGAGGCTGGCGAGGTGGATTATAGGGTTGGCGGCTTGCCAAACTGCGGGTTTGAGATTTACGAATTAGTTTAGTTGTGAATAGTGTTTAACCTTGACTTTTTTAGGGGTTTGTGGTATAATAAAGAGATATACTGGTATAAGCGAGTATATGGTAACTTAAGGTTTTTGTTTCTGTGGTAAAGGAGGGATAATTATGAAAAATTTAACACAGAACAGTATTAGAATTGTAAAGGGGATGAAAGTCCACTTGCCGTTTCCCTACGGAGATGAAGAGATTAGCGCAGAAGACTTAGACTATACTTCGAAGTCCAATGGCACATATTGTGTGAAAGACTCAACGATTTCCTATGTCTTTGAAGGTAATCTTTACGTAACGCCATGGACGTTCCAGAACGAACAGACGCTTACATTGAACGGTTTTATAAAGGAAGATGTCCCTTATGTACCGTTTTCTAGAGAAGAAATTCCTGTAGGCCAGGAAGAGAAGTGGAAAGAACTTCTGAAAAAACAAAATGAGGCCATTTATGAGAGATTCACACAGGAATGTCTTAAAAAAGCCGACCTCAATTGCATCGGTGAGCTTGACGAAAGTATCCTTAAGAACTGTTACGAAATGCCAATAGGCGGCGTATTCGTAAGAGCACCACAGGGATATGAGACGATTCAAAATCCTGTAATAAATGTTCACTATTTTGATCGCATTGGTGAACGTATGTTTGGCAAGTACGCTTATAATAGTGGCAAAACCGCCTTTGTTTACAGAAACGGCCGAACTTATATTGCGAAAGGACGTGGTATTATACCATATCTTGAAAAAGCAGGTTATGACGAAGCAAATTTCTACGTCCCCTTAAGTTGTGGCGAAATTATCCTGGATGAGACCGAAAGGGCCCTCTGGGATAAAATAAAAAAATTCGCGTAAAGAAAACCCCGGCTCCACATTAGTGTGGATAAAAGCCGGGGGCTTTTTTGTTTTAAAAACGCTTAACTTTTCATTTTTTTAAAACATATGTTACAATCGCGCCAAGTGGGAAAAGATGCCCTTGTTTTGTTGGGGCAAAAAATATAAACAAAATGGAACATTAACAATTTGGGAAAGGAGATACTTATATGATTTATTATCTCGGATCTCTTGGTGTAGTTTTGCTGGCGCTTATTTTTGCTCTTGTCTGCTTCCTGCTCTTAATAAAAAAGAAAGAAAGCGATGACGATGAAATAACAAAAGAAATGCCCGAAATAGCAAAAATCATCAGGGAGGGTGCTTTCACCTTTATGAAAAAAGAATATTTGGCGATAATCATCACGGTCCTTTTATTTGCTGTATTTGCAACTCTCTTTATTGAGAAATCATCAGGACTCACGTTTATCGCAGGCGCACTTGCCAGTTCGGTCGTGTGCGTTTTTGGTATGGTAACAGGAACTTATGGTAATGTCAGGACAACCTATGCCGCTTACAAAACAAACAACATTGGAAAGACGGTACAGGTGGCACTTCTTGGTGGCACGGCAATTGGTGTGCCGGTGCAGGCAGTAACGCTGCTTGGCTTAATTCTGATTCCGCTCTTGACGGGAGGTCTTAGGCTTGACGCAGTGAGTACTGGACTTTTGTCACATTCTATAGTGAACCCTACGATTATGAGAATTTCTACTTATTCGTTGGGATGTTCACTGGTGGCGATGTTTAACCGTGTTGCTGGTGGTAACTTCACTAAGGCAGCAGATATTTCTGCAGACTTGGTAGGAAAAGTTAGATTCGATATGCCTGAAGATGATTCGAGAATGCCGAACACGATTGCTGATTTTATTGGTGATCTTGTAAATGATATTGCAGGTAACTGTTCGGATCTTGGCGAATCGTTTACAGCGACAATTGCATCCAGTCTTATGATTGCAACACTGATTGCGAAAGGCAATAATCCGGCTATGTTTAAAGCTACCATTATTTACCCTATCGTATTTGCAGCTGGCGGTCTTTTATCATGCCTTCTTGGTCTTTCATTTGTATTGCTCCACAAAGCAAGCAAGAAGCCTGAAAGAGAACTCAATATTGCGACTTATGTTTCGGCAATACTTGCAGTCTTAATTGGCGGTGTTTGCAGCTGGTTTATGTTTAGAGGCGTAGAGCTTTACGATTCGTTTAAACTTGGCTGGGCTAGCCCTTGGATACCGAGTATTTTTGGTATTATAAGTGGCGTAGCAGTTGGTAAAATCACAGAATACTATACTTCTACAGAGTATAAACCGGTAAAAGGCTTAGTAAGATCGGCCCTCGACGGTGCACCATTCTTGGTAACACTTGGCGAGTCTCTTGCTGCTAGATCTGCTCTTGCCCCGGTTGCAATTATTGGTATTTCTATTTATGTTAGTTATGAACTTTGTGGTGTCTACGGTGTAGCGATTGCCTCGATTGGTATGCTTTCGTTTGTAGCAACTACTGTCTCTATTGATGCGTTTGGACCGATTTCGGATAATGCTGGTGGTATTGCGGAATCTGTCTTTGGCGAGAATCCGTTGTATAAGTTTGTTCGTTCAATCACTGACTTACTTGATGCAGTAGGTAATACTACAGCAGCAATGGGTAAGGGTGCCGCTATTTGTTCAGCAGCTTTTGCAACATCTAGCTTGATTCAGTCGTACGTAAGTTCGTATTCTGATAATCCGCTTAATCCACTTCTTAATGCAGCATCAATTAAAGTTATCTTTGGTCTGCTGGTCGGCGCCGTACTGGTACAGTTCTTCGAAGGATTGCTGGGCAGAAATACGATTATTTCGGCCATCGCGCTTGCAGCTGAAGGACTTAAACAGCTTGCAAGACCTGGCGTTATTGAAGGAGACGAAAGGCCTGATTACGAAGCAGTTATTTCGCTCGCAAGTAAGAATGCACTTAGGCGAATGGTTATACCTTCGATAATTGCGATAGTTGTACCAATAGTAACTGGTTTACTGTTTGGCGTAGAATTTTTGGGTGGCATTTTGCTTGGTGCCACAGTATTTGCGGTTCCTAGAGCTATCTTTATGGGTAACTCTGGTGGCGCTTGGGATAATGCAAAGAAATTTGTTGAAGAAGGTAAGCTCAAACTCACGATAGATGATATCGAATACGCTACTGGCGTAAAACCGAAGGATAAAGCTGAGTTTGACGCATCTTGCAAAGTTTTACTCGAGGAAGTGCATAAAACGACGGTTATTGGCGACACCATTGGTGATACCAATAAGGACGTTATTGGCGTAGCTCTCGATATCTTTATTAAGACGATGAGCACAGTAGCCAACAACATCGTTCCCATCATTATGCAGGTCCATTTATTATAATCACTCTTTTCTCACTACTTTTGCCCTGGCCGAAAGGCCGGGGCAATTTTGTGCTAAAATAAAAATATGTCGTTTAGGTTGCGGAGGTTACTAGTAGTATTATTTGCTGCAGGCAGCACGGTAGCTTTTTTGTTGTTAAACCCAGCAAGCTACGAAGCAATTTTTTCACGCGTAGAAAATCTTGGCGCCGAACAAGTAGCAGCCTCTAGTGAAACAGGAGCGCGTTTGGCTACGGATATACTAGAAGAGCTCGAAGTAAAGGGACGTGCGCCAAAAACCGGCTATACGCGTGAAGAATTTTATAGTGGTTGGCCAACGGTAGATGGCTGTAATTTGCGTCAAAAAATCATTAAAAGGGAATTTGGTGAAACGGCAGTTTTAGACGGCTGTAATGTGGTTTCTGGCGAGTACGACGAGCCATATACGGGCGAGCACAAGGTTTTTTCTCGGCGCGAGGAAATTTCTAAGGGTGTGCAGATAGACCATGTAGTGGCGCTGTCTGACGCTTGGCAAAAAGGCGCGCAGTATATGAGTAAGGAAACGCGTTACGAGATTGCAACTGACCCGCTAAATCTACTAGCGGTGGATGCATCGGCGAATGAGAAAAAGTCTGATGGCGATGCGGCAACGTGGTTACCTTCTAATAAAAAGTTTCGTTGCCAATATGTGGCTAGGCAGGTGTCGGTAAAATATAAATATAAACTTTGGGTAACCGCCGCCGAAAAAGAAGCCATCAAAAGAGTGCTTTTAAATTGTCCAAATGAGCCGGCAGTTGGTGTATAATATATTTAAATAAGTGGAGTTAATATGAAAAGATATATTTGGGGCGGTATTACTTTGACGATAATCTTGCTAGTAGGGGCATTTTTGCTTGGGAGATTTGCTTTTCCAAATAACGGCCTCGCGGCTCTTCCAAAACCAGAGCTAGCCGAAGGCGAGCGCGGGCAACTTGGTATCGACAAAAACGTCAATGAATCTACCATCGACAAATACTTAGGCCGTAGCGATGCGGTTTATCGCGACATGCGGATGCTAAAGGATCCAGGAAATTATGAAGCGATAGGCGGCGACGCATATCTTAGTGGTTTTGTAGCTGGTTTTGAAGTAGTGCCTTTGCCATATCTTGTAAATGTAACCGGGCTTCCAGAGGAGGTGGGGGATACTTATACCGGTAAAACACTCTTTACTTTTGACGGCACTGGCTACAAGGCGAATTATGGTCAGTCGATGGCGGTGTTAGAAGCTTTGTTTCCAAAAGACAAAATTATTTTCCTAATGTGCGGTGGCGGTGGCTATGCTGGCATGACCAAAAACATGCTAGTAGCGCTAGGCTGGGACGAGGACAAGATTTACGATGTGGGCGGCTATTGGTTCTATGATGGTGAAAACAATGTAGAGGTAAAGCGCAGGCTAGCAGATGGCAGCATAGTGTACGATTTTTACAAAGTACCGTATCATAATATAGATTTTAGTGAGATAGCGGAGGAATAATGGCAGTAAAAGACCGGCGCAAAATTTGGTTTTTAGTGATGGTATTGGTGTTTGTGGTAATTTTTAACGTGACTTTGATTGGCACTATTAACGGCTGGTTTGGAACCGGAAAAGTAACAATAGACAAAGAATACACGTGCCAGTGTGGCGATAACTGTATTTGCTCCCTAGATTACGATCTTTTGTCCGTAGAAGAATACGAGAAAATGGCAGAGGCGGGCAAATCTTTTGTGGTGTTTATAGACCAAGGCGGTTGTGCGACGGCGGACGATTTGGAGGGGTATGCTGATAGATACGCAGGGGAACACGGGATAAAGATTTTTCGCATGGTATATGAAGACGTCAAGGAATCTAGCCTGGGCGACTCTGTAAAATATTATCCATCCGTGGCAATTGTGTCGCGTGGGCAACCTTTTGTGTGGCTCCGCGCTGACAGCGACGAGGACGCGCCGGCCTACAATAGTTATGAAGAATTTGAAAAGTGGATGGACGGCTGGGTTGTGGAAAACTTTTCTTAAAATTTGATGTTGAAATACTTGACAATGCGTTTATGTTTATTTATAATTGGACTTGTTAAAGGTCATAACATTTAACAAATAAACAAATTTTAATTCTCCGCTATTGGCGGAAGGAGAAAAAACATGAAAAAATCAATGATTGCAGCTGGTGCAGCTTCTCTCGCTCTTGCAGCCATGCCAGTAGTGGGAGTTTTTGCTGCTACGTCGCAAGTAGATACATTGAATCTAACTGTCACTTCGTCTTGTGCAATGACGAATACTGCTGGTTCAGGTGCTACCACAAATACTTATACTGCTACCGCTGGGCTAAACGAAACAGTGACTTTTGCTGCAGAAAACAGCGACCCTACCATCCTGACGGTTGTTTGTAACTCTGGGTACACTATTACCCCTACATTTACGAAGCTCGATGGCCCTAGCACAGACGATATCGAATACGCCTCTACTTTGGCTGCTGGTAAATGGACTGCAGGTTACAAACTCGGTTCTGCTGCAAGCTTTACTCCAATGACTAGTAGTACGGCTATCACCTCTGCTACTTCTTCTACTACCGATGCTTATTCGTTTGAATATAAAGCACAAACTACCACAACCCAAACGCAAGGTACATACACAGGTACTGCTACCTATGTATTAGCTGCAACGGCAAATCAATAGTTTGTTTAACAACAAAACATAGAAAATCCCGGGTAGGCCGGGATTTTCTATTATAAAAGGAGAAAAAGTGGAAGGACTCGGGAAAAAATCAAATAAAAAGTATTGGCTAATATGGCTTAGTGTCTTAATAGTGGTGATAATAGTTTTTGTGCTGATGAGAATGAATGGAACAGTCACCGAAAACAATAAAGAAGAAAATGTCGTTACAACTACTTTGAGCTGCCAAGCCGAGAATGTTGCCTATCCTTTTTTTGAAAAAAACGATGGTACCAGTAAAACCCTCAAAATTACGGCATCCTTTTCTAACGACGAGCTTAGTAGTATCTACCTAAAATATTTTATGGCCTATGATAGTGCCGACGCAATTGAGAGGAGCGAAGCAACTAACCACTTCCATGTTAGCAGAATGTTTGAAAATGATGGGTTGGCGCCGGCCGCCTATACTTCTACCTACAACCAACTAGATGACGGTCTACAGTTTTCGATCTATGCCAGTGGTAGCGAAATTGATGAATACGCATTGAAATATTTTATGCTGGGTGGTATGATTAATCTTAGTAAGTATTCGATGGAAAACGTAGAAAAGGTGTATGCGGATGGTGGAATAAGCTGTGCCAAAGAATAACCATCAAAATTTAAGGAGGTAAATGAAAACGAAAAGTTTTATAAAAAATAAGTTTTTGGCTGCACTTGTGGCCATAATGTTATATCCACTCGTTTTTTCGCCATTAACCTACGCCAGTGAAACGTCGTTTTCCGTCACCCCTATGACCACCGAAATTATTCTAGAACCAGGTGAGCATTATACCGGCACTTTTGAAGTTCATAATCCAGCAACAGCATCTACTAATATTGAATACAAAGTAGTAGTAACACCATATTATGCCTCAGACGATGAAGATGGTGCATATTCCTACCAGTATGATGAAAGAGTCGGTGTTAACAATGAAATATTAGACTGGATTACTTTTGTGTCCGGTAATACTGGTGTATTAGCCCCTAACGAGAATGGAAGGGTGCTTTATGCAATAGATGTGCCAGAAGACGCTCCTGGCAATGGTCAGTATGCCGCCTTCAAAGTGACCGCAAAAGAAGCTGGTCTATCTGGAGAAACCGAAGAAAGTAACGCTGGCGCAATGGGCATTAAGCAAGAATTTGCGATTGCACATTTACTCTTTGCCGAGGTGACTGGAGAAACTGTAAAATCTGGCGATATCCTGAATCTAAATATGCCTAGCCTTATTCTTTCTGGTAATATTACTGGTTCTTCAATTGTAAAAAACACTGGTAACGTACATGGTAAGGCAAAATATACCATGCAAGTATTTCCGTTATTTTCTAGTGAAGAGATTTACACTAACGAAGAACATCCAGACGCCTATATCGTCTTACCAGATCGTTCTCGCTATGTAGAAACAGCTTGGAAAGAAACCCCAGCTGTAGGTATCTTTAATGTAGTTTATACAGTAGAATTTGAGGGCAAAACTCAGCAACTCTCGAAATTGGTTATCAAATGTCCAATCTGGCTACTCTTTACTATTATCTTTGTAATCGCCGTAATTGCCCTCTGGGTAGTAATGAAATATCGCTCCAGAAAAAAGAGCCGTATCAAAAACGAAGATTTTTAAAAAAAGTAGAAAAAAGGTGTTGACTTAGGGGTTTTTGTTTGATATAATAGGGGAAGTTTAAGCAAGTCGGCATTTCCGACCTCTACAAAAAAGATATGGAAAGCGAGGAATCTTTTGAGGTCGCTTTGACGACTTCAGGATACTTCTTTAAGACTCTCCAATTAACAATTTGAGATTAACGATGAAAAGATTTTAAAGACGGAACGAGTAATCGAACTTCGATTGCTAGTTAAGTCAATGCATAAAAAGGTAATCAAGGGCACTGATAGTGGATGCCTTGACAATCAATACCGATGAAAGCCGTAGAAGTCTGCGATAAGCCTCGGGGATCTGACAGCGAGAATTGATCCGGGGATTGCTGAATGGGGAAACCTAATATGGGTCATGCCATATTGTCGCTACCTGAACACATAGGGTAGAAGACGGGAACCGACCGAACTGAATCATCTTAGTAGGCCGAGGAAAAAAGAATAACTAATGATTCCGAAAGTAGTGGCGAGCGAAATTGGAACAGTCTAAACCTTAAGATAACCATACGGTTTAACGGCCAGAGTTATTAAAGGGGTTGCGAAATTAGATAATTTTTATGCTGAATTTGCGATTTTCGTAGGTTCGGCATAAAGACCGATAGCGTTAACTAAGCGGGTAAAGATACAATCCTTTAGATCCTAGCAGAAGTACTTGGAATGGTACGCCAGAGAGGGTGAAAGCCCTGTACGCGAAAGGGTCTTAGGCTTTATTTATCTATTTTCAAGTAGGACGGGGCACGAGAAACCCTGTTTGAATCCGGCAGGACCACCTGCCAAGACTAAATATATTGATTGATCGATAGCGAACTAGTACAGTGATGGAAAGGTGAAAAGAACCCCGGGAGGGGAGTGAAATAGATCCTGAAACTCAGTGCCTACAAGGTGTCGGAGGGCTTCGGCCTGACGGCGTGCTTTTTGTAGAACGATCCAGCGAGTTAATGTTGTTGGCGAGGCTAAGTCAGATGATGGAGCCACAGTGAAAGCGAGCCTGAATAGGGCGACAAGTCAGCAGTATTAGACCCGAAACCGGGTGACCTAACCATGAGCAGGTTGAAGCTGCGGTAACACGCAGTGGAGGACCGAACCAGGGTACGCAGTAAAGTGCTTGGATGACTTGTGGTTAGCGGTGAAATGCCAATCGAACTCGGAGATAGCTGGTTCTCCTCGAAATAGCTTTAGGGCTAGCGTTTAGTAGTAGCATACGGGGGTAGAGCTCTGAAAAGGTCTGGGGCGGGCAACCGTACCCATCCTTATCAAACTACGAATACCGTATGTGTAATCTAGGCAGTCAGAACGGCGGGGCTAAGCTCGTCGCTCAAAAGGGAAACAGCCCAGATCATCGTCTAAGGTCCCTAATTAACACTAAGTGGGAAACAAGGTGAGATTTCTTAAACAGCTAGGATGTTGGCTTAGAAGCAGCCATTCATTTAAAGAGTGCGTAACAGCTCACTAGTCAAGAGACTTTGCGTGGAAAATGTAACGGGGCTAAGTATTAAACCGAAGACATGGGATTCTGCTTTGCAGGATCGGTAGAGGAGCGTTGATATTGCGGTGAAGTCGTATTGTAAAGTACGGTGGAGC
>JAFYXW010000005.1 GCA_017557865.1 Candidatus Saccharimonadota bacterium
CGTGCGAGCACTTTGCGACCATTCGCAGTAGCATTACGTTTCATGAAGCCATGTTCTACCTTGCGTTGGCGCTTGTGTGGCTGATATGTACGTTTTGGCATATTATGTCCTTAAAATTTAATTATTTTCAAAATCTTGTTATAGTATATCGCATTTTTCCACATTTTTCAAGGAGTTTTCCACACATAATTTAGGGGCCATATCGTTTTTGTGGAAAATATTTCCTCTGTAAAAACTTCACATATTATAACATATTCTATTTTTGCACCAAAAAGCTGTGGAAAACTTTGCCCAACTTTGCTATACTGGGGAAAAGGAGGAAAAAGTGTATAACGTTTGGGAAAATGCCCTGGCTAATATTGAGCAAAAAACTTCTGCCGTCAATTTCCTGACCTGGTTCAAGGATACTTCCCTCATCTCTACTAACGAGGGGCATATCATTATTGGCACCAAAAACGCCTTTGTTTCCAAACAACTCAACACTAAATTCCTTTCGGTTATCACCGAGGCACTAGAAAAGAATAATATAAAAGTAATTGACGTTGAATTTAAAGTTGTTTCAGACAATAAACCAAAAGTGCGTCCACGCGAAGTTACAGCTTCCGCCCCCACCAAACTTAAAAACATCACAAAAAAATCCCTCATCAAAGCAGATAATAATGGTTTAAACAGTAGGTATACTTTAGATAGCTTCATTATTGGTAGTAATAATGATGTTGCTGCCGCAGCCGCAAAAAGCATTATTGATGCTCCAGGTGTCCGTTATAATCCATTTTTCCTATATGGCGGACCAGGCCTTGGTAAAACCCACCTTGTCCAAGCTATTGGTAATGCTTTACTTCAAAAAGATCCTAACTTTAAGGTTCTTTACACTCCAATCTCAGACTTTTATTCAGACTTTATTTCTTCTATTCAAAAAGGTAAGGGCAAAGAGTTTAATAGTAAATTTCAAAAACTAGACTGTCTTATTATTGATGATTTTCAATTGATCGTTGGTAAGGAAAAATCCCAGGAAGAATTCTTTAATATTTTCAATAATCTTTATCAACTCAATAAACAAATAATTGTTATTTCAGATCGTCTCCCTAGTCAAATCAAAACCGTAGACGAGCGGCTAGCTTCCCGTCTTACTATGGGTGGTGCTTTCGATATTCAGCTTCCAAAGTTTGAGGACAAATGTGCAATACTTCGCGCTAAAGCCGAGCTTCAAGGCGCTGAAATAGAAGATGAGGCTATTGAATATATTGCTGAAAACGTTAATACAAATATTCGTGATCTAGAGAGAGAGCTTTCTACTATTCTTTTAACATCAGACGTGCGTGGTCTCACTCCACTAGAGTTAATCAAAAGCGGTTCTACAAGTATTATTAAAACTCCAAAAGCCCATTCTGTTTCTAGTAAACAAATTCTAGATAAAGTAGCTCATAAATTCGGTATCACCTCTAAAGATATTTGTAGTAAAACTAGAGTCTCTAATATTAAGACTGCTCGCCAAGTAGTTATGTATTTACTATCCAAAGAACTTTCAATGAGTACCACCAAAATAGCAGCTGAAGTTGGTCTTCAAGACCACACCACGGTTATGCATGGTATTAATAAAATTGAGAGCGACCTTAAACTAAACTTTGCCCTACGTGATCAAATTGAATCTATTCGTGAGGATCTTTATGCTTAATATGTGGAAATCATGTGTAAAACTACGTGTAAATCCATGTGTATTTTTTGTGAATAACTTTGTGGATTTTTTCACCAACCACAACTTTGTGTGTAAATCCACCCACGTTCTCCACATAAATACACAACTTTTACCACAGACCTTCTTCCCCTGTTCACCACCAATCTTTTCCACTTATCCACACGCACTACAACTACTACTAAATATAAATAATAGAAAGGACTAAAAATGGAAATTGAAGTTACACAAGAAAAATTTGCAAAAGCTTTAAATAATGTTAGTCGTATTGCTGTTGGCAAGGTAACTTTACCTGTTTTAAATAATGTTTTAATTCGTGTAAACAAGAATAAAGTTTCTCTAATTACTACAAATTTAGATATGGCTATTACGGATTATCTTCCGGTCTCTAATTCAAAAGATGGTGTCATTACAATCCCAGCTAAGCTTTTAGCGGAATTTGTTTCAAACCTACCAAAAGGAGAAAAAATTAAACTTTCTTCTAAGGGTGAAAAAGTTACTATCTCCGCTGGTAAATACTCTTCTATTATTAATGGCTCACCAGCTGACGATTTCCCAGAACTTCCAGAAATTGATGAAAAAAGTTCAGTTGTTTTTAAAATGAGTATTAATGACTTTAAGAATGGTATTAACCAAGTTGTAATTGCAAGTTCAAACGACCTTACTCGCCCAGCCCTTACCGGTGTTTATTTTAATACTTACGACAATATATTAGCTATTGCAGCTACAGATGGCTACCGTTTAGCCGAAAAACAACTTATAAAGAACGTAAAAAGCGAGATCAAGGTTATTGTGCCTACTACTTCTCTTCAAGAAGTTCTCCGTGCTATAGATGAAGACATGGAGGAAATAGAAATCTCATTTAATGAAGATTTAATCCGTTTCCGTCTTGGTGAAATTGAAATTATTTCAAAAATTATAGACGGTAGTTTTCCAGATTATCAAAAACTAATTCCAAAAGATAATAATATTGTTATAAACGTTAATCGTGAAGAATTGGTTCGTGATACTAAGCTTGCAGCCCTTTTTGCTCGCCGTAGTGCGGGTGGGTCTATTGTATTAGAGGCTAAAAAACCAAATATCTTCTCTATCCGCTCTGTTGCTAGTGAACTTGGTGAAAACGACTCGGTGGTTACCACGGAAGTTTCTGAAGAGGGTAAAATAAATCTTAACTCTAGGTTTTTATTGGATGCCCTAAATGTGTTAGACGAAAAAGAAATTAATCTACAATTTGCAAACCGCATTAATCCTATTATTTTAACTAATAAGAAATCTAAGGACTATACGCATATTATTATGCCGCTAAATCAATGATTATAAAATCTATTAATCTCACCAACTTTCGTAATCACGAAAACTACCACCTAGAATGTAATCAGGATACCACTTTAATTCTCGGTGAGAATGGTTGTGGTAAAACATCGGTCCTTGAAGCTATTTATATTCTTACACGTGGTAAGAGTTTTCGTTCTACCGACCCAGAGATTATAAAGCGCGGCACCTCGTTTTATCGTATCGAATTAGAATATGATAATGGTGAAAAAATTGTTGCAAGTTATGATACAAAAAATAAAACTTTTGTTGCCTTAGATAAAAAATCCCGCCGTTTACCAAAAAAATCTCGTTATCCAATAGTTTTATTTTTGCCATCTGATCTAAATCTTGTTTCCGGTTCCCCTTCACGTCATCGTGAATACTTTGATCGTATTTTTAGCCAAATTAATGAAGAATATAACACTAACCTTTCTAGATATGAAAAGGCCTTAAAACAGCGTAACGAGCTATTAAAAAACGAGTACATTACTAAAACTGACTTGTTTTCTTGGAATCTTCTGCTCGCTAAATATGGAGTTAGTTTATATAAAACCCGGAAACTCCTAACTGATGAAATAAATCAAAATCTAGAAAACGTCTACCACTCTATCGCTAAAAATGACGACAAAGTCTCTCTTGTTTATGAGACCGAAATAATTAATGACTCTGAGGAACAGTATTTAAACCAATTAGAAAAAAACTATGAAAAAGATAAGTATTTAGGGCATACCAGCTTCGGTGTACACCGCGATGATTATGAATTTATCTTTAATAATTGTGAAGCGGACGGTTCGGCTTCACGCGGAGAGACTCGCTCTATTATCTTAGCCCTAAAATTTATTGAGGCCGACATAATTTTCCAAAAATTAAACCAAAAACCAATAGTTTTGCTAGATGATGTCTTTTCTGAATTAGACGAAGCTAGGCGTAAATGTTTGATATCTAACTTTAAAGATCACCAAGTTATATTAACAAGCGTCGAAGCTGTAGAATAAGCAGTCTCTTCACCTGAAGCCTGCCTCAAAGCTTCTGTAGCACGCGCCAAAGATACATACCTTTGAGCATATTTATAGGTTTGCCAATCGGCATTGCTGCTAGAATTTACGAAAGCTGCCCCGGTGGCAATCTTTTTATAACCTTCACTTGCTGAACTTAGATAAGAAATTATCGTGGCGGCGTTTTGTAGGAATGGAATGTTGCTTGTGCCATTTAGAAGAGAACTCAGGATTCCGCTATCCATAATGCCGGTTGGAGAAACACGGTTATTATTATATTTAATAAAATTATCAAGCACGGAATTCTTTTTGATTGTCCTCGTCCCGTCTGCGCCAAGTACTGTATTTTGATTTACAAAGTCAATAAATCCTGGATCCTCGAAAATTCCCTCAAGTGTGGAAGTGTCAAAGGTTGCAACCTCGGCACAACCAGCGGAACCAACCGCCCCGATTTTATTTAAAGTATTACAGTTGCCAAAATTACTTAAATAACTTTCAGTGTCATCATCCGCATAACTAGTTGGAAGAAGGTTGTTTATAGCAAGTCCAGTAGCCTTTATAAAAGTGTTTGCACCAGAAAAAGCGCTGTGCCCACTTAGGCTAATAGCAAAATTATAAAGAATTGAACCTAGGAACGTGTTTTTAGAAGTAATATCAAATGGGCTACGATTCATTCTATCAACCTCTGCTTCCATTGCTAAAACTTGTGAAGTAAGACGCGCATAAGAATTTACCGCCTCTGCACTACCCGCCGTAGCGCCGCTTGCTTTAGCTAGTTTTCTACCAATATTAACTGCTCCGTCTACCAAAAGCTCACCCGCCGCAACGCCATTAATATTCTCAAATGAATTGTTTACTAAAGAATCATTAATGGTTTGCGAGACAATGTTTAGTTCTTCCCCTGCCGCCACGGTGTTGTTTCCCGTGTAGCGAGAAATTGTACCATTTAGTTTTGTACCAACCGAGGTTGGTGTGCTATCTATAACGTCGGCACCAGCCTTCACCCCCAACTTGTTTTCTACAGTTTTTAGTACACGATCTGAGGCGTAGTTTTCTACCTTGGCCACATCAACTTTCTCGCCAGAAAGAATTGCGTATAGGCTTGGAGAATGCAGAGGTGAACCTTCTACGGTAATTATTTCGCCAGTATTAACATCTACGACGCTATTTTTAGTTTCACGATTTAAATAGTTCATCGCTTCGGCGATCTTTGAATCGTTTCCCTCTCCGGCCTTCATTTTGCTGACATTTTCCATAAAGGCAACAAAGAATCTCATTGAGCGCTGTTCTTTAGAAACCGTATCGGCAACATTCAAGACCTCAGCCGAATAGAGTGTTGCGGCCGTCTGGTTATCAGCCAAAATCTTTTGTCGCACATTATTAATAAAGCTAGCTGTGTCACTACCACTACTAGCGTTTTGACCAGTTTCCACATATTCGTAATAAGTCTTGGTCTCACCATTCTCGACAGTTTCTCTCTTTACGAGGGTTACGCTGTTTACATTTATGTTACTGCCAGAACCAACTAGCTTTGTCATAGTCTCGTCAAAATCGGTATCGGTTGAATAATTATTTCGAGTTATTCCAAGATCTTTAAAGACTTTTTGTGCCGTCTCGTCATAATAATATGCCGCACGGCTATAAGTTGCTTTAGAAAAAGCATCATAAAGCGCCGCATCGCCATTTACGGCATTATAAAAATCTTTTGCTAGGATGGTTTTACCATTAAACTCTAGAGACAAACCGTTCTCACCACTCTTTATTGCTACACCGAGCTCCCCTAGGCGCTCAATTGTATTTTTTGGCACATCATTATTTTTTAAGGCTTGTTGAAAAACTAAAATCTTGCTTTGTACGGCATCAGCAAACTGGACATCGACTTGTTCAATTAGTCTTTCATAGATTGCGGAAGGAATTAAATTTCCAGAACCAAACAGCACTGCAAAAAGCCCAATCACCAAAGTTATAAAAGCCATTGCAAGAAAAGACCCGCTTTTTCGTTTTTTTGGTTTAGGTCCTTTGCCTACCACATGGGCGACTACTTGGTTACCAGAAAGCGCGGCTATCTCGCCCGCCCTTAAAATATCTCCCGCAGACATACATATATTATATAACACTTAAGGGGTGTTGTAAAGAAATGTGGTATAATGTCTCTATGATAAAAATAGAGAAAATCATTCCTGGCGGTGAAGCTCTTGGCACCGACGAAAACGGCAAAAAAGTCTTTTTTTGGAACGCTCTTCCTGGCGAAGAGGTTGTAGAATATGAAGTCAGGAAGAAAAAATCTCATTTTGACAAAGCGGTCGCTACCAAAATCGAGAACCCTTCTCCATACCGTATTAAACCACTAGACGAATGTTTTCTTTCTACTTCCCCCTGGCAAATCATGGACTATAATTATGAGCTTAAAACTAAACAAGAATTAATTGTAGAAATCTTTCGCGAGCATCAAATCGATATTGAAGCCCCAGAAATAATTACAGATGGTCAGGATTTTCATTATCGCAACAAAATGGAATATTCGCTCTACTTCGATCAAGAAAAAAACCAAATTTTGCCGTCTTTCCATATGCGCGGTTCGCACAGTAAAGTCCCAATTACAGGGTCCTCTATCGAACGCCCAGAAATTTTTGCCGAAGCAAAGCGCATCATAGATGATTTAAATGCTCGTGGTGAAGAAGCGCGCAAATATCAATCTTTGCTTTTGCGCTGTGATCAATTCGGAAAAGTGTCCGGCGGTCTTTATGAAAACGGTAAACCACACCCAGTTTTTAATAATCTAACCGATTCGATACTTGGTTACGAGTATTCTTACTCTCCAAATGGGTTTTTCCAAATCAATCTGCCGGTCTACGAGCTCGCCTTAAAAGAAATAAAAAAACATATTTCTACCGACAAAGTCTTGGATCTCTACGCCGGTGTTGGTACCATTGGTCTTTCCGTAGCCCGCGACAAAAACCTCACCCTTGCCGAAGTTGATAAATTCGCCTTTAGCGAGTTAGCGAGGAATATTTTCGTTGAGGACAGTCCGCGACTAACGAGGAGCGGTTTTAGCGAAGGTTCGCCCGTAACGCTCGCCCCTTGGGACGCGAATTGCCGGAGGCAAACGGGCCGAACCGAGCGTGTCCGAAACGAAAATATCCTCGCCGTTTTGGCTAAATCCGAGGAGGTATTGGATTATATCGCCCCCGACCAAACGGTTATTCTCGATCCTCCTCGCGCCGGCTGTGACGAAAAGCTAATCAATAAGCTAAACGAAGAAAAACCAGAAAAAATTATCTATCTATCTTGTAATCCGGCCACTCAGGCCCGCGATATTAAGATTTTGCTCGAAAATTATCGAATCGACAGCATCAAAACATTTAATTTCTTCCCACGCACTCCGCATATCGAAAATCTTGTAATTTTATCTTTAAAATAACAGAAAAACGTGGTAAGATAATTTGAAGACGGAAGTGTGGCCGAGTGGTTGAAGGCGCACGCTTGGAAAGCGTGTAACGGGGCAACTCGTTCGCAGGTTCGAATCCTGTCGCTTCCGCCAAATTTAGCACAGAAGAGTTTACTCTTCTGGGATAAATTTAAAGGAAGCAAGAGGATGACTATCCTGTCGCTTCCGCCATTTACGAAAAAAAGGGTAAAAATGAGCGAAAACAACACTGTTATTGAGCTAAAAGGGCTTACCAAACGCTATGGTTACGGAGATACCGAATCATTTGCTTTAAAAGATTTCGATCTCACCGTAAAACGTGGCGAATTCATCATGATTATGGGGCCTTCTGGCTGCGGCAAAACAACATTACTAAATATCATCGGTCTTTTGGATCGTGCCACCGAAGGCGAATACATCTTAAACGGCGAAGACGTTGCCGGGATTTCCGCCCGTCGTCAAGCTAGACTACGCGCCAAAAAAATTGGCTTTGTCTTCCAAAACTTCAACTTAATCGAAGATTTACCAGTATTAGAAAACGTCGCTCTTCCTCTAGTTTATGTTAATCAACCACGCACTGTGCGCCTAAAAAATGCTTCCGAAGCCTTGCGTCGTTTCCACCTACAAGAGCGTGAATATTATTTCCCTGGCCAACTTTCTGGTGGTCAACAACAACGCGTAGCTATTGCTCGCGCCATTGTTTCTGACCCAGAAATCATCCTTGCCGATGAGCCTACCGGCAACCTAGATTCCCGTTCTTCCCACGTAGTAATGGAAGAGCTAAAAGCTATCCATGAAGAAGGCAACACTATCATTATGGTAACTCACAACCCAGCCCTTACGGTTTATGCTACCCGCGTAATCAACATGCTAGACGGACACATCGACACCGATATTAAGACCGTGGCGGACCACAATCTTCCACAACCAATCAGTGTTAAAGTTAAAAAAGGCAAAAAGAGCAGGAGGAAAAACTAATGGCGTTACTTCTTCGCACCCATCTAAAATTGGCGCGTTCTTCTATCAAAGAAAACCGCACCCGCTCTTTCCTCACCTGCCTAGGTATTGCAATCGGTATTGCTAGCATCATTTTGATTCTTTCCCTTACCGGCAGTGTTTCCAAATTAATCTCTAATGAAATTTCTGATATTGGCGCCGATCTCGTCGTTGTACGTCCAAGCACCAACAAGGATGCCGTTACTTCGGTCATCGAGGAGCTCACTTCATCTAGTTCTTTCCAAAAGAGCAACCTCTTAATTAAAGACGTCGAAGAAATTTCTAAGATCACTGACGTCGCCGCTGTTGCTCCTATTGCGATTTCCTCAAACACTCTTGCAAACGACGACAACAAGGTTGATTCTGCTACCATCCTTGGTACTACTGTAGATTTTTATAATATCGAACCGCTCACGATCAAAAACGGCGGTTTCTTAAATGAAAAAAACGCAGAGACCTCTGTAGTTATTGGCCACATGCTGTCTCTTCTTCTTTATAATACGTCTAATCCTGTTGGTCGCACCCTAGAATTTATGGGGCAAAGATTCATTGTGGTTGGTATACTGGACGAAGTTAACGAAACCATAAACTTTGATAATGTTGACTTTAATAATGCCCTTATCATGGATATCAATGTTTTAAACAAGCTTACAGGTTCTACCCAGATTCAACAAATTAACGTCAAGGTCGCAAATACAGATGCCCTAGAAGAAGTATCTACCAAAATTAAAGACGAGTTAACAAAATCCAAATCTGGTGACACTAACTTTACCGTAGCTTACGGAGACGAAATTACGCACCCAGCTAGCGCGCTCCTAAATATCATTTCTGGTATGCTTGCGCTTGTTGCCGGCATCTCTCTCGTAGTTGGCGGCATCGGTGTCATGAACATCATGCTGGTATCTGTGGCCGAACGCACACACGAAATTGGTATTAGAAAAGCCGTCGGTGCTTCCGCCTATAATATTCTCATGCAGTTTATGTTTGAGGCCCTGATTTTGTCTATCCTTGGTGGGCTTATGGGTATTGTCCTAGGGTACATTTTGGCCTTCTTTGTTTCGGTTATTACACCGTTTACACCATACATTAGCTGGCAAATCCTAATCGTTACTCTAATTACTACTGTTATTGTTGGTATTATCTTTGGCATCTACCCAGCGCTGAAGGCTGCCTCCAAAAATCCTATCGAGTCTCTCAAACACTATCGTTAGTGATATAATATAATCATGAAGAAATTATTAGAAAAATTACCATTTTATAACGAAATGGTCCTTCCGTATCATTTTGCGCAATCTGTTTTTGCCACTATTAAGTTTCGCCGTCCTGCCAAAAAACTACATGTTATTGGCGTTACTGGCACCAACGGTAAAACTACTACCTGCTTCATGATTTGGAATATGCTAAATAAAGCTGGACTAAAAACTGGTCTTCTTACTACTGTTGCTTGGGGTGTCGATAAATTAAAGCCAGAGCTTGGCCACATGACGACCGTGGACGCCGTAACCCTAAATAAACGTATCGCTAAAATCAAAGATCAAGGCGTTGAATACTTGGTTCTCGAAGTCACTTCTCATGCTCTTGCTGAGTATCGTACTTTTGGCATTCCAGTCGAAGTCGCAGTTTTTACAAATCTCACCCACGACCACTTGGATTACCATAAAACTTTTGTTAAATACCGCGATGCCAAGGGTAAATTATTTAAAAAAGCAAAGTTCTCCATTTTGAATGCGGACGACCCAGCTACTCCAACCTACAAAAAACTCGCCAAAAAATTCACTACCTATGGTATTAAAAAAGGCGACAATCGTGCCAAGGATATAGAGCTTAGTGTAAACGGCGTCAAATATTCTTCTGGTGACCTTAACATAGAAACCAAAATCCCAGGCGAGTTTAATGTTTATAATTCTCTTGCGGCCGCACTTGTTGGCGAAAAACTTGGACTAACAAATGAACAAATTCACGACGGCATTTACTCGCTCGAATCCGTAGAAGGTCGCATGAATATTATCGACGAGGGCCAACCATTCACTGTGATAGTAGACTATGCTCACGCTCCGGACGCTCTAGAAAAAGTTTTTGATAGTGTCAAAGGCCACAAAGGTCGCATTATCTCCGTGCATGGTGGTGCTGGTCGTCGCGATCCGTCCACTCGCCCGATTCGCGGCGCAATATTGGCCAAAAACTCAGACCTCGTAATTATCACCGAGGACGATTCTCGCGATGAAGATCCAGAAAAAATTGCAAACGGCTTTATTGAAGGCGCCGAAAAAGCAGGCAAAAAACTTGGCAAAGATTTAATTAAAGAATTAAACCGTGAAAAAGCTATTAAACTCGCAATTGAATCTGCGAAGCCAGGCGACCTTGTGCTAATTCTTGGCAAAGGCCACGAAAAAACCATCCTCCGCGCTGACGGCCCACATGATTTCGAAGATATAAAAGTAGCTAAGCGGTATATTCGGCAATACCATCAATAATATTGTCGGCCTTAATTCCTAGAGCATGGGCAATTGCGGCTGCACATGCCATATAAGGCACCGCCACTTCGCCTGGGACAAATGTTGCTACATCAATAATTTCAGACTTAATTGAAATTTTTGCTTCGGTCCCTTTTGGATAAAGCTTAGAATTCAAAATCTTAACGTCTTTACCAGTTAGGCCATATTCTATTGTAGCTTTCTTGCCCTTAAACTCCGTGAAGGTGTCATAATTTGCATCATCACGATTTAGGATAACGACGTCTGGTTCCATATCGAACAAAGTTTTTTCATCTTCTAGGTATTCTTCAGGAGTCAAGTCGTTTAATCCGGCAGTTACAAAGTTTGTCATTGCTGCAATATGGACCGGCAAACCATAGAATACGTTATCGCGCAAAGTTTCAGCTGGTACCGTTACGATCACGTAATTTGCCCCAGCCTTCCAAGCGTCACTCAAGAATTTGTGTAGCATCTGAGTCTTAAATGGTTGATCCGATGCAAGTACTGCTACTTGCTCGTCTGCTGCTCGCAGAATCTCGTGCACATAATGCGCTACCGTGGTTTTGCCAGTGGTACCGGTAATTGCAATCAACTTCATGTCTTTGATTGGGTTGCCGTAATAAGACTTCAAAAGCTTTGCCTTTAATTTTTGAGATTTCGCTTTAAACCCACCGTTTTTATTTTTGGTTTGATTCAGGTCTTCGCGCTTTTCCATATTTTCATTTTAACACCAAAATTTATAATTTGCAATCTGTTATCTCTCGTGGTAAAATGTTTTTCATGACAGAAAACCACCATGATTTTGGGCATGTGCACCTGCACGGCCGTTCGGACCGGAATATTTTGGTGGCACTTGTCTTAAATCTTATTTTTTCCATCATTGAACTAATTGGTGGTATTTTTACAAATTCTGCAGCCATCACTTCTGATTCTTTGCATAGTTTTGCCGATGCCGTTTCAACCGGTATCGCCTATGTTTTCGAACGCCTCAGCCACTCCAAGAAAAAAACTAAAATTGATCCAGAAAAATATTCTCTAATTGGTGGCCTCATTGTCTCTGCTTTTCTTATTTTTGGCTCTGCGCACCTAATCATCGAGGCTATCGAACGTATTTCCGACCCAGAAGAAGTCAGCTACGAAGGAATGATTATCTTTGCTGTGCTTGGTGTAGTTTTTAACTTTATCGCTGCGCTTGCTACTAAATCTGGCGAAAGCTTCAACCAAAAAACCGTCAATCTTCACATGCTTGAGGACACTTTCTCGTGGCTCGCCGTTCTAATCGGCGCCGTCGTCATGAGGCTTACTGGAGTTCACCTTATCGACCCAATTTTAAGTATCGCCATCGCAGCCTACATTCTCTACCGCGCTATCAGGAACCTCTTTCAAGTGTTTCAAAAAAGGGCCCTTTAAGACCCTTTTTGGGAGTAATTAAATCTCTCGTGTAAACGCCTGCGCCCGTCCAAGTGGACAAGGTCTATCGCAGGTATAGTAACCAAACTGACATTTTGTTTTATGAAGATATTTTGCAAGCATCTTGTATACGGAATGATTAGGATATCTATCATAAACTTCAGATGCATACTTTTCCAACGTCTTCTTTGTCTGCATACAGATTTCCCACTGTGCTGCTCCGCAAAGCCTTTCGTTGCATTTTAAAATGAAGTTTTCGGGTGTTCCTCGTTCGTTAATCTCAATTAACATTCCCTGCGGATAATTTTTGACCAACTTCATCATGTCCTGCAAATATTCATCCCGCACCGCATCATTATTCCTGATTATCATCGGGACAAAGAACGCAAATCTTTTTTTGTCGCTTGGAATCGTAATTTCGTAATCCAGTGAACGATGTCTCTGTGCCTGTGCTAGCTGCGCAAAACTGCCAAGATAATTTGTAGAATAAACCTCTCCGAAAAATTCGTGGCGGCTTCGTGTCGCAAACAAAGAAAGTTCCCTGCCTTTGTTGTCGCGTATCTCTTCGCAATTAAAGACGCTTCTTAATGCATTCGCAGTCTCATCGAGCCATGGTTTTAACTTTTCGTAAAAATCTGCTGGCATTCTACTAGCCAAATTCGGCGATTCCAAGAACCCAATCAGATAGTTGCCTTGACGAAAATCAACTGTATACTCCATCGTTGTGGACGGTGTAAAAACAGAGATAAAATAACGCGCATTTTCAAGAGCGAGTTTTTTAACCTTGGCTTCCTCCAGCTGAGGATATTTTTCCTGGATAATCGCTTTGAATTTGTCGATCCATTTTAAATAAAGTTCCTCCTCGAGACCGCTGGTTTCCATTTTGGTGTATCGCGCCGACTTCTCGGAAGTGTTGTAATCCTTCTCGTTGTTCAAAATCATTGCAATAATTTTTGGTACTCCAGAAAGCAACAAGTTGTAGCTTACGTGCCCAGACACGCTATGATGTCCCGATCCGGCCGTGCCATTAAACCTTTTTAGTGTTGTCTCTTCCGGTTCCACCAAGATCGCATCGAAATCTTCACGCATATAACATATTCCTGCCGATTTTCCCGAAAAAAGCTTTGCATCTTCTACCGGCAATTGATAACCTACTTGTGTTGAACCTATAACTTTAATATCCATAGACTTATACCTCCCAAAAAATAAAAGAACCGAGAATTACTCCACTCTTATTCTACGGCGGCAAGATGAAAGGCGCAAGCATAACCAACAAAAAACGACCATTAGGTCGCCGAATCCGGACATAAAGTGATTGGCGGAAGCGAGAGGATTCGAACCTCCGAGACGGTCACCCGCCCACACGATTTCGAGTCGTGCGCCTTCAACCACTCGGCCACGCTTCCATCTATAATTATAGCACAAAAATGCTCTTTTAAATCTGAAAAAATTATGGTATAATAGGAGCGTCACTGTAAAAAGTGATGCTCATTTAATTTCTAGGTGGATGTTAACGCATCCACACATGCACCCGTAGCTCAGCTGGATAGAGCGTTTGCTTGCGGAGCAAAAGGTCGTAGGTTCGAATCCTGTCGGGTGTACCATGAAAATAAAAGAAGACCCAAAGGGTCTTATTTTATTTTCATAATATAGTTCGAAAGAATGAGAACCGTAGGTTCGCACCGAGCGAAGCGAGGTCTAGCCGTAGCGAAGCGTAGGCGCCATCCTGTCGGGTGTACCAAAATAAAAAAGAAGGCCAAAGGGCCTTATTTTTTATCCCCACTTTATCCCCTATAATTTGGGTTCTTACGAATCATATGTTGCACACCCTCATTTCCATCAGGATAATTTGGGAATTTATCTCCATCTGGCAAAAAGCCCAATTTGTCGTATAGTCCTCTAGCAGCAGGATGGCTGTCCAAAACATCAAGATGAGCTTCAGAGACCGAAGGGTCGTTGAACACGCTCTCCATCAGCTTACTACCAATCCCTCTACCACGATAGCCCTCTTTTACACCAACGAATTCGATTTCGACCGCATCTTTTGGTAAATCTGGAGCGGTCACTTTTTTCATGTAATGCTCGTTCGCTCGCTCAAAATTCTCAGGCAACTCGTATCCAGTAGCCAAGAATTTTTCTTTCATCTTTTCGGTGTCCCATGGGGTGCACTTGTCCCCACGATAAACCAAGACCCCCGCAATATCGCCATTTTCATCTTTTGCAACCAAAGTCTTATCATAAGAAAAAAGTGCATTAGGATCATCGCTGAATAACTCCTTCGAGAATTTTTTGGCGCCATCCTCGTCGCCGAACAAATCTGGGAAAATATATTGGTCCACTAGATACAACGCTTCAGCTACTTGTTCAAAATTATCGTCTGGAGAAAGATTCTTAATCTCTATGGACTTTTCTTTTTCACCTCTAAATTCGTCCGCCATGGCAGCAACAGGACCCCAGTCAACTCCTTCGGCACCAGTTGTTTCATTGTTTCCTAATAATTCAGAACTATGCATGTAACCTCCTTTGCAAGATATCTTAATTATAGCACAAAATAATCTATAGAATTGTCCCGTTGGTTTTGTGCTACAATTACTTTATGGAATGGAAAAAAGCAACCGACGTAATCTTAATCGCATCCTTTGTGGTGCTCGCGGTCTTCGTAATCATCGGTTTATATCAATGGATTTCACGCCGCTCGCTTAAAAAAGTAGATAAAGGGCTCTTATTTATGCCAATTCCGCTTGCTATTATAGCGGCGATCTATGTTTTGTTTGATAAATTCGTTGTTATTGCCACTCGTCCAAATGGCTCCGGCGAATCGTCTTTCCCTTCTACCCACGTGATGGTTGTTGGCACTATTTTTGCGCTTGCCGCTATTGCCCTACCGCGCTACATCAAATCTAAAACCACCTGTGCTCTTCTAGATTTTGTTATGTTAGTTCTATTTGTACTTGTTTGTGTTGGTCGCGTTGCTGCTAATATGCACTGGGTCACCGATGTTATCGGCGGGGCCGCCTTTGCTGTAGTTTTTGCTATCATTTACTATTGTCTAATTAGAAAAAGAAAGGCCAAAAATGAGTAGTGTTTTTACCAAAATCATCAACGGCGAGATTCCTTGCTACAAAATTTACGAAGACGATAAAACCTTTGCTTTTCTAGATATTCACCCAGAAACCAAAGGGCACACCCTTGTTATTCCAAAAAACGAAGTCGACAAGCTCTACGAGCTTCCAGAAGAAGATTATATTGCACTAATGCAAACCGCCAAAAAACTCTCCCAAAATATGGAAAAGGTTCTTGGCCGTCGCACTCTCTGGAAAGTAGTCGGCACTGACGTTCCGCATGCTCATATCCATCTAGAACCACATGACGAAACTTGGTTTTATGGTCGTGAAGTGGAAATGACTCCAGAAGAGTTCGAAGAAATCCGCGAGAAGCTAGAATATAAGGGCTAACCCATTTTGTTCCCTTGCGGAAACTTTTGTGCTATGATAAAAGTATGAAATTTTCTAGCAGTTATGAACCGGGGGAATTTGAAAGTGACATTTATGCGGCTTGGGAAGCCAGCGGTGTTTTTATTCCGCCTGTCCCTACTGTGCCAACAGATGACGACGGCAACGGTGCTGACGACCGAGAAGCGCTAAGAGATAGCACCTATTCTATCGTGATGCCACCACCGAACGCCAACGGTAATCTCCATATTGGCCATGGCCTTACTATCGCGCTAGAAGATTCTCTTGTCCGCTACTACCGCTTAAGAGGTAAGTCCACTTGGTATATTCCTGGTGCCGATCACGCTGGTTTTGAAACCTGGGTAGTTTATGAACGCAATCTAGAAAAAGAAGGCCACACTCGCTTTGAGTTCGATCGCAACGAGCTCTACTCTAGAGTTTGGAATTTTGTTGCCGAGCAACGTGGCAACATGGAGCTTCAACTCCGTGCCCTTGGTGCTTCTTGTTCCTGGAACGACCTTACCTTTACTCTGGATGAGAATGTTATTGACCGTGTCTACACTACTTTCGAAAAAATGTGGAATGACGGCTATATTTACAGAGGCGAAAAGCTCGTTAACTTCTGTCCAAAACACCAAACTGCTTTTGCCGATATTGAAGTAGAGCACAAAGACGAGAAGGGCTCCCTATGGGATATCGCCTACACCTATGATGGCGGCGAAATTATCGTTTCTACTACTCGTCCAGAAACTCTTTTTGGTGATACCGCGGTAGCAGTTAACCCAGAGGATAAACGCTATAAAGACCTCGTTGGAAAGACTGTAAAATTACCTCTTACAAACCGTGAAATTCCAGTCATTGCCGATGAACATGCCGATCCAGAATATGGTACCGGCGCTGTAAAGATCACCCCTGCACACGATTTTGACGATTTTGAAGTTGGCGAACGCCACAACCTCGAGCGCATCCAGGTAATTGGCGAAGATGGCAAAATGATCAACGTCCCAGATGAATATCTTGGTCTTACTACCGCTGAATGTCGCAAAAAAGTTCTAAAAGAGCTAAAAGCACAAGACTTGTTAAGGGGTGAA
>JAFYXW010000006.1 GCA_017557865.1 Candidatus Saccharimonadota bacterium
GACCGCCACCGTGGCGAAAACCAACAGCAAGTCATTACCGCGATTATCGGCAAGCTTTCTAAATCTAAAGATTACGTATTAAAAATCCCGACAATTCTAGATATCGCCGCTGATTCGTTTGAAACCTCATTTACGCGCGACAATATTATGGACTTCTTGCGCATGCAACTTTCTGGTGAGATGGACTGGAAAGTGGAATCCATCGCCATAGACGGTGCTGGTTCGTACCAGCCAACCTATAGCATGGGTTCGATGCCGCTTTACGTGATGATTCCATCTGATGCGACCATTGCAAATGCACAAGCAAAAATCAATGAATATCTAACGAGTTTATGATATAATTAAAGGCAGGAGTAGAAATGGAAGAAATAAATATTAGAGATTTTTTTAACTACTTAAAGCATTATATTCTGGCTTTCGTGATTGCGGTCGCGCTTGCCGTGATCGGTGTATCGATTTACGAAAACTCGTTTAAGAAGCCAATCTATCAGGCTCAAACTACCGTGGTGATTGCAAAATCCGACGGCATGGCTGATGGCACAGCTACATCCATCAACGATGTTAATGCTAGCCAGAAACTTGCTACTACTTATAGCGAAATCGCAAAAAGTGAATTGGTGTTAAACCAGGTAATCAAAAACTTGGGTCTACGTTACAGCGTAAAAGAACTTAGCAAGAATTTGTCGGTAAAGCCTTTGGATAACACCGCAATCCTTAGCATTTCCGTAAAAGATTTAAACGCAAACCTTTCTGCTACTATTGCAAACGAGATTGCCAAGGTTTTTGCTGCAGAAGTTATCGAAATTTATAAAGTAGAGAACGTTACTCAGCTAAGCGTAGCGATGGCCCCAGAGAACCCATCCAATAATACTTTCTCGCGCGATATGATTTTGGCCATAGTGGTTGCGATTGCGCTAGTTGCTGTGTTTGCCTTCCTTAGATTCTACTTTGATGATACAGTTAAAGACACTGATGACACCGAAAAAATCTTTGGCCTTCCTGTAACTGGCCGTATTTTACGTAGCGACACGAAAGCTACCAAGAGAGGCAGCGTAAACGAGCTTATCGTAGAACGTTCGCCAAAATCAATTGTGAGTGAGAACGTCAAAAGTCTTCGTACCAACTTGCAGTTTACTGCAGTAGATCAAGACCTTAGAAGCATTTTGGTTACTAGTACTAATGCCAGTGAAGGTAAAAGCTTTGTATCGTCAAACTTGGCAGTTTCATTTGCCCAGGCCGATAAAAAAGTACTCCTAGTAGACTGTGACCTTAGAAAAGGGCGTCTTCACAAAATCTTTGGTGTGCCAAATACTAGCGGCCTTTCGGACCTACTAGCAGCAGACATCAGGAGCTTTGGTAAATATATCAGAAAAACCAAAACCAAGAATTTGGAACTGATTACTTGTGGTACATATCCACCAAACCCAAGCGAACTTCTTGCTTCCAAGAAAAATAATAGATTGATTCAGAATCTATGCGAGTTCTATGATATCGTAATCTTTGATGGTGCTCCAGCTGGTGGCCTTGCTGATTCCGTGATTTTGTCTAGCCAAGTAGATGAAACTTTGATTGTGGTAAAAGAAGGCATCACCAACAAAAACGATTTGATGGTGGCTAAGAGCTCCTTGGACAAAGTTGGTGCCAAAGTTGCTGGTCTAGTCTTTAATATGTCTAATCGTAAAGCGACCAAATACTACAATAACTATTACTACGGTGATTCTAAATAATGATAGATATTCACTCCCACATTCTACCAGGTATAGATGATGGGGCGAAAACCTTGAGCCATAGTTTGGATGTCATAAAAGAAGCGGTAAATAATGGTGTTACCGATATTATTGCGACGCCACATTATGTAAATGAGACGATTTATGTATCGCCACGGGTTGAAAACGTTAAATTGCTGGCAAAGCTAAGAGCCGCAGTAAAGGCGGAGGGAATTCCAGTTAATTTGTATCTTGGCAACGAGATTTATATCGACAACAATATCCCAGAGCTTTTGAAGACCAAAAAAGTCTCAACCTTGTACGATAGTGAATATTTGCTAGTGGAGATTCCGTTAAACGAAGAGTTCCCAAACTACGAGGAGCACTTTAAAGATTTAATTAGCCGTGGGTACAAAGTGATTCTGGCGCATCCAGAGAGGTATGCCATTATCCAAAAAGATTACGAAATCGCCAAGAATCTGCGTAAGATTGGCGTTTTGTTCCAATGTAATTTGGGGAGTCTATCTGGAAAATACGGGAAAAAAGAGAAAAAGTTGGTGAGGAGGCTTGCCAAAGACAAAATGGTCTTTACTTTTGCAAGTGATATTCACCACTGTCGCGGCGACAAAGATTGGCAAAAATCTTTCAAGAAAATGACTAAATTGTATAATGAAACAGAAATCAAACAATTACTTATAGGAAACCCTAGAAAAATCCTTACTACCTCTTGCAAATAAGAGAAAAGTGTGATAAAATAGTACGGATATTAACAATAAGGGAAAGATATGAGTCGTATCGGAAAACAACCTATCGAAATTCCGGCAGGAGTGACAATTACGGTCGGCGAGAGTGAGATTACTGTCGCTGGGCCTAAGGGTCAGCTCATTGTTCCGGTTCAACCTAATACCACTACAAAGGTAGAAGGTACTCAGGCTATTGTCACCCGCAAGGATGACGAGCCAAAATCTCGTGCTTGGCACGGTCTTCAGCGCGCACTTCTCAATAATGCCGTTGTTGGCGTAACCAAAGGTTTCGAGAAAAAACTAGAAATTAACGGTGTAGGCTTCCGTCTATCAGGCGGTGGTCAGGAAATCGAAATGGCCCTTGGTTTTTCACACCCAGTGAAATATCGTGCGCCAGAAGGTGTCCAGCTTACCACCAATAAAATGGAGATCACGGTCTCTGGTATCGACAAGCAAAAAGTCGGTCAGGTAGCCGCAGAAATCCGCAGCCTTAAGAAACCTGAACCATACAAGGGTAAAGGTATTAAATATGTTGATGAAGTTCTCATCCGCAAGGCTGGAAAGGCAGGGAAGAAATAATGTTAAAAGAATTTAGAGCAAATCGTACTCGTGCCAAAATCCATGGCACCGCAGAGCGTCCACGTCTCTCCGTTCATTTTTCAAACCTACACATTACCGCTCAAATCATCGATGATGACAAGAAGGTAACTTTAGCTTACGCTACTACTGTAGGCACCAAAATGACTGGTACCAAAACGGAAAAAGCAGCTAAGATCGGTGAAGAAATTGCCAAAAAGGCAAAGACCGCAAAGATCAAAAAAGTTGTATTCGACCGTGGTTCAAAACTATATGCTGGTCGCATGAGCGCTCTCGCTGATGCAGCTCGCAAGGAAGGATTGGAGTTCTAATATGGCCGAAACCGATAAAAAAGCCAAGGTCATCAATAAGTCTGGCACCCTCAAAATGACAGACGAGACCGCTGCCAAGAAAGATATTAAAGATATCGCTGGCAAGAAAATGGATCGCAAGAATCGCCGCGATCGTGTGAAAGCCGATGTTGCACCAAAAGAATTTGACGAAATCACTATCGCTGTTGATCGTGTTTCTCGTACCGTAGCTGGTGGTCGCCGCATGCGCTTTAAAGCACTTGTTGCAATTGGCAACCACAAAAATAAAGTTGGCGTAGGCGTAGCAAAAGGTAACGATGTTACTACCGCTGTAGCCAAAGCTACTTCCAAAGCTAAAAAATCAATGATTACCTTTAACATGGATGGCGAAACTATCTGTCACGAAGTTCGTACCAAGGTTACTGGCGCTGATGTTCTTATGAAACCAGCTGCTCCTGGTACTGGTATTATCGCTGGCGGTACTGTTCGTTCTATCATGGGTCTTACCGGAGTAAAGAACCTTATTTCTAAATCTCTAGGTAGCACCAACAAGGTAAACATTGCTTATGCTGTAATCGAAGGCCTTAAACAGCAAGTTCCACGCAAAGAGTGGAATGGCGCCAAAAAGGAGTCTAAGTAATGAAATACAATGAATTAACTGTAGAAAAGAATACTCGTCCAAGCCGCAAAGGTCGTGGTATCTCTGCTGGTCAGGGTAAAACTGCTGGCCGTGGTACTAAAGGTCAAAAATCTCGTACCGGTCACAGCAAAATGCCAGCCGGCTTCATGGGTGGCCAACGTGCTATCATGCAAGCTATTCCAAAGCTCAAAGGCTTTAAGTCCTTCCACGCTAAGGCTGAAGTGGTTTACACTGATCGTTTGAACGAGCTTAAAGGTAAGATTGATAACTTTAAACTTGCAGAAGCAAATCTTATCTCTAGCCCATTTGTAAAGGTAAAAGTCATCACTCGTGGTGAGCTTACCGCTAAAATCGATCTAGAGACTCAATTTGCATCAAAGACTGCAATTGAAGCTATCAAAAAAGCTGGCGGTTCATTCAAAAAAGTTGCTATCCTACAAAAACCAGCAGCTAAGAAGGCTGAATAATACTTTCGGGACACGCGTCCGGCCGGCCCGTCGCCACGGGCGGCCGGCGCTAATTCTCGCCTTGCCAGGCTCCGAAATGTCCCGAGAAGTATTATCTCAGCCTTTTTTGTGTGCTATAATGTTAAGAGATAGGAGTTATTATGAACGAAAAAGAGCTAAAAACTAGCCCGAAACAGCGGATTTTTATTACACTTATTGCAGTGATTATGCTTGGTTCGATGATCGCGAGTTATGCAGCTATTATTATGAACGGTGGCTCTAGCGATTCGTCTCAGATCAGTGAAGCAAAGGTACAGGAGTACGAAAACGCCTACAACGAGAAACTAGAGAAGTTTAAAGAGGCCACCAAGGGCGATTTTGATAAATTTAGTAAATACCGTTCTGAGATTAAGGCATATAACGAAACTTCAGCCAACGAAGGTCCGGTGGTGTCGCGTGACTTGGTTAAGGGTGACGGCCGCAAACTTTCAGAAACCGATACGGATTATCTGGCTTATTATATAGGTTGGTGTGCAGATGAGACCATCTTTGATTCTTCGTTTGATAACAACACAAATCCAACCAGTTTTGCTCACATTTTGGATGTTTCGGTTGGACTAATCGAAGGTTGGGCTGCAGGTGTGGCTGGCATGCATATCAATGGTATCCGCGAAATCACCATTCCGTCATCTCTGGCGTATGGCGACAGCATGGAAATCTGCGGCGGTTATAACAAACCTATTAAATTTATCATCATGGCAAAAGAGAACAAAGACCCTCTAAAAACCCTCGCCGCTGAACTCGAAGAAGCTTACATGAAGCTTCAGTACGCCCACTACGGCATCGACTACGATACTCAATATTAATCTTGTAAATCTGCCTATTTTATGATATAATATAGGCAGATTTTTGAGTTTTATTTTTGCCACAAAAATAGGAGTTTAGAAAGAAGGTGATAATGAATGATAGCAGTACTCAATTTTTTTGGCAACGTTTTTTCATCTATAGTAGCGTGGGTCCCTAAACACCCTGTTGGTTCTCTGTGCATATTGGCTGTTTTTCTGGTGGCAATTATGGATTATATAATTTTTGCCCTGATTTACAAAGAAGATGCCTGTAGCTATAACAGCGACGGGATGTCCAAATTTATATTGATAGGCATAGCGTCAACAATCATTAGATTTGTTGTCGCCGAAGCAGGAATAATATGTTTTGCAAGCAGTCTTGGAAGCATTTTATATGATGCAATTCCTTTTATTGTTTGCGTGTTCCTAAGTGTTGTGATGCTAATTATTGTGATACTTTTAAGGAACTACGTGGCACGCTTGTATCAATATAGGACATATCATAGGATTAATAACCGTAAGCATACGTTTACTGACTGTTTGGAATTTATGTTTTTGATTACGCCAGCTATTTGGATGGAATATGAAGATGAGCTTTTAGGATTTCGTCCTATTGAAGAATGGGATGACCAAAAGCGTTGGGAAGAGAGACATAAAGGAGGAAAAACAGCATGATTGAAATGGTCGTATTTATTGGTAAGGTTTTTTTAATTGTAGCCAGGTGGATTGGCCGTTTTATCCCAGCGCACGTCGACATTTCCATAAATATTCTGGTTGTCTTCTTGGCAATGATTGCCGATTATATATTATTCGCGATCGTTTACAGGGAGGATGAACAGAGTTATGACCCAAAAAAGGTGAAGAAATATTGGCGTATAGGGGTAGTGATGAGCATTGTCAAATTTGTTATACTCGAAGGTACAATTCTTTATTGGACCGGCGGAGTGACAATAGTTTACAAAGCTATACCATTTATTATTTGGGCGGTTGCAAGCATTTTGGCGTTAGCCATTGTCGCTTTTTTCTGGAATTATATACCCAGATTATATGTGTATAAAACCGATTATAGAGTTATGGAATGTTGGGAATCACAGGATCATACATTTTTTAATTTTTTGGGTTTTATGTTCTTTTCGCCGCTTGAAATGATTTTTGGGTTGTCCCCGGACTACAATGTTTTAAGAAATGCAAAGAATGAAGAGGAGGAAACAGTATGATTGGTTTAGTAAAAGAATTTATTGAGTTTTGGAGCGGAGTATGGGCAAATCTCCCGGAAATTTTTAGTTTCTTAGTACGCCACTACAACGACGTGGTTTGTGTATTGATTTTATTGTCAATACTTATCGCCGAGTTTGTATTGTTTAGAAAGGTGTACAGAAAAACAGAGTTCCAGATGGAGGAGCTAAAAAAGATCAAAAAAATCGGTGCCAGATTGGTGGTTTTCAAAATTATCGCTTTTGTCGCCGCAGCGTTCTTTGCTATTGGCCCCATCGAGGTTATCTTTGAATCTGAGGCCGCCATCGCGTTTGTGTCGTGTCTGCCCCCGATAATCCTTCTCCCCCGACTTCAGAAGACGATTTTGCCGTATCTGTATTGGCGGAAAGCTTACAAAAAAGAAATCGGTCAGCAAAATATTGACGTGTTCTTCTTGTGTGAGCTTATCGAGACGCTCCATAATGGACATCTCTGGAAAGAGCTCGACAAAATCACAAAATACGATATGATCGAGAAATATTGGGAAGCCAAAGATAAAGAGGAATCCGAGAGGTGCAGGAAAGTGATGGATGATTTGTTTGGTGAGTAAGGGGGTGGCCTATGAAAACAATAATCATTACTCTGCTGATAGCGACAGCAATGACGATATCAGTATTCATCGTTTTGATAATCCTTGCCAAAATTCGCTTTTTCTACGACAAAAAATGCAGAATTGTGAGACCGCGCTTCCCCTATATGATAATAAGCGCCACAACTAGCATTTTTACAACGGCCATCGCCTCTGCACTAATTACTGGTGGAATGAAAGCGCTTATTGGCCCGGAGTGGTTTCAAGACGATTCAGCGTTTTATCTGGCTATTATCCTTGCGTTAGGGGTGTGCTTGCTTGCCCCGATTGCCATAGCAAGATTCTTTCTAGAGAAGTTTTATACATCTTTAGAGAGAAAATTTGCCTACAAAGTTCTGGTAAAACAGGGAATTCTAAGAAAAGAACAGATTCCGGAATACTTCTCCGGTGACGAAGATGACGAAAACTTTATCTTTGTGATCACCTCTTTTACCAAGAGAGCCCCTATGGAGTCATAGGGGCTTGACTTTTTTAAGCATATGTGGTATAATGGAGTTATGGTCAATGGAGGTAAGCGCCTCTAGAGGGCCATCGAAACTTTAAACAAATAATTACAGGAGGGGTAATTATGAACGATATGATAATCTTTAACGAAGTAATGTGGGCTTTGATTCTTTCTTTATTAACTTTCACGGCAGGTTTATTGTTGCCGGAGTTAAAAAAGAGAAAAGGTATGATTGAAGTTGAGATAGAGGATGACCCGAACAAGGTGAGTTATTCAAAAAAGCTCATCTACAAGTTGCTGCTCATCCCTGGGTTACTTTATCTGCCTTTGGAGCTTTACATTATCTTTATGGATAATGGATACTCATGGGCAAAGGAAGGCCCCTGGTGGTCTGCTATATTCTTTGTCGGATTGCATATAATTGCAATTTGGGTTTGCTTTGGATATGGCATCACTATGCTATCGGCAATACTTGGCTTAGCAGTTTCATTCACGGCGCTAAGCATAATTGCGAGTAAGAAAAACCAGAGAACTAGAGAGTTTCGTTCTCATATGAAGGAATTCAGAAATGAATTTCACTGTGAGACAAACCGAGAAATTGAAATTCTCAATTCCTGGGTCGATTAAAAATTTAATATCGTGTATGCCTTGGAGCGTAAGTTCCAGGGCATTTTTTTGTTATAATAGAATTATGAAAAGCTTTTTCTTTTATGATTTGGAGACGAGCGGGTTGAATCCGCGGACGGATAGAATTATGCAATTTGCGGGCCAGCGGACCGATATGGATTTGAATCCGATTGGCGAGCCGGTGAATGTGCTAGTAAAAATGACTGACGATGCGTTGCCGAGCCCGGGGGCAATTATGGTGACGAAAATCACGCCGCAGCAGACTTTGGCGGACGGGATAACGGAAGCAGAGTTTTCTAAATATGTGACGGAAGAGATTTTTACGCCGGAGACGGTGGCGGTTGGTTACAATACAGTGCGGTTTGACGATGAATTTATGCGCGCGGTGTTTTGGCGGAATTTTTATGATCCGTATGAGTTTGAATGGAAGGACGGGCGGAGCCGCTGGGATATGCTGGATGTGGTACGGCTAACACGGGCTCTTAGGCCAGAGGGGATTAATTGGCCATTTACGGAAGATGGTAAACCGACTAATCGTTTGGAATTAATGACGAAATTGAACGGGCTTTCGCATGAACATGCGCACGATGCGCTTTCGGATGTGTATGCGACAATTGCGGTGGCGGGGTTGATTCGCGAAAAGCAGCCAGAGCTATTTAAGTTTTTGTTTAGTATTCGTAATAAGAATGATGTGAAAAAGATTGTAAATTTGGATGATAAAAAACCGTTTGTGTATACGTGCGGGCGGTATTCGGCGGAGTTTAATAAAACGACAGTGGCGTTTCCATTGACGAGTGGCCGGAACGGCAATGTACTGGTATTTGATCTTCGTAATAATTTGGAAGAACTGCTGCAACAAGAAGAGCCGAAGTTTTATCCGGCGGTGAAAGAACTATGTCTAAATAGGTGCCCGGCAGTAGCGCCGATGAGTGTGCTAGGTCAGAAGAATGGTTGGGAAAAAATTGGTTTAAGCCCGGAAACTGTGCAAAAAAATCTGGAGATACTTTTGAAACACCCGGAATTTGCAGAAAAGATGCGAAGCGAGGCCGAGGAAAGGCCGGAGTTTTCGGAAGCCGAGGAACCGGAAGCGGCAATTTATGATGGTTTTGTGAACGACGCGGATCGCGTAAAAATTGCGGCAGTTAGAAATGCGGACGAAAACAAGTTGGCAGATTTTTGTCCGGATTTTCATGATCCGAGGTTGCCGGAACTACTTTTGCACTATAAAGGCCGGAACTTCCCGCGGGCGCTTTCTGAAACCGAAGCGGCGGAATATGAAAAATATCGTCGGGCGAGATTAGAAAAGCAGGCGCCAAGGTTTATTGCTGAGCTGGAGCGCGTGGCGAGCCAAGACGATTTTGTTGCCGAAGAACTAAAACTATATTTTGAATCTTTATTTGACACAGATTATTAAACTTATGGTAAAATAGTATAAAGAAAGGGTGGTATGGATAATAATAAAATCATGATTGTTGGTACGGGGAATGTTGGCGCGAGCATTGCTTTTGCGCTCATGAACCAACGGACCGCAGTGAATGAGATTGTTCTTACAGATATTATTGCAAAAGATGCCGAAGGCGAGGCGATGGACCTTCGTGATGCGCTCGCAGTGGCACCAAGCTATGTAAAAATTAGCAATGGCACATATAAGGACGCTAAAGATTGTGACGTAGTAGTAATTACGGCAGGTGCTCCACAGAAGCCTGGTGAAACCAGAATGAATCTATTAAAGCGAAACCTGAACGTACTAAAAGGCATGGTTGAGCAGATTATGGACAGCGGGTTTAATGGGATTTTCCTCGTTGTAACTAATCCTTTGGACGTTCTTACTTATTACGCAATGAAGTTCTCTGGGCTTCCGGCCGAGAAGGTGATTGGTTCGGGTACGGTACTTGATTCGGCGAGACTCCGCCAAAGAATTGCAAGTTTTCTAAATGTAAACTCTAAATCTGTGCATGCTTACCAAGTGGGCGAGCATGGCGATACAGAACTAACTTTGTGGTCGGCGGCAGACGTGGGTGGGCAAAAAGTGTCTGAGCTTTTGCCTAAGGATACTTTGGCTGGCATTTCGGATTTTGTAAAAAACGAAGCTTACGACATTATCGAGAAAAAAGGCGCAACTTACTATGGAATTGCAGCTTGCGTAGCGTCGATCCTAAACTGTATTTTGAATGATGAAATGCGCGTGTTGCCAGTTTCAACATATGATAGCTATAGTGACACGTATTATGGCTTCCCATCTGTAGTAGGTAGAGCAGGGATTATTCGCCGGCTAGAATTACCACTTTCTGAAGAAGAGGGCGTGGAGTTGCAAAAGTCGATTAATGCTCTACAAAAAGCGATAAAATCGGTAAAAATTAAAGTATAATAAAAGTATGAAAAGAAGAGTTTTTAGTTTAATTGCGGCAGTGTTTTTGCTAGGGCTTTTTAATGGTTCTAGTGCATTTGCTGATGTCGACAATTTTTATTTTCAAGATTTTACTGCGGACTATTATTTGTCGCGCGACGAAGAGGGGGTTTCGCACTTAAAAGTTGTTGAAAAATTGACGGCTGTCTTTCCGAGTTTCAACCAGAATAAAGGCATTTGTCGGGATATTCCGTTTACCAACCAAAATGGTAAAAATCGTACAATGGATAAGCCAAGTGAGAAATCTTTGAACTTGAAACGAAATGGCCTGCCGGAGCCGGTTTATAGTATCGAACGCGAAAGCGATTACTTCGAAATTTGTACGGGTGACGAAACTTACGTAAAAGGCGTACAGCAGTATTCGCTTGAATATGAATTCTATAATGTGATTACGGATTTTGATTCTTATCAGGAATTATATTGGGATACTAACGGTACCGGTTGGAAACAAAAGTTTAACAAAGTAACGGCGAGATTCCATTTTGCTGATGAAAGTGTAAAGAAAGCTTATGATGGGCAAAAATGGTGCTATGTAGGTAAGTATGGTGTGTCGAATCAATCGCGTTGCAAGATTTCCGAGATTTCTGATGGGCTTGAATTTGTAGCGGAGAATTTGCAAGGCTATGAAAACGTGACTGTGGACATTCAGTTTAAGCCAGAATCATTTGTAGTGGCCGAACCGCCAACAACTTATGTGCCGCTTTATATTATGGCGGGTGCTATAGGTCTTTCGATACTAATTCTTGTGTTTGGTATTAGAAAGTTTATTAAAAATGGTGATAACCGTAGATATTACAAAGGTCTATTCGTAACGCCAGAATATGCGCCACCAAAAGGTTATACTATCGCAGAACTTTCGGAAATATATATTGGCAAAAAGAGTAATGTGAACGTGGCGATTTTGTTGAAACTTATCGTCGAAAAGAACATTAGTTTGGAAAAGAAAGAAGGAAAAGGCTTCTTTAGCGCAGACAAATGGGTGGTAAATGTGCTTAATGTTGATGACGTACCGGAAGAAGAAATGATTACATTGAAACTACTAAACGGTGGCAATGCGGTTGCAAATAGCGATGTAATCGAAATTAGAAGCCGCACTGCGACTAGCAGTACGATTGCGCTTGGTAAAAAGTTTGATAGTACTGTTAAAGCAAAATTAAGCTCCGACGGTTTAACTGAAAGCAAATACAAAATTGGGCAAAACTCGGCGGCGGGTTGGGTGGCGCTGATATTTATATTTGTTACGTTTGGGATTTCTTGGTTTGCGCCACTAGTGATGATTTTATTCGTTCTTAGTGGTGAACTATTTATGGGCATGAACGCGGTGGGTAGTGAATATTACATTCCGGTTTCGATAGCGGCTCTTACGATCGTATTGATAGTAAGGTCGGTACTAAATTCTATGAACCAAAAATATGCCAAGCATTCGCACAAGGGTTTGGAAATTTCGCGCTATATGGATGGGCTTAAACTCTACATCGAAATGGCCGAAGCGGATAGAATTGCATTTTTGCAAAGCGTAAAGACCGTAGATGTGTCGAATGAGGGTATCGTAAAACTTTACGAGAAATTATTGCCATATGCAGCAATCTTTGGACTAGAAAAAACTTGGATGAAAGAACTCGAGAAATACTATAAGCTTGAGGGCGTAACAGAACCAGAATGGTATTCTGCTAATTTGCACTCGGTAGCGGCACTAAGTGTAATTAATAATGCATCAACTTATGCAGGACGCGCCAGTATGAGTTCTGGTAGCGGCGGTTCCTCGTCTGGTTTCTCCGGCGGCGGAGGCGGTGGCCGCTAGCTCCGACTTGCAATTTTTAGCATAAGTGCTATGATGATAATAAGTTTAATATTGTTTTTAATTTAAGGAATAAAAAAATGGAGCCAACAACAAACCCAACACCAACGACTAATGAACCAGTAGCACCTGCTGCAGCGCCTACTCAGCCTGTTCAGCCTGTTCAGCCAGTGGCCCCGGTTCCACCAGTCGCTCCAGTGGCTCCAGCACCAGCAGCCCCAGTTGCACCTGCTGCACCAGTTACACCTGCTGCGCCAGCAGCTCCAGTGGCTCCAGCGACCCCAGCTCCAGAACCAATTGCAGCGCCAGTCGCTCCAGTTTTCGTTCCGGGTGGGGCGAATCCAATGGCTACAAATCCGATGCTTGATGCAACGGCTCCAGTAACAATGCCAGAACCAGCTCCGGCTCCAGATCCAGTTGAAGAAGAACTAAAAGCTCCATTTAAAGCAGCCGATCCAGTACCAGGTTCTATCGGTAGTGCAGTTTCGGTACCAGCTGCTGACCCGATGGTAGATACTTTTAATGCCGAACAACCACGCACTCCAAGCGTAGCCTTTACCGATCCAGCAACCGTAGAAAATCCAATGGTTAACACTTCTGCTGCCGCTCCAGCCAAGAAAAAAATGAGTAAATCTACTTTGATTTTGATTTGTGTAGTTGCAGCCGTGGCTGTAGTCGCGCTTGGCTTTGTACTGTTTTCGATGCTTCAATAGCTTAGATTGATTTTTTGGGAAAGATATTGTAAAATATTTTTATGGCGAAAGTATATATCAATACAGCAATCCCTTATGTAAACGGCGTCCCGCACATTGGGCACGCATTAGATTATTGTTTGGCAGACGTTTGTGCTAGATATCATAGATTGATGGGCGACGAGGTGCGAGTGTCGGCCGGTACAGATGAACATGGCAACAAAATTCAACAGAAAGCCAATGAACTTGGCGTGCCAGTAAAACAATATGTGGACGAGAATGCTGCTAAGTTTAAAGATTTTATTTCTAAGCTTGGTGTGGAATATACTGATTATGTGCGAACGACCGATTCAGATCACGAACGCCTTGCACAAGAAATTTGGAAGAAATTATCGAGTCATATTTATAAAGCGACTTACGATGGTTGGTATTGTACTGGTTGTGAAAGATATGTGACAAAAAAAGAATACGATGAAAATCATGGTATTTGTCCAGACCACAATAAGCCATACGAAGAATTTGAAGAAGAGAATTACTATTTTAGAATTTCGGATTTTAAAGACCAAATCAAGGCTGCGATTGAAAGTAAAGAATTATTGATTTTGCCGGATTACCGCGCAAAAGAAATGTTGGCTTTGCTCGAAGAGTCTCCAGACGTTTCGTTTTCTAGACCGACTTCACAGCTGTCGTGGGGCGTGCCAATTCCTGGCGATGACAGTCAGGTGATGTATGTTTGGATGGACGCGCTTGCAAATTACCTTACAGTGCTTGGCTATCCAGAAAAAGAAATCAGCGATTGGTGGCCAGCTACGGCAGAATTTGTTGGAAAAGACATATTGCGGTTCCATTCGATTATTTGGCCAGCTATGTTGATGGGGCTAGGGCTCCCACTTCCAAAAGCCTTGGTGTCGCATGGCATGGTGTTAGCCGACGGACAAAAAATGAGTAAGTCGATTGGCAACGTAGTGGATCCACTAGACGTAATTAATCGCTATGGTATTGATGGTTTTCGTTATTATTTCCTACGTCACATTGATACTTTTTCGGACTCGAATTTTACGTGGGAAAAATTTGAAAATGCATATAACAATGAACTCGCAAACGATCTCGGCAACCTAGTACAGAGGCTTTCTTCTATGTTTTCAAAACATAACATTAAGTTTTTAAAACATAATGTTAAGTTTTCTGAACAATACATTGAGTTGATGAATAATTACGAGTATTCAAAAGCGATGGACTATGTGTGGGAAAAAATCCAAAATTTGAATCGCAAAGTTGATGAAGAAAAACCATGGATGTTAGCAAAGGCTGGCGAAATGGAAAAACTAGAAAATTGTTTGAACGAGCTTGGAAATGGCGTGGTTGAAGTAGCGTATGAACTTTTGCCATTCTTGCCGGGCTCGGCAGAAAAGATTTTGGCCGTGTTTGGTGCAGACGTCACCCCACCATCCGAACCACTTTTCCCAAAAAACAGAGAATAAAAAATTACCATCGCGGACACCCCTCGATGGTAATTTTCTTATTCTTTATTCTTCGCCAGAAAGTTTGGATGCGAATTCGCCGATGTAAGCGCCGATGACGCTACCGACCATTGGGAAGACTGCATAGATTGCAAGAGCTTGACCAATGCCGCCCATAACCTCGCCAAAGTTCTCGCCAGCTTGTGGGAAGATGTTGAGCATCAAAGCAACTGCTGGGTTGAAGGCAAAGTTAGAAGATGCGTTAAGGAATGCTGCGGAAACAATGTAGCCAACAATGATGGCAAGGATGATACCGCCGCCGATGGTTGCACCATAAGTGAATGCACTTTTCTTGTACTTGAGCGCGCGAGCGACAAAGAACGAGATGATGACACCGCCGAGGAGCTCAACCATTGCGAAGGCCCAGAATTGGCCGTCTGCAACTGGAGCCATTTCTGGCATGCTGTAGGCTGTTTCGCCACCAGCTAGGTGGAAGGAATTGTAAATGAGCCAGCCAAGCCAAGCACCGACGATTTCTGCAATGATATACATGAAACCACGGATGACTGACATACGGCGGGTAGATACAAGACCTGCTACTACAAGTGGGTTGAGGCATGCGCCTGAAAATGCGTAGATAGCAACAAAGATTGCAACTAGCGCAAATGCGTAAGTAGCGATGTTGTGTACACCGATAAGTGCTAGTGAGAATAGTAATAGGGTAAGGAGCGCAGTGCCAATGAACTCACCAAACAAAGCACCGTAGAATTTGTAGTTTTTGAATATAGTGAGAATACTCTCTTTTTCTTCGTACTTTTTTGCAAAGAAACCAGCGAAGCAAGATTTGCTTGCGGTTTTTGGGGCCTCGGATACTGGTTTTACGACAGTCTTCGCGGCAGTTTTTGGCTTAGTAGTCTTCGCCTTGGAAGTGGACTTAGCCGTTGTCTTTGGCTTTTTAGTTGCCATTTTTTGACCTCCTTTAATAATATTACCTTTATTATAACATAAGTTTTTGTGTGCTATAATAAAAAAGTAAATAACTTATTTAGGAAAAACATGGGTGTAATTGTAAACAAAAATGAAGATACTAATGATGAACTTTCGCGTAGAATAAGCGCGGATCTTCGGACCAAAATGTACAGTAGTTCCGATGACGATGATTACGACGACGGCAGCGGTTTGAAACGTAATCAGGATCCAGATTTTGTCGAAGGTAGTGAATATGCCAAAGACTTTAAGAAAACCAGCAAGTTTGGTTGGGTATGGATTGTGTTAATAGTGCTAGCGATACTGTCAATTATTTCGATTGTGATGCTCTAAATTTATGCGTTTTTAGCATAAGTGTTATATAATAATAGTATGGACAATGGTTCCAAAGTTGGTGGAGCCGCTGCTGGTGGCAGGAGCACGGCTAAGGATAGCGTGACGCCCGAGTTTAGAAGACCGGGTGGGATTAATGGTGTGCCATCTTCGAATGCGGCAAATGCTGCAAACGGCCTGAAACAGGGTGAGAACGCCGTGGTTGGCGCAATGCCAGAAGACCAAGCAGCAAAAGACAATCTTGCCGGCGCCAAAGAAGATGAAGAAAATGTTGGGGGAGTGAATTACACCGGCAGTGGTAAGGATGATGAAGACGAGCGAAAAGTGGTCTTCGTAAAGAAAGGCCCGGTTGCTAGCGCGATTGCGTTTTTGATATTTGCGATTGGAATTGTTTCTATGGGCTCGCAACTTTTGCAGCCGGTTAATTTGGTGCAGCAGCTCACTGCGCAGTTTAACACGATGCAGACTTTTAACGCGACGCGGTCTAATGGTATTCTTAGATTCCAACTAAATAATAAATTGATGAAGAACCCGATCAAGAATTCTTTCCTGGGTTCGGATAGATTTAATATTACCGATAAACAGAAAACCAAGTTGGCAAGCCAGGGTATTACTTTGGAGGGGATTGAGGGGACTGATACTACCGTGATGAGGTATACCGACAACGACGGAAAAGTTAAATGGGTTGTGGCGGACGAAGCTGACGTTGATACTATCAGAGCCAAACTTGGCGGCGATAGTGCAGACGTGGTATCTTTTCGCAATGCCTTTGAAACGGATGCGACATTCTTTGCCAAATATAAATCTGCCTCAATGACGTGGCGGGGGGCGATTGCAAACTGGTTTGAATCGGGAACGATGAGGTTTTTGTCGGAAAACCGGCTGACAAGGAATTTGTTTAAGAACTTTAAAGATGAAGTAGCGGAAGAAGGTGGTGATTCGGAAAAGGCAATGAATAAGTTGGTGGCCAAAGGCACGGATGACCTCGTAGAAGAGGGCGGTAAGGTAAAAACTTATAAAACTGAATACGAAGAAGAAGATGGTAAGATGACGCTTAAATCTGCAACCGACACAGAAATAGATTCTGCCAAAAGCACTCTTAGTAAGTTGAATATAAAAAGTGAAGCAGACGTTGAGACTCAGCTAAATAAGATGGCGTCAAAATATGGGATAGACACGGCAAGTGGTATTGCTGGCTGGGCGCAAATGGGTGTGAATGCATGGTGTACGTTTGCGATGTTTTTGGGTGCAGTAAATATGTTGATTGTTGCAGACACGCAGCTGACATCAATACACGATGCTATGAGTACCCACGAAATAGAATCAAAAATGCTAGCCGGAGATGATGGCGGTGAGCTTAGCACATTAATGAATAAATTGAATGAAGTAACGACTACGACACACAAAGTGTTTAAAAATTCTAAGGCAGTTAATCTTCTTGACAATGTTAACGAATGGATTGGTGAGAAAGTTAGCGAGCTTAGTTTCATGGATAGCATGAACCAGTTCGTGGCTCAGATGGACTCCATGTTTACGGTAGAAGAAGAGGAAGAAACCGGTTCGGCGATGAGCTCGCCAGCTATTACAGCTGTACTTAGCGGGCAAAAAGTCGATGCAAATAAAGCTGGCATAAAAAAGTTTAATCCGTCTAGCATTTATCACACATTTTTGGGAGCAATTGGGGTAGGTGCGGTTTCGTTTACATCGTGTATGGCGGCAAAGGTGGCAACCAATGCCGCGAGCTTAGCTCTCCAGGGGGTTAAAACCGTAAAATGTGTTGGCTCCCTTATCGCGGCGCCGGCTACTTTCGGTATTTCTGCAGTTGTAGGTTGCGCTGAAATAGGTGTAGATTTATTGGGGAAAGTTCTTCTTGGTGTAGGTATAACATTCCTACTAGGCAGTCTTATTTCCATAATTACACCGGTGGTTGCGCAAATACTGATGACTGATTATTCGTCGGTTGCCGGGGTCGATAAGGGGACTATTACTTGGATGGGTAGCCAAAACTATTTAGGCAATGTTTCGCAAGCTAACGGAAATTCTTTACTTACAAAAGAAAAATATGCAGTCTTTAGGCAGACTCAGCAAGAAGTAATTGCGGAAGACGCTAAATACGAAAGAATGACCAAAAGTCCATTCGACACGACTTCACAATATACTTTCTTAGGGACACTGGTAAGACAACTAGCTAACTTTGCTGGGACAAACTCCATTATGAGTGCTTTGACGAATAGTGCGTCGACTTTGTCGTCTTCCCTCATTGCGATGACACCAGCGGCTACGGCATATGATACTGCTAACCAAATCTATGATAACTATGATGAAATCTGTCCGGAACTAGATGCGATTGGCGCTGTGGGTAGTGCGGTTTGTATACCTTATCGCGGTTCGGATATGAGTTTAATTAATGTAGATCCAAGTGAATACATTGATTATATGAAGTCGAAAGGCGATTTCGTAACGGATGCTAACGGGAACTTGGTGTTAACGGAAGACGGGAATGTGATTATTGCAGATAATAGTAGTCTTGCAGATACTATTAAGTATGGTTATAACCGAACTTCTGGTTTTGGGATTGCGGACCAAAGCATTGCAAATGCGGTTAGCTCGGAAATCGGTACGGTGAGTACTGAATCTAAAGCATTTAACAACGTAGCCAATAGTACGATTGGTGCAATCCCATTCGTTGGGGATGCTATTGATGTGTTGAATGCTACAAACGCACTGGTAAACATAAAATATGTAACTGGTGAAGTGATGGTGCCAGAGGGTAGCGATTGGGAAAACGAAGGTAGATACAACCAGATATTTATAGAAGACCAAGCTTTGTTTGAATCGATGGGTATTATTGGAGAATCTGCCGTCACTGCATACATCAATAAAGAACGCGAAGAAAACCCACTAGACAATTCGTATGAAGGAATTTTGGCAAGATATTCTGGTTTGGAGAAAGAAGATGTAATTGCCATGCTAGACATACTTGAATATATGGATTATATTGCAAATTATAATCCAACCGAGCGCTATGCCTTTGGTGAGAGGATTAAACCAGCTGGAGCTGATGAACTTAAGTTTGATAACGATCAAAAGGTAGCTTACGTAGTACTTCTTAATACCATTGAGTTTGCCGATGTGCGGAATCGCAATTTTGTAGTATAATATAATGGTATGCAAGAGCTCACAAAACTAAAAGATGAATTAAAAAAGATTAATGCTGAGTATGCTGGAATTAAAGATGTGCCAGCAGAGAAGCGCGGCGAGTTTGGTCGGGTTTTAAATGAAAAGAAAAACGCGATTCTTGCCAAAATTGCTGAAGCCGAAGAAGCTTTAAACGATGCGGCGGTGGAGCCAATTGATATTACTGCTCCATGTGGTCCAAATGAAAAATTGCCAAATGTTTATTCTACTTTTGAAGGTTCGAGTCATCCTTTGATGGCTGAGCTAGACCGCGTGACTTCTATTTATCAAATGATGGGTTTTGACGTAGTGGAATCTCGCCAACTCGATGATGAATTTCATATGTTTGATAGTTTGAACTTTGCTAAGGAGCATCCGGCACGTGATGGTTATGATACTTTCCGCACAGAAGAAGGTTTGATCCCGCCAGCACATACTTCTACGATGCAACACCGCGTTCTTAAAATGTACAAACACAATTTGGACGAAGGCAAAGACATTGCCGTAGTAGTGCCAGGCAGAGTTTATCGCAATGAGGACGTTGATGCTACACATGAGCACACTTTTTATCAATGTGAAGGTGTGTATGTTTCTAAAACTTGTACCATGGGCGATATGCTCGGGATTTTGCGTGAATTCTTTGAAAAATATTACGAACAAAAATTGAATATTCGTACTCAGCCAGGGTACTTCCCGTTTACTGAACCAAGCTTAGAGTTTATGATCGAAAAACCAAAATCTCTTGGCGGTAAAAAAGGTGACTTCCTAGAAATGCTTGGCTGTGGAATGATTCATCCAAATGTTCTAAAAATGGCTGGAATTGATCCAACAGAATACCATGGCTTTGCGTGGGGCGGCGGTATCGACCGTTTGGTGATGCTACGTTATGGCCTGAAGGACGTTAGAAATTTCGAAGCGGGTAATCTTAATTTCTTGAAGGAGTTTTAAATGCTAATTTCACTTAATTGGTTAAAAAAGTATGTAAATATTAAAATCTCCGACGAAGATTTGGTGCGACTAATCGGTGCACGTCTCGTAGAAGTAGAAGGTGTAATCGATGAAAGCACAAAATATAATAATATATATGTAGTACGCGTAGAAAAAGCCGAAAAGATTCCAGAAACGCATTTGACTCTATGCCAAATTAATAGTGGCGAGTCGGAATTAATTCAGGTTGTTTGTGGTGCGCCAAATGTACGCGAAGGGATGCTCGCAGCATGGATTGCGCCAGGCGCGATTGTACCAGCGTCTGTACACGAAGATGCTCCATTCGTAATTGGTAAGCGCAAGATGCTTGGCAAATACGAATCCAACGGTATGCTCGCAGGCGCGGACGAACTAGATTTTGGTGACGACCATAGCGGTATTGTAGAAATTAATCCAGATATTGCAAAGCCGGGTGACTTGCTTGCGGATGTGTTTGAATTAAACGATAAAATTCTTGAAATCGAAAACAAATCTCTTACACATCGCCCAGATACATTTGGTATTATTGGTTTTGCGCGTGAGGTTGCTGGAATACTAAATCAAAAGTTTGTTGAAAATAATTTTGATGTTAATAAGAATATAGATAATAATATTAAAATCGAAATTGATAATAATATTTGCGGCAGATATAGTGCAGTGGTGCTAAAAAAGCATGGCGAGATGAAGAAAAAGTATTTGTCGTGGCAAGATACAATCCTTGCTAAGTCTGGCATGCGCCCGGTGGAACCGATTGTTGATGCAACAAATTATCTAATGCTTCTAACGGGTCAACCGCTTCATGCGTTCGATTATGATAAGTTCTTAGTAGTGGGTGGAAGCGATAAGCCAAAAATTAATGTGCGTTTGGCTCGAAGCGGTGAGAAATTAGTGCTCCTAGATGACAAGGAAGTAGAACTAAACGAAAACGATATCGTAATTTGTAGTAACGACACTCCAGTCGCGCTTGCTGGTGCAATGGGTGGCAAATCTACAGCAATTGATGAAAATACGCGTAATATTATTATTGAGTCAGCAACATTTAGTCTTTACAATTTGCGTAAAACGCAAATGGCGCACGGGATCTTTTCGGAAGCGATTACTAGATTTACCAAAGGCCAACCAGCCTATCAAACTTTGGCCGTAGCCGAGCAATGCGCTGGTATGCTTTCGGATGGATTTGAAATCGCCGCCGAGGCCGACGAATATCCAACTCCAGCTAAAGAAAACGTCGTAAAGATTTCAGCTAATGAAATTAACAGTTTACTTGGTACTAATTACACCGAAACCGCAATTAAAACTACTTTGGAAAATGTTGGTTTTAAAGTAACTGGTAATTTTGAAATTGAAGCTCCTAAGTGGCGCACGGATATTCATATCAAAGAAGATATCATAGAAGAAATTGGCCGCTTAAATGGCTACGACAATATTAATCCAACTTTACCAAAGCATGGTACGGCCGAACCAAATAAGGCTCTCAAACTTAAATCTGAAATTCGTGATACGATGAGGCGTTTTGGCGCAAATGAAGTTTTGACCTATAGCTTTGTGAGCGAAAAATTGTTAGAAAAATCTGGACTTGATGCCAAGAATTCGTATAAGATTGTTAACTCGATCAGTCCAGAATTACAACTAGTACGTCAATCTATTGTTCCGAGCCTACTTGATAAAGCTTTTGTAAACCAAAAGATTCCATATAACGAATTCGCGCTTTATGAAATTAATAAAGTTTACCAAAAAGAGTGGGGTATGGATTCTGAAAATGTACCAGTAGAAAAATCACGGATGGGTATGGTTTTGGCTGAAAGAAAAACTGTTGGTACAGCGTATTATAAAGCAAAGTATTTTGTAGAAAGATTGCTTGCCGAGCTAAACATTAAGCCAGAATTTAAACCATTGTCGGTGAACGCTCCAGAAGCTAAGCCATTCGAAAAGAAACGTGCAGCCGAGATTTATGCCGGTGAAGATTTGATTGGTATTGTTGGCGAATTTAAGAATAAAGTTAGAAATAATTTTAAGCTTGCAGAATTTTTGGCTGGGTTTGAACTTGATTTTGATAAGTTGGTAGAACTTGCCAAGCCAACGCGTGAAGTAAACATTGTTAGCGAGAAAGAAAAACGCGATTTAACTGTGGCTACAAATAAAACCTACAAAGAGCTAACCGAAAAAATTAAAAAGATTTTGGCCGAGAATAATGTGGAAGCCGAGATTAGCCCAGTTTCGATTTATCAGCCAGATAATTCGGATGTCAAAAATATTTCTGTGCACTTAGAATTTGCCGAGAAAATTGACGACCAGCTAATGGCAAAACTTGAAGCAATATAATTTTGTGTTTTTATCATGATTATGCTAAAATAGGGTTATGATTTTGCTTGACTCTGTCACAAAAAAATACCCAGGGGATAGCGCACCGGCGCTAGACTCGATATCTTTGCATATAGAACCAAATGAGTTTGCGTTTTTAGTCGGTAAGTCTGGTGCGGGTAAATCTACTTTCATTAAGATGATTACTAAGGAAGAAATCCCGGACTCCGGTAAGATTATTGTTGGTGGGATTGATCTTGATTATGTAAAGAAGCGTCATATTCCGGGCTACCGCAGACGCCTTGGTGTGGTGTTTCAGGACTTTAAACTTTTGCCAAGACGTACCGTCTACGAAAACGTTGCTTTTGCGCTTGAAATTGCTGGCATGAGCAGCAAAGAGATTAGGAAAACTGTGCCAAAAGTTTTGGAACTCGTAGATCTTTTGGACCAAGCTAAGAAATTCCCAAGTCAACTTTCTGGTGGTCAACAACAGCGCGTATCGATTGCGCGATCAGTGGCAAGGCAACCAAAGATTTTGATCGCCGATGAGCCTACGGCTAACTTGGACAAACTTACTACGCAGGAAATTATTGATCTCCTAAAGAAGATTAACGATTTTGGTACGACGGTTCTTGTATCTACGCATGACGAAAGCATTGTAAACACTTTGCAAAAACGCGTAATTACGTTGAAAGATGGCAAGATCGTAAGCGATCAAAAGAATAATGGTATTTATAAGTTGGATGAGGCGCCAGTGCCAAAAGCGCCAAGTAGAATCGTGCAGACTCCAGGGCATGCTTTAAAAACAAAAAAGAAGGTGATGTAAATGACGGAAAAAGAGATTTCACAAAAGGAAAAAGATCGTTCTCTTAAAAAGGCCGCGAAAAAAGGCCTAAAGACGATGCGAAAAACTAAGGCAAGCCACCCAGTGCGTAATGGCGCTAGAATCTTGAAGTATGGCACCAGTGGCTTTACTAGGAATATTTGGCTATCTTCTGCTGCTACGATCGTGATGTCATTTACACTGATTATTTTGTTTGTAACGGTGGTGGCAAGTGTTATCCTCACTAATACTGCTGACATGATGCGCGAAAAAATTGATATTACGATTTACTTTAAGCCAAATACATCTGAAGAGGTATTGGAAAAATTAACCGTAATTATCAAAACAGATAGTAATACTAAGACAGTCGATACTTCTACGTCTGAAGAAGAATATGAAAAGTTTTTGGCAGAAAATGCTGATAGCGAAGAAATCATTAATGTGCTAGACGAAGACATGAAAAAGTTGATGATTTCTAAGATGCAATCGACGATGCGGATTAAGGTGCACGATGTAGATAATTTGGATAGCATTAAAAAACTCGTTGAATCTGATGCAACATTTAAACGTTATATTGATCTAGAAAAAGCACCGACCTATGACGTAAACCAAGCAGAGATTGCCACAATTACGTCTTGGGCAAGGATCGCTCGTACGGGTGGTATTATCTTGGCGGTGATTTTCTTGGTAGTATCAGTGCTTATTATCTTTAGTACGATTAGGATGGCAATTTTCTCACGACGTGAAGAGATTTACATGATGAAACTTGTTGGTGCGGACAAAGGATTTATCCGCGGGCCGTTTTTGGTAGAGGCGGAAATCTGTGGTGTGGTAGCTGGCGTGATTGCGGCTACGGCGAGCTATTTCTTATTCATGTTCTTTGCACCAAAACTATCCAACTACGGTATTAACGTAGACGCAATTATAGATATTTTGGAATCCAACAAATTGATTTTGGTCTATTTGGTCTTTATAGGGCTAGGGATTATCGTGGGCAGAGTCTCGGCTTGGCTGGCGGTATCTAAATATCTACGTAAGATGTAGTATCCTATAAAAATTATGGTATAATATAATTATGGTAATGTTTACAAAAACACAAAGCAAAAAGATTTTCTTAAGTGTGATTGTTATGCTATTTATAGCTTTGCCGATTTTTGCGGATATTATGATGATAGACAATGCCACTGGTATTTCTAGGGCTTGTCAGAATAGCCCAGCCTGTAGGGAAGCAGCAGCAAGAGAGCAAGAAGCTAGCAGAAACGCCATGAATGCAAATAGTACAGCGAGCCTTTTCCAATCTAAGGTAAATGAGCTCAATTCGCAGATCGCTAGTATGGAGCGTGTGATTTTGGATACGCAGGCGCAAGTGAACGAGCTTAATAAGCAAATTAAAGAAACTGAAGCAAAATTAAATAGTGAACGCGAAGCCTTGGCAGAACTTTTGATTAATATGCACTTTGAAGGTGATGCTGAGCCGATTACAATTCTGGCGGGTTCAAATTCGATTTCGGACTTAGCTGAAAAGCAAGCGCGCAACGAAGTGGTGAAGCAGCAAATTAGTGCAACGGCCGAAAATATTAAAGCTACTAAAGAAAAACTCGAAGCCGATAAGGCAGAAGTAGAAGCACTCCTAGAACAACAACAATCAGCTAAGGCTGAGTTAGAATCTAAACGTACCGAACAACAGAACTTGGTGGCAAAGTATAAAAATGATGCGGCAGCTTATGCAGCAGCAGCTAAAGCAGCGATGGAAGCACAGCGTGCGGCAGAGCGGGCCGAGAAGGAAGCTCACCCAGAACTTTATGGTGGTAGTACTTATGTTGGTATCAATACTTATCCATATCAAGCCGACTGTCCACAAATGCAAGATATGTATATGACCGTAGGTGGCTATGTCTGTGAATGTGTAAGCTATGTTGGTTGGAAAGTTTATGAATATTATGGTTTGTCCTTGGCTTGGGGTAACGCGAACGACTGGGACGAGTACGCTAGAGTTTATGGTTACCGTGTAGATAGAACGCCAGAAGCTGGTGCGGTCGGCCAAGACAACGGCTATCCTTATGGCCACGTATTCTGGGTAGAAGAAGTAAATGCCGACGGCTCGATTAATATTACCGAATATAATAACCCTTACTCGTCTGGGCTTTATTCTGGAAATTATCGTGAGGGTGACTTTGGTGCTCGTACGATTAGCGCTGGCGAGGTGGGTTCCCACAACTATATACATCTGCGATAAAGTTTGTGCTATAATTAAAAAATGGAGTGGAAAGAAAAGAAGACTAGTCTTGGCAACGCCATTATTATTGGCGTTTCTTTAGCGATACTTGGGGTAGTAATTGGTGCAAATTGGAACGCTATATTCGGTAAGTTTGCTCCATATCTTGGTTTTAATGATTTTAGCGAAAGTGTTGACTGGTCGCCATTAAACGAAGTTTATAATAAACTCGCAGCTACTTATAATGGCGAGATTTCTGATGCTGATATTATCGAGGGCGCTAAGAGGGGTATGGTAGAAGCGCTTGGTGATAAATATACGGTCTACATGAATGCAGAGAAGAGCACAGATTTTTATAATGATCTGCATGGCAATGTGGGGTCTGGTATTGGCATAGAAATGGGGCTTCGTGATGGCTATGTAAGAGTGCTTAGAACTTTGCCGGACAATCCAGCTAAAAAAGCGGGGATTTTGGCCGGGGATATTATTTATAAGGTAGATGGTGAGGAAGTTTGGGCGTTAGATGCAGATGAAATTGCTAGTCGTGTGCGCGGTGAAACTGGCACAGAAGTAACTGTGACAGTGGTACGTGATGGCGAAGAAAAATCTTTCACAATGAAGCGTGAAACTATTAACAATGTTTCGGCTTATGTAGATTACGATGGCAAGACGGCAATCGTGACGGTAACAAGGTTCGATAATAATACTGGCACAATGGTGCAAGATTTTGCAAGTGAATTTAATTCTAAGGGCGTAAATAAGGTGATTTTGGACCTTCGTGATAATGGTGGTGGGTATGTGAGTGCGGCACAAGATTTACTAAGCTTGTGGCTTGATGGGCAAAAGATTTTGGAACAAAAATCACTGCACTATGGCAACACCACTACGAGTACATCGGCCGGTAAAGCAATCCTGAAAGATATGAAGACAATAGTACTTGTAAATGGCTCGACGGCTTCGGCGAGTGAAATCGTGGCGGGAGCTTTGCAAGATTACGAAAAAGCGACAATTGTGGGCGAACAGACATATGGCAAAGGTGTAGTACAAAACCTCTTTGATCTTTCTGGTGGTGCAACCCTAAAAGTCACTACGGCCGAGTGGTATACGCCAAATGACAGGTCTATTAATGGCGACGGTATTACTCCGGATATCGAAGTGAAGCGTAGCTATGAAGATATTAATTCGATGCGTGATCCACAAATGAAAAAAGCAAAGGAACTATAATGAGAATTGTAATTGCTACCGCGGTTTACTATCCAATGATTAACGGGGTAGCAGTATTTTCGCACAATCTTGCAATGGGATTAGCAAAACGCGGGCACGAAGTAATGGTGATTTGCCCGAGTCAAACTGGCAAAAACTATACGCGTACAGAAGACGGCGTAAAAGTTGCGCATTTAAAATCTATCGAAATTAAAGTTTATCCGGATCAGATTCATGATGTGCCACCAAAAAAGAGGCTTTTTGGCCGTGAATTGCCGCGGGTATTTTATAAGGATAGTTTTAGGGTATCAGCGTTTCCTGCGCGGGAAGTTAGAAGAGTCTTAAACAGTTTTCGCCCAGACATAGTACATGTACAAGTGTCCGATCCGATTGGCCTTTCGGTGGTTTCATATGCGCGCAAAAAGAATATTCCAGTAGTAACAACCGAACATAATCAACCAGAAGTTTTAACCGACCCTTTGAAGATGCCGGGCGTGATTAAAAAGCCGGTAAATGCGGTGCTTTCCAGTTATTTTAGGAGCAGGCAGAATAAAAGTGACTTTGTAACAATGCCAACACAGCGGGCGATTGATCATTTGACTGCTGGGCATAAGTTTGATGCCCCGATTGTGGCCGTATCGAATGGTGTAGATATTTCTGATTTTAAACCGGGCAAAGCTGCGGCTAGGATTTATAAAAAATATGGTTTGCCAAATAATAAACCGATTGTTTTATATGTAGGCAGGGTGGACCCAGAAAAGAAGGTGGGGTTGGTGCTTTCGGCCTTCAAAAAGACTTTGGAAGAAGTGCCGGATGCGGTGCTGGTAATAGTGGGTGATGGCGTGGATAAAATTCGCTTAGGAAGCGAGGCTTCTAGACTAGGGATTGGCATGAACGTTAGATTCCTAGGTAGAGTAATGCCACCAGACTTATACGAAGTATATAAAATAGGCGATGTTTTTGCGACAGCGAGTGAAATCGAGACACAAGGCATTGTATTAATCGAGGCAGCGGCGACAGGCTTGCCGTTAATTGCTGTAAATAAGGGTGCTGTAGCGGAAGTCTGCAAAAATGACGAGAACGGGTTTTTGTGTAAACCTGGGGACGTAAAAGCAATTAGTGAAGCGATGATTAAAATTTTGACCGATAAGAAACTCCGCGAGAAATTTAGCAAGAAATCGATCGAAATTGCCTCAGAACACGACTTTAATAAGACCCTGGATCGATTTATAAATATATATAATATAGTATTGCGCCCAAAATCTTGAAACTAAGAGTTAGGTGTGATATGATAAGGAGTAGTTATAAGAGGTATTATGCATTTTAAGACTATTTTCAAATCCCTAAAAAATAAAGACATGCTGAAGAGAGTTCTGATTATTTTTGGTATTCTTGTTGCCTATAGACTTCTCGCGCAAATTCCAGTGCCAATGGGGAATGCAGCTACCTTTAAAGAAGCCGTATCGAATCTTTTGGAAAAGTCTGACTTCTCGAACTTCCTCAATTTGATTTCTGGTGGTGGTTTGGCCTCGTTTAGCATTATTTTGGTAGGTCTTTCACCATATATCACTGGTTCTATCGTGATACAACTTTTGACTAAGGCAGTTCCGCGTCTAGAAGAGCTTTCTAACGATGGCGAGACTGGCCGTCGCAAGATTAATCAGTGGACTCGCATGCTTACAGTGCCACTAGCAATTGTGCAGTCTATCGCTTATATCTTTATTTTGTATCAATCAACGATTTCGGCTAACGTGGCTACAGAATTTACCCCTACCTTTAACGATTGGGCTTTGTCGGTTACGGCAATGACGGCCGGTTCAGTAATTCTTATGTGGATGGGCGAACTTATTACAGAGCAAGGTATTGGTAACGGTATCTCTACCCTTATCTTTGCTTCGATCGTGTCGCAACTTCCTACTACCATGGCTTCGCTCGGCGCAGCGTTGTTCGACACTTCTGCCGGCACTTTGAACTTGTTTGGTTGGCTGGAACTTCCTGTAAATCCAACCGTTTTCTGGATTGTAGTTGGTTTTGCTATTGCAATGCTAGTAGTGATTTACTTCTTGGTAAAGTTGAACGAAGCACAGCGGATTATTACTATTAATTACGCAAAGCGCGTACATGGTAATTCGTCTTATGGCGGGATTAAATCGATTTTGCCAATTAAGTTGATTGCAGCAGGTGTGATCCCAGTGATTTTTGCTACAGCTTTCCTGTCTTTGCCGGCTTTGGTTGGTCAAGTGATCACTTCGGTAAATCCAGGTAACGAAGTTGGTACAATGCTTACTTCAGTATTTTCGGCACCATCAGCTAACAACTTTACCACGATGTATCCAAATGGTATCACTGGACAATGGTTTGTTTATCCAGCAATCTACTTCTTACTAGTGTTTGCGTTTACTTATTTCTATACTTCGATTATTTTTAATACCAAGGAAATTGCCGATAATCTGCAAAAGCAAGGTGGTTTTATTGAGGGCGTACGCCCAGGTATCAAGACGGCGGAATACCTCGGCAAAGTAGTAAATCGTCTCGATCTATTTGGCGCTCTTGCGCTTGGTCTTATTGCAATGTTGCCGTTTGCAACAGATTATGTATTTATCCTACTAACCGGCGCTCCACTTGGGCTTTCTATCTCTGGTACAGGGCTTCTAATCGTGGTTACAGTCGCGCTTGAGAACTTGAGGTCGGTGGACTCACGTGCGCTAATGATAACTTATGACGATTTCAATAATGAGCTTGAAGATTAAGGGTTGGCGAAAAATTATTAGTTGGACTTTTTGGTCTATTTTGGCGATACTATTTTTGGTTTATTTTATTAGAGTAGCGACCTTTGAAGACGCTTATTACAGAGAAAAAGAAGGTAGCGAACGAGCAGAAACGGCAGCAATTGAAGAGGAGGTGGAACTAATCGAAGAAAAGCCGTCCGAGACCGAAATTGCAGAATACATAGTAGCGGCAGACATGCCGCGATATTTAAGTGTCGCGAAACTCGGCGTTTCTAAGGCGCGAATTATTCCGGTTGGGATTAATATTAGTGGGGAACTGGGCACGCCGAATAATATTTTTGATACAGGGTGGTATGATGCGTCAGCTAAGCCTGGAACGGGCGGAACAATGCTTCTTGACGGGCATAATGGTGGGCCACATGTACACGGCATCTTTAAGGATCTGCCAACGCTTACAGCTGGAGATATTATAGAGATTGAGCGTGGAGATGGCACAGTCTTTAAATATTCAGTAGTGAAGAACGTAACGGTAGCTCTTTCTGATTCTGATGCCGAAATGACGACAGCAATGCATTCTCCAGAACCAGGGAAAGAATCTATCACGATAATCTCTTGTACGGGCGAATGGTCACAGACGCAAAGAACCTATCTTTCTAGGCAGTTTACATACGCAGTTATAGTAGAGTAAAATATAAGGTTTCTGGGGCCGCGTCCGGTCGGCCCATCGCCATGGGCGGCCGGCGCTAATTCTCGCGCTGCCGCGCTCCGAAATGCCCCAAAAATCTTATATTTTCCTCTTTACAAATATACATATATGTGCTACACTAGAAGGGTAATTTATGGCTAGTCAAAAGGAAGTGATTAAGCTCACAGGCACTGTTGTTGAGGCATTGCCGAATACCCAGTTTCGGGTTGAACTCGAGAATGGTCATATTATTGTTGCCCATATGAGTGGACGCATGCGAAAAAACTATATTCGCCTCGTCCCGGGTGACAGAGTCGAAGTTGAGTTAACCCCTTACGATCTTACAAAGGGCAGAATCAGCTTTAGGCTCAAAGATTAATATTAAACATTTTAGGTTTAATGTTATGAATTTTAACCACTGTGAATAACAGAGGTAAAATTTGTAAAATCTTAATGTTATGATTTCGAAACACAACATTAAGATAGTTAAACTTAAAAATAATAGGAAAGGATATTTTGACACTATGAAAGTACGTGCAAGTGTTAAAAAAATCTCCCCAGATGACATCATCGTTCGCCGCAAAGGTGTTCTTCGTGTCATCAACAAGAAAAAACCTAAAAATAAGCAAAGGCAGGGTTAAAATATATGGCTAGAATAGCTAGCGTTGTGATTCCTTCCGATAAGCAAGTGTGGATTGCACTTACTTACGTTTATGGTATTGGAAGAACAACATCTAAAGCCATCCTTGCGGAGGCTAAAATCGAGCCTACCACTCGGGTGAAAGATCTCACCGAGGCTGACGAACAAAAAATTAACGACATTATTTCCGCGAAATATCATGTTGAAGGTGATTTGCGTCGACTCGTGAGCAATAATATTAAACGCTTAAAGGATATCAATTCTTATAAAGGTATCCGCCACAAGGCTAAATTACCAGTCAACGGCCAACGTACTCGTACGAATGCACGTACACGTAAGGGTAAGGCGATCGCGGTCGGTGGTGCACAACCAAAAGCAGCAAGTAAAACTTAGGAGTAAAATAACATGGCAGAAGAAGAAATTAAAACTACTGAAGCAGTTGTTGAAGCTCCAAAAGCTACTAAGGCTGCTAAAAAAGGTAAACGCATCGTTAATGCGGGCGCGGTTCATATCCAAGCTACCTTTAACAACACTATCGTTAGTGTTACCGATAAAAAAGGCGAAGTGCTCGCTGCCTCTTCCGCTGGTGCCAATGGCTTCCGCGGTTCAAAGAAAGGTACAGCATTTGCAGCTGGCGTAGCTGCTGAGAAAGCCTTGGAAATTGCAAAGAAAAATCACGCTCTAAATTCTGTAGACGTGTATGTATCTGGTATCGGTCTTGGCCGTGATGCCGCTATTCGCGCAGTTTCTACCGTAGGTATCAAGATTGATAGTATTACTGATGTAACCCCGGTTGCACATGGTGGTGTGCGTCCGAAGGGAGAAAGGAAACCGTAATGGCACGTGATCATTCTCCAATTGTAAAACAGAGCCGTCGTGAAGGTTACGCTCTTGCGCCAAAAGCACACAAAGTAATGGCCAAAAAATCTGGTATTCCAGGTGAACATGGTGATATGCGTGTACGTGGCGGTAGCCTATACCTTACACAGCTTCGCGAAAAGCAAAAAGTTCGCCGTACTTATGGCCTACTCGAAAAGCAATTCGCAAAACTTATGAAAGAAGCTCAGAAGGCTGATGGTCTAACTGGTGAAAAACTTCTAGAATTCCTAGAAAGAAGGGCAGACAACGTAATTTTCCGCGCTGGTTTTGCTCTAACTCGCCGTCAGGCTCGCCAACTAGTTTCTCATGGACATTTTCTATTGAACGGTAAAAGAATTGATATTCCTTCAATTCGTTTGACCCCGGGTGATGTTCTAGAGGTTCGTCCAAAATCAGGTAAAACTGAATATTTCAAGAATCTTCCAAATATCATCGGTGCTTCAAGTGCAACGCCACTTTCATGGATGAAGGTCGACGCGAAGAAAATGAAAATCGAAATTACTGCATTGCCAAAGCGCGAAGAAGCTGAGGCTGGTATTAATGAACAACTAATCGTTGAGTATTACTCACGCTAAGGAGAACATAAATGACTACAAAAAACATTCACGAAGCAAATTTAGCTGAAGTCAAAGAATTAAGCGAAACCAGTGCAGAGTTTGTAATCCGCCCACTTTACTATGGGTATGGTAACACTCTCGGTAACTCTCTTCGCCGCGTTCTCCTTTCTAGCGTAAAAGGTGCAGCTATCACTGCCTTTTCGATTGAAGGTTCCTCTCACGAGTATGCAGCTATCCCAGGTGTCCGCGAAGATGTAGTGGATATCATGCTAAATCTCAAAAACATTCGTTTTAAGATGCATACTGATACTCCAGTAGAACTTGATCTCGAGATCAAAGGCGACAAACAATCTTCTGAAAAAGATGGCGAAAAACGCGTAGTGGCTGGCGATATCAAACTTCCTTCCGAAGTAGAAATTGCTAACCCAAATCAAGTAATTTGTCACATTGATGATCCAAAGTTTGTTCTAAAAATGCACTTTGTAGTAGAGACCGGTCGTGGTTACCTCACGATTGAGCGCTCTTCTGAAGAACGCATTCACTCGGATATGATTGCAATTGATGCAGTCTTTACCCCAGTTCTACGTGTTCGCTACAAAGTAGAGAATACTCGTGTTGGTCAAGATACTAACCTTCAACAACTTACCCTCACTGTCGATACCGATGGCACTATTACGCCAAAGGAAGCCTTTGAGGAAGCTGCTGCTATCCTTGTAAACCAATATACTGCGCTTGCAGGTAGCACCAAGGTTGAATCTACCCCAGCACCTGGCACGAGCGAAGAAGATGATGAATCTGGTTTGATGCTTCCTATTGAAGAATTAGACCTTTCTGCTCGTACGGCTAACGCTCTTCTTAATAACGATATTAAGACTGTACGTGACCTCGTAATGCTCTCTGAGACTGATCTCAAAGATCTTAAAGGTTTTGGTACTAAAGCGTTAGACGAAGTTAAAGAAAAGTTAACGGAGTTAAATATTTAATATGCATCGTCACGGATACAAAGGCCGCAAGTTCGGCCGCGAAACCGACCAGAGGTTGGCGCTCACCCGTGGGTTGATGTGCTCTCTGATCAAATATCAAAGTATTACCACGACTCTTGCACGTGCAAAAGAAATCCGTCGTTCTACTGAAAAGTTGATTACGATGGCTAAAAAAGGTGGTCTTTCTAACCGCCGTCTAATCATTGCACGTCTTAATGACCTTGAAACTGCAACCCTTCTTATCGATGTGATTGCTCCTCAGGTTAAAAGAGATTCTGGTTACCTCAAAATTGAACATGCAGGATTCCGCCGCGGTGACAATTCTGAAATGGGAACCATTAGCTTTGTAGATGAAATTTCTATCGAAGCTCCTAAGAAAGAAGAGAAACCTGCTGCTAAGCCTGCTGCTAAAAAGCCAGCTGCAAAGAAGCCAGCTGCTAAAAAGGAGGCTAAATAATGAAAACTTATAGTCTAAAAGCTTCAGAAATTAGCCGCGAATGGTGGATTATCGACGCTTCCACTTTGCCACTAGGCAAATTGGCTGTCGTTATCGCCGACAAGTTGATGGGCAAATCTAAAGTTACTTACACTCCACACATTGATAACGGTGACTATGTTGTCGTAATCAATGCCAAGAACTTGAAAGTAACTGGCGAAAAAATGACCCAGAAAAAGTATTATCGCCATAGTGGTTTTCCAGGTGGCCTCACCGAGCTTAAACTCGAGGAAGTTATCGAAAAGAACCCAGCTGTTGCGATTAATGAAGCAGTAAAGGGAATGCTCCCAAAGAATAAACTATCTGCTGATAGAATGAGCCGCCTACGCGTCTTTGATGGCGCTGAGCACGCTCACGCTGCACAGAATCCAAAGGAGATTAAGTAATGGCAACGAAGAAATACACTTACGGTCTTGGTCGCCGCAAATCTGCTACTGCTACCGCTCGTCTTTATAAAGGTAAAGGTGAAATCACTATCAACGATAAGCCAGCGCTAGATTATTTATCTGGTAACAAGACTTATCTTGCTGAAATTACCGACCCTTTGGCACTTGCCGGTAAGCAAAAAGAATATGATATCACTATCCTTGTAAAAGGTGGTGGTCTTGCAGGCCAAGTAGACGCTATTAAGCTCGCAATTTCTAAAGCTCTCGTTACTGAGGCTCCAGATCTTCGCGCAGTTCTAAAGAAAGCTGGCTTTACTTCACGCGATCCACGCGAAAAGGAACGCAAGAAATACGGCCTTCGCTCTGCTCGTAAGAAAGAACAATTCAGCAAGCGTTAAAACAGTCAAAAAGTACCCATTGGGGCCGCGTCCATCCGGCCCGTCGCCACGGGCGGATGGCGCTAATTCTTCGCTTCGCTCACGCGTCCCAAGGGGCGAACGCGCTGCCGCGCTCCGAAATGCCCCAACAGGTACTTTTTTGACTGTCTTAACATTTTATGATATAATAATATCTGTGAGGGGAGGTTCAAGGACATTAAAATGAAAGAGAGGTAACTTTATGATCGATAGAAAAGTCGCAAAGAATATTTGGAAAACATATGAAACATTTTTGGATATGACCTTTAGAATTGAAGAAGGGCATCAATACTTTAGATTTGCTAAAGACTTCAAAGAATTCGACAAAGAAGACAAGGCCGGTATTTTTTATGAGCGTGGTCAAAGTCTGGTTGAACGTCAGGCTAATATTGTACTGTTAAACGACTTGTTCGCGTCAAATTTCCCGTGTTTTTATAATTCAAAAGAACTGTCGGCGAAAAACATTCCGTCTATATGGACACTTTCGACATTGGCTTTAATTCAGGGTCTATACGACGGCAAGAATCCAACTAAGTTAGAGAAATTCGTTCGCAGTGGTTTCTATTCAGAAGATGCCAACGCAATTCTGTCTGAATTCGAGGACTTTAAAACACGTACTGGTAGTTTGGCGAATGGACTCTTTGCTTTGCACGAGATAGAACAGGTTTTGACGCTGCTTTATCTTGAAAAAAACGGAGTAATGCTTGGACAGGATTTTAGTAGAACCACGGCAATTTATGCCGATTATAGAATTAAGGTAGTCATTGCCACTAGCCATCCTGTAGATTGTGCGGCAGCGCACGCCAAAATGGTCTTTAACAGGATTAATTTGCCCGCATCCATCAAAGAACCGATTTACGCAGTACTTACCGAAGCGGTGCTTGACGTACGCGGTAAGAAGTTCGTATGGTGGAACCGATTAAACGACTAAAACCTCTCATCACAAACAAAATATCCTCCTTTAGCAGGAGGTTTTTTGTGGTATAATAATCTTATGGGGCGTTAGCTCAGCTGATAGAGCGCGGCATTCGCATTGCCGAGGTCAGGAGTTTGATTCTCCTACGCTCCACCATCTAAGGTATTCGTAAATGAATTTAATTGATTATAAAAAGCTGATCGATAATAAGCCAATACATATTGCTACGGTTGGCGAAGATAATAAACCTAACCTTTCGGTTGCGTCCGACGTAAAAGTTTTAGGCGAAAATGAGATCATTGTTTCTGCTAATGAGATGAGCAACACGCAAAAGAATATACAATACAATCCAAATGTAGTAGTAACTGCTTTTGATGAAAATTGGTCCGGGTTAAGGATGTTTGGCGAAGCAAAATACTATACCGACGGAGAATACTACGATTTTTGTTTGAAAGAGTTTTTCTCTAATGGGCAAGTGACTCCATTTGGCGCCACAAAACCAAAGGGCGCGATTGTCATAACTGCAAAAAGAATTGAAGAATACAAATAAAAAAAGACGCGGCGAAAAACCGCATCTTTTTTGTGTTTCTAGATACCTGGGACAGGGAATTTGAGGGCGAGGGCGCGGACTTCTTTGTGGATGGTTTCGAGCTCGGCAGAATAGTTGTCGAGATTTTCTTCAGAGCCAGCCTCGGCACAAATGTCGGCGACTTTTTTCATCCAGCCAGCTAGGATCTTCATCTCTTTTTTGCCTAGGCCCCTGGTGGTGATAGCTGGAGTACCAAGACGTACGCCGGACGGGCGGAACGCACCGCCTTTGTCTGTAGCGATGGCGTTAGCATTCAGAGTAAGTCCCACCGTATCTAGTGCGCGCTCGTAGATTTTGCCGTCAAAGCCAAAACTTTCTACCATATTGGCGAGAATTAGGTGGTTTTCGGTGCCGCCACCCATTAGCACGAAGCCAAGATTCTTGAGCTCTTCGGCCAAGGTTTTGGCGTTTTCGACTACGTTTTTGGCATATTTCTTGAACTCTGGTTTTAGGTCTTCGCCAAAGGCCACGGCCCTGGCTGCAATAATGTGCTCTAGCGGTCCACCCTGGGTGCCAGGGAACACGGCACGGTCAATTAGGATAGGAATATTCTTTAGAGTCTTTTCTGGTTTTTTGAGTGGGGAAGCGACGTTCCCTTTTGAAAGAATCACGCCACCACGTGGGCCACGCAAAGTCTTGTGGGTGGTAGTGGTCATCACGTCAAAACCATGGTCTAGTGGATTCGGATGAACACCGCCAGCGATTAGACCGGCCACGTGAGCCATGTCGGCCATCAGCAATATTTCGTGTTTAAACTTTTTCTCGGCTTTTTTGCGGATTTTGGCGACGCGGTCAAAGTCTGGGATTTTCATAAAGGCAGAGTAGCCAACGAGCATGATTTTTGGATCGCATTCCAAGGCTTTTTCTTCAAAATCGTCATAATCGATGTCGCCGTCTTCTGTTACGCCGTAACCGACGAAATTATAAATATGAGCAGAAAGTGTGACCGGTGCACCATGGGTAAGGTGGCCGCCAGCTGGGAGCGACATGCCAAGTACAGTATCACCAGGTTCGAGCCAGGCATAGTAAACAGCATTATTGGCTTGCGCGCCAGAGTGTGGTTGGACGTTAGCGTGGTCGGCGTGGAAAAGACGACAAGCACGGTCAATCGCAATTCGTTCGATGCGGTCGATATTGACCTGCCCGCCATAGTAACGGTAGTTTGGTAAAATTTCGGTGGCGATTTTTTCTTCGCTCCAACCCGGAACACCGTCAAAATATGGATAACCTTCGGAATATTTATTGGTAAGAATAGAACCCATCGCTTTTAACACTTCGGCAGAAACGCAGTTTTCGCTTGGGATTAGCTCTAACCCCTCGCTTTGGCGTTTCTTTTCATTATCGATTAGGTCAAATATTACATCTTCTTTCATAGTTTTCTCCTTATTTAGTGTATTTTACGAAGGTATATTCTATACCATTTTCGGAACCTTTCTTTATTATTGATTTTTTGTACTGAGATTTATCAAAATCAGGGAAAAATACGTCGGCGTTGGCCGCAGAGTCTACTTCTGTTAGATAGAGGTTTTTGGCGTAAGGCAAAAATGCAGCGTAAATGCTGCCGCCACCGATGATAAAAATTTCTTCGTCGGTGTCTTGATTTTCGGTAATGAATGATTCGATATCGGAAATATGTTCGTCTGCGCCTTCGACATCGTGTCTAGAAATCACGATATTGGTGCGGTCTTTGAGTTTGCCTGGAAGAGACTCCCAAGTTTTGCGGCCCATCACTACTTTGTGGCCTAGAGTGGTTTCACGGAAATATTTCATGTCATCCTTGAGATGAAAAACCAAGTCTCCGTTTAATCCAAGCTCATTATTCTTACCAATTGCCGCGATAATACTGATCATCTTTACTCCGTAACCGGCATCTTGATAGTGCCGAGATTTTCGTAGTTTTCGAGTTTGATATCCTTTAGCTCGCGGGAGCTGTCGAAATCATAGAAATCCTTGACTTCTGGGTTGAGCCAGAGGGTTGGTGCTTTTGGCAGCGTGCCGTTTTTGACGGCTTCGTCGTATTTTTTGATTTGTTCTTTGATGCCATCAACTTGGTTCTCGTAAATGTGGGCATCATTGGTGATAAATGTCATTTGGCCCGGTTTGGCGCCAACAGAATGGGCGATTAAGTTGCAAAGTACAGCGTACTGGACGACGTTGAATGGTAGGCCTAGTGGGACGTCGGAAGAACGAGAGGTAACGAGGACGTTTAGGTGTCCGTCGATAAGGTTCCACTGGGAATTCCAAACACAGGAAGGTAGCGCTGCGGTTTCTAGCCACTCATTTTGCCAGAGTGACAAGACCATGCGACGGTTGCCAGGGTTAGATTTTAGGGTTTCGATGAGATTATGAATAAGACCATATCGATTTACAATCCAGCCATAGGCAGTACCAATGGTGTGTGCAAAATCGGTTTTTGGTTCGTCTGGGTGTTTTTCGGCGAAGATTTTGTTGATGTTCCTGCCTTGATATTCGCCAGATTCGGAAATTTCCCATTCGTTCCAAATTTTGACATTTCTATCTTGGAGCCAGCGGACGTCATTAGAAGCTTGTTGATAAATCCAGAGGATTTCAAGAACAGCAGTCTTAAAAGCAACTTTTTTGGAAACTAAAATAGGGAATTCTTCGGACAAATCAAATTGTAAAACTTGATGTGGCAAACGGATGGTGCGAGCCTCGGACGAGCCTTGGGCGGTATGATCTGGTATAGCTGAAGCTACTTCCTTGCTGCGATTGTCTGATTTTTTGTAGTTGGTGATTTTTTCACCATGTTCTAGAATGCGCCGACAAAGGTCTATATATTGGTCGTCGAATTTGCTCATTTTACCTCCGTTTTCTCTATTATAACACGGTGGTTTAGGGGTGCAAATATTGACTTTTTTGGCATTTTGTGCTATAATTATAAGATAAGGAGTTATTTGGGAGAAAACTCTATGTTCAAAAGAATTTTGGCAATTTTTTTATTCAGTTCTCTATGGATGATATTACAGCCAGAACTTTTGACGGCTTCTAATCCTATAGTGGTGACCGGTCTTAATAATGCTGGTATTGTGGAAACTGTAATTCCGGAGCCAGAACCTGAGCCAATAATTGAGCCGGCGCCGGTTTACTATGCTCCAGTAGCGTATGTCCCACAGGTAGCAAATTACACCGTGACGGCAAAGACGGCGGCGTTTGTTGCCGAGCCAAGCTACAGCGATATTTACATGACGAGAAAATTGATCTATGCGCACAATTCTAGCGGTTTGATGGGGAATTTAGTCAATCGCTATGTGGGTGAGATTTTTACGATTACCGAAGGCGGCATTACGCGTAACTACCGTGTGATGGATATTCGAATTTATACTTTGACCGATGCTTATACTTTGAGCTTTGCTGGCGTTGGTTATAAAATGCTGGATACTGCCATTTCTGGCGCAAATGGTTACGATGTAGCACTCATGACTTGTTATGGGGCTTACAACGCATCACTTGGCACCAGTGGCCAAAGATTTTTCGTTTATGCAAATGCTGTGTAAGCTTTTGTGTTAAAATAAAAATATGATGCAGAACCTAAAAAGATTCTTCTCTCTTTTGATGTTGTTTTTGCTTCTGAGTTTAGTATCGATTGCTGCATATTTTGCACAAGAGAATTTAATGGCAAAAAAGCCGAATTATGACATTCCTTCAAAGATAGAAATTTTTTTAAATGGCACAACGTTCGAAGAAATAAATAGTGGCTCTAAAACGACAGAGTATCCCAATAATACTCTGGAGATAACAACCAATATAGGCACGGATGTATACCAAAATGTTACTATTCGTGGGCGTGGTAACTCTTCGTGGACTCGTGATAAAAAGCCGTATCAAATCAATTTTAGTTCGCCGATTTCGCTTCTAGGCATGCCTAAAGAAAAGAAATGGGTGCTCCTAGCTGGAGATTTTGATAATTCCGACATGCGGAATGATATTTTGCGATATATGGAAAATATGGTCGGTACGGACTATGCGGTTGATGGCAGGTATGTAGAACTTTATGTAGATAATGAATATGTTGGTTTGTATTATCTCATGAATAAAGTGGAAATCGAGGGAAATCGTGTAGCTTTGTCTGATCCTTATGGTATATTAGTCGAATTGGAAAACCTTCATTCCAATCATGTAGAATGCTATGAATCGATCGAAAGTGATTGTCTGGTAATTTCTGATGCAGTAGACAATGATAACGCCGATGGAAGCATGAATGAATTTATGACAAAATTTAATGATTTGCTAACAGCGGCGAAAAAAGGCAATTATAAAAAAGTTGAAGAAGTTGCCGACGTTGAATCGATGGCAAAATACTTTTTGATTGCTGAATTTTCAGTAAACCCAGACGCGTATGTTTCGAGTATGTTTATGACAATGGATGGGCTGGATGACAAAATTCACTTTGGGCCAAACTGGGATTATGATTTTGCGTTTGGCAACCTAAGATGGGACTGGCATTATATCGCTGATTTTCACTCGCCGTATGAATCGATGGTACAGAAAAAATCGGCGTTCGGGGAAACATATCTTAATCCTGAAACTAATGAATATGAAGTTTACGAAGCCGATCAAAATGTTTCAAAGTTGTTTTATTATTTGATGGATATCCCAGAATTTGAAGATGAGGTCTGCAGAGTTTATCGTGAAAGAATGTCTGGTCGGGCAGAGGAATTACTTGATTTCGTGCGAAGACAAGCAGCGAATATTCGCGATGCCGCTTTGCGTGACGAAGAGCTTTGGCTACGTGGGGGGATTGGAGTGATGGGTTTTGACGATGAAGTCGAATATTTGTTGGATTGGATAGCAAAACGTTACGATTTCTTTGAACAGACTTATGGTGTTCGACGTGCTATAAATGTTCCGCAGAACATGTTATAATAAAAGTATGAAGAAAATTGTGATTAGATTCGCAATTTTGGCGGCTCTCGCCGGGCTTTTGGTGTGGGCGTTTTCTGCAATAAAAAATCGTGAAGTAAATATAAACAAATGGTTTGTAGGGAATTACCAAAAAGGCGTGGATGTGTCTTCGTATCAAGAGGACGTAGATTTTGATAAATTGAAAGAGCAGCATATTGATTTTGTGTACGTAAAAGCGACTGAAGGTAGTACGCATGTGGACAGCAGTTTTAGTAAGAAATGGGCCGATACGGCGGTGGCAAGGATGCCGGCGGGGGCATATCATTATTTTTCATACGAAAGTAGTGGCGCCAAGCAGGCGGAAAACTTTATCAAAACGGTTGGGAGTTTGGACGGACGGTTGATCCCGGCTGTGGACATGGAGCTGACAGTTGAAGAGGTGAATAACCCACCAGAAAAAGATGTCGTAGTGCGTGGGCTTAAAGCTTTTTTGGCAGTCATTGAAGAAAAATATGGGGTGAAGCCGCTGATTTATGCGCAAAAAGATTATTGGGACAAATACTTGGCGGAAGATTTCTCTGATTATCCGCGTTGGATTCGAAATGTTTACTATCCAGTTTTTGTGGATGCGGGCGATGATTGGCTAGTGTGGCAGTATTGGGATAAATGCGTACTAGAAGGCTATAGTGGCGAAGAGTTTATCGACATGAATGCGGTAAATACGGGCGGGCTGGAAAAACTTGAATACAAAAATGGTGGAGCATAGGAGATAGGGATCACCTATGCTCGTCATGCAGCACAAAAATAGACCCTAAAGGGTCAATTTTTCTGCTGGTGGAGCATAGGAGATTCGAACTCCTCACCTCTTCCATGCCATGGAAGCGCTCTACCAAATGAGCTAATGCCCCAGCCCTTTTATTTTAGCACATTTTTGTTATAATGAAAATATGAAAACGATTTTAACTGGCATTCGATCAAATAGTGTTTTAACTTTGGGAAATTACCTTGGCGCGCTTTTGCCAATGGTTCGTCTTGCGAACAAATATTCCAAGGATTACAACGTGAATATTTTTGTGCCAGATCTTCATTCGATTATTTCTGATGTAGACGGTGATCTTCGCGCTAATACAATTCGCACGCTCAAATATTATTTGGCGGCTGGGCTCGAAATTAATGAAAATGTGCATATTTATCGTCAAAGTTATGTACCAGCCCATTCGGAACTTTGTTGGATTTTGGATTGTGTTGCGACTATGGGCGAAACATCGCGCATGATTCAGTACAAAGAAAAATCCAAAGGCCAAGAATCGTGCAATGTAGGGATTTTTAATTATCCGATTTTGATGGCGGCTGATATTTTGCTTTATGATGCGGAGTATGTGCCGATTGGTGAGGATCAATTTCAACACATTGAGCTAACTCGCAATATTGCAATGCGCGTAAACCATAAATATGGCGAGATCTTTACTGTGCCAGTTGCTACGGACGAACAAGTAAAATTTATGGAAGTTGACAATGGCCTTAGAATTCGTGATCTCCTAAATCCTGAAAAGAAAATGAGTAAATCTACCAAGGCCGAAAATTCCAAAATTATGCTCGACGATGCTCCGGAGCTTGCCGCCAAAAAAATCATGTCCGCCACGACCGATTCGTTCGGCAAAATTAAATTTGATATGTGGACACAGCCGGGTATTTCTAATTTGTTGCAGATCGAAGCGCTCGTAAATAATGTGCCTTTGCAAGACGTAATTTCGACATGGGCAGGCGAAACTCATTATGGTGACTTAAAGAAAAAAGTTGCCGAAAGCGTTTCGCAAATGTTAGCAGATTTTCAAGAAAAATCGGCAAAAATTTCGGACGAGCAAGTTTACGAGCTTCTCGAAAAAGGCGAAAAATATGCCAACGAAGTCGCAAATGCGAAATTGCTTGAAGTACAAAAAGCATTTCAATTAAGGTAAAAAAATGATTATCACTGGCAAAAAATTTAGTAAACCAAAAATGTCGCGCGTGATAAACGGCGACACTATTTTGCCGGAGGCGGAAGAAAAGTTAGAAAAGACCAGGCTTGATATTTTGATGGTAGGAATTTATAAAAGTTACAATCGTTCGACCATTCAAAAATTTATTGAAAATGGCTACGTAAAAGTTGATGGCGTAGTCGTTAAAAAACCAAATACAAAATTTGAAGAAGGTGTAAAAATTGAATTAAATGTACCGGAAGATTTAAAAAACGCAGACGTAAAACCGGAAGTAATTTATGAAGACGAAGATGTGATCGTGGTGAATAAGCCGGAAGGTTTGCTAAGCGAGGCTAAAGGTGAGTATTGTCCAGAAAAAACTTTGGCGGATTTTGGATTTGTGGCACATCGACTAGATCGCGATACGAGTGGCGTAATGATTTTAGCAAAGTCTGAAGAAGTGCAGAAATTTTTGAAGAAACAATTCCAGGATCGCAAAGTTCACAAAACTTATTATGCAATTGTGCAGGGTCGACCAAAATTAGACACAGCAAGAATCGACTTGCCGTTGCAGCGCGATTTAAAACGCCCAACAACTTTTCGCGTGGATGCGGGCGGCAAAGCTTCCGAAACATTTTACAAAGTTCTAAAATCTAATGATAAGTATTCTTTGGTGGAGTTAAAACCAACGACTGGGCGAACCCACCAACTTCGGGTGCACATGAAATATCTTGGGCATCCGATTTTGGGTGATCCAGTTTATGGCGAAGAAAAAGCGGATCGGCTATATTTGCATGCTGGTTCTCTTGAAGTGACTTTGCCGGGTGGCGAGAGAAAAGTTTTTGAAGCGCCCCTGCCAAAGGAATTTAAAAATGTTTTTTGACGACGTAAAAAATATTGAAAAAATTGCAGCAAAAACTGGAACGTCGATTTTTGTGATGCCAGACGATAAGGAAGTTGAAATTAAAAATGCCTTGACTTTGGAGCCAAATGGAAAAACGGTAATCTCGATTGAACAAGCACGCGATATCATTTCGCGGCTTTCCGTAAAACAAACAAGCGACCAATTTGTAGTTATTCGTCCAGTGGAGGCAATGAGCGAAGAAGCGGCAAATGCGTTTTTGAAAAATTTAGAAGAACCGGGCGAAAAAGTCCATTTTGTGTTAATTACGAGTAGTCCGTCTTTGGTTTTGCCGACGATTCTAAGCCGCTCTTCTGTTTATTTTTTGAGAAACCATGAACCAATCGATGGCGACATAAAAGTTGAAGCGAAAATACGCGACTTAGCTAAGCGTTTGATTGTGGCGAAACCTGGCGATTGGCCGGCACTAGCCGAAGAAATTACTAAGAAAAAAGAAAATGTACGTGAATATACTTTGACGGTGCTTGCGACGACAATAGAAATGCTTTATAAATCTTATTTCAAAACTGGCAAAGAAATTTTTATCAAAAAAATTCCAAAATTTTTGACTGCCTACGAAAATATTGAAAAGAACGGACACATAAAATTGCATTTAGTAGCGGATTGTGGAAATTAAATAAAAAAGTAGTATTTTAATGTGAAATGCTTGAGGTTTTTTTGTTTGTGCATTATAATGGTTATGTAGATAGTGGAGGTCATAAATAGGGGGTAAGACAATAATAGGGTTTATAGGGAGAATTGTGCTAAAGCGAGGTAAGAATTGGGAGCTAAAGGCCCGCTGCAGATTGGGTTTGCGGCAGGTGTTTTTGTTTTTCATTTCTATTTTCGCTTTCCTAAACATCGCTACTTTTGTTTCGGCCCCAGCAGTTTCTGCTGCAGCCAAACAAAGCACTCTAAGCCTTACCATGGAGACCGGCAAACTTACTATGACTCTTTCTCCAGAGCTCAATGGTAGATTTGTCAAATCCTCCAATGCTGGTATCAGCGTTACCACGGATAACTATTCAGGTTATCGCCTTACCATTACTTCTAACGGTGGGACTTCTCTTTCTTCCAGCAATGGCCGCAATATAGAATCCGTTGATACCGCCATTTCAGAAACTGTCTTCAGAAACAATGCTAGCTATGTAAACAAGTGGGGCTACAAACCAAGCCAATACGTTAATGATTCAAATGAAGTAGTCACAAGCAACACCAACTACCTTCCTGCTCCAAGCACCACTGGCAGCCTCATTGATGTAACCTCCGCAGCAAACTCCACTGCCAAAACCTACACTCTAAGTATCGCTGCCAAAATAGACTTTGATATTCCTCCAGGAACTTATACTCGCAATATTACACTGGCAGCTATTGCCAATGATATTATTTACAATATTTCTTATGATAAAAACACTGCAGACACTGTGACTAATATGCCGGTAACCAATCCGCAAATTGTCACCATTGCTGGTGGTACTGCTGCAGCTAGCAGCAAAACTACACTTAGCAATGCTACACCAACTCGTACCGGCTACGACTTTATGGGTTGGTGTAGCACTACTACCACAGCCGATGCAGCTGGTACCCAGACTTGCTCTGGCACTACCTATGCCGCTGGTGCAGACTATGGCATAGACCAAACTGCTGATGGTACCAACATTACGCTCCGGGCAATTTGGAAAATCCATGATTATACTATTACTATCAACTATGGGCCTGGTATTTCTAGTCTTTCTGGCACCGGTTGGGAAGTTTATGGCGACTCTATCAGCAAGACATTCCACATTGGTGACACTGTCGATCTTGCTACTATTGCCTCAACTTATAACACTGGTTATAGTGGCGCTAAATATGCCAAAACAGATACTTATGGCACCCTTAGTGGCTCCACTTATACTGTTGGAGCAGGGGATGGCTCCATTACCTTTAGCGCTAGCACCCTAGACACTCCGGTTTGCGAGATGACAGGCGGATCTGTAAAAGTATACAATCGTACTAGCACCATGATTACAGCTACGTCTAATAGCGATAATTACGACATAAACTCGGTGGATATTACTTATTCGTTTGGCTATGCTAGTAGCAAAAATGGTACTCTTGGTAATTTTGGCCCAGCCCAGACAGGTAATACCACTACTTTTCAAAAGGATGATTGGCGTGGCATTAGATACTACGGTGTTACTGTTGTAGTGACGGACGTGACTGATAATACGATTACCGCTACCTGTACTTCTGGCACGGGGACTGGCCAGGGTACAACTGTAGCTAATCGCGCTACCGTAGCATTTGTAAACTCGCGCGTAGATTTAGATGCTAATGGTGGCACCCTTGCTGGCGGGAACAACCCGTTCTATGTTTCTTATCAATCTGGTGCCAAATACACCACTAGGGTCGGCACTACTGCCGCCACTGTTCCAACAGTTACCCCGCCGGATGGCTATGCTTTTGATGGTTGGTATACGGCTAGTGATGGCGGGGATAAGGTGTTGAGTGCCAATGGTACAGTCGTTGGCGCGGTTACTAACTGGACTAATGCTGATGGGCAGTGGATAAAGACTGCTACTACGGATACAGCTGGTACTGCTGGCAATGTGCTTTATGCTCACTACATAGCCAACACCTACGATGTTACTCTGGATCAATGTTCTGCTACTACAAGCGGTTCGACTTCTACTACGGCTACTTATGGCGCTACCACCCTGGCTAGTATTAATAATCCACAAAGGGCTTACACGATTTCATTTGCTAATGATTCTAGCGCTGCCGCCTCTTCTATGGACCCGCTCACCGCTACCTATACTTTTGGTGGTTGGGTCAGCACTTCCTGTGGCAGTAGCACTTTAGTAGCATCGTACGATGCTACTCCAGTCTTACAAGCTGATGTGACCAACTTTACGGATGGTAGTGGCCATTGGGCTAGAGCTGACAGCGCTACTCTTTATGCAAAGTGGGCTAGTGCATCTGTAACACTACCAACTTTGAGTAAAGCTGGGTATACTTGTAATTGGACGGACGGCACTAATGATTATACTCCTGGCGCGTCTATTGTTCCGGGTCAGGATTTGGACTTGTATGCTTCTTGTACCGCTAATCCTTACACGGTGACTATTACAACTGGTAATGGTGTTACCACCCTTACTGCTTCTGGGTGGGATGGTAGCGGTACATCCACTATTTCTAAAACCTTCTACACGGATGACGTTATAGATCTTACCACGATTACTCCTACTAGGGCGACTGGTTATGTAGGAACAGCTTACGAAAAGACAGACACTTATGGGACGCTAAGTGGTTCTAGCTATATTGTTGGCCCAGGCGCCGGTGCGATTACACTTAATGTTAGCGGCATTGCTGCACCTACTTGTGAGATTACCGGCGGTACCACAAAGGTATACAACTATCAGAACACCACTCTAACCGCTACGGATACTTCAGTAAATTATGATAGTAATATGACCATTACGTACAACTTTGGCTATGCCGATACAGATTCTGATGCACTTGACAATTTCAGTGAGGCTCAAGCCGAAAACACCTTTACGGTGACAAATAGTGCCTATCGTGGCACTAGATATTACGGTGTGACTATTGACGTCACAGACGGAACCTTTAGCAGTTCTTGCACCTCTGCTACTGGAACGGGTGCTGGTGGCCGTACAGAGATGACGCTCATCAATTCCAGGATCGACTTTGACGCCAACGGTGGCACGCTGAATGGCGCAGAAACATTATATGTGAGCTATAACATGGGCGGGTCTTATAGAAGCTCATACGGGGGTCGAACGTGGAATGGAGGCATATCATATAATTGCTATAATTCGGGTGGCACTACTTATTGCAGTTATTTCTATCCAGGAACTTTCGCATACACTACTGCTACGGGCACAGCTCCCGCTCACCTTCCATCCGCTACCGCTCCAGATATTGGCTACGAATTAGACGGTTGGTATACGGCAGCAACGGGTGGAAGTAGAATAACCGGAAAAACAAATGGATCTTGGTCTACAAGTTCTAATACGAGATACTCTAGCTACACCGGTCAGTTTTTATACGCTCCAAGCGCTGTCTGTGGCACAAGTTCCAACAGATGTAATTCAGACGTTGCAGGATGGAAGTATGCTTACTATAATCTTGATAGTGTTAGTGGCGGTTATTATTCACAGTACCGTTATTGGCGAAAGACTGGCACCGATTTAAGTGACAATGTTGCTGAAAATAGACTTTACGCGCACTATAAAGCAAAGCAATATACTATCACTTTAGATAAAAATGGTGCGACTAATAATCCGACGTCTAATGGCTACGTTAATTATGACGCTACCCAGTTTAGATCTGCGCTTTCTACATTGCCAGTCCGCTCATACACTATCTCTGGTTGGACTACTCCAGCTGAAAACAAAGCTAACGGAGCAGTTGTAAATGGTGGAACCACGCCAACCGATGCCACTGCTTCATATGCATTTGACGGTTGGTATCAAGAGGCAGAAGCTACGCACAAGATTGCGTCAAGTGCATCCACTCCAGTGCTAGAGGCGAATACCGACTATACAGATGCAAACGGTGTCTGGAAAAACGATGGCAACGTTACGCTCTATGCTGGTTGGACCGGCCAAAGCGTAACACTCCCAACCATCACGAAGTATGGCAGCGTTTGTGGTTGGACCACCGTAGCTACTGATGCGACCACTATAGAGTATGCTTCTGGCGCTGCTATTACCCCTACTACCGATATGACGCTTTATGGTGTGTGTATTGGGAATTATCTGCAGGACATCACTCCAACGGAGCTTGCTGGGCTCTTACCGAACGTTGGCGATACTGTAGTGTTGCTAGACAAACGTGATGAGACCGGCTATATGGTTGGAAAGTTAGCGGATGGCAACTACTGGTTCCTCGAAAACCTCGCTCTAGACCTCTTAGATTCTGACGTCCAGACGAAGATGAATAGTAGCAATACCTTGACCAACGCTTCTCAGGCTACAATCAATAAACTTATCAACGGCGGCGGTACCACTAGTGATAAATACCCAACAGCTGGGATTGAAGAGTGGTCGTCTGGAGTGGGCAGTTATTCTCGGGCCTTGGTTGATGATTTGAGCGAGAAAGACGCTGTTCCGTCCGACAGTATGAGCACGGCCGGAGGCTGGAAGAACGGCGGCTATTACAACTATTGTGCAGCTTCGGCGGGTAGTTACTGTTATGGTAATGGCACGACCGAGGGGACGTCGGCAGGTGATGACACCGAAGATATCTGTCCTTCTGGCTGGCGTATGCCTACAGGCGGCACCGGCGGCGAATACGATAGTCTCTACTCGGCTTACGGCAATAGCTATTCAAATCTTCGCTCAGCCTTACGTATTCCACTCTCTGGCTACTACTGGGGCATTCACACGCCTCCGTATACAGACGTAGGTTCAACTGTCCACTTCTGGGCTTCCACGCGCTATAGTAATTCTGAAATGAACCTACTATATTTGAGCGATTCACCAACAGAAGTACAATCAAATGGCTATTATACTCGCAACCATGGCTTTAATATCCGCTGTGTGGCTAAGCGTTATTTGCAAGATGTGACTAATAATGATTTGGTTACGATGTTGCCGAGTGTTGGTAGCACAACCGTTCTTACTGACAAACGCGATGAAACCGATTATACCGTAGGCAGACTCAAAGACGGCAACTACTGGTTGCTAGAAAACCTCTCACTAGATCTCACTGACTCTAGCGTCCAAGCCAAGATGAATAGCAGTGATACCTTAACTAATGCTTCACAATCTTCTATCGACAAGATGATTAATGGTGGCGGTACTGCTAGCGATAAATACGCTATTACTGGTGTTAACACTCAGACTTCCGGTGGTAGTTATTCCGAGGCTAGGTTAAGTCTGGAAGATATAGATACTGTCCCGTCTGATACTCTCAGTACGAGCGGTGGTTGGAAGGTTGGCGGCTACTATAATTATTGTGCTACTTCAGCTGGTAGTTACTGCTATGGTGATGGCGCGAGTGAGGGAACGCCAGTAGGCAATGCCACAGAAGACATCTGTCCTTCCGGCTGGCGTCTAGCTACAGACGATAGTGGCGGTGAATATCGAGTCCTATATAATCTCTACAATAATTATACTGATTTCCGTGCTGCTCTACATCTTCCTTTGTCTGGCTATTATTATGACGCATCAAGCCATGACCAAGGAACGGATGGTTACTTCTGGTCATCTACATATAAAGACTCTGTCTATATGTATGACCTTCGTGCAGGAACATCTCTTATCACTCCGCAATACGATGGGAATCGTCGTGGTGAGGGCTCGATTCGCTGCTTTAAAGCCGGTTCACTACAATCAATCAGTAGGGCCGAAATGGATGAGTTGATGCCAGATGCTGGTACTGCAACTATTCTCTTTGACTCGCGTGATGGCAACAAGTATACTGTGGGCAAGCTAGAAGATGATAAGTTTTGGATGCTGGACAATTTGGCGCTAGATTTAACCAACTCTAGTGTACAGAGCAATATGAACAATTCATTCAATACGCTCACTAATGCTTCACAAACATCTATTAATAAGATGATCAATGGTGGTGGTACCACTAGTGACCAGTACCCTATTGCCGGAGTGGGTACCTTTACCTTTGAGACTCCTAATGGGCAATATCAACCTAGTTGGTATAACTTCTCACGTGCGTATGTTTATATGAATGATAAAGACGTTGTCCCGACCAATGCACCGGCAGACGGGCTCGGCAGCAACAAGGCAGGCGGCTATTATAATTATTGCGCGACATCAGCGGGCAGCTATTGTTATGGGGATGGCATAAGCGAGGGAACATCAATAGGCAATGCCACAGAAGATATTTGTCCATCTGGCTGGCGTTTAGGTACAGGTGGTACCGATGGCGAATATGGCGCATTGGCTGCAGCCTACAATAATGACGTTTCTGATTTCATGACGGCATTCTCCGCTCCTATTGCTGGCGGGGTTTCTAACAATATATATTATCGTAATAGCTATGTGTGGTTCTGGACCAGCACAAGGTACGATAATGAATGGATGTATTCTCTAGATATTGATGCTAGAGACACCCCAGCCGTAATATATCCAGCTGGTTACATCGATGATGACACTGGTAGACAATTACGTCCTTCTGGACAAACAGTAAGATGCGTATCGTCGCATTTGCAGGGCGAAACCTATGATGTCACATTGGACGGCAATGGAGCTACCAACACGCCGACTGCATCTACTACTGTCGTTCATAGCGCCACTGCTCTGTCTTCTATTTCTACACTTCCGGTTCGAGCCTACAATCTTAGTTTCGCTCTTGACTCTACTGCCACTGGTGCAACCGTAACCTATCAAGATTCCGGAAATTGTACTTCCGCCGCCACCTGCGCTTCCGTGTATAACTTCACCGGCTGGTATCAAGAAGCTGCTGCTACAAATAAAATTGCCTCAAGCTCCCCGACTCCGGCTCTAGAAGCCAATACTGCATATACCAATGCAAGTGGTAAGTGGACCCATAGTGGTGGTGCTACCCTCTATGCCGGTTGGGATGGCACCAATGCGAGCGTTACACTACCAACTATCGTTAAGAATGGTTACAGTTGTGTTTGGAAAGATCAAAATGACAATACTTACGCTTCAGGAGCATCAATTGTGTCTACTGCAGACCGCACCCTTACTGGCTATTGTACCGGTAATACCTACACTGCCACCTTCTACTACCAAAGCGATTCTACTCTTCGCGGAGAAACTATTTCTACCGCCACAGCACAATGTACCGTCTCCAACTCTGCAGGGAACTGTACAGCTACCATCCCAACTGCGGTTAGAAATTCTGTTGGTACCTACAATAACGCCTACGCCGGTGTAGCCGCAACAGTAAACACTATGGCTGCCGCAAACAGTGGCACTAATGTCACCCTCACCGGCAATGCTAACTTCTATGCGATATATAGAACTTCGGTCCTGCTTCATAAACCAGTCTCTTCTTCTGCTACCACAGACCAAACTCTTTATAGAAACCAATACTTTACCTCTAATTCCGCGCTTTCAACCAAACTTTCTACATCTACTACCGGTACCGCCAACTGGACCTATGCTTCAAGCTTCACAGATGATAGCGGTGGGTATGGCTTGTTCAGGCTTACTTCTACTATGGGTACCTCATCAAGTGTAGGTACGCAGATTAAAACTTGTGGGTCAGCTGGGACTGGCTACTGTAGTTCCGTAGCGGCTATAGCTGCCAGCGATGTTACAGAAGCATACGTAGTCGAGAACAAGGTTATTACCGCTACTTTCTATTACAACAATAATACTAATGTTAGTGCTTGTACTGCTGCAGCTGTAACCTCTACCACCAATACTGGCAATAGATACGCGTATATTACCGCCGCTAGCGTAAGCACTATCGGCAACCGTCAGATTAGTATCCCAGACGTAGTAACGAATAGTAAAGGGACTTGTGGCATGCCATACCTAAATGTAGGCACATCTACTGGCAACATGACCGCCGTTACGCCGAATACTTCACAGGGCAATAAAAACTACTATGCTCGTTATTCTCAGGAACAACAGGTGTTTTATTACCATATCGAGTCAAGCGGTGGTGGTGGCGCGGTCGCGGCAAACTACACTTATAAGTCCATATACCGCAATCAGAGAGTTAGCGGTACCTCCGCAAGTAGCGTTTCCACTATTGTATTGGCGGACTCTACTACTGGTACCTCTAACTACACTACCGAGGCTGGTCCGGGTAGCTCCGAATGGACTGGGCTCGCGGCTTCTAGTACCACGACTCCAGCTTATACTTCTGTTGCTGCAGCTGCCACTGCGAACAAAATTCATACTACACCATTCTATACTATTTATACGATTAGTGTTACTTTCGCGAAGGGAGCGAATACTAGCGCTATCGGCGGAACCTCTGGTTCTTGTAAACTAAACGCCACGAATGGTAATTCTGGCACCTTCAGTTGTAGTATCAAAACGCCGACGATCACTCCGAATGCTGGCTATACGGCCTGTGGGTGGAACAGTACTAATGGTGCTACTTCCGGCACGAACGCAGGTAGTAATATAAGTGTTAGTATTAATGGAGCAAAATATTATGGTAACTCAAAGGATATTACGGCGCCTTCTGTGCCAGGCGTAAGTACACAACCGTATGCACTAGAAATAACTGGCAATGTTTGGTGGAACTTTAGAGTAAAAATGCAAGCAACAGACACTAGCGGTTCAAATATTAAATTTACGATTACTAATACTACCGGGACTAGCACGAATACCTGTGGCGATAATGAGGTCTGTGAAGTATTCGTAAGGTCCACAAAGAGATTTGACGCTGCCGGCGGCGGTAATCCTGCGACCGCCTATACGTATAATGCCGTTTCCGAAGATGCGGCCGGCAATAAAACAACCAATACTGACGGATTTGCTCCGCAAGGAACTTCTGGTTGGTCTGCGCAAAACTTCTATGTGCAACAACTATACGGTGGCATTAGAGCAGCATGGGGCTCTCCGTACCAAACCAATCCTTACGAACAAAGTGGTGTTATCCAACCATTAACCATTGGTAACACTAAAGCTGCCACGGTAGTTAAAGATATATTTAGAAGTATAGAGGCGCAGGAGTTCTACGCTGGAAAAAGTGCTCTTTATAAATGTCAGCAGATGTATCATGCTATCTTTGGTAGAGAAATAGATTCTGCTGGTTCTACTACCTGCTCAGCTGCCATTAATAATAATGGTGGGAAGATGGGGGCTGTGGCCGCAAGTCTTGCTAACTCTAATGAGGCACAAAGTCTATTCGCTCTTCTAGGGTTTAATACCGGAAATGCTGAAGGCTCTACGGACGATGCGACCGAACATTGGGCAATTCTCCCATGGTAGTTTGCTAAATGTTTTTTGGGCTTTAATAAGTTTTGTGCTAAAATTAGGTTATGGTTGCAGTTTTTGTAATTTTGATTTTTTCAGCTTACCTAGCATTTTTGTTTCCGTTTGAAGAAAAGGAACAGAAGGTAGAGGAAAAATCACCAAAGTATACTGCACAGATGAAAAAATTGTGGCAGATTGCCCAAACTTCTATGAAAGAGCGCAAACCTTTTCGTGCAGAAAAGGCACTGCTTACGATTTTGAAATTTGACGAAAAGAACGCTGCTGCATACAACCGCTTAGGTATTTTATATGCTAAGGGGCAAAAATATGACGAGGCCGTGGAGTGTTTTGAAATCGCTCAGTCGCTAGATAATAACCCGGCTTCTATTCATAACGTAGGGTTGATTTACTTAGAAACCGGTGCATACGAGAAGGCCGAAATGGCATTTCTCCAGGCGATTGAATTAGAGGGAGATGTACCAGCAAGATTTATTGCTCTTGCTAAAGCTGAAGAAAAACTTGGTAAAACTAAAAAAGCAGTAGAAGCCCTAGAGAACGCTTACGAGCTTGATCCAAATGTAAATACTCTTCGTCAAATTTTGGCGATTTATGAAAATGCGGATGATGAGGAAGCTACACTTGCAACGGCGGCGCGCATAGAAGAACAAATTATGAAAGATAACGCGGTAAAAGCCAAAAAATCAGCGAAATCGGTGGTAAAGAAAGTGACAAAAACTGCCACAAAACCAGTGCGAAAAATAGTTAAACCGCATGCTGGACAAAAAAGGATTTAGGGTTTATAATAGTTTTAGTGCTGGAATCGTCTAGTGGCAATGACAAGAGACTGTAAATCTCTCGCCTTCGGGCTTCGTAGGTTCGAGTCCTACTTCCAGCACCATTTAGTGCCGCTATAGCTCAGTTGGTAGAGCGCATCCATGGTAAGGATGAGGTCACCGGTTCAAACCCGGTTGGCGGCTCCATTTTTGTGCTATATTGTTTTGTGTTATAATGTAGTTATGAATAGATTAGTCACAAGTGGGTTTAATATTTGGAAAATATTTATAAAAAACAAGCTTGCTTCTTCTATTATGATGCTTGTGGGCGGCGCGATGATGCTTATTGCTGCAATCAACGGCAAGGGGAATGATACCAAATCTTTGCCACTTCTGATTACTTCGATCGGGTTGGTGCTTAGTTTTTGGTCTTTTTATCGGATTGGAGTGATTAAATCTGATTACGATAAAACAAAAGATAGGCAAGAAAAATTAGCAACACGTCATCTTTTGTTTTCGCAGTTTTTTGAGACGGCTTTATATTTGGTTGCGGCAGTAGTCGGCTTCTTCTTAATTCTAAATGAGGGCTTCACAAATAAGGCTTTGAACCTTATGTCTGGGTTCTTCTCGATTTTAAATGGCGTATTTGGCGCGATCTATGTATTTAAAAATCGCGAAAATCAAACGCTTTGGTGGAAGTTTAGAATTTTCCTTACTGTGATTGAATTTACACTTGGTTTTTATTTTATTTTTGCTTCCGACAATATTGAGATTGGTTGGTATATAGTAATGGGTGCACTTACTACTGTGGCAGGATTAATCGAAGTCGTATCTTCGTTTACAGCCGATAATATTCGTAATACCGTAAACGATGGTAAAGATATTTATAGAATTGTAAAAAATGAAACTATAAGTAAACAACTCGACGACGGCGAAGCTGAAGACGAAGACGCTGATGAATAGGGTTTACATTGCGATTGACCTTAAATCTTTTTATGCGTCAGTAGAATGTGTAGAGCGGGGGTTAGATCCTTTAAAAGCTAAGCTTGTAGTGGCTGATCCGACACGCACCGAGAAAACGATTTGCCTGGCCGTATCGCCGGCTTTAAAGGAGCTGGGTATCCCAGGTCGTGCGAGGCTATATGAAGTTTATCAAAAAGCACGAGGCGTAGATTTTATTATTGCCCCGCCGCAAATGAAAAAGTATATGGAAGTAAGCACCAAAATTTTTGGTATTTATGCTTCTTTTGTGGCGCCGACAGATATACATGTTTATTCGGTAGACGAGGCGTTTTTAGACGTGACGACTTATCTTAAAACATATAATCAAACTCCGCATGATTTGGCGCGGACAATTATCAGGAAAGTACTAAAGGAAACTGGCATAACTGCTACAGCTGGTATTGGTACAAATATGTATTTGGCAAAGATTGCAATGGACATTAAAGCTAAACATATGCCGGCCGATAGAGATGGCGTAAGAATTGCTGAGTTAGACGAGATGAGTTATCGTAAAGAGCTTTGGGAGCACGAGCCTTTGACGGATTTTTGGCGGATTGGGCCGGGCATTGCGAAAAGGCTATATAAGCTTGGAATCCATAATATGGGTGAGCTGGCCAGATATTCACTTTCTGGCGGCGAAAAACTGTACTCTGAGTTTGGTAAGATTGCCGAACTGATTATTGATCATGCGTGGGGATATGAACCCGTAACGATAAAGGATGTACTAGATTATCACTCTTCTAACCGCAGCATGACAGAAGGGCAAGTTTTGCATGAACCGTATAATTATACTGAGGCACGCGTGGTGATTTTGGAAATGGCCGATAAACTTTCTTTGGATCTTGTAAGGATGAGGCTCCAGACTGATCAAATTGTTATTACGATTGGCTATGATGTTTCAAATAAAAACTATAAAGGCGAGACTACAAAAGACTTTTACGGACGAAGCGTGCCAAAACATTCGCACGGCACGATTAATCTTGATGACTTTTCTTCTTCTACCGAATTAATTATGCAAAAGGTTGGGGAACTTTTTGACCGGATCGTTAAGAAAGATTTAACGATTCGCAGAATGTATGTCGTGTTTAATCACGTCAAGATAGAAACTGGCACAAATAACAAGAAACAGCTTAATTTATTTACTAATTACGAAGATGAAGCGAAGAAAAACGAGCGAGAAAAGCGTCGCCAGAAAGCAATTTTAAAAATAAAAGGAAAGTATGGTAAAAATGCAATTCTCCGGGGCATGAATTATGAAAAGGGTGCTACTATGCGACAACGGAATGAACAAGTAGGGGGACATAAAGCGTGAAATATGACGATATTATAAATTTGCCGCCATATCATGTGCCAGGTAGACCTTATATGTCGATGCGGGACAGAGCTGGGCAATTCATGCCGTTTAAATCTTTGAAGGGCTACGATGAAATGGTGGGGAGCACGGCCGACGAAGTGATGGGACAAGAATGGGCGCATATTGATTTTGATGATGCGGAATACTTTTAATTTGGTATAATGGTAAGAACGAAAGGAGATAATACAAAATGTTTAGTTTAAAAGGTAGAGTGGCTGCGGTTTCTGGCGCTTCTTCTGGTCTTGGCCAACAAATGGCTTTAGCTTTGGCTCGCCAAGGCGCATCACTCGTAATTATGGCGCGCAGAATGGAACGCCTTGAAGAGTTCAAGCCAAAACTAGAAAAAGCTGGTGCCCCTAAGGTGCTCTGCCTAAAAGTAGATGTGACTAATACTGAAGATATTGATGCCGCTGCCGAAGCTGCCGAAAAAGAATTTGGTAAAGTAGATATTCTATTAAACTGCGCTGGTTCTTCGAAGGACAAAGGCGTACTTGATATGGCTGATGATGAATGGGATTTTACTATTGCAACTGACGAGACTTCCGTGTTTAAGATGACTCGCGCTTTTGGAAAGATTATGAAAAAGAACAATTATGGCCGTATTATTAATATTGCTTCGATGTATGGTCTAGTTGGTAATACCGAGATTCCTACTATTGCTTATCACGCCTCAAAAGGTGCGGTAGTAAACTTTACTCGTGCCGTTGCAGCTGAGCTTGCAACTTCTGGTATTACTTGTAATGCAATTTGCCCAGGGTATTTTTATACAGAGCTTACGACTGCAGTTCTAGACACTCCACGCTTCCAAGAATTCGCTAAAACTCATGTGCCAATGGAACGTTACGGCAAACCTGGTGAGCTAGATGCAGCTGTGGTATTCTTGGCTTCAGAAGAAGCATCTTATGTAACTGGCTTAATCATGCCGGTAGACGGTGGTTATACTTGCATCTAAAGGAGGAATATGAAAACAAAATATGATGGCACTAAGACTTACGAGAATCTAAAAAAGGCTTTTGCCGGTGAAAGTGAAGCACGCAACAAATATGATTTCTTTGCGTCTAAAGCCAAGAAAGACGGTTACGAACAGATTGCAGCGATTTTTGCTGAAACTGCCCTTAACGAAAAAGAACACGCCAAGATGTGGTATAAAGAACTCCATGGTGGCGCAGTAGAGGATACGGATGTGAATTTGGAAGCGGCTGCAGACGGTGAAAACTATGAATGGACCGACATGTATGCTGGTTTTGCAGAAACTGCGCGCGCGGAAGGTTTTGAAGAATTGGCGGTTAAATTTGAAGAAGTAGCTAAGATTGAGAAATCCCACGAAGAGCGTTATCGCAAACTGCTTGCCAACGTGAATGACAAGAAAGTCTTCTCAAAAGATGGTGATGTGATTTGGGTTTGCCGTAACTGTGGCCATATCGTGATTGGTAAAAACGCTCCAGAAGTTTGTCCGGTTTGTAATCACCCGCAAAGTTACTTCGAGATTAAAGCTGAAAATTATTAATCTTGTGATATAATAAAAAGTGGATGCCGTAATAGCTCAGTTGGTAGAGCAGCCGCCTTGTAAGCGGCAGGTCGTCGGTTCAAGTCCGACTTGCGGCTCCACGAGTGAAAACAATAGAGAACGCCTGCGTTCTCTTTTTGTTTTCCGAGTGGAGCAAAAGTGCCGTGCACTTGCGGCTCCATTTTTTGTGCTATAATGAGTTTATGGATATATTTTTAGGTGTTATTGGGGTAATCATTATAATTCTTCTTTTAGTTTTGATTTTTAGAAAGCCAAAGGCGGAAAAGTCAGCAGATTTTAAGGCGATGGAAGAACGCCTGATCCGGATGGAAGGTCAGGTTAAAGAGATTAATCCAGCGATTGATCGAAATTTCCGTGAGAACCGTAAAGAAATTGCCGAGAATCTAGAGCGCCTGCAAACTGGCAACGAGAAAAAGCTAGAAGAAATGCGTGAGACGGTGGATGAAAAATTGAAAGCGTCTGTAGAAAAACGCTTTAACGAGAGCTTTAAGTCTATTTCTACGCAACTTACGCAAGTTTATCAGGGGCTTGGCGAGATGAAAAATATGGCCACAGAGGTAGGTGACTTAAAGAAAGTAATGGAAGGTGTAAAGACTCGCGGTATTTATGGTGAGGTGCAGCTTGGCTCGATCATCTCTGACATGTTAAATAAGACTCAATACGAGGAGAATATTGCCACCAGACCTGGCTCGGCAGACCGGGTGGAGTTTGCTATTAAGATGCCTGGAAAAGAAGACAATGTGTATTTGCCGATTGATTCTAAATTCCCAGTAGAGAATTACTCGAGACTAATCGCGGCATATGACGAAGGAAATAAGGCTGATATCGCGACTTATCAAAAAGCTTTGGCGAATGACGTAAAAGAACAGGCCAAGAAGATTTCTACTAAATATCTAGAGCCACCAATGACAACTGAGTTTGGAATTATGTTCGTGCCGACAGAATCTCTTTATGCCGAAATTATTAGGATCCCAGGGCTTTCGGACGAGATTCGTAAGAAATTAAAGATTACGATAGCTTCGCCTTCTACTTTGCCAGTGATGTTAAACGGTTTGGTAATGGGCTTCCGTACGCTAGCGATTGAAAAGCGCTCGGCTGATGTATGGCAAACGCTTGGTGCTGTAAAAACACAGTTTGGTAAATTTGGTGATTTACTTGAAGGGGTACAAAAGAAACTCCAAGAATCTGCAAACAAGATTGAATCGGCGCGTACTACTTCGCGTACGATTGAACGAAAACTACGTGACGTAGAAGAATTACCAGAGTCTGAGTCGGTAAAACTAATTGGCGAAGTTTAGAAGCTTCTGATTTTATCAAATGGATATAGGCGCAGGATAACTGGGCCGATAATGCGGCAATATGGAATGGTGCCGAGTCCGTTTCTAGAGTCCCAAGAATTGGAACCTTCGCGATTGTCGCCGGAAACGAATAATTCGCCAGCAGGAACAGTAATATCGACTTCGCCGGAAGTGTATGATTTTGGTCCGTCGTTTTCGGAAACGCGCCAGTCGTTATCGTAAATAAAACCGTCTGGATGTTCGTCGTTGTAGATAGTCATGATGCCATCTTTAACGACTACGCGCTCCCCCGGAAAGGCGATTACGCGCTTAATAATATATTGGTCAGTGACGTTTGATGGGATGTTGCAAGTGACAGGGTTTTCTATACCCTGAGCTTTGTATTCTGCGACTTTCTGCTCGTCTTCGTTGGCAAAGACGATGATTTGCCCACGCTCTGGCACGTATTCTTGACCCATAAGATGAGCCCAGGAAACAGCAGCGCGATTTACGATAACGCGGTCGTCGTTATGCAGAGTGTTTTCCATACTGCCGCCAACTACGTTGTAGGAGCGGTAAATATAGGTGTTTAGAAAAAGCGTGCCAAGAACAATGGCAATAATAAAAGAAAATAAACTTAAGAAATCTTTTAACAGGGGATACTTTTGAAAAAAAGTAGGTTTCATAGCAATTATTATATCATTATTTTAAGCGTAATTTAAATTATTTGTTATAATATAGAAGTATGGCAGACTATGTTTTTATTCGTAAGTCTAGAAATATTGCATCAAATGCAGTGCATGTGTTTTTAAATATTTTGCTGGGTCTTGGTGCAGTTTTGATTACTTTGTTCAGTGGTAGCCCGATACTCGGTATTGTCCTGGTTTTGTTGTCCAAATGGCGGATTTTTGCCGTAAGGAGACGTTATTTGTGGCTTAGCTTGAAGTCTAATTTAGTAGACATAATCGTAGGGTTTAGTGTCGTGATATTATCTTATTATTCTGGTACATCGCTCGCGCCTGTGCACTTTGTCTTGGCGGCCTTCTATACAATTTGGTTGCTTTTTATCAAGCCTTTGTCATCGGAGAATGCAACTCTAGCACAGTCCTTGATCGCGGTATTCTTGGGAATTTCAGCAACCACCATTATGACCTCGATGGTTAACTCTCTAGTAGCTGCTCTTGCGGCTTTCGTAGTGGGTTATGCTGCTAGCCGTCACGTGCTTTCGCAAACCAACGATCAGGATTATACACTTACTACCCTAATTTGTGGCTTAGCTTTTTCTGAAATTGCCTGGCTTTGTTATTCCTGGTCAATTATTTATACTTTTGGTGCAAGCGGCATTCGTATTCCGCAAACAGCAATTATTTTGACGATTTTTGCCTTTATTTATAACTATGCAAGGCAGGCGATGATTAAATACCAAGATGATTTCAGGTTTAAGCATATTGCTGGCCCAGTGCTCTTTGGTATTGCACTCGTAGGTATAATAGTTTTGTGGTTTAGTAATCCGATTTTCAATATTTAGAAAGGAGTGGGAAAATGGAAAACGAACAAAAAAGAACCAGGAAAAAATTTCCATGGGCAGTAATTTTAGCCATAATAGCGGTAGCTTTATCTGGCACTAGCTTAACTCTTTCACTGATGGATCACTTTAAAACTGCTACGCCTATTACTTTTGTAGGTGGTGGGTTAGATGGTAATTCCGCAAATTATGTAGAAGGGTCAATTGCAGAGGTAGCAAACAGGGTCTCTTCGAGCGTAGTGTCGATCGTGACATCCATTAGAACTAGGAGTTTTTATGGTTCGTATGATTCAGAAGCGGCTGGTACTGGTATTATCGTTTCGGCGGACGGGTATATCCTTACCAATAAACATGTGATTGAGGGGGCTAATAAAATAAATGTAGTGCTTGATGATGGTACTACTTATGAAAATGTGCAGCTTGTAGCGACTGACCCATTAAATGATGTGGCATTTTTGAAGATTAGCGGTGTTTTTGATTTGAAACCGGCAACTCTAGGTGACAGCAAGACGATTAGCGTAGGTCAACAAGTGATTGCAATTGGTAACGCACTAGGGCAATATCAAAATACTGTAACATCTGGCATCATTTCTGGTGTCGGACGTTCGATCACCGCATCTGATAGTGATGGTAGTAATACCGAGTCTTTGGAAGATATGATTCAAACCGATGCAGCAATTAATCCAGGTAATTCTGGTGGACCTTTGGTGAACGCCGCTGGAGAAGTGATTGGGATAAATACCGCTACTGGCAGCAGCGCTGAAAATATGGGTTTTGCTATTCCGATTTCTAGCGTCAAGGGTATGCTAAACCAACTAATTGAAAAAGGTAAGGCAAGTCGTGCGTATCTAGGTGTTTATACGGTGAGTGTAACTCCGGAAATTAATAAGAATTACAATGTAGGATCAGATTTTGGCGCTTGGTTATATAATGGTGAAGGCTCAGCGGTGCTCTCTAATAGTCCAGCAGCAAAAGCTGGGCTAAAAGATAATGATGTATTACTTGCTATAAATGGCGTAAAAATTGGTTTAGCTGGTTCGCTTTCTAATTTGATTGGAGAATACAAGCCAGGAGACACGGTGCAGCTTACTGTGATGCGCGACGGCAGTGAGATTGCAATCAACGTGACATTCGGCGAATATACAAAATAAAACCACTAGTTTTAGCGAGTTCATAACCATCCGGGATAACCTCCTGGATGGTTTGGTGTTCATAGGTGTCAGCTTCTAAGATTATATGTGCTATTTTCCGCTCAGTAGCTTGGGCTATTAGCCTTTTGATAAGTTCTAGGCCATGGTCATCTGCATAAAGGGCAATGGCTGGTTCATAACTCAAAGCAGCTTTGTCTAACCAATCCCAATCTTTGTCAACGTAAGGAAGGTTTGCTACTAAAACGTCTGGGGTTTCTTTGACATCGGCCAGGAGGTCTGATTTTGCAAAAGTAACTTTCGCTTCATGATTTTTGGCGTTCTTTTCGGCAATTTCAAGGGCGCTCCTATCGATATCTACCCCTGTAACTTGGGCAGAAGGGAGCTCTTTTTTGAGCGTCACAGCGATACACCCAGAGCCGGTGCCGACATCTAGAATCTTGGCATTTTCAGCAATAGTTGGGGTCGGGGCTTTAACGCCTGGCAAGATTGGTTTGCCGGCGAGAGATTTTACTATGTCGATGATGGCTTCGGTTTCTGGGCGCGGGATCAGGACGGCTGGAGTCACCAAAAAATTACGCCCATAAAAATCGGCATAGCCTTCTTTATAGGCTTTCGGCAAGGGCGCGTTCATTTTTGATTAATTCTTTGATGATATCTTCGATGTCACCTTCCATGGCGGCGGTAATATTAGAACGGGAATAATGAATGCGGTGGTCGGTAATGCGATCTTGTGGAAAGTTGTAGGTGCGGATTTTTTCGGAGCGATCGCCAGTACCAATAAGGGATTTGCGAGCTTCGGACGCGTTCTTTCTTTCTTCTTCTTTTTTACGCTCAAGGAGACGTGAGCGGAGAATATTCATAGCTTTAATGCGGTTTTGTTGCTGAGAGCGTTCATCTTGCATAGCCACTACTAGACCGGTAGGAAGGTGGGTGATACGAACAGCGGAGTCAGTCGTGTTAACACCTTGACCACCATGACCACCAGAGCGATAAATATCAATGCGGAGATCTTCTGGGTTGATTACGAGGTCTTCTTCGGAAGCTTCTGGGAGGACTGCAACAGTGGCAGTAGAAGTATGGATACGACCTTGCGATTCGGTGACCGGCACGCGTTGGACGCGGTGAACGCCACCTTCGAATTTGAGTTGTCCGTAAGCGTCATCTCCAGAGATTTTAAAGATAACTTCTTTCATACCGCCGGCTTCGTTCTCGTTCTCAGAGATTAACTCCACCTTTAGGCCATGAGATTCAGCGTATTTAGTATACATACGATAGAGCTCACCAGCAAAAAGTGAAGCTTCATCGCCGCCGGCTCCGGCGCGGATTTCGATGATAGCCGGTTTGTCGTCTTCAGGGTTACGCGGGATCAAGAGCTCTTCTAATTTAGCTTTATCTTCGGTAAGTTTTGCTTCCAAATTTACGATATCTTCTTTGGCGATTTCGCCAAGCTCTGGGTCGTTTACAAGTTCTTTTGCTTCGGCTAAAGCTTTTTCGGACTGCTTGACCTCGGCGTCTAGATTTAGAATTTCACGGAGAATTGAAGCGCGCTTGGATTTGCCGGCAAAATCTGGATGACTATAGGCGTCCGGGGTAGCCAAAAAATCTTCTATCTGTTTTAACTCGTCTTCAAATTTCTTTATGTCCATGCTATAATTATACCACAAAGTGGGATTTTAGCTCAGTTGGCTAGAGCGCAGCATTCACATTGCTGAGGTCACAGGTTCGAGACCTGTAAATCCCACCATTTTTTTGTTCCAGATTCTGCATCTAGCTGGGAACCTGTGGAACTTCGTAAACACAGGTTCGAGACCTGTAAATCCCACCATTTTTTATCTGATTTTTATTCTTTGTTGTAATTTTTACATTTTTAGCATAAAAGTCTTGAAATACTATATGTGGTGGTGTATTATAGGAATAAGACACCAAATGTAGCGGAAAAATACACAATATAAATACCGGTACAAGTAAGTCATACACAAAATTATAGAATACATTTGAAGGAGGTATATTCTATGTTCAAAAGAATCGTAAAGCGGGATGGGAAGATCGTAAAGTTCGATCCAGAGAAGATTACCGATGCCATCGCCAAGGCCGGTCTCGCTACCGAAGAGTTCAACGCCAAAAAGGCTGAGGCTCTTGCTAAAAAAGTACTCGAGATGGCCGAGAAAAAAATTACTGCTAGAACTCCAAACGTCGAACAAATCCAAGATATTGTAGAAGAAGTTTTGATGGAGTCTAGCTATAAAAAGACTGCTAGGGCCTACATTCGTTATCGCCAGGAGCGTTCTCGTGTCCGCGACGCCAAGTCTGACCTTATGATGATTTATCGTACGATTTCTCATGCCGATGCTTCCGAAGATTCTGACGTCAAGCGCTCCAACGCAAACGTCGATGGTGATTCCGCCATGGGCAAAATGCTTCAATTTGGTGCAGAGGGTTCAAAAGTTTTTGCAAAATCCCTCCTTCTTCGCCCTGATATTGCTGCCGCACACGATAATGGCGACATCCACATTCATGATCTAGATTTTTATGCTACTGGTACTCTTACTTGCTGCCAAAGCGACCCATTTGTAATGTTTGAGAACGGCGGCTTTAACACCGGCCATGGTCATCTCCGTACACCAAATTCTATTAGCTCCTATGCTGCGCTTTGTGCAATCTTGCTTCAAGCTAACCAAAACGAGCAACACGGTGGCCAATCAATTCCAAACTTTGACTATGCAATGGCTCCAGGCGTAAACAAATCTTTCCGCAAAGCCTTAAAGCGTAACCTTGCCAAGTACAACAAGTTTACTGGCAAGAAACTAAGCCTAGAAATTAAAGATTCCTATGATTACGGTGACGACAAGAAACTTGCCAAAGCTAAATGGCCACAGGAAGTAATTGACGCCTCTAACGAAGATGTCGAAAACGAAACTCTTCAAGCTATGGAAGGTTTTGTACACAACCTAAACACTATGCACTCTCGTGCTGGTGCCCAGGTGCCATTTACTTCTATTAACTTTGGTACCGATACTACCCCAGCTGGTCGCTTGGTCTCGCTAGACTTGCTTCAAGCTACCGAAAACGGTCTCGGCAAGGGCGAAACCCCAATCTTTCCAATCTCTATTCTCAAAGTTAAGGAAGGCATTAACTATAACCCAGGCGATCCAAACTACGATATCTTTAAGCGCAGTATGGAAGTATCAGCTAAGCGCTTGTTCCCAAATTTCTGCTTTATCGATGCTCCATACAACCTAAAGTATTATAAGAAGGGTGACTACCGCACCGAAATCGCAACCATGGGCTGCCGCACTCGTGTCTTTGCCTCTGTCTTCCCAGAGTCCGATGGTATTGCCACTCGCCGCGGCAACTGTTCATTCACCACTATTAACCTGGTTCGTATTGGTATCAAACACGGCATCTGCCTAGGTGAGCGCAAAGAAGCCGACTGGGATGGTTTCTACAAAGAACTCGACGAAAAACTAGACCTAGTCAAAGACGAGCTTCTAGAACGTTTCGAATTCCAAGCCAACCAACACGTCCGCAACTTCCCATTCCTTATGGGGCAAGGCAACTGGATGGGTTCCGAGAAACTTGGTCCAAACGATACTCTTCGCGAGGTAATCAAACACGGTACTCTCTCTATTGGCTTTATCGGCCTTGCTGAAACCTTGGTCGCCATGGTTGGCAAGCATCACGGCGAAGACGAAGATGCTCGTGAGCTTGGTCTAGATATCATCACCCACATGCGTGAAAAATGCGATAGCTACTGCAAGAAGTACAAACTCAACTTCTCACTTCTAGCCACACCTGCTGAAGGTATCGCTGGCCGCTTCACTAAGATCGACAAGAAAGAATTTGGCGTAATCCCAGGCGTAACGGACCGTGCATTTTACACCAACTCATTCCATGTCCCAGTATATTATCCTATTTCTGCCTTCGAGAAGATTGAAATTGAGGCTCCATATCACAACCTCTGTAATGCAGGTCATATTACCTACATTGAGCTAGACGGTGATCCATCTCAGAACCTCGCCGCCTTTGAGGCCGTAATTCGCAAGATGCACGACGAAGGTATCGGCTACGGTTCGGTTAACCACCCAGTAGATCGTGACCCAGTCTGTGGCTTCTCTGGTGTAATTACCGGAGATCGTTGCCCACACTGTGGCCGTCTAGAAGGTGACGTATCATTCGAAAGGTTGAGCTGTGGCTGCTGAAATTGACTGGCACCAGATTTCACTTGATAAAATCGCCAAGCAAATGGAGATACCGGATGGCTACATCCGGCTCTCCGGCCCAATTGAACACGACAATATCGTCAATGGCGACGGTCTTCGTGCAGTATTGTGGACACAGGGTTGCCCAAATCACTGTAAGGGCTGTCAAAATCCAGAAACTTGGGATTATGAAGTGGGCGCAGTGGTCCCTATTAGCGAAGTGTTAGACGAATTAAAGGCTTTGAAAGGGCAAACTGGCCTTACCTTCTGTGGTGGGGAACCATTTGTACAGGCTAAAGCCTGTAAAGAAATTGCCGACTTTTGCCGCAAAGAACTTGGTTGGGATGTTTGGAGCTTTTCTGGTTTTACCTATGAAATTATCAAAGAATACGGCAAAGAGCCTTGGGAACTTCTAAAATCTCTAGATGCATTGATTGATGGTCCATTTATCTTAAGCCAAAGAGATTTGAGCTTGCGTTATCGCGGTTCAAAAAACCAAAGATTATTAAAGTTAAAACAGGGCACCGGGGAAATCCTGAGTGTAGAATAGATGAAAATTGCAATTTTGGGAGCAGGGGCTTTTGGTACCGCACTTGGCGGTATTTTGGCGGAAAAAGGTCACGATATCGATTATTATGATTCTAGTCGTACTGGCGACACACTAAGAGAAACCGTGGCTGACGCCGATATGATTGTGCTTGCTGTTCCGTCGAAGGCAGCGCCGTATGTTTTGCCGAACGTACCGCACGAAATTCCTCTAATTGTAGCTACAAAAGGCATCCTTTCTGATAAAACTTTTGAGGACTTTCCTGATTTTATGATTCTTTCTGGCCCTGGATTTGCCGATGATATCAAAGCTCAGAAAAAGACTATCCTAACTGCTACCGACCAGCGCGTGATAGACCTATTTACAACAGATTATCTAACATTTGATTATACCGATGATGAAAAAGGCGTTCTGATGTGCGGCGCACTCAAGAATATTTATGCGTTATATTGTGGTCTTCTTGGGTTAGAAGCTGGGACGCCGGAGCATACTAAATTCCTCCATGAGACCGCCAAAGAAATGGCCGAGGTTCTAGAGGCAAATGGAGCGAAAGCTGCCACGATTGACTGTGTTTGTGGCAAAGGTGATCTAAAGCTTACCTGCAATTATCCTTCACGTAATTATGAATTCGGTCAGATTCTTCGTAAAAACCCTAAAGCTGTGCCTGAAAAGACCGTGGAAGGCCTGTCGGCGCTTTCTAAGGTAAAAAATGGCGCAATTATCGTGCCAGAAACCGCTACAAAGCTCAAAGACTTAATTGATAGGAGCAAAGAATGGGTTTGAATCCAAAGCAAAAAGAAGCCGTAGAATATCTAGATGGACCTTTGCTTGTACTAGCAGGGCCAGGAACCGGTAAAACTCAATTGCTTTCGGAAAAAGTAGCCTATATCTTAAAAAACACCGATACGTCGCCTTCCAATATTTTGTGCGTAACGTTTACCGAAAACGGCGCTAAAAATATGCGCGAGCGTCTAAAAAGAATTGTCGGAAAAGACGGTCTTAAGGTTACCGTTTCGACTTATCATGCTTTTGGCTCGGAGATTTTGGCACAGTACAAGAATTATTCCGATGAGTATACGCGCGCAATGGATAATCCGATTGATGAAGTAAAGAAGTTTAAGCTCATTAAAGAAATTCGTGATAGTCTACCTGGCACAGATATTTTGCATGGCGACAAAGTTAAAGATATTATTGATGTAATTTCTTCTGCCAAGGGAGCAAATCTCTCTTCTGAAGATTTGCTAAAAATTGCAAAGATAAATATAGAAGATTCAAAAGTGCTCTCTGACACGATTTCGTCTTTACTTCTTAATGTGGTGCCACGTGCCTTTAAAGAATCCTATGAGAATGCCTACAAGCCGATTTATGAGGTATTAAAGCAATATGCCGAAGACATGCCAGTAATTAAACTAGAAAATAATTCCGTCTATCGAAACATTGTGCCGATTGCCACTGCTATGAAAGAAGCGATTCTTGAGGCTCAATCTACCGAGAAGATTACGCCACTCTCTGCTTGGCGCGATGAATTCTTTGAAAAAACCGATAAGGGTACCTATAGACTGAAAGATCGGGTTTCAAATAAGAAGTTAATTAGTGTTGCTAAAGTGATGGCAAGCTATGAAGAAAAGCTAAAAGAAGAGGGCTTATTTGACTTTGATGACATGATCCAAGAAGCAGTACGCGTGCTAAAAACCGACAAGGGTTTTTGTCTAACTCTTGCTGAACGCTATCAATTTATCATGCTGGACGAGTTCCAAGATACTAACCCTTCGCAGTTATCGATTATTCAAGCTATTACCGATTATGATAAACCGATGATTATGGCCGTAGGTGATGACGACCAGGCAATTTTTGAATTCCAGGGTGCTCTCTCTTCCAATTTTGCCTCTTTCCAGGAGCATTACAATGCCCACGTGATAGCACTTACTGAGAATTATCGTAATACGCAAGAAATTCTAGATTTTTCTCACAAAATTATCATGGAAGCTCCGGATCGATACGCCGATAAAGAACTAACTGCCCACCGTGAAGCACTAAAATCTACTGGCATTCACCGTATTGAATTCTTAAGCTCCGATATGGAATATGATTATGTAGCAACCAAAATTACAGAGCTAGTTAAGAGCGGCGTAAACCAAAACGAAATCGCCATTATCTCTCAGAAGCGCAAATACTTTGAACCGCTTTTGCCATTTTTAAATCAACACCCGGAAATTAAAATCGCCTACGAGAAACAAAACGATCTTTTGCAGGACGAACGTATTTATCAAATCCTGACTATCGCACGATATATTTATGAATGTGCAAATGAACTACGCGTAGACGTCTCTTTGCTAGAGATTTTGTCTTACCCTTTCTTTAAGCTGCCGATTCTAGAGGTGATTAAACTTTCTGGTGCAGCTAAATATAGTAAAACTTCTTCTTTTGATACCTTTGCTGGAAGCGAAAATGAAAATATCAAGGCAGTGATGACTTTCTTTGCTAATTTGATTGCAAAATCATTTAACGAACCGCTCGAGATCTTCCTCGACTATCTAATTGGTGCCACAGAGCTAGAAGGATACCGTTCGCCATTTCTTTCTTATTATGCAGCCAAAAAGGATTATTCTACCTTTACTTTGTATGAAAATTTGGCGTCACTTCGCGGTAAGCTACACAAACATTTTGGCGAGAAACCACTTCGCTTGGTTGATCTAATTAATATGGTGGATGATTACCAAGAGGCCGAGATGGGCCTAAATGTAATTAGCCCATATAAAGAGGCGGACGAAGCTGTACAGGTACTTACTGCTCATGGAGCAAAAGGTCTTGAGTTCGAGTATGTTTTTATTATTTCGGCCGATCACAGTGCTTGGGGTCGAGGTAAAGGTAATAATAACCTACTTACTCTGCCAAAGAACTTAACCCATATTCGTCATACTGGCATTACGGACAGTGAGAGGTTACGCGTGCTTTATGTCGCGCTTACTCGCGCTAAGAAATATCTATATATTACAAATTCAAAGCATGATTTTAGTGATAAATCTCCGGAAAGGCTAGAATACTTCGAGGAATATGAAGACGAGGACAAAGTGATTTCGCCGCTTATTCCTGCCGGCTCAGCAGAGACGATGTATGATCTAGGCGCCGTTCAAATTGCCGAAAAAAATATCCACACTTGGATGGTCCCATATGTAAATGCATCGCCGGATCTTATGGCTATATATAAGGAACGTGTTGATAATTATCGGATGTCGGCTTCATCTTTGACTTCTTTTATAGATGTTTGCTACGCTGGGCCAGAGGCCTTCTTTGAGGACCGTATCCTAATGGCTCCTGTTGATACAGAAAACGACGCAATGATTTTTGGTACGCTTATTCACTCCACTTTCGAAAAAGTTACTAATAATAATTTATCTGACGAACGGGCTTTAGAATACTTCTTGGCGGAGCTAGACAAAAAAGATTTGCCACAAGAAACAAAAGCTCGTCTTCGCGAAAAAGGCCCAGCCGATCTCGCTGTATCCCTGAAGAAATTTGCGAATATTCTCCATGGTGGTAGAGCCGAAGTGAACCTTGGCCCAGACCACCTTGTAATTGATGGTGTTCCTGTTACTGGCGTAATTGATCATATTTCTATTGATGAAGATACCAAAGAGATCGAGATTTATGATTTCAAAACTTCCGGTTATCACAAAGAAAAGTGGACCTCTCACGCTACGCTATATAAATATATGCTCCAGCTTGGTTTTTATAAGCTGCTTTTAAATAATTCTCCGAAATACGCCAAATATAAGGTGAATAAGGCCCATATTCTGTTTGTGGTGCCAGATAATGACGGCGAAGTATATGACAAGGAATATGATTTTAATTCTGTCGACGAAAAAATGCTGCTCGACATTATGAAGGCGGTTTATTATCAAATTTCTACGCTTAAATTTGTTGGCGATCCGGAACTCATGATTACTGCGGACTCAGATAAAGGCATCAAAGATATTAAAGCTTTCATCGCGCTACTGCTTGCAAAAACTGGCCAAAAATAATATAATTTGGCCAGCTGACGTTTGTAAGCTTTTTCTGCAAAATCTATATAGAAAGGTGGTGATTAGATGAGAAAAATGCTTTCAAAAGCACGTGCAAAAAGAGTTCGCTCTATTACATGGAGCTGCCCTAGATGCGGTCGTCCGTTTCTTACTCAGACAGAACGCGATTTGCACTATTTGCAGTGTGGCTCGTAAGAGTACTTTATGAAAAGATGGTAGGACTTTGAATTGTCTTGCCATTTTTTTATATCTATGGTAAAATAGTAGGAATTATGGCAAAGAAGAATAATACTAAACGCAAACTCGTTGGCCTCGTTTCTGAGGAATCTGGTGTTCGTGCTTACTACACCAAGAAAAACACGATGAATACTCCTGACAAGTTGTCTCTAAAGAAGTATGATCCAGTTCTTAGGAAACACGTGGTCTTTACTGAAACCAAGAAAAACCTTGGCCGTAACGAAGTTAAAGAAAAGAAACGTTAAAAATAGCCCTTCAGGGGCTATTTTTTGTTGCCGAGTCTATATTCTATATCGCGAAGGACGTTTTCGAAGTACATGAAGGCTTCGTATGGCGAGGCATAGGCAGAGAAATAAGCATGAACGTCGCCATCATTCCAATATTTGGTGCACATAGCATATGGATGGTCCGAAGTAGTAAGATGGCGCCAATCGGAAATTAATGTGTTATCGCCGGTGGCGAGAATATCGTCACGTAGTGCAAATAGATCTTTCATGGCTGAAGTTTGGAGTGAATTAGAGAGCCAGGCAGAGAGATCGCGTTCGGTATCGGCCCAGGTGACAGTGGACGGCATAGAGATCTCGTCGGCTGGTTCAGAGAGGTCGCAGGCTTCGGACACGGTGACAAATTTGTTTTCATATTGGCTGAGCCAAGACGGAATTAGGCCATCCATAAAATCGAAAATACCCGTATCTTTCCATTGGTGCTCACCAAAGGTCTCAAAATCCATAAATAAGTTAATAAGATTGCCGCGGAGACAGTCCATATCAAGCCAATTGATGTATTTTGGCACAGTTAGAGGCCAAGCGTTCCAGCTGCGGTTTGAGAAACGGAAAGCGATATCATCTGATAAACGATAGTTTTTGAGTAAAAGTTTAAGATTTTTGCAACCAGCTGGACGATAAACATAATTTGGGCTGCGCCAACCCAAAACTTTGTCCCAGCCTTCGGCGAGAATGCCTTTATATCCTTTTTCTTCGGCCCAGTTTGCAAGGCTGTCGTTATAAGCAAGCTCGGTATTACGAAAGACGCGTGGACGAACGCCGAATAATTCATAAATTAAGTCGCTATGTTTCTTTACTTGGTCGTTAAATTCGTCGATATTGTAGAAAAAGGCTAATGAGTGATAAAAAGTTTCGCCAACGATTTCGACTTGGCCAGTATCAACCATACGGTGAATTTGCTCAATTAAGGCGCTATCCCACTTTTTAGCTTGTTCTAACCAAGTGCCGGTAATAGAAAAGGAAACTTTAAATCCTGGGTAATTCTTGATGTTCTTTTCAAGCAAATCGAGCATTGGATGGTAGCTCTTTTCGGCAACTTTTTTGAAAATGCGTTCGTTGGATTGGCGAGAATTCCAGTCGCTATTGTAATAATTGGAATTATTTGAGACGTCAAAAATGGAGTATTCGCGGTAGCGAAGTGGCTGGTGGATGTGTAGATATAAACATATCGCCCGCAAAATTAATTCCTCTTATGGTTTACGACTTTATTATAAACTTTTAGACATTTTTTTGCAACCTGGTTCCAGGAGATTTTGTGGTATTCGTTCTTGACGTTTTGTTGGAGCGTATTGCGTAGGGTCGAGTTAGTCGAAATAGCGATAATTTCGTCTGCAAGTTTACGCTCGTCCCAAAAATCATATTTCATGGCGGACCAGATGATTTCGGAAACACCAGATTGTTTAGTGAGGATGAGGGCATCGCCGTGGTGAGCTGCTTCAAGTGCAGTTAGGCCAAATGGTTCGGACACAGAGCTCATTACAAAGATATCAGATATTGAATAAATGTCGCGAAGTTTGCGCCCACGAATAAAACCAGTAAAAATAACGTTTTTAGCAATACCAAGATCGGCGGCGAGATGGATTAATTCATTTCTTTCCTCGCCGTCACCAGCGAAAACAAAGAGGAGCTTAGGGTTTTTGGCAATGGCCATTGCAGCAGCTTGCATCAAATGCCAAAGGCCTTTCTGGACGGTGAAGCGACCAACCGTAGAGACCACGGTGTAGCCTATAGATTTAAGTTTGCAGATATAGTTGTATGCATTTTGATCGTAATGGTAGTCGGCTTTTTCATAATCTTCGTCCAAGGAATTATAAATGACGTCAATTTTGTTTAGTGGAATATGATATTTTTCGTAGATAATGCGTTTGGTGGCTTCTGAAACAGCGATAATTTTGTCAGCAAGCATTAAGCCTTCGTATTCGATTTCATGAATCAAAGGATTCCCGTTCTTCATCCCGGCGCGGTCAAACTCGGTGGCATGAACGTGGGCAATAAATGGAATGCCGTAATTTTTCTTGGCGATAATGGCGGCTTCGTAAGTTAGCCAATCGTGGGCATGCACGACGTCTGGAGTGTGGTCAGATAGATATTCCGCAACAAAATCTTGATAAGACTTTTGGATTTCACGAATTGAGACAAGGTGGGTAGAATTTTTGACAGGGATGATCTTTTCGATTAAATGTAAACTTTCGTAGGCGCCGCCACCATAACGATAGATTGGATCTAGATGGGTAGCGGAAAGTATATTCATGAAGTCGATTTCTGGGTGTTTTGCCTCGTAAGGAACAACAAAATCGATATCAGCACCTTCGTGTGCCAAGGCCCGCGCCATGTTTAAACAAGCCACGCCAAGTCCACCACTATTATGCGGAGGAAGTTCCCAACCAAGCATGAGTATTTTCATCTATACAATTTTAGCACATTTTAAAGCATAAGTGTAGTTTTTGTGGTAAAATAAATGAAGGACATTACGTAGGGGTGTAGCTCAGTTGGTAGAGCACTGGTCTCCAAAACCAGGTGTCGCGAGTTCGAGTCTTGCCGCCCCTGCCATTTTTTTGTGGCAGCAATCCTCTCACTCGCGGAGCGTCCCAAGGGGCAAACGCGAGTTCGAGTCTTGCCGCCCCTGCCATTTTTTGTTGTATAATGCTAATTATGAGGGTCCGCTGGTCGAGAATTGTTTTACTTATTCTTACAATATTTACTTTTGGTATTTATGCAGTTCTTACAATTGCTGGCGTCGCAATGAATAACCAACCAAAACCGCCACGAATTCCAGATGAAACTCCGCCGACTGTCGTATTAAAAGGCGGCGAAATCGTGACTGTGGCAATAAATGCACCATATAAAGATGACGGCGTAGATGCTTATGACGATCGCAGCGAAGTTCAAGTTTCTTCTAACGGCGAAGTAGACACTACAAAAGAGGGTGAATATGTGATTTCTTATACAGTTACCGATGAGGACGGCAACGCGACCACTATAACTCGCACCGTTAAAGTAGTGCAACCTACTGGTATAGTCCATTTAACTTTTGATGATGGTCCAGGGCCATATACTGCGGGCCTTTTAGACGTTTTAAAAAAGTACGGTGTTAAAGCAACTTTCTTTGTGACTGGCGGCGGCGATGATGTCTTAATTAAACGTGAATATGAAGAAGGCCATACTGTGGCTTTGCACTCTTTTTCTCACGACTATTCTTATGTCTATCAAAATATGGATAATTATTTTGCCGATTTATATGCGGTGCAAGACCGTGTTAAAAATATCACCGGGCAGACTTCCATGTTGATACGTTTTCCAGGCGGGAGCTCGAACACAGTAAGTAGATTATACGACGGCGGTTCGCACATTATGAGCGCGCTAGCAAACGAAGTTTCGAAGCGTGGTTTTACATATTTTGACTGGAACATTTCGGCGGGTGACGCAGGAAGCGCCAGAACAGCAGACGAAGTCTTTAATCGCGTGGTCTCGGCTCTAAAACCTGGCGGTAGTTCTGTAGTTTTGCAACACGACATCAAAGATTTTTCAGTAGCGGCAGTCGAAAGAATTATCCAACACTGCACGGCCAACGGTTATGTTTTTGCTCCACTTGACGCGAGCTCATTCACCGCACACCACGGCATAAATAATTAATACACAGTGAGTTTTTTGTGATACAATAGAATTATTATGGAAGGTAATAGATCTAAACCACGCGTGCTTCTGGTCTTCGGTGCGCCTTGTAGCGGCAAAACTACATTCGCAGAAAAATTTGCCAAAAAATTTAATTTAACTTATTATAACCTAGAAGAAATTGCCAACACTGAAAACTTGCTCCAGGCTGGTCTTCTTGATATTCTAACACTCATAGCGCGCACTCATGCTACGGTTGTTCTCGAAGGATGTATTGACACCGAGAAGGATCGTGCTGAGATCCGTAACATTTTTAGAGCAGCTGGCTATGAGCCATCGTTGATTTGGATTCAAACTGATTTAAATACCATTAAATTACGCTTGCGTTCACGTTTTAAGACCGTTTCTGCGGCTAAACAAGCTTATGAAGACGCAATTAATCGGTTGGAAGCGCCTTCCGAGGTGGAAGCCCCGATTATTCTATCCGGCAAACATACTTTTGAAACTCAAACTAAACACGTGCTAGCTGGTCTGGCAGATGTTAATTAAAGATTCTGAATTTGGTGAAGTTGTTGTACGAAAAAACGCTTTATCGCGCGGGATTAAATTTACTGTCTCGACTTCTGGTCGGTTACAAATGTCTGTGCCACAGCGCACGCCAGATTTTTTAATAAAAAGGCTTTTGAACCAAAGTAGGGCGTCGATTCGTGAAAAGCTGCCAATCAAAAATCCGGAAACTCAACGGGCGCGAGATTATCAAAAAAAGTTGTTAATGAAGAAGGCTAAGGAATATTTGCCATATCGATTAGATTACTATGCAAAAAAATTTGGTTATACGTATGATAAATGCCGACTAACACACGCAAATACTAGATGGGGAAGTTGTTCTTCTAGAAAAACGATTTCCTTAAATATTGGTTTAATGAAGGTACCAGAGCCTTTACGCGATTATGTGATCTTGCATGAACTTGCGCACCTGAACCATATGGATCATTCAAGAGCCTTTTGGGCAGAAGTTGGAGCTCATGACAAAAATTACAAAGTGCATGAAAAAAAGTTAAAAATGTTTAACCCTGGCGTGTGATTATTTAATCGTAACGGTGGTGCCAAAGCCAACACGAGATTTAACTTTGACATGTTCAGTGGTAAGAGCGTCGCAGGCTGATTTTGATAAGGTTAAACCAGTATCCGAGATAGTGAATTTGCCGTTTTTAACGGTGATTTTAATTTGTCCACTTTTGGTACGAGAAATGGCGGATTTGACGGATTTTTCGAGATCTTTTTCGATACGTTCACTGTCCTCAACCACAAAAGTGGTATCCGGAAAATCTACATCAAGAGTTATACCAATTGCTTTAACTTTTGGTGCATATTTTTGGTAGATATTGCCAACTATTTCCGAAGCACGTTTCATAAAAAAATTATAGCATAGTTTTTAATTCTTATGTTATAATGAAGAAAAGGAGTAGTGTGGAACTTAAGAAATCATTTGATTTTCGAAAAGTGATTGCGACGATTTGTTTTTTGGTCGCGACATTTTGTTTTGCACAAGGTCTAAAAACTGCCGATGCAGTAAGTTATGAAATCTCGGCAGAGCTCTCTATCCCAAGTATCAACCTTTCGTCCGACGTCACCACTTTAACATTAAAAGACCACGCCTTAAAAACTCCAGAAACAATTGTTGGCAGATTTTCGCGTTATGAAAACAAAACATTATTGATTGGACACTCTACTACTGTATTTAATGCGCTGGAGAATGTTAGTGTTGGTGATGTAATTAATTATGACAACGAAGTGTATATTGTAGAGAATATTGAGGTTCTAAAAAGAGATGATGTCAATATGGATATCCTTCTAAAAAACAGCGAAGAAAAAACAATCGTTTTGATGACTTGTGCTGGTGAATTATATGAAAATGGCGGCGCATCGCACCGATTAATTATTACCGCGACAATCGAATAGCAAAACCACCGCCTGGTGCCATATACATGTCTAAGGTGTCGTTTTTGGTAACGCGACGACGAGTGATTTCGTAGCCAAATGGATTCTCGCGGAAATGCGCGTCTTTGCTGTCAGCATAGATTTCGGCATAATAATAACCGTCGCCAAGAAAATCTAGATTAACAAGGATTCGTCGTGGAGTTTCATCTGTGACGCCTCCAATATACCAGTTTTCATTGTCGCGACTTTTGCGGGCCACGACGAAGTATTCGCCAATTTCGCCTGCGAGCGGAATAGTTTTTTCGAAGTTGGTCGGAACATCATGAATGAACTGAAAAAGATCTTTAAACCGATGTTCGTAAATAAATGGTCGGTCTGCAGCCATAGCCATGCCGGAGTAAATCGTAACGAAGTAGGCAAGTTGGCGAGAGACGGTAGTGGCTATACGCTTGACACTATTTGCTATATCTAGGATGCCGTTGGTATAGTCCATCCCTCCAGCCAGAAGGCGGGTGTACGGCAAGAAACAGGCATGTGATGGGCTGAGCGCTCCACCCTCATATTCTTGGCCACGTGCACCTTCGCGACTGAGTAGATTTGGCCAAGTGCGCTCAATACCAGTGCCCTTGATTGGTTCATGGATATCTAGACAAATATGCATTTTGGCGGCAAGTTCGATTGTTTTTTGATAATGATTGACGCCGAGCTGAGAATGGTGATATTCTTTACGGCCATTAATCGTCATCATACTGCCTGCATAACCAGTCTTAATATAATTAATATGATTTCGTACGTAATAATCGTAGGCACTTTCGAGTTGGTTTTCATAATTATCAACAAAACCAACAGTTTCGTGGTGCCCGACGATTTCGATATCATGACGTCTTGCATAACGAGCGACTTCTTCTAGATCAAAGTCTGGCGTTGCAATAGTAAATTTATTATTGATGCCGTTTTCAAGCCAATCGCCTTCCCAGCCTTCGTTCCAGCCTTCGATCAAAAGTCCTGTAATGCCTAGTCGCACGGCAGCATCAATGTATTCTTTGGCGTGAGCCGTAGTAGCGCCATGGCGTTCGCCTGGAGCCCAAGTCCATTCGCCAACAAACATTGCCCACCAAATACCGATAAATTTTAAGGTCTTAACCCATGAAAAGTCTGAAGCCGGCGGATCGTTTAGTGCGTAAATCATTCGATTAGTGGTAAGCTCAATTGCGGAGTTTGCAATCATGATTACTCGCCATGGGGTTTGAAAAGGCAGGGCAACATGAGCCTTGGTCCCATCTGAGAGCGGTGTAATATCCGTTTTTAAAACGTCGTCTTCAAGTTTAATTGTGGCTGAGCCGTAGTTATAAAGTGCAGCCTCGTGGATAGAAAGATAATAACCAGTAGGAGTACGTAGAGTAAGTGGTGTATGTACAGAATGTTTAAGGTCATAAACCATGCACTTTTCGTAGTTATATTCATAGCGATCCGGCTGATAAGCTGGAATCTTCCAGGCCGTAGTGTTTAAGTCTACATTGAACTGCGTAAGCTCGTCGGCAATAGTGATACGTTGAAACTTTGGCTGTGGCGGGATTTCGTAACGAAAGGCTACGCCACTATCAAATACGCGAAAACGTAGAGTAAAAATACGGCGAGTGGGCGTACTTTCGGCAAGATAAACGGCGAGTTCGTTATAGTTATTGTTTATATATTGATCTTCGCCCCAAAGCATTTCGATTGTTTCGGTATGTTTTCTAGTTTGCGAACGGACGAGCGAGAGGTTTTTTCCTAGTGGTTCCTCGCCGCAAACTAAAAAGCCAAGGGCGGAAGGACGAGTGATTGTACGATCGTCTTTAGTCACGGCATAAAAAATCTGTCCATTTTTAAGGATAAAACTACATTTGATATGCCCATCCGGAGAAGAAATTTCTTTCTTGGCATCATCTTTCTTGTGCCATGCCCACTTGAACATAATAATATTATACCACGAGATATGTTATAATTCGGGTATGAAACGTGTTTTGATTGGCGTCACTGGATTTATGTTTTGTTTCGCGGTGGCGTTTTTCGGAATTCAATTTTTTACAAAGACCGGTATCTTTAAAATACCAGGCGTAGTTTATATAGACACAGAACTTAGTGATGAAGAAACCGATCTTATAAATATGATTTTTTATAGCGACGAAGAGAAAATTGTTTTAGATAAAGACGTTCATATCACTAGACGAGAGGTGTATGAACTTCCAGAACTCGAAAAAGGTGAGTATTTGTTTAGTGTGAAAGTGCCCGTAGCTGAGTTTTATAGCAACGAAACGAATGTTTTAACTAGTAGCGAAAATATTAATTATATCAGTATTAATGATTTAGATTTTAGCAAGAAATTATTATCACTTGATGGTTACTATTATTTAAAAGAATTTAATAAGGGCGCAAAGTTCGAGATTATAAAATTTGAATCTGAAAAATACGAAGAAGAAATTAAACCGCTAGTAGAAGAATCGTTTAAAAAAGAATTTCCAACTAAAGAAACGGTGCTGACGTTTGCGCAAACTGGTGTTACGGCTATGGGGCGCGGCATGAATCGTAAACTTTACGAAGTGGGCGACGCGACTTTCTTTTCTGCTTATATTAAAGACTATCTGTCATCTTTTGATCTCACGCACACCTCAAACGAAGCATCGTTTTCGGACTGGGCGAACGGTAGTAATATTTGCGCAGACCGTAGATTTATCGATACTTTGAACGCAATTGGTCTTGATATTGTAGAACTTACCGGCAATCATAATCAAGACTGCGGTGACGATGCTGCAAGCGAGACAATTGATATATATAATAATAACGGCATCAAAGTTGTCGGTGGCGGCAAAACGGCTACAGAAGCTGCCACGCCGCTAGTTTTAAACGAAAAGGGCACAGGCATTACAATGCTGGCATATAATCTCTCTACTGGCGGAGCTACGCTAGACAATACGCCAGGTGCTAACCAATATTATGAAGAAAATGCTGTGGCAGAAATTGCTGCTGCTAAAGCTCGCGGAGATAAGGTGATCATTGACATTCAATATTATGAATGTAGTGCATATGATACTGAGTACGAGAATGCTACCTGTGACTATGCAAATTCTTCGGCAGGCGACCAAATTGGGTTCTTTAGACATTTGATTGATCTTGGTGCAGACGTAGTTGTAGGAACTAGCGCGCACCAACCGCAAACTTATGAATTATATGGCAATGGCGCTATATATTATGGTCTAGGCAACCTCTTCTTTGACCAAATTTGGTGGCCAGGTACCACTAGAAGCCTCATTTTAGCGCATTATTTCTATAACGGTAAACTGCTTCAGACCGAAGTCGTGCCAACAGTTTATGACAGTAATATGCAAACCAAGCTAATGGATGCCGAGACTACTACTTGGTACCTAGATAGATTAAAATCTGCCCGGCCTTGATGGGGCTCCGCCAGGACCGCCGCCTGGGCCCATGTTCATGCTATTACCTACAATAGTAGTGGTATTTTCGATTGTAAATGGATAACTGACGTCGTCGACAAGTATTGTATAGGTGTTGCCTAGTACAAACTTTGGGCTTGCTACAACAATACTCGAGAATGATTTTTTGGCTGTGTGGCTGAGTATAATATTATTATCTTTGTCTCTAATAATAATGGCAGATTTTGCGGCTTCGGTGTTGTTTAAATAAATACTGACGCTGTTTATATTGGACTTTTCACTAAAACCTTCGGCCATGCCGCTAGAGCCAATTGCGATTACCTCGCCACCATTAACAAATAGACCAATACCGGCATCGAGCGCGCCGTTGCCATTGTTGGTTGGGCCATCAACAACCACATTGCCACCATTGATATATACGTAGCCGTTGCTGTCGATACCGTCGCCATATGCGTCTATATAGACATTGCCACCATTAATAGTAAGAACACAATCTTCATCGGCATCCATCATACCGCCTGGACGTGGGGTATTAGATTCGCTAGTGCCGCCACCAGCATTAATGCCGTCATCAGTGGCTTTAATTTTGATATCACCATCATTTATCGTAATTTTGACGCCTTCCAGGCCTTCGTAGCTTTTTGTAATATCAATATTAGCGTCGTCGATTAATAAATAGTTTTCGGCGTGGATACCGTCGTCACCAACACTTAAATTCAGATCTCCACTAGCAACATAAACAAAACCTTTGCCTACTTCTGTATTGTTAGTGGATTTAATACCGTCTTCTTTGGCTTCAATATTAAACGTACCGGCGCCGATGTAAACGCTATCTTTGCCACGAATGGCGTCGTCTGCAGCCTTAATATTATAAGTACCGCCACGAATGGTTAGGTCGTCTTTTGCGACAATAGCATCCTTGTAATTCGAAGTAAGATTTAGGGTGCCGCTGCCGCCTAGTGCTAGATCGGCTTTGGAATAAATTACGCCTTCGACATCTTGGTCTAATGAACTATCGTAAGAACCGCCATCGGCAAGGTAATTATCACCCTCAAATTCAATCAATAGGTTATCTGCTTCATGGCACATAATTGCAGGGCCGGTATAATTCGTGATTGAAACATTCTTTAGAATAATCCTGACCGAACTGTTTTTCCCGGCGTTAACAATGATGCTGCCGCCCCGAAGTGTACCAGTAAAAGTATAAACTCCAGATTTTGTGATCGTGTAAGTTTCGCTTAGGGTAACATCAATTTGGTCGAGCACGTCCCAGTTGGTGTTAATATCACCATTATATATAGATAAATCATCGGCAGAGAGCGGGGTGTTGCCTAGATTATTATTAATGATTATGCCCACTGCAATTAGCACCAAGACAAACGCTCCGAGTGCGAACCATTTGGCTTGAGCTTTCATTAAATCTCCTCTTCTAGAACTGGTTGGCTAAGCAATACTTTGAGATTGCAGTTTTTGACTCTAATTTCATCTAGGAAAGCTTTTTCTTTGACGCCGTGTTTTAGCTTGACGTCGTAAGTGAGATCGTATAGGCTCCCCATGTTGACGGTTTTCATACGAACGAGCTTGGCGCGGGTCGTGTACTTTTTGAAGATTTCGTTAAATACATCGTCATAATCCAAATCTTCTGGAATTGTGATTTTTAGTACGCGTTCATGAGTATCTGGTTCGAGCAAATGTGTGCAAGAAAAGAAAACGATAGCAAAAATGCCAATAGCAGTAATGACAACAGCAAATAGTACGTGGCCCATGCCAAGAGCAAGGCCAACCATCATAGCAAAGAAGACACTAAGTAGATCTTTCGCACGACCTTGGATTGAGCGGAAACGGATAAGCGAAAATGCACCAAGTATGGCAATAGAAGTGCCAAGATTACCGTTGATCATAATCATCACGGCCATCACAAGCAGAGGTAATACTGCCAAAGTGATCAAAAAGCCTTTGGTGGTTTGTGAAGTTTGGCGGTGAGTAATAGCAATAGCTAAACCAAGTGCCAAGGCAACTCCTGCGCAGATTAGCGCTGTAGTGATACTAAGCCCAGTTGTGCTGGGATCAAATATACTATTAAACATTATTCTCCTTTCTTAATCGTTCGTATATTTTACCAATTTTTGAAAAACTCATAGGGTACGCTTTGGCGGAAGACAGAGCCTTGGCAAGCCAAAGCGGAATCACGCCATTCGCTTTAATTTCCATTATAATATTTTTTTCATTATTAAAATAGTGGTTATCTTTCGCGCTTCTAGTGAATTTTAAGTTCTTGTTACGGTATTTAAGATTTTCATCAAAAGTAATGCGAAGCTCATTCTCGCCTTTATAACTAATTCGATCATAATAGACAAGAATTTTTGGTTTCAAATCAAAATATTTAATAAGATAATCTACTTCGTTTGCGATTTGCAAATCATTGCCTTCCTCGATTTTTTGTTTGGCGAGTCCTAACATAGTCTTTTTGCCAGCAACAAGTTTGTTGTAGTCTTCGTGAGTAATTAGTACTCGACGTTTGTAGCCAACGTTTACTTCTTTGCCTTTTGTCTTGGTTTTAATTTCTAGAAAAACTTTGTCAAAGCCGCCATAACTGCGGGCGCGAAGTTTTTCTTTAAACTCAGGTTTTTCGATTGATTTAATGATTAAGTCGTAATTGTCCGTATCGAAATAAATATTTAAAACTCTAGATTTGTGATATTTATCGCGTTTCATTTTGCGAGAGATGACACGAAGAATCTGATCCTTTTGTTCCTGATCTATAATATATTTCTTTTCAATTCGATCGAAAGTTCTTTCGTCCATACACATTATTATATTTTTATGCTAAAATAAAATCAATGCTTGAGTTAAAGGGTGTGACCAAAGTCTATGTTGTTGGTGGTATAAAACAGAAAGTTTTAAAAAACATCAACTTGAACTTCCGTGAAAACGAATTCGCGGCCATTTTGGGGCCATCTGGTTCCGGTAAGACCACACTTTTAAATATTATTGGTGGACTTGATAAATATAATTCTGGCGATTTGATTATTAACGAGAAGAGCACCAAGAAGTTTCGCGATAAAGATTGGGATTCCTATCGTAACCACCGGGTAGGTTTTGTCTTCCAAAGTTATAATTTGATTCCGCATCAAACAATCTTGCAGAACGTACGTCTGGCCTTGACGCTTTCTGGTATTTCTAAACGCGAAAGTATACGTAGAGCCAAAAAAGCTTTAAAAGATGTAGGTCTAGAAGATCATATAGACAAGCGCCCTAATCAACTATCTGGCGGGCAGATGCAACGCGTGGCGATTGCTAGAGCCCTTGTAAATGACCCAGATATTTTACTGGCAGACGAGCCGACTGGTGCTCTAGATTCTGAAACTAGCCTTCAGATTATGGACCTTTTAAAACAAATTGCTGATAAAAAACTGGTGGTAATGGTAACTCATAACCCAGAATTAGCCGATAAATATGCTACACGCATTATTACTTTGAAAGATGGCGAAATCACATCGGATTCAGATTCATATGACGGCAAGAAAAAGACCGATTTAGATCTTATTGAGTCCGAAAGAAAAAGTAAGAAAACTAAGATGTCATTTGCAACAGCTCTGGGGCTGTCTAACAATAACTTGCTCACCAAAAAAGCGCGCACGGCACTTGTGGCAGCAGCGGGCTCGATTGGTATTATTGGCATTGCATTGATTTCGGCCGTGTCGACGGGCTTTCAAAACTATATCGATTCGATCGAGCGGGACACTTTGACTTCTTATCCTTTGATGATTCAGCGCGAGAGCACTAACTTTACCAGTATTTTGCTGAGTCTAACTGGCAATGGCGAAAAAGCTGCTGATGGCAAGATTCACGAGAACCAAGTAATTACATCTACGCTTGGCGACGTTACCAAAAACGACTTAAAATCTTTCCGTAAATACTTAGACGAGCATTATAGCGAAGTGGAAGACGATATTAGATTAATTGAAAACGAATATAATATTGATCCTTTAATTTATACGATTGACGCCACCGACGAGCTCGCAAAGTTAAACCCAAATTCTTTGTTTACGACAATTCTCGGTGATACTACTTTAATGTCTTCTTATTCAAATTTGACGTCGGTGTTTAAACAATACGCCGAAGAGAATATTAAAGAAGACACGGACATTGTAGCTGGGCGCTATCCAGAAAAATACAACGAAATTGCAGTGATTTTGTCGAACCCTACAGAGATTAACGATCTTTTGACTTATTCTTTGGGGCTACATGATACGGATGCGCTAAATAATATTATTACCAAAATCATGGGCGGGGAACCAGTCACGATTACACATAATCCTTTGACTTTGGAATATGATGATATTTTGAATTTGGACCTAAGGCTAATTATGCCGAGCGACACATATCAATATAATAGTAAGTATAACGTTTACGAGGATATGTCTTCAAATCTTAACTTTATGATGGACGTTTATAACAATAAGTCTGAAAAACTTAAAATTGTAGGGATTGTGACGCCAAAGTCCGATATGCTGGCAATTGGTAACGGTGTTTTATACTTACCAAGTTTAATTGAACATATTATTGAAGTATCTTCAAAGTCCGAGATCGTAAAGAAGCAACTGGATAACCCAAAAATTGACATTTTTTCAAATGCAAAGTTTGGGGCTAGCAATGAGAATTATAATTTCCGTTTTGAAGATCTAGTAAGTGTTGATGAATCGGCTTTATCCAAAGCGATTGGTGTAGATATTGACCAAAATGCTATTTCTAGCAAGATTCAGGAGTACATTACAAGTATTGGCAATGATATTTCGGTGGATACTACACCGGCCAAGAACGCTCTAAAAGAAAAATTAAAGGCCGTGATTGCCGCGACAGTTGCAAAATACATGGCTCTCTCTCCTGACGAACGAGCTGAGTTAATGGATGAAACAAAATTCTTGGATTTTACTAAAAACTCTGCAAATGAAGTTGGTTTTGACGATTTAACTAGCGCTTATCATGTGCCGGGCGAGATTTTCGTGGAGCCTTTTGGCGGGCTTGCTGCTTCTTACTTTGCGGTAATGGCAAGTGGGACGAGTGTAGATGATTACGTAGATAGCGCACAGGTTGCCACGGCGTTTGAGACTTTTGCGGTAATTATGACTGACGCAAAAATTAAAACCGAAGTCTTGACGGCGGTTGGAGATTTATCTAAATATCTAACTAGTAGCTTTGCAAATGCCTTCCACGTAGACCCAGCTGCAATTACAGGCGCATTCCGTTTAAACTTCTCCGAGGATGAACTGCAACGTGTAGTTTCGGCAATGTTCACAAAGAAAAAATCTACTTTGCAAACCAATCTTCAAATACTCGGTTACCAAGCCCTGGACGATCCAACGCATATATCTTTCTACTTCACTAGTTTTGATGCTAAGACACATTTTATGGAGTGGTTAGACGATTATAACGAAAAAATGAGCGCGGCAGGAAAAAATAATAAGGTGATTGAATATAGTGATACTACTGGGATGTTGATGTCTAGCGTAAAAACAATTGTGGACGCGGTTTCGTATGTTCTGATCGCATTCGTTTCGATTTCACTTGTTGTCTCATCAATTATGATTGGCGTGATTACCTATATTTCTGTATATGAACGCAAGAAGGAAATTGGAATTCTTAGAGCGCTTGGCGCAAGCAAACGTAATATTTCAAATATATTTAATGCGGAGACCTTTATCATCGGGCTTCTTTCTGGCGTCTTTGCCATCGTGTTTTCATATTTGATTATTCCTATTATCAATCTAATTTTGCACCACTTTACAGGCGACATTCCTTTGTCGGCAACGCTCGCACCAACTACGGCCATCTCATTAATCATCTTGAGTGTAATTTTGACCCTAATTGGCGGGTTAATCCCGGCACGCTCCGCCTCCAAAAAAGACCCAGTCGAAGCTCTAAGAAGCGAATAAAAAAGCTCCCTTACTAGGGAGCTTTAAAGGACAGGTGACTAAAACCACCCATAAAAACCGAATAAACGATTTATGAATTTTACTTTACACTTTCGCATCGTTTTCAGCACTTCTTTTCGGGGTAAACCAATTACTTTTTTTGTAAAGCAATGCGGGGAAATCCAAGCGCAAATCTTGTCCGCGTCTAAGTATTCTGCACCGCCGTTTTCAAGCAAAACATAATACACCTCCCCAAAACACTGATATTCAAATTCATCAACCATCTTTTTGGCGAGCTCTTCGATATTCATCCTTGCTTTCAAGTAATCTTCTACAAAAACCCTGACTCTTTCTGCCATGTCTCCATGGATATAATATTTTTCAAGGGAATATACAAAACTACGAAAATGAAGGCAATCCCAAAACTTACGAAAATCCATACCACAGTTCATTCGCTCTAACAACTTATTAGGGCCATGTTCCCAGATGTAAAAATAATGCGAATTGATGAAATCAGGGTAAATAGCGGGATTTAGTGCCCCATAATTCTTTAGAAGCCCTATATCCTGCAAGGATTCCTCTACGTCCTTTTTGTATATTGTCTCTTTGAACGCCTCGTAAACTTTGTCGGCACTTACGCCGTCTTTTAGCCACTCTTCCATCTTGCGCTCTAAAGCAACATCGGGATCATCTTCAAGGATCGCATCAAATGCTGCATTTGCACGAATACCTTTTTTGTAGAGAAAATCCAGATTACGAAGAACACATTCTGCGGTAAGTTTTGGCAATTCTTCCGAAAGGTCAATTGTGGCTCCAGCCTCAATCAATTTGTCGTAATTGTCAACAACATCATCCGCGAACATCTCTTTGGTTATCTCATTGATATCAACACCAAATTGGTGAAAAATCGTCCACAAAGTGCCGATTTTTTCGGAGGCATCGTAGCTATCATCCTCGTTACCATTTTCCGCATAAGCCTTTAACACTGCGAAATCATAAATTACTTTTTGTTCAGCTGTCATAGCAATTATACATTCTTTTTCTTTGTCCATACCTATCCTCCTTTTTCTGTAAAAGATCTAGCTGCCCACTGACTCAATATTTCCTATATTATAACATAAAACACAAAAAATGGCTAGGATTAGTTGACTTTTATAACATTATGTGTTAAAATATAATTGTTGCGTAAACAATGTACATTATGGAGGGCAATATTATGAGTTTATACTACAACCCTGGAAAAGTTGACGTTGAAAGAGCTGCTGCAAGCATCATTGCTGCCGGCGGAACCAAAACATCACATCAGAAAGATGGCTATGTCCATTACACCGTTTATGTTAATAACGAAGGACATGACAGACATCTTTCATGGGACGAATACCCCGATGGAACCATCAAGAACGTTCATTCAACAGATGACAGAGGGCCGCTTTATACATACGGCAACTAATCCAAACTTACATTAAAAAGGACGCACTATGCGTCCTTTTCTCTTGCACAAAAAATGGCTAGGGCGGAAGGATTCGAACCCTCGAATGGTGGGACCAGAAC
>JAFYXW010000008.1 GCA_017557865.1 Candidatus Saccharimonadota bacterium
ATCGACGGCTTTATCGACTCTTATCTAGAAAAATAATCGTGGGTAAAAATACTTATGCATTAATTTAGATAAGTGGGGGTTGTGTTTTGCTCTTCGGTATGCTACTTTTTCGGACGTGGGGTTGGCAGTTTTATAATTAAGAACGGTAAGGAGAAAGGAGGGTTATGGAAGTTAAAGTCGAAAACGTAAAAGTAACGATTAAACTAAAAATTGCTCCTGCGAAACGCAAGAGCAATTAACCTAACTTGAATTAATTCTACCGCACACCAATTTGAATGTCAACTCCACACAAGAAAATTAATACAAAAATACCCCTTGTCATTAGGGAAAAAGTGTGATACAATAATACTGTTATCTAGACATAAGGAGAGGTCCGTAAAACTCACGAGCGGAAACCGGCCTAAAAGTCTAGTTATTTACATGTAAAAAATATTAAAAAATTGCGAGAAATATTCTGCCTGTTGTACAGAGGCGGAATGGCAATATAAAGGAAAGGAATAGAATGCAAGTCATTCTCGGCACCAAAATTGGTATGACCCAGATCATCGGTGACGATGGCGTTGTTACTCCTGTAACCGTCCTTCAAGCCGGGCCAATCACAGTGACTCAGATAAAAACTGTCGAAACAGACGGTTATAATGCTGTGCAATTTGGTTTTGGTCAGGGTAAGAATCTGAGCAAGTCGGTTACTGGCCACGCTAAAAAGGCTGGTGAAAATATCAATCCTAAAGTACTCAAGGAATTCCGCGTAAACGAAATCCCAGAAGGCATGAAACTTGGTGATACTATCACCGTAGAAGCTTTCAAACTCGGTGACAAAGTTACTGTTACCGGCACCAGCAAAGGTAAAGGCTACGCTGGTACTGTAAAGCGCTGGAATTTTAACGAATCCCGCAACACCCATGGCTTTAAGGGCGACATTAGAAAAGTCGGTTCCATCGGCTCTATGTACCCACAAAAAGTTTGGAAAGGCAAGAAAATGCCTGGCCGTATGGGTCACGATCAAGTTACTGTAAAGAACTTGGTAGTTGCTTATATTGACGCTCACAATAACCTTATCGGTCTTAAAGGCGCTGTGCCTGGCCCTAAGAAAGGTATCGTAGCGGTGGAGGGAAAGGAGTAATATGGCTACTTTGAACAAAGATATTTTCGGTTTAACCGTAGAAAATCACGAACTCGTAAAACTCGCTTACGATGCATATCTTGCAAACTCCCGCAGCTCTCACGCCAAAACTTTGAAGCGTGGTGAAGTAAGTGGTGGTGGCAAGAAACCATGGAAACAAAAAGGTACTGGTCGTGCTCGTTTCGGCTCTACCCGTAACCCTATCTGGCGCCATGGTGGTGTAGCCTTCGGCCGCACCGGTGAAGAGAACTTCACCAAGAAGATTAGCAAATCTGCAAAACGCGTTGCTATTCGCCAGGCTCTCAGCATGCAAAATAAAGACAAAAAAGTCTTTACTGCTGAAACTTTCGCTTGTCCAAAAGGTAAAGTTAAAGAAACTATCAAGTTCTTTAATGACAACAAATTTGACATGAGCAAAAATACTTTGCTCGTAGTGAGCGAAAAAGACGAACTCGTACGTAGAGCTACTGCAAACGTTGCAACTCTTAAAGTTGTTCGTCCTACCTATTTGAATGTATTCGATATCTTGAATGCAGATCAAATCATTATCACTGAGAAATCTTTACCAATCATTAAAGATTGGCTAATGGGAGAGGAGAAATAATATGAATATCCTTGAACCACGTGCAACCGAGAAAAGCTATCTCGAGCAAACCAATCGTACCTACGTATTTCCAGTAGCACTAAGTGCTTCTAAGCAAGACGTAGCAAAGATGGTTGAAAAAGAATTCAACGTAACCGTAACAGATGTTCGCACTCTTATCCGCGACGGCAAGAAAACCAAGTTTAGCAAAGGTAAACACGCTTATCCTGGTATTACTCACCGCAAAGATAAAAAGTACGCATATGTTACTTTGAAGAAGGGCGATTTTATCAAGGTATTTGATACGCCTGAAGAAGAAAATAAAACCAGCGCAAAGGATGCCAAGGCAAAAACCGCCAAAAAGGCAGACAAGAATGCAGGTAAGGAGACTAAGTAATGGCTATTAAAGCATATCGCCCGATTACTCCGGCTCAACGTCAAAAAACGACCGAAGATTACGATCAAATTACGACTAAGAAGCCGATGAAATCACTCCTCGCGGCGAAGAAACAACAAGCAGGTAAGAACAACCAAGGTCGTATTACTGTACGTCACCGTGGTGGTGGTGTAAAACGTCACTATCGTATTGTGACTTACAACCTACCAAAGAATCTTACTTTCACTGTAGAGGAAATTGAATATGATCCAAACCGTAGCGCACGTATCGCTCGCGTAAAGGATGAAAATGGTGTTTATTACTATGTAATCGCAGACACCAAAATGGCAAAAGGTACCACTTTTAAAACTGGCACAGAAATTGAAGTAGAGGACAGCAACCGCTTACCACTCGAAAACATTCCAGTCGGTACATTTGTATACGCAATTGAACTTCAACCTGGTAAAGGTGCACAAATGGTGCGCGCTGCCGGTGCTGCAGCTCAGCTAATGGCAAAAGAAAATGGCTATGCCACTCTTAAAATGCCATCTGGCGAAGTTCGCAAAGTACTCGTAGCTTGTGAAGCTTCAATTGGTACGGTATCAAACCTTCAACACCAAAACGTAAAGATTGGTGCTGCTGGTCGCCGTCGCCGTAAAGGCATCCGTCCAACTGTACGTGGTGTTGTAATGAACGCTACAGACCACCCACACGGTGGTGGTGACGGTGGTCGTCACGGTTCGGGTAAGGCTCCTCGTACTCCTTGGGGTCAACTTACACTTGGATATCGTACTCGTCACAATAAGAAAACTAATAAAATGATCGTGCGCAGTCGCCACGAAGGAAAGAGGAAATAATGTCTCGGAGTCTAAAGAAAGGTCTATTTGTAGACTACAAACTCGCGAAGAAAGTTGCTGCTCTCTCCGCCGAAGATCGTACCGTGATCAAGACTTGGGCTCGTCAGTCTACGATTTCTCCGGAAATGGTTGGTCGTACGATTGCCGTTCACAATGGTAAAGTTCACGTACCTGTATTCATTTCTGAAAACATGGTAGGTCACAAGCTCGGTGAGTTTGCGCCAACTCGTAAATTTAAACGCCATGGTGGCAAGAAAGCAGCTGAAGCTGCCGCAGCGAAGGGGAAATAAATTATGACTACACATTTCGCACACGCATATGAAAAAGGCATCGACAGCCAGCCACGCAAAACTAGCGTTGTAGCTAGCTTGGTCCGTGACCGTTATGTAGCAGACGCTGTAGTAATCCTAGAGAATACTCCACGCCGTGCTGCCAAGGCTGTTCGTAAAGCCATCGAATCTGCTAACGCAAACCTACTTAACAATTCCAAAGTTAGCATCGATCCAAAAACTGTTCGCATTGCAAGAATTTTTGTAACAAGCGGTACCCGCATGCGTAGATACGTTCCAGCATCTCGCGGTCGTGCCCTTCCTTACGAAAAGATTAGTAGCAATATCTTTGTCGAGGTCGCCGGCGAAGAGAAAGTAAAAGCTGCTCCAGCTAAGGAAGCAGAAAAGAAGGAGAAAAAGTAATATGGGTCAGAAGGTTAATCCCATCTCTTACCGTCTCCAGGTCAGCAAAGATTGGTCTTCAAAATGGTTTACCAGGAAGAGCGATTTTCGCCATTGGCTAGTGGAAGACGTAAAGATTCGTGAACTCATTGAAGACCGCTACAAAAGCCGTCCAACTATTGCACGAATCAACATCGAACGCTCCGCTAATCTTACTACCATTACTATTCTCACCGCAAAAGCTGGTGCAGTAATTGGTAAGCAAGGCGCGGGCATCAACGAGCTCAAGAAAGAGCTTGAAAAAATCGTTGACGGCCCTGTCCGTATCAATGTAGAAGAAGTTAAAAAACCAGAACTTAACGCTAAGCTCGTAGCTGAGAATATCGGCTTCCAACTTGGTAAGCGTATGAATTTCCGCCGCGCAGTAAAGACTGCACTCCAGTCTTCTATGAACGCTGGCGCTAAAGGTGTACGTATCGAAGTATCTGGCCGTCTAAACGGCGCTGAAATGAGCCGTCGTGAAAAGTTTATTGAAGGTTCTGTGCCTCTACACACCCTTCGTGCTGACATTGATTTCCATTGTCATCACGCACCAACTATTGCTGGTATCGTAGGTGTAAAGGTTTGGATCTACAAGGGGGAGAAATAATATGGCTATTTTACTTCCAAAGAAAACTGCACACCGCAAAGTGCGCAAAGGTAAAAATGAAGGTGTTGCTACCCGCTGTAATACTGTAGCATTTGGTGACTATGGTCTTATGTCTCTCGACAATGAGCGTATCAATAGTCGTCAAATCGAGGCAGCTCGTCAAGCAATTACCCGTTACATTAAACGTGGTGGTAAGATCTGGATTCGCATCTTCCCACACACTCCAGTTACCAAGAAACCTCTAGACGTAAAAATGGGTTCCGGTAAAGGTGAACCACAGTTCTTCGTTGCAAAGGTAAAAGCTGGTACTGTAATGTTTGAAATCGCCGACGTAACTGATGAGCAAGCAAAAGAGGCTCTTCGCCTTGCTTCTCACAAGTTGCCAGTAAAATGTAAAATTATTAAGAAAGAGGAGTTCTAATATGGCACACACATTAGTAGGGACAGTTACCTCCGACAAGCGTGATAAGACCATTACCGTCTCCATCGTCAGTCGTGAAACTCACCCACTCTATCGTAAGCAGTACACAAAAACTCGTAAATATACTGCTCACGATGAGAAAAATGAAGCTAAAATCGGCGACCGTGTAGAAATTGCAGCTACTCGTCCACTTTCCAAGACTAAAGCTTACACTTTGGTAAAGGTGCTCGAGCGCTCTCACGGTACTGTTGAGCTCAAAGAAGACGTAAACACCGTCGAATTTGAAGCCAAAGAAGGGGAGGAATAGAAAATGATTCAACAGGAAACTAGATTAAAAGTAGCCGACAACTCTGGTGCAAAAGAGCTCGGAGTAATCCGTGTCCTTGGTGGTACTAGAGCTAGGTATGCAAGAGTAGGCGACATTGTGACTTGTTCTGTAAAAGAAGCATCACCTACTGGTAACGTAAAGAAAAAGGCTGTCGTAAAAGCCGTAATCGTACGTACAGTTGCTCCAATCCGCCGTCCAGATGGTTCTACCATCCGTTTCGACGAGAATGCTGCTGTACTCGTGAACGAAGATAAGACTCCAAAAGGCACTCGTGTCTTTGGTCCTATCCCACGCGAACTACGCGATCTCGGCTTCTCTAAGATTATCAGCCTTGCACCGGAGGTACTCTAATATGGCAGATTTAAAAGTAAACGACAAAGTAATGGTAATTGCCGGTGATAATAAAGGCAAAACCGCAAAAATCGTAAAGATCGACCGCAAGGCCGGCAAAGCTTGCCTAGAGGGTATCGAAGTACGCGAACGCCACATGAAGAAAACTTACCTAAACCCACAAGGTGGTAAAAAGACTATTCATGTTGGTATTGATCTATCTAACTTGAAGCTTGTTGAAGCTGCTAAAGTAGAAAAGAAAGCTACTGCTAAAAAAGCAGATAAAAAAGACTCAAAAGCAAAGAAAGGAGCTAAGTAATGGCGGAAAAGAAAACGGCTGCTACTAAGGCTGCAAAAGCAGTTGTAGCACAACCACGCCTCAAAGCTCTCTACAACACAGAGCTCAAGGCGAAGCTAGCAAAAGAACTCGGTCTTAAGAATATTAACCAAGTTCCAGAGCTAAAGAAAGTTATCGTCTCTTGTGGTGTAGGCAAGAAGCGTGAAGATAAGAAATTTACCGAGACAGTTGAGCTTACTTTGGCCAAAATCACTGGTCAGGCCCCAACTTCTCGTCTTGCAAAGAAATCTATTGCAACCTTCAAAATTCGTAAAGGTATGGGTGCGCCAGTTGGCTATCTTACCACTCTTCGCAATGACAAGATGTACGAATTTGTAGATCGTCTTATCAACATTGCATTGCCACACGTTCGTGATTTCCACGGCGTATCTCGCACTGCTTTTGACAAGCAAGGTAACTACAACCTAGGGTTGAAGGAACAAACTGTATTCCCAGAAATCACTTTCGAAGATGCAGCAGTCCTTCACGGTCTAGAAGTAACGTTTATTATTAAAAATGGTTCAAAGGAAGGAAGCACTAAATTGCTAGAACTCTTCGGAATGCCTTTCGTGAAAGGAGATAAGTAAGATGGCTAAGAAATCTGCAGTTCTCCGTGACGAAAAGCGTCGCAAAATGTATGAAAAATATGCTGCAAAGCGTGCAGAGCTAAAAGCTGCTGGCGATCTAGAAGGTCTCCAAAAGCTTCCACGTAACGCATCTCCAACTCGTCTCAAAAACCGTGACATGTTGGATGGTCGTCCACGTGGCTATATGCGCCGCTTTGGCCTAAGTCGTATTAATTTCCGGGAAAAAGCATCTAAGGGCGAAATTCCTGGTGTAACAAAGAGTAGCTGGTAGGAGAAAGGAGAAAATATGTCATTACAATCTACTGATCAAATCGCCGACCTACTTACCCGCATTCGTAATGCGATTAGCGCCGGCAAGACTGAAATTCTCGTTCCTACTTCCAAGCTAAAAGTAGCAATCGTAGACATTTTGGTAAAAAATGGTTATCTCGCTAGTTTTGAAGTACAGGATGGTAAACCACGCGGAATCCTTCGCGTTGTAATTGCAAATCCTGGTGAAATTGCAAAAATCAACGAGATCACAAAAGTTTCTAAACCTGGTCGCCGTGTTTACTCTGCGGCAGCTGAGCTTCCAGTAGTTAAATCTGGTCGTGGTGCAGTAATTGTATCCACTTCTAAAGGTTTGATGACTGGCCGCGAAGCCAAGAAAAATGGCCTTGGTGGCGAAATCTTGGTACGTGTTTGGTAATAAACTAGGCCACATAGAAAAAACACCACTGTACATAATATATGGTGGTGTTTTTATTGCGGATAACCTTAATTGACTTTTTAGGTATAAAATAGTAAAATATATTTAACAAAAAATGAAAAAACGAATGCGAGGAAACGTGGAAGTTCATCCTTCTATTGATAAAGAGTCTGGTTTTGCGAGCCGAAACGTTTCTTTTTTGCGTCCTGTTTTCGTAGCTGCTCCGATGAGACTGTTCACTTACGGAGCTTTCAAACGAGGGTTTGATGCGACGGTTTCTTTTTGTTCGTTGGTAATGCTTTTGCCGCTATTTTTGGTGGTGGCGGCTGCAATAAAATTCGATAGCCCAGGCCCAGTACTATTTAAACAAAAACGGACTGGTAAAAATGGGAAGGAATTTAATATTTTGAAGTTTAGGAGTATGTCGCAGGATAATAATATGAAAGACTTGTCTTGTGATGATAAGTGCACAAGGGTTGGTGGGTGGCTTCGAAAGACATCAATTGATGAGTTGCCGCAACTGATTAATGTGTTGCGTGGACAGATGGCGTTTATTGGGCCAAGACCATGGATCCCAGAATATTGGGACAATATGAACGAACAAGAACGCAGGCGCTATAGCGTAAGACCAGGGATTACTGGCCTAGCAGCAGCAAAAGGGCGTAATGGGCTAAATGTGTTTGAAAAAATAAACTATGACTTAGAGTACGTAAATAATTATTCGTTAAAAATGGACACGAAAGTGGTGTTTTTGACAATCAAGCAAGTATTAAGTATAAAAGAGGCTGACGCTGGAAAGAAGAAAGTACATAACGATATTAAGGATCTAAAAAAAGAAAATGGACGATAATTTAAAGAATCCTTTAGTGTCGATTGTCACACCAGTTTATAATGGTGAAGATTTTTTTGCTGAAACTATAAAAACGGTTTTATTGCAAAGCTATACGAATTGGGAATGGATTATCGTAGACGATGGCTCTACTGATAAAACGCTAGATATCATAAAAGAATGTAAGTCAAAAAAAATTAAAGTAATTAAGTCAGAGGGTAATGATGGTGCGGCGAAATCTAGGAACAAAGGGATAAAGGCTAGTAGCGGGGATTTTTTGTGTTTTCTAGATGCTGATGACTTGTGGGAGTCAAAAAAAATAGAAGAACAGATTAATTTTATGAGAGAAAAAGATTGTGCTTTTTCTTTCACTAGTTATGAGTTTGCCGATGCTTCTGGAAAACCAAACGGTAGGATAGTCTCTGTGCCGACGAAAATTACCTATAAACAAGCGCTCAAGAACACCACAATTTGGACGAGTACGGTAATGTTCGATATGAGAAAAATGTCCAAGGAGGATGTGATGATGCCTGATGTATGGAGGGGCCAGGATACAGCGACGTGGTGGAAGGTATTAAAGAAGATAGATTATGCGTGTGGTTTGAATGAGGTCTTGTCGTATTATCGACGAGGTCGGGCCTCTCTGTCTTCAAATAAGTTTACTGCTCTAAAGAGAACGTGGAATCTATATCGAAACGTTGAACGCTTTGGGATTGTAAAAAGTACGATGTATTTTATATCGTATTGTTTTAACGCGGTGAGGAGAAGGATATAATGAGGAAAAAAGATATTAACGAGAGAGCACTAGACGATGGGAAAAGAAATAAGACCGTCAAAAATGGCAGCGGAAAAAAAATGAAGATTCTAGTGGTGTCTCCGTCTCTAGATGTCAAAAGTGGCGTAGCCTCGCATATTATGAATTATTATCGTGAACTGCGTGATACTTTTGATATTGATGTTGCGATTTATTCTGGCGTAAAAAATGAATATGCGGCAGAAATTTTAAAAAGTGGTGGGAAAATTTTTTATTTTAAGAAGAGCTTCTTGGTGAACTGGAGATCTTTGAAAGGTTTTTTTAAAAATCATGCAGAAGAGTATGATGTTATTCATTGCCATACATTTAATTACGGTATGCCATACTTATTATTCGCTAAGAGATATGGTATTAGCAAAAGGATTATTCATATACATAGCGTAAAGTATTCTGATAATGTATTAAAAAGCGTGTTAAATCATTTCTTTATTAGGCTTTGTTTGAGACTGGCTAATGTCTATGTTTCTTGTTCTGAACAGGCCGGTAAGAAGGCTTTCGGAAAAAGACCGTTTACCGTGATAAATAATGGAATTGAAGTTCTGAGGTTTTCTGTTGAGAATAATGTTCGAAAAAAATACAGAGAAAAACTTGGCGTTAAAGACGGGGATTTATTACTTGGGAATGTAGGGAAATTAAGTAAGACAAAGAATCAGATTTTTGCGATTAAAGTATTTATGGAAATGCGAAAAAAGCCCGAGCTGGAGAATAGCAAATTTATAATTATTGGTTCTGGCCCCCAGAAGACAAAACTATTTAACTATGTAAAAAAGAATAATTTAGAAAAAGATGTGATTATTCTCTCGGATATCCACAATATTTCCGATTATTATGCAGCCATGGATTGTTTTATTTTCCCTTCTTTATGCGAGGGTCTAGGAATTGCATTGCTAGAAGCGCAAGCGTCTGGATTACCGTGTTTTTGCACGAATGGATTGCCAAAAGAAGTCTTTGCAACGAGCCTAGTTTGTGGGTTAGATTTAAAATCTGGCGAAAAAAAGTGGAGCGAAAGAATCTTACGTACAGATTTGACTCGACGAAATGTGAAAGAGCAACTCATGAAGGCGGGTTTGGATATAAGTCAAAACGGTAAAAAGATGCAAAAATTTTATCGAAGTCTTGGTGGGGGCGAAAAATGATAAACGCAAATAAAATAGTTGTTAGCGTTGTTGTCCCGGCCTATAATGCCGAAAAAACATTAAAAAGATGCCTCGATTCTATTATTAACCAGACATATAATCTTCTTGATATCATTGTTGTTGATGACGGATCTTCTGATTCCACCTTTAGTTTAATGAAAAAATATGCTGATTGCGACAAACGTATAAAGGTCTTGTGTGGTATACATAAGGGACCAAATGCTGCAAGAGCAATCGGTGTGAGTGAAGCGGTTGGTGAATATGTAATGTTTGTTGATTCGGACGATTACATTGCAAGTGACGCTGTATCTATAATCGTTGATAACTTTAAACGGTACGATGTAGATGCCGTGCGTTTTAATGGCGAGCATCAAAAAAACGGAAAAATTATTGCTCCAGTTTTTAATTCTAGCGGAGATTTTGTTATTGACCATAGCAAAATAATGGATTTATTATTGACTACATATAAGCTAAATAGCCTATGCCTGCAGGCATATAAGACAAAAATGTTGCAGAAAAAAGGCGTTTTTGAATCGTCACTTTGTTTCGGAGAGGATTTTTTGACAAACTTGAGAGTACACAAAAATACTGACAGCATGCTAGTAATTAATGCCCCGCTTTACTATTATTGTTTTAATAGTAAATCTATAACTAGAACCAACGAATATGATATTTGCCTTAGAAACATATCTGACCGGATTTTGGTAAGCAATGAAGCTATAAAAAGTGTTAGGGAAAATGACGAAGATTTTAGAAAAAAAGTAGTTTATAACCAGGTTAGAATGATAAAAGGTTCTATATTGGGCGTCGCAAAAGTAAAAAGATGTAAAAAGGCCAGGTTTATTAATGACTTAAGTAGAATTTTGACAAAAGAAAAACTTACGGGGATCGATATTAACGAATTGAATGAATATATGGAGACATTGGGTTGGTTGGAAAAAATAAAAAATCGTGGGATAATAAATGCTGTAGTCCGTTTGGATTATGATGCTATTTGGAGATATATAAAAATGTACAGGAAGATTGTGAGATTTCATAAATGATTGATTGTCTGATATATTTTGGAATTTTCGTTTTCGTTTTTATATTGAACTGGGCAGCCATGCGTCAAAAACGTCCTATACTTAGAAGTATTTTTGTATTAATGAGCTTTTTGGTCCTGCTGGCTTTTGTAGGATTTCGCTATAATGTTGGGGCTGATTACGATAATTATTTAAAGGCTTATGGCGAAATTGCGAATACTCCGTGGGAAAAATTGCCATCGTTGCGTATGGAATTACTGGTGGCGGCGATTTTTAAAGTCTGTTCATATGTTTTGAGTGACGCAAAACTAATATTTGTAGTATTGGGGTTCTTGTTACTGTGGCCTATATATAAAGTCAATAAACTTTATGATTATAAATACTTAGCTTATTCGGTTTTGGCTTATTGTGTCTTATTTTTGCCGTTTGGGATGAATGGAATGCGCCAAAGTATTGCTATGGGATTCATACTGCTTGCTTATGTGTATATGTTAAAGAACAGGACAAAATGCAGTGTAGCTAGTTTTGTAGCTGCAGTTTTATTTCATACTACGTCATTAATAGTCCTTCCATACCTTGTTATTATTTACGCCTCTCAAAGAAAGAATGTTGTCTTCACCACGCTGAGCGTTATAGCTTCCATAATCATTATTGTGATGGTGCTATTTTTTCTAAATGGCTTGTTAATAGATAATGGTATAACTCAGTATGATTATATGTTGGGGAGCATAGATGTGGAAAAAATATCATTTACCAGCTCCATAGCATATTTGCCAATTGTTCTGATGATTGTACTGTTAGGAAAGCGCGCTAATAAGGAGCTAAAGAACGAAATAATGGTTTTTGAAAATTTGACAATATCGGGTATTGTTTTTCGTGCGATTGGCACTGCAGCGAAGTATCTATCGCGCTTTGGGTTATTCTTTATGATGCCAATCGTTGTGTTAATGCCAGAATTAATTCAAGGAATACCGCAGAAGAACACTAGACTATTAGTAAAGGGGCTTTTTGTTACTTATTTAGTAGCTATATTTTATGTACAATATTCGGTGCTTGGGTGGCAAGGAATAATTCCTTATCAGACTTGGGTGTTTGGGGGGATATCATGAAAAAAATATTTTTAGAAATGTATTTAAAGAAAAATTTGGGTGATGATCTTTTCTTGCAAACAATTGCACAGCGTTATAAAGACATAAAGTTTTTTACGGCTGCAGAAAATGATTATTTTGATAGTTATGATTTTGATAATGTATGCGGTCGAACTTTTGCGTGCAAAATATTAGATAAAGTAAAAGGTTTGGTTTTTAGGAAAAAGTTCGGTAATAATAAAAAATATATTGCGAATATTATACTTGGTGGCTCCATGTTTATGGAAAAAAACGATAAAGAAGATAAACTGCTTGAGGAATTAAGAAAAAAATATGGTGGCAAAATCCCACTATTTGTTGTTGGCTCTAACTTTGGTCCATATGACGATCAATTTTATTACGATGCGTATAAGAGAGTGTTTGAAAAAGCAGAAGACGTTTGCTTTCGGGATAGATATTCCGCTAGTTTGTTTAGCGATTTATGCAATGTGAGGGTGGCGCCGGATATTGTTTTTGGACTTGACGTTGCTAAATATGATACTAAACAAGAAAAAAAGATAGTTATTTCAGTGATAGATTTGGAGAATAGAAAGAAATTGAGTAAGTATTCAAAAGTATATGAAGAAAAAATTGCGGAGGTTGCACTCTGGTATGCAAAGAATGGATATGAGGTGGTATTAATGTCGTTTTGTAAGTTCGAGGGGGATGAGGATGCTATCAAAAGGGTTCTATCTAGAACGTCTAATGACAAGATTCGCCCGTACTATTATCATGGCAATATAGGTGAAGCACTGAGGCTTATTTCTTCTTCAGAAATAGTTGTGGGGACAAGGTTCCATGCGGTGGTTTTAGGATTAGTATTTAAGAAAAAAGTCTTCCCAATTATATATAGTGATAAGACAAAAAAAATGCTTGAGGATATAAATTTCGATGGTATATCGTTAAGGATTGAAGATATAGATAGCATAGAGGATCCGGAAATAATTATGAAATCACTTTGCTATGGCGAGATCAGAGAATTGTCGGAAGACGCCGAAGAACATTTTAAAAAGCTAGATGTGTTTTTAAAAAGAGGATGAATTATGGTCTCAAAACATAAAGAATTAGTGAAAAATACGATAATAATGATGGCGGGAAAGATTTTTACGCAGTTTCTGTCTTTCTTTTTACTGCCGTTATACACCCATACGTTGCCAGCTGATGCGTATGGGACGGTAGATTTAATGATGTCTTATATAACGCTTTTCGTACCAGTCGTGACCGTCCAACAGGAAATGGCGACGTTTCGGCACTTAATCGATGTGCGTCATGACGATGCGAAAAAAGCAGAGATAGTAGTCACTTCGTTCAAGAGTACTTTTCTTAGATTACTATTGTTTATTATTCCGGCGTTGTTAATTCTACTATTTGTTAAATGGGAATATATGTATCTGGCGTTATTATGCGGTTCGGTAGTAGCAATATCAAACCTATTATTGCAAATAGCTCGAGGTTTTGGAGAAAACAGTAAGTATACAATTGGCTCGGTGATAGCTGGGGTAGCCACGCTATTGTTTAATTTGTTGTTCATATGTGTGTTCCATTTCGGAGCCGAAAGCATCTTGATATCTGCCACGATTGCAAATTTATTCTGCGCGAGCTATCTGTTCTTTTCTTTGAGAATTGCTTATTGTTTTGTCATAGCGAAACCAAGCAGAAGAGCGAGAAATCAGATGCTAAAGTATTCTTGGCCATTAGTACCAAATGGTATTTCATGGTGGTTGATCAATGCATCGGATAGAACGATTGTGTCATTATTTTTAGGGACAGCAGCGAATGGAATCTATGCAGTAGCAAATAAAATCCCCTCAATTATCAGTGGTTTTTTGAGTGTTTTTACATTATCGTGGACAGAATCGGCGTCATTGCATATAAACGATTCTGATCGTGATGAATTCTTCTCAAGCGTGGCGAGCAATACTTTAAGAATTTTTTCGAGTTTAGGAATGCTAGTGATTGCCTTTTTGCCGTTAGTCTTCGATATTATTGTAGGATTTGAATACTATGAGGCATATAATTATATACCGATTGCTATTGTGGCTGTGATCTTCCATTGTATGGTGTCAATTTATAGTGCGATTTATGTGGCGAAAAAAATGTCAAAAAAAGTGGCATCGACATCGATGTTTTCCGCAATTATAAATATTGTGGTAGATTTAATGTTGGTGAATTTTATTGGAGTGTATGCGGCTGTGATTTCTACAGCAGTAGCATATTTTGTAATGGTGGTTTATAGACATTTTGATGTAAAAAAATATGTGTGTGTCAAATATCGTTTTTCAGATTTGGTGGTTGCAGTGTTAGGCATAGTTGGTGTGTCTTTGATTTATTATTGCGGGAATTTTAACTGGTATATAATTGGTATCGCGTTTGCATTGATTTATACTCTCATACAGAACCGGCTTTTTATTTGGAAGATTGTAGCAAAAATAACAAAAGGTGGCCGTTAGTGACATTTGGGATTGATTTAGCTGTATTGCGAGCTCTATGAAAAAATAATAAATATGGTATAATATAAAAAATGAAAATTGCAATTGCGGGAACCGGTTATGTTGGCTTGTCTCTAGCTACTTTGCTCTCTGAAAAGAACGAAGTGGTGGCTGTGGATATTGTGCCAGAAAAAGTTAAACGAGTAAACAATTTTGTTTCGCCAATCCGGGATGAATATATCGAAAAGTATTTTAACGAAGCGGCTGAGGGCAAAAGAAAGCTAAATTTGCGCTCTACTCTAGATTGGGAAGATGCCTTTACCGATGCGGATTATGTGGTAATCGCTACTCCTACCGATTATAATGCCGACGAAAACTTCTTTAACACTAGTTCGGTAGAAGATGTGATCGAAAAAGTGATCTCGCTGGATAACCCAAAAACTACCATCGTGATAAAATCTACCATTCCGGTAGGCTATGTAAATTCGATTCGTAAAAAATACAATATCGACAACATCTTTTTCTCGCCGGAATTTTTGCGCGAGGGTAAGGCTCTTTACGACAACCTATATCCATCACGTATCATCGTGGGGTCGTTTTCTGAAAAGGCTCAGCAATTTGCCGATATTTTACGCGATGCGGCTCTAGCCAAAGACGTGCAAGTTTTGATGATGAATAGCGACGAAGCCGAAGCGGTAAAACTATTTTCTAATACCTACTTGGCGCTTCGCGTAGCATATTTTAACGAACTAGATACTTACGCAAAAGTTAAGGGAATGGATGCAAAGAGCATCATTAGTGGTATTTCTTTGGATCCTAGAATTGGCGCGCATTACAACAACCCATCATTTGGTTATGGCGGCTATTGTTTGCCAAAGGATACAAAGCAACTTCTTGCTAACTACAAGGATGTGCCACAAGATTTGATTAAAGCTATTGTAAAAGCCAATGTAATTCGCAAGAAATTTATTGCCGATGATGTGCTCGCCGGGAATCCAAAACTAATTGGGATTTACCGCCTTACCATGAAGAGCGAGTCGGATAACTTCCGCGACGCAGCAATTCGCGATGTAATCAAAAACATCAAAGAAAAGACTGACAAGATTTTGATTTACGAACCAATGCTAGACGCGGATGAATTCGAGGGCGTAAAAGTTACTAAGAATTTGAAAGACTTTAAGAGCAAATGTTCGGTGATTGTAGCAAATAGAGTTTCACCAGAACTTGACGACGTGCGGGACAAAGTTTATACGCGTGATCTTTTCGCACGAGATTAACTATGGCCAGGAAGAAAAAAGTTGTAAAAATTATCATCTGGGTGGTAGTGGCGATTTTGGTGCTGCTGGCGGCAGTGGCTCTTCGCTACTGGCTGGCCTTTAGTGGCTTTTTAGATAAAATTACTGGGCGTGGTCCAGAAATGAAAGAGTATAGCGTACTCGTAAAAGAAGATAGTTCGGCAAACGAAATTGGTGACCTGGCGGGTAAAAATGTGAGTTTTCTAGAAACCGATCCAAAGGTAGCTAATACAGAACAGCATCTAAAAGAAATTGTAAATATAGAGACAGCTTACTACCACGACGTTAATATGATGGTGGAGATGTTAAATAACGGCATTACCGATGCGGTAGTGCTAGAAACAGACCGGATTGAGATTCTAAAAGAAGCGGCGGCCGAAGCGGTAGAAAAAACGCGCGTGCTTTACACTTTTGAAATCGAGGTAGAATCCGAAGATATGGAACTAATCGAAAAGGAAATCACTACGGAACCGTTTATTGTCTACATTTCTGGTAGCGATTCTAGAAATGGTGTAAAAGCTACGGCGCGTTCGGACGTAAATATTGTGGCCGTAGTAAACCCAAAAGAAGAGAAAATTTTGTTAGTATCCATTCCGCGTGATACTTACGTGCAGCTCCACGATACCTATGACACAAAAGACAAACTCACCCACGCCGGCGTGTATGGCATTAATATGAGTAAAACCACAATCGAAGATTTTCTCGGCATTCAAATTGATTACACCATAAAAGTTAGCTTTGAAACCGTAGTAAAGGTAGTGGACCAAATTGATGGAATAGAAATTGATTCGGACACGGCCATGACCATCAAAAATGAAGGTGGTAAACGTTGTGAGATTAGAGTTGGCAAGCAAAAACTAGATGGCGACTGTGCCCTCCGCTTTGCCCGCGAACGAAAATCCTACGCTTCTGGCGACCGCCACCGTGGCGAAAACCAACAGCAAGTCATTACCGCGATTATCGGCAAGCTTTCTAAATCTAAAGATTACGTATTAAAAATCCCGACAATTCTAGATATCGCCGCTGATTCGTTTGAAACCTCATTTACGCGCGAC
>JAFYXW010000009.1 GCA_017557865.1 Candidatus Saccharimonadota bacterium
GGTTAATTAGATTTCGCCGTAAAACATATCTACGATGTCTTTTTCGCCAAAGACAGCAAGTGTCTTTTTGAGGTCGGTAAGAGCTTCGACGGCAGAGTCATTGTCTTTTAAGATAGTTTCGATCTTGGCATAGGCGGAGTTTTCCTCTTCGCCATCAACGCGATCTAGATAAATGTAAGTATCGTCACCCATGTTGATTTCTTGGCGGCGGCGAGAAGCTTCACCGATAGGCTTAAAACCAAGTTGCAAGATGATGTTCACCATATTTTCATAATCTGTAATGGTGGTTTTTTCTACAATATCAATACCAGAATCCTCAATATGGCGGCGAAGCATCAAATAGTAATGAGCCGGTTCGTCAACGGAACGCATCTCTGTGCGCATGGTAAGACGTGGGAGATTCGTGGCATGCTTGAAACCGCGTGGTACATAAACGCGATCATGTTGCCAATAAACTGGCGAAAAATTTAGTTCAATCTCAGCTAACTTTTTTTCGAAATCATCTGGGTTTTTTAGTTTAGCTTTTACGATAACTTGTTTCATATCTTAATTATATCATAAAATGTCGATAATGCGCCCCTCTACAGAGCGCACGCTCTGGAATTCGTTTTCAGTCAAGCGAATCAAAATATTATACTCGCCTTCCGGGTCGAGATTTAACCACTTTTCCGGAGCAAAAAAGGCAATGAGTTTAAGTCTGTTGCCGTTCTTGTCAGCAATATCTAATCGGAGATGATTCTGGTCTGCACCCATACGCGAAACATTAGTAATGGTTGGTCTTGTGATGCAAAAAATTGGTTCTTCGTTCCCTGCGCCGAAAGGCTCCATGGATTTAAGATCTTCAATTAACTCGGTATTAAAATCTTCTAGCGAGTCCGTAGCGATATCGTAGGATTTTTGAAGATATTTAGACTGATCGCCAAGCTTTAGACTATTGTAATAGGCGTTAATTTTCTCGCGAAATTCATAGAGTTTCCCCTGTTCCAAACGAACACCAGCCGCGCCGGCGTGTCCGCCACCGCCAATAATAGTATCTTTTAGATTAGCAAGCGCATCAGCAAGACTAAAGTCTCCAAAGCTACGGCCAGAACCTTTCAGGGTGTTATTTTCAATTTCAGTAAGTACGAAGGCAGGTTTTTTGTAGGTTTCAACAAGGCGGCCGGCCACAATACCAAGAATACCTTCGTGCCATTTACCAACTTCTACAATAACCGGGTCGTCAGAGACACCGTGTCCGTCGATTTCTTTGGTGGCAGCAAGCTGTTCGGTGCGGCGTTTACTATTAAGATCTTCGAGCTTGGCAGCAAGCTGGGCGGCCTCTGGAGAGGATTTAGCACGAAGCAAGTTTAAAGCGATGTCGGCGGTTTCCAGGCGGCCAGCAGCATTAAGCCGTGGACCAAGCTGAAAACCGATGCTTTCGGAATTAATAGTTTTAACACGAGCTATTTTACTAAGTTCAACAAGGCCTTTTCGACGGGTTTTTTGTAGTACTTTAATACCATAATATCCTAGAATACGATTCTCTTCTGTAAGTGGCATGCTATCACAAATAGTACCGAGAAGGACCAAATCTAGCAGCCATTTTTCTTGACCATCGGGGATTAGTTTTTGCTCTTTTAACGCGCTCGCAACCTTAAAAGCAACGCCAACGCCAGCGAGATTTTTAAGGGATTCTGGCGCGGAAGTGTCTTTTCGCTTTGGATTGATGACAGCAATTGCCTCTGGAAGAGTGTCTTCGCATTCGTGATGGTCGGTAATAATAGTGTCGATTTTTAAGAGGTTTAGCTCGTCTACGATGGCGTGATTTCTAGAGCCACAATCTACAGTGATAACTAATTTTACCCCCTTTTCTTTGGCTCGTTCAATTAGTTTTGGGCTCATGCCGTAGCCATCAGCAAAACGATCTGGGAGCATAATACTGATATTTTCCGGGTTCATGCCAGCTAGAGTGAGAGCTTCTTCCATAACTGTGCTAGAAGTGACGCCGTCGACATCGTAATCCCCGTAAATTAGGACGTTTTCGTTATTTTTGATGGCCTTTTTGATACGTTTGACTGCCTTTTCCATATCTTTTAGTAAGTATGGATCAGTGAGGTCTTCGTATTTCGGATTCAAAAAACCCGGAGTGATATGGCGGGTTTTTAGTAGCTGTTCAAATAATTTGTTCATTTTTAACAGGGGTTATCCAATAGTTTTGTTTGGTTTATTTCCCTTTTGACTTTTAATAACAATGCTTTGAAGTTCTTTTAAAATCGGAAATTGTTTGTTGGTTTGGTAGATACGGGTGTTGCCTTTTTTGGTCATAATAAGAAATTTGCCATCAACCATGCGGGTAAGCTCGCGCTGAATGTTGCCTGGATCCTCTTTAATCAACTTAGCAAGACCGCGCACGTGGGTTTTGAAGTCTGGATATTTAGCAAAAACAACGATGATTTTGCGACGCACCCTAGATGTAATGAATGTATCTAACATATTTCCTCGCTTAATTCTCTCTATTATAGCACGTATTCGGTATTTTTTACAACAATGTTATAATTACTCTATGTATTATGAGGTGATGCCGGCTAAGAGGTACGGAAGAGAAGGTGTCTTAACGTACGAAAGCGATGATTCCCTGCTCTTAGGGCAAATCGTAGAAATTCCTTTGGGCCGTGGAAAATGTGTAGGCATCATAACAAAAAAAGTTGCTCAACCGGATTTTGCGTGCAAAAAAATTTTGAAAGTTTTTTATTCAAAACCGCTGCCAAAGCACTTAGTGCGAGTGGCAGAATTTATTGCTGAATACTACAAAGCACCACTTTCTAGTGCAGTAGGACTAATACTCCCTAATGGCGTTGAAAAACAGAGGCGCAAGAAAAAAACCGAACAAATGTTCGGTACCGAACAAATGCCAGAAATTGCACTCAACCAGGCCCAAAAAAATGCCCTAGAAAGCCTCCAGAAGGCCCCAGGAGCCACGAAACTACTCTGTGGCGTGACTGGTAGTGGTAAAACCAATATATACCTTAAACGGGCTCACAGTGCCCTTTCCGGGCAAAAATCTGTAATACTTTTGGTGCCAGAAATCGCTCTAACTGGCCAACTTGTTCGGGTTTTTCGGGAGTTTTTCGGAAAAAAAGTAGTAATGATACATTCTAAACAGACAGAAGCAGAGAGGCATCTGATCTTCGAAGAGGTTCTGAACGCCGAAGAACCCCTAGTTGTAATTGGTCCACGCTCTGCCCTGTTCGCACCGCTAAAAGACTTGGGACTAATCATTATAGATGAGGAACACGAAAGTAGTTACTATCAAGAGAATGCACCAAAGTATTCGGCAATTAGAGTAGCAAGCTTTATAGCGAGAGAGCTCGGGATTGAGCTTTTACTGGGGTCTGCAACACCAGCAATTGAAGATTATTATCTAGCGAGCCGTAGCGACTCTCTGGTGATTTTGTCCGAAAAGGCTAAAGAAGAGGCTGTAAAACCAGAGATTAAGATAATTGATTTTAAGAACAGAGACAATTTTAGCAAAAATCGGTATTTTTCGACCGAATTAATTAAATCTATCAGAGAGAATCTAGAAAAAGGTTACCAAACATTAATTTTCCATAATCGGCGGGGGTCTTCACCTCTGACAATTTGCGAAGAGTGTGGTGAAGAAATCGTCTGCCCAAACTGTTATTTACCTCTAACTTTGCACGCGGATTCGTATGAACTAGTCTGCCACACCTGTGACTATCATATGCGAGTGCCAATGACTTGCCCAAAATGTGGCCATCCGGGGCTAATCCATAAGGGATTCGGAACCAAATTACTAGAGAGCGAGCTAAAGCAGCTCTTCCCGAAGGCGCGCGTAAAAAGGTTTGATGCGGATAATAAAAAGGGTGAGGGGCTCGACGACCTCTATGACGAGGTGAAAAATGGGGCCGTAGATATTCTGGTAGGAACGCAAACTGTAGCTAAAGGGCTTGATCTCCCGAAGCTTGCTACTGTGGGCGTAGTACAGGCGGATGCGGGGCTTTCGCTCCCTGATTATGCAGCCGAAGAGCGCGTATTTCAACTGATTACCCAGGTAATTGGCCGCGTAGGGCGAGGCCATCTTAAAAAAGCCGAGGTTTTTATCCAAAGCTTCCGGCCAGAGCACCCAGTAATAAAATATGCTGTGGACGAGGACTATCTGGGTTTTTCAAGCTATCTGTTAGGGCAGAGGCAAAAGGCTAAGTTCCCGCCATTTACGTTTGTGATGAAGCTCGAAATTGCAATGAAAACAGAGGCGGTAGTACTAAAAAAAGTCCGAGAGACAGTCGCTGCTCTGCAAAAAGACGGGCGTTTAATCGTTTCCCCGCCGATGCCAGCGTTTCATGAGAGAACCGCGCGTGGCTATACTTGGCAAATTATCATAAGAAGCCGGTCTAGAAAGGCTCTTTTAGAGGTATGCGAGGGGCTGGACCCTAACTTCCATGTTTCCCTAGACCCGCCGGGCTTATTGTAATCCTTATCTGTTTATGGTATAATTAAGAGAATGAAGATTATTACCACGCCGGATCCAAGGCTCCGGGAAAAGTCAGAGAAAGTTGGCCGGATTACTCCGGAAGTTCTTGATGTAATCGAAAATATGCGAAAACTCTCTTTAAAGTGGGAGAGTGAACATCCTTATGAGTTATCCGCAGCAATGGCCGCGCCACAAATGGGCGTAAACAAACGGATTATTATTATCCGTGACGATATGGAAGACAAAAAGAATGCTTCATTTACGGCCCTAATTGATCCAGAGGTAATCAGAACCGAAGGTAAGGCTATTACAGATTACGAAGGTTGTCTTTCGGTGCCGGCAATTTATGGTAAAGTACCACGTGCTTCTAAGGTGAAAGTAAAAGCAAAGCTTGAGGACGGTACAGAGGTACGTATTAAAGCTTCCGACGAGCTCGCAAGAACTCTTCTTCATGAGATTGACCACCTAGACGGTATACTATTTATTGACCATATCAGAGACAAAGAAGATGCCTTTTACCGGATGAATGACAAGGGCGACCTCATACCAATCAAAGATTACGAAAAAGAAATCCGTGATAATAAGGATCTTTGGGGCGATGAATAAGATTATTTTCTTTGGTAATGGGCCTCTTGCAGACTATGCTCTATCTGTTTTAGAGCAAAACTTTGAAGTGATTTTTCATGCTCGCGAAAAAGCAGATCTCGTAAAAGTCAAAGAATTAAAAGCCGCTCACCCAGAGACACATGGGATTTTGGCCTCTTTTGGAGTAATGATTAAAAGCGATGTATTAGATTTGTTTGAACCAGAGGGGATTTTGAATATCCACCCCTCCCTACTCCCAGCATACCGCGGCCCTTCACCGATTGAAGGCGCAATTCTAAACGGAGATACCGAATTTTCTGTCTCTATTATGAAATTAGTGCTCGCAATGGATGCCGGACCGATTTATTACCAAGAAACTCTACGCGATTTGCCACTAGAAAAAGAGGAAATTTATAAGGCTTTGGCCGAATGCGGCGCAAAATGGCTCTCTCTTAATCTATCTAATCTACCAGAGCCGGTGGCTCAAGATGACAAAGCGGCTACTTTTACGCAAAAATTTGAAAAAAGCGATGGAATTTTTGACTTTTCTAAAACCCTTACAGAGGTGGCATACCGCAAAATTGTAGCCTTCCAAGGGTTCCCAAAGGTTAAATATACGTTTTTTGGCCTTCCTTGCATTATTCTAGAGGCGGAAATATTAAAACCGGGTGAGACGGCCGTTCTAGAGATTCCTTGCCTAGACGGCACATTGAGTGTAAAAAAATTGCAACCAGAGGGCCGCAAAGCGATGGATGCAAAAAGTTTCCTAAACGGTCACAAGAAAAACTAGACGTTTGCGCCGACAAGTTTGGCACGGTTAGCGCGGATTTCTTCTTTCATTTCACTGATTGTACGGGTAACGATTTCGCGGTAATCTGGGCGATTTTTTTCGAGCCATTTGGCGGCATCTAGGGGATCGGCGATAGAATCAAATTCAGCAAGTTGAGCTTCGGTAAGGCCCTTTGAAATACGTTGGCCGATACGAATTTCTACTTCCTCTTGAACATAGGCTAGAAATGCTTGTTTTTCGCTCTCTGGCATAGCCGAGAGACCCATTTCTTGTAAGAATTTTTCATCAAACTGCATGCCTTGATTATAGCACAACGTGCTTATGTTTTACAAGGTGCGTTTTTTGGTCTCGCGAGTGAAGAATTTGAGGCGATCGCCAATTTGAAGATCAACTTTTGAGGCGGTTTTAAGTGCGAGGCCACCAGTTTCGCCAGCAACGAGACTATCTACATCCATCTTTTCCTTCTGAACGCTCGTTACTTCTACTTCGGCAATAAACTGTTTGTTTCGAACTACTCTGGCAAGGTAGCCGGCTTTGGCTTCGCCAGTTAGAACTTCGCCACCAGCGATGATAGAAGTCTTTTCGGTACGGAAGACGCCAAGAACCTTCATCTCGCCCTTGTCTTCTTCAATAATTTCAGCGTCGAGGAGGTTTTCCATCTCGTGTTTTGCATCGTCTAGAAGTTCATAAATTACACGGTAGGTACGGATTGGCACACCATCACGAGCAGCCATCTTGGAAATATTGATCGGAACAGATACGTTAAAGCCATAAATTACGGTGTTTTCGCCGGCAGCCATGTAGACATCGTTTTCATTGATGTCGCCTACACCGGTAGAAACAATATTTAGGGTGATTTCGCCGTGGGTATCGATAAGTTTGAGAGAGTCCACAACAGAGGTGACAGAGCCAAGCACGTCGCCTTTTACGATCACGTTAAAGACCTTGGAATTATCGGCTACGTTCATCATGCGGAGAAGGTCTGAACCGGTAACGTTAGCGGAAGCCATTTCGTTCGCAATAGCCTGAGCGTTAAGAAGAGCCATCTTACGAGCGGTCTTTTCATCTTTTACTTCTACGAAACGATCGCCGAAGTTTGGAAGATCTTTAAACCCAGTAACGGTGACAGGCACCGATGGGGTAGCCTTGCCTTTTGGTTTGCCCTTCCAATCTAGCATAGTACGGACTTTGCCATAGGTAGAACCGGCCACAATAAATTCGCCAGTTTTAAGTTCGCCGCCGGTAACAAGCAGATTCACGACGGAGCCTTTCCCTGTTTCCATGTGGGACTCAATTACGAGACCTTCGGCTGGGATATCGATATCGGCTTTTAATTCCTCGATGTCGGCAGTGAGAAGAATCATGTCTAGAAGTTGGTCGAGATTTTGGTTCATCTTAGCAGAGATAGGCACCATGGTAATATCGCCACCCCATTCTTCTGGTTGGAGACCATGGTTTGACAGGTCTGCTTTGGTGCGGTCAATGTCGGCGCCTTCGCGGTCGATCTTGTTGATAGCAACAATAATCTTGGCGTTAGCAGATTTAGCAAAGTTAATAGCTTCGACGGTTTGTGGTTTTACGCCATCGTCGGCGGCAACCACGATAACTACAATGTCGGTAAGCATAGCACCGTGCTGACGAATGGCAGCAAAGGCTTCGTGACCAGGGGTATCTAGAAAAGTAATCCAGCGACCATCGTGATTTAACTGGTAAGCTGAAATGTGTTGAGTAATACCACCAGCTTCACCTTCTACGGTCTTTTTATTTAGAAGCGTATCTAGGAGAGTGGTTTTACCGTGATCTACGTGACCCATAACTGCTACTACTGGTGGGCGATCTACGGCTTTGTCTGACAATTCCCTATTATGGATGTCTGAAGTTTTAGTAGAAGTGTTTTTCTTCTCGAGTTTTACGTTTTCTAGACCCAGTTCGTCAATAATAATAGAGGCTGTTTCAAAATCTAGGCGTTGGTTGATGGTGGCGACAATACCGTTTTTGAAAAGAGTGCCAATCAACTCGGTAACAGAAAGGCCGAGGGCGTTCGCAAGCTCGTCCACGGTAATAGAACCAGCAATTTGAATAGTTTTTTCTTCCATAGCTCTCCTTTCTGATTAGACGCGCGAGGTCGCGCACAAAAAATATCTCTTTTAATTTTACCACAAATGCTCTTATAAGACAAATCAGAAGGCCCCTGCCGCGTGGGCAAGGGCCTGGTGGGAGTGGTTATGTGTTTTTTCTGGGCCTCCTAAGAGGTTCTTCATCTACAAATAATTTCAGCTTCTTAATACCAAATACTCTACTGAGTATTTCTTCAATTATCATAAGATGCTTTTCTGTTTCGTTCCACAGCTGTCGCTTGTTCTTCCTTAAGTCAACCAAGAAATTGTCAAAATAGAGTTCTGCTTCTTTTACCGACATAGATCCAGACTTGTTTTCATGTTCAACAAAGTCAAGCGTTCTGCGCCCTTCAAGGTATGAGAATGAGGTACAAAAGCATTCATTCATCTCTCGCGAAAGAATAAGGGCAAGAGGTACGGCTAATTCTGTGTTTAAGAGTAGTCTTTTATTCGGTCTATTCTTAGGGTCATCACATCTTTTGAGCAACTCTTCGTATCCTATTTTACCAGACAAAAATTTCTTGGATTCTCTAATGATTTCGGGGTCATCGTCGTTGAAAAAATTCAAACCATTAATAACATCTGTTTTCTTCCCGCTAGAGTCTTCGAACAAAGCTATATGAACAAGGCATTTGTCTCGTTCGATTAAACTTTTTGTTGCTAAAGGATAACTGACACTATTAAAACTAGAATCGCCTATCATTTCCAAAATACTCTTCGCCCCTTCAAGAATACGTCCATTGCATGTATAATTACGTCTACCACTAAAATCAGAGATTATTTCTTTGTACTGAGCAATGATGAAAGGACACCACGCAGGTATATTGGCTTTCTCTGAATCAGAACCTTCGTAAGAATACACAAGGTTATCCTCTTTAGTGTCGTCACAGTAAATTCCCTGTACGTATTCAAAACTATCTGGTGTGTAAACTCTTTCTCTTTTATGAAGAGGGCACTCGCTACAACTTTTCACGTCTATTTTTATTACAGTTCCCATGTAACCACCTCCTTGTTAAATTTCTCCCACCCCTGGTTACGGAAATTTTACCACATTTTAAGAAAATATGCTATAATAGAGACACTGACGTTCCCGGGTAGCTCAATGGTGGAGCAAGAAGCTGTTAACTTCGAGGTTGCTGGTTCGAGCCCAGTCCCGGGAGCCATAAAAAAGAATGCCTCAGCGGGCATTATTTTTTATGATAAAATTAAAGTATTACTAACGAGGAGTTAAATATGGAAGAATTCAACACGATAGAAAAGTGTTTGGAGCTTTTTAAGTCAGCAAAATGTGTCGGGAAAGAAAATGTCATCTTTTTCACCTTCAAAGACACTGCTAAAACGACGGGGCCATCTGGCATGCTCGGTGGAGCTGTAGGCGCATTTGCTGGCGGTATGGTAAATGGTATGGAATATCCATATGACGGACTTTTGATTAATAAGACCGAGAACGGAATTGGTATGTTTGTAGTAAAACAGCCTGGCATCCCACTAACCTACAAACTAGAAAAAATGAAACTACAAAAAGACCAATTTATTTTCTATAAGAATGAAGATATCGAAGAAATCAAAGTGAAGAAATTTGCTTTACTAAACAACAAAAAGAAAAGCATCACTATAAAAACAAGTGATGGCAAAAAATATATGTTGTTTGCAAACATAAACGAACCTAAATTGTCATATCACAACGACAATTTCGCTAAATTTGTTGAAAAATATTCCGCAAAATAATTTTTACTTCAAATAGTTTGTCAAATATTCTGTCCACTCTGGGGCGTTTTCTTCTTCGAAGAGATGGTAAAGGAAGTCTACCGTGTAGCTATGTCTCTTGGTTGCTTCTTCTCGGCCAGGTTCTGTCAACATATAGTCTTTGAGTTTTAAACATGTGGGTAACAGATGTACCAATGCTTTTGGATTTGTATTCTTCCCCGGACATATTTAGAACTGGGAATATATTTCTATCGAAAAATTGTCCGCCGTGGGAAATATTATATTGATAGCTGCGAAGCATCCCAGTAATTCCCATCGCGTCGCACATATCTGCATCGGAAACGATTTTCGCTTCGACTGTGGTGGGCGTAATTCCCTGTAACCTTTTGCTGTAACCAATGGTTTTGATACCATCTACAACCTGGTTCTTTACGTTTTCGTCTACGCCGCAACTAGCCAAAATGTTTTTGGCGTTCGTAAGGTTTTTGGCGCTTTCATCTCCAAACAGTTTATAGTCATCTACATCGTGCAGGAGCGCGATGAGAGCAACAACGTCAGCGTTTGCTGGTTGGTTTTCCGCGAACTTCAAAGATAGA
>JAFYXW010000010.1 GCA_017557865.1 Candidatus Saccharimonadota bacterium
AGCTCACTAGTCAAGAGACTTTGCGTGGAAAATGTAACGGGGCTAAGTATTAAACCGAAGACATGGGATTCTGCTTTGCAGGATCGGTAGAGGAGCGTTGATATTGCGGTGAAGTCGTATTGTAAAGTACGGTGGAGCGGTATCAAGTGAGAATGCTGGAATCAGTAACCTTAAGACAGGTGAGAATCCTGTCGGTCGTAAGAGCAAGGTTTCCAGGGCGACCGTAATGGTCCCTGGGTTAGTCGGTCCTAAGCCGAGGCGCATCAGCGTAGGCGATGGACATCAGGTTAATATTCCTGAACAGGTAGTAGTTGTTAACAGTTCACATTATGTGACCAGAGCGGCTTCATGGTGATAGCCGTCCAAGTCTTATCGGAAGGTAAGATGAGTGAAAGGCCCCCTTCGGGCGGTCGATTCTGGGTAAAGTGATGGCCAGAAAAGCTGATTAACTTATGCTGCTGCCTACCGTACCGCAAACCAACACCGGTGCTCGGGTCGAGTAGACCAAGACCTACGAGAGAACCTTCGCTAAGGAACTCGGCAAAAAAGCGTCCGTAACTTCGGAATAAGGACTGCCCTCTCATTAAGTTGAGGATTTGCCAAGAGTTTTAAGAATCTTTTGTCGAGACACTTAACTCTTGAGCAGCTCAATCGTCAATTTGATGAGAGGGCCGCAGCTAAAGAGCCCACGGAACTGTTTACCAAAAACACAGGTCTCTGCTAACGCGAAAGCGGATGTATAGGGGCTGACTCCTGCCCAGTGTCGGAAGGTTAAGGGGAGAGCTTTACGGTTCAAACTGAAGCCCCGATGAACGGCGGCGATAACTATGATCGTCATAAGGTAGCGAAATTCCTTGTCTGGTAAGTTCAGACCCGCACGAATGGAGTAATCATGTGGGCACTGTCTCGGCGAAGGCCTCGGTGAACGTGCATTGGCGGTAAAGATGCCGTCTGATCATGCCAGGACGAGAAGACCCCATGGAGCTTTACTACAACTTTGCATTGATTGTTGGAATATTTTGTGTAGAATAGGTGGAAGACTTTGAAGCAGATACGCCAGTATTTGTGGAGTCGAAATGTGAAATACCACCCTGAGTGTTTTAGCAGTCTCACGTTTGACCTGATCGGCCAAGCGGACCGTGCATGGCGGGTAGTTTAACTGGGGCGGTTGCCTCCTAAAGAGTAGCGGAGGCGTTCAAAGGTTGGCTAACTACGGATGGAAATCGTAGTGATAGTGTATGCGCAAAAGCCAGCTTGACTGTGAGGGCTACAACCCAATCAGACACGAAAGTGGGAGCAAATGACCCGCTGTATTAATCGCAAGATTTATTTATGTGGGAAAGACAGCGCACACGGATAAAAGTTACCCTGGGGATAACAGGCTGATCGCGTCCAATAGTTCACATAGACGACGCGGTTTGGCACCTCGATGTCGGCTCATCACATCCTGGAGGGGGAGCACCTTCCAAGGGTCCGGCTGTTCGCCGGTTAAAGTGGTACGCGAGCTGGGTTCAGAACGTCGTGAGACAGTTCGGTTTATATCCGGCATGATCGTTAGGAATTTTGAGGAGATTTGTCTCTAGTACGAGAGGACCGAGATGAACGCATCTCTAGTGTACCGGTTGTGGTCACCTACTGCATCGCCGGGTAGCTATGTTCGGAAGAGATAAGCGCTGAAAGCATATTAAGCGCGAAGCCCACTCCAAGATAAGAATTCCCTAGGAGACTCCAGAAAGAAGATCTGGTTGATAGGCTTTAAGTGGAAGCATGGTAACATGTGGAGCTGAGAAGTACTAATAGGTCCATCGCCTTTTTATGTCTTGGACTTAGCTAGCAACCGACGTTGGAAACGTCGCGCGTCATTAAAATCTTTTAGCATCTTATGGACATCAATAGTAATAATAATGGCGTTATTATTACAATTTGGTGCCCATAGCGCTGGGGTAATACCTGTTCCCATTCCGAACACAGAAGTCAAGCCCAGTCGCGCCGATTATACTGCTTTGCGGGAAACTAGGAAGGTGCCAAATTATGGAAAAACCACTCGAAAGAGTGGTTTTTTCTTTGTATAATAATATATATGAGTAAAGAGAATGAAAAGACGCTAGAAATCTATGAAGAGTATGGTAAGAATTATTTAGATAATACTAATCATCGTAATTCTGAGAAAAAGAAGGAAGTAGATGATGAGAACAGAACGGCGATTCTGGACGCTTTTTCTAAACTTGGGTCGGAAGCAAGAATTTTGGAGATTGGTGCCGGAGATGGCGAGGCCTCTCTTATGGCCAAAAAGCTTGGGTTCAAGGCTTACGCTAGCGATGTGCCGGATTATTTTTTGGACGTGATTTCTTCTAAAGATCTACCTTATTATAAGTTTAACGTCTTAAAAGATGATCTTGGCGGACGTAAGTTTGATGGCATAATGGCGTTTAGGGTGTTTCCGCATTTTGGGCCAGAAGATTTGGAAGTGGCACTAGACCGAATTTTTAAATTACTACGTCCAGGTGGTAGATTTGTGGGCAGTGCTATTAATTTTGAAGACAAGAAAACCAGAGGCGGATGGTATGATTTTCCAGGTAAGTATCATATTGGAACGGAGCGCTATTTCTATTTTTATAAACAATCAGAAATAGAAGCGGCATTTAAAAAAGCGGGATTCGTATTGGATCAAATGAATATAAGGGGCGGTGATTCTGGAAAGAGATGGTTTGAATTTATTTTAACTAAACCATCTGGGGTGAGGCCGGAGGTAGAAAAATATATTACGGAAGAGATTTTGCCACAATACGACAAACTACTTGGGCATACTATTACACATATAAACCAAGTGGTTTCGAGGAGTCTTGCAATTGCGGAGGATTTATCGGATGTGGACCGCGATATGGTGTATGTTGCAGCCACATATCATGACCTCGGAAGAATTATTGATGATGAAACTCATAATATTGAGTCCGGTAAATTAATGCGAAAAGATGAAACTTTGAAGAAATTGTTTAATGAAAAACAGATCGAACTAATGGTGGAAGCAGTAGAAGATCATCGTGCATCGCTGAAAGGTGAGCCTAGAAATATTTATGGCAGAATTGTAGGTTCGGCAGATCGTTATATGGACCTAGACGATATGTTGGCGCGTTCATATGATTATACAAAACATTTACATCCAGAAATGAATGACGATGGGTTGATTGAAGAGGCTAGAATTCATCTTCGCGAAAAGTTTATGCCTGGTGGATATGGTGCCAAAAAAGTTTACTATCCGTCTATAGACGACAAAGAGTGTTTTGAGACAATTGAAAGAATCACGCGTAATCCTTTGGAGTATCGCAAAACTATGAAAGAGTTTAATAGAAAGCGAAAATAGTTGACAAAACATAGTAAAAAAGTATAAAATATAACCAGAAAGGTTATGCTTAAAATAAAAAAATAAAAGATGGAAAGTTTATTTAAGCTTGTAGTGCAGGACACTGACGTAGTGGTGCCAGACACGGGTATGTACACTCGTGGTATCGCTGATGGTGGCGCTATCAACCTAGGTGGGATCATATTTGCTGGTTTCTGCCTTCTTTTGATGGTGAGTGTGGTTGTACTAAGAATAATACAACGTAAAAAGGCGACGAAAAAAGCTTGTACTGGTTTACTAGCTACTGTGGTTGCCGGGGCAGCGATAAGTGCACTTCTTATTAGCAATACAAGTGCCGTAATGAAAAGTTTGGATATTACGGTGTCGGACACAATTACCGCTACGATTGATCGTAGTAAGGGCGAGAGTTCTGTTGTAGTGCCAGTAGACATTACTTTGAACGAAGCGTCGGCCGATGGCTACGACCTATATATATATGGTGGGGCTCTCACGGATGGTACTAATACTATTGAACAAGTGTCGAGCGACGGTGTAGAAATAACAAGCGGAACCTGGGGGATTATTGCTAATAATAGCGAAACGGCTCCAGAAATTGATGCTACAGAGTGGGGACAAACCGGTACGGCTAGCGCGCCAAAAAAGGTTTATACGGTTGATACTGCAGCGGCGGCTGGCTCGACTTTCCGTGTTTATTATGGCGTGTCTGTCGATGAAGACACTCCTGCCGGTGTATATACTACGACAATTGGCTTCGCGATGAAACACGAAGTTGCTTTGACTCTGGAAGAATCATATGAATTTTCTGAAAAAGAAAAAGTACCTGTAGGCCCAGATGAATATTACACCATACAGGATATGGACTCGACCATCTGCGAAAATACCGACGTAATCCCAAGCGAAATGCAAGTGGTTGATGTTCGCGATAATAGAATTTACACTATTGGTAAGCTTGCCGATGGCCACTGCTGGTTGCTAGACAACCTTGCTCTAGACCCAACCGACGCTACCGTGGCTGCAGATATGAATTCAACAAATACGAACGCGACCGACGAAGCGATTAATAACTTTATCAACGGTAGTGCAACTGCTCTGCATGATGGTTGGTCTACTTCGCCAGTTGGGCGTACCTACATGGCTGGTGGTGTTGACTATATGACTCCACGTCTCTTTGACCAGAGCAAAGATATAACTAGCGCAGATTTGTCTGACCCAGATGAGCCATTGGCTGAAGCAGCTAACTGGAAGTTCGGTATCTACTATAATTACTGCGCGGTTTCTGCCGGTACATATTGTTACACTGATGGTGATAGTAGCATCGCATACGATAAGCCTGACACTGCATTTGATATAGACTATGATATCTGTCCAGCTGGCTGGAGATTGCCTTCTGGTGGTAATGGTGGTGAATACGAAATCCTATATAATACTTACTATGATGCTAACGAATCGAACCCAAGCCATCCGTTTAGGAAGGCTTTGCATCTACCTATCTCTGGGTATGTCTCGTATATCGGGCCAGTAAGCCAAGGCAGCTATGTTTCGTACTGGACCGCAACGAACCCAGGAAACGATGGCTATTATATGCAAATCCTTTATCAAAACGCTTTCTATGCAGGTAGCCCAACAAGCTCCAATAGCCGCTACTATGGCTATGGTGTTCGCTGTATCGCAAAGTAAATAACTTTCCATAAAAAAGCACCCCTCCCGGGGTGCTTTTTGCTATGTGATTATTCTTCTTCAGCTTCTTCGAGAGCGGAGAGAAGGGAATCTTCAACGTTTTGTTTTTTCTTCTTGGCTGGAGCTTTGGAAAGCTCGATGTCTATATCGTAACCAGTGAGTTTAGAAGCTAGGCGAACGTTTTGGCCTTGCTTACCGATGGCAATAGATTGCTGCTCTTCGGACACGAAAACTTTGGCCTTTTTGCCATCAATCTCGACTTTGATAACTTCGGCTGGAGAAAGAGCTTCGCGGATATATTCGGAAGCATTGTCGCTCCAGTTGATGATATCGATTTTTTCACGATCGCCGATTTCGTTCATAACGGCTTGGACGCGAATACCACGGCCACCTACAAAGGTACCAACTGGATCTACGCCTGGAACGGTAGACATTACGGCAATCTTGGTGCGGCGACCAGCTTCACGGGCGATGCCACGGATTTCTACGGTGCCATTTTCAATTTCTGGAACTTCCTGACGGAAGAGATACTCAATAAACTCTGCAGAGCCACGGGAGAGAATAAGTTGAGCGCCGCGATCGTTTCTTTCGATACCTTTGATGAATACCTTGATACGGCTACCAACGGTGTAATATTCGCCGTCGATTTGTTCGCTCTTTGGCATGATACCGTTAGCACGGCCAAGGTCGATACGAACAAGCTTTGGTTCTACACGAGAAACTGTACCAGTAACAACGGTGCCAACTTTGTCCTCGAAAGCGGTAAGTACGGCATCGTTTTCGGCTTCGCGGAGGCGTTGCACCACAACTTGCTTGGCGGTCATAGCGGCAACACGGCCAAAAGTAGTAACTTTAAACTTTTCTTCTACAGTGTCACCGATTTTAGCTTTCTTACCAGCGTCTTTTAGAGGAATTTCGGTAGATGGGTTATAAGCAACTTCATCTTCGACAACTTCGCGTGCGACAAAAACATCGGCTTCACCAGTTTTGGTGTTCAAAACGGCGCGAACATTCATATCGCGATCACCGTTGTCTTTACGCCAAGCAGCAGCAATAGCCTGCTCGATAACGTCAAGAACAGTTTCTTTTGGTAGGCCTTTTTCTTCGGCAATAATGTCAACCATTGCGGACATTTGTTTTAAATCTAGGTTTTCCATTTTGTTCCTTTCTTTAAAATAAAACAGCCGGCCCTGCCGGGTCGGTCAAATGCTGTATATATTTATTATAGCAAATTATTGTAAAAATACAAGAACTTTGGTATAATTAGATTACTGATTTTTACTTGTAATTAACAAAAAGGAGTTTATGAATAAACAGGAAGAGGAGCGTCGTGCGCGCCTTTTGAAATCGAGAGCAGAGCGTCTGCCCGATATTAAGAAACAATTTGAAGAGGCCCAAAAACGCAATTTTAATGCGAATTTTGGCCCGGGCGGTAAAGATGAAAAATTAGTTAAGCCAAAAGCCGCAAAGGCTACAAAGGCTACCAAAACTACAAAAGCCGCTACGCCAAAAACTAAACAAAAAGTTGAGGCCGAAAAACGCAAAGTCAATTTGTCTGTGAGCACAAAAAAGAGTGAGATGGTACATCACCAAAGGATGCTTTCACAGGATGTGAACGTGCAAGCTACTCAACATATTATTGGTATTCCAGTAAACAAGTCTCGTTACAATGGCTACGATGGCGAGCAGGTTACTAACGCCAAATTAAAGTCGATGCGCCCGGATCCGGATTCGGTAAAGATTATCCCGATTGGTGGTGTGGGCGAGTTCGGTATTGGTAAAAATATGACCATCATAGAATATAAGTCTGAGATGATCGTTGTAGATATGGGCGTGTTGTTTGCTGGCGAAGATTATCCGGGCGTTAACTACATGATTCCGGATATTAAGTACCTAGAAGATAATAGCGAAAAAATAAAAGCGATTTTGTTTACGCATGCTCACCTAGACCATATTGGTGCGTGTAGACATCTTTTACCAAAGTTTAATCCTTTGATACCAATTTATGGTACCGATTTTACGATTGGTATGATTAAGAAACAAATGTCCGAGTTGGATGATGTACCAGATTTTAATTATCAAGTGGTGCAGCCTTTGCAACATCAAAAATATCAGGTAAGTGAACACTTTAATGTAGAATTTATTCATACTTTGCACTCGATTCCTGGTAATGCATCGATTTTGGTACGTACGCCAAACGGTACAATTTATCTTTCGGGTGACTGGCGTCACGAAGAAAACCCAATGGGCGTTCAGACGGATTATGAACGTCTAGACGAGATTGTTAAAACCGAAGGAATCGATTTGATGTTGAACGAATCTACCAACATAGATTCGCCAGGCAAACATCCACATTCTGAATATGATGTAGGTGAAAACTTGGGTCGCGTGATGGATCATTATGCCAATGGACGCGTAATTATTTCGTGTTTCTCATCGCAGATTTCCAGGATTGAACTTATTTTGAAAGAAGCAGCGGCGCGCGGACGCAAGGTGGCGTTCTCGGGCTTTTCGATGATTAACAACGTGGAAGTGGCACTTCGTGCAAAATCTATCAAGGTGCCAAAAGATACGATTGTAAAAATGGAAGACATCGTAAAACTACCAGACGAAAAAGTATGTATCGTATGCACTGGCTCACAGGGCGAAATGAATGCCGTGCTCAACCGCATGGTGACTGGTGCACATAAATATATTAAGATTAAAAATACTGATACGATTGTGTTTTCTTCTAATCCGATTCCGGGTAATGAACCACACGTAGTTGGTACGGTAGATGGTTTGCTTCGTGAAGGCGCACAAGTAATTCAGAATGGTAAAACACACCTAACCAATATTGGGCCTTTGCATTTGTCTGGTCACGCATATTTCGAAGATCATGTTGAGTTTGTGACTCGCATGCACCCAACTAACTATATGCCATATCATGGTGAGTTTTACATGCTCGAACACAATGCCGAAATGGCAGAGAACGTGCTTGGGATTTCGCGTGATAGAATCTTGGTGGCAGACGACGGCGATATTGTAGAACTTACTCCAGAAAAGAAAATTAAAAAGTGCGGTAGGATTTATGTGGGCAATAAACTTTATGACGACGCGGATCAGCCAGTGCACGAAGCCGTAGTGAAAGACCGCATTCATATTTCGCGCGAAGGTATTTTTGTGATTGTGCTGACTTTGAATAAAAAGACTGGGCACCTGATGAAAACTCCGGACATTGTGTCACGTGCGTTTATTTATCTTGATAATTCGGAAGAATTAATCGGTAAAATTCGTCATTATCTTCGTCAAAAAACCGACAAGTCGATTTCGACCGATCCAGAAATGAAAGTATTAAAGGAAGAAATCAAAGAAGATATTACGCACATCCTCTTTGATGCAACTGGGCACACGCCAATTGTAATTCCGGTAATTAATAAAGTTTAGGAGGTTTATGATAGACGTAGTAATTATTGGCGCAGGGATGGCAGGACTTACTGCGGCGATTTATGCTGGGCGGGCTGGCAAAAAAGTTGTGGTTCTAGAAAGCAATGTAAAAGGTGGGGAGATTGTAGAGAGTACGATAGTTTCAAACTATCCAGGTGTTCCTGATATTTCTGGTGCAGATTTGATGGAAACTGTAGCAAAACAAGCCGAAGGGTTTGGCACACAAATAAAATACGAAGAAGTTTTGGGGATTGAAGATCATGGTGAGTATAAAAAAGTTAAAACCGATGAAGGCGAATATGAAGCAAAGGCAGTAATTCTTGCGATGGGCACTGAGCCTCGTAGACTTAGCGAAAAACAGGCGGCAGACGCAGGAAAAAGACCAGTATCTTATTGCGCGGTTTGCGACGGCGCTTTATATGAAGGTAAGCCGGTAGTAGTGGTGGGGAGTGGCAACACGGCAAAATATGTAATGAAATATCTTGAGGGGATCGCGTCGAAGGTTTATCATATTCATCACGATGATCCAATCCCAGAAGATGCGGAAGCGGTGTTTGTGGCGATTGGCCGGGTGCCAAACACTGGGTTTTTGAAAGGTTTGGTAGAACTAGACTCTAATGGTTATGTGGTAGCGGGTGAAGATTGCAAAACTTCTTGTCCTGGTATATTCGTGGCAGGTGATTGTAGGACTAAAACTACCCGTCAACTTGTAACTGCAGCGGGTGATGGCGCGGTGGCTGCTGGACAATTATAATATGGTGGATGGAAATTTAGCTTATTTAAATCCAAAAGATTTTAAAAAGAAAGCGCGTGGGTTTTCTAAAGACCCGGATGCGATTATTGCTAGTGCAGAAAAGTGGTCCGAAAAGAGCGTGATTTTTGCGGCGGCGGGGCTTGCGCTTTGCATTATTGGCAGAATGGGCGGGCTTATATCGGGGATTGGTAGATTCGGACTGGGTGGTGTGATCATCTCGGACATACCTTCCGGGATCGGCGCTATATTGATGGCCGTAGCAGGGTTTTTGGCGCTATCGACGCTGGTCTTGGTATTAATCTATGCTAGTAAAAGCAAAAAGAAAATCATACCTATTATTGTAACGGATATCTTTACCATCATAGTTCTAGTCGCCGGGTATTTTCTTATGCATATTTTTTGATAAACGGCGGTTGCAGTTTTTTTGCAGTGTGTTAATTTTTCTTCAGGTCTTGGGAGCTTTTTAATCTTTCGGTAACAGATTCTGGTAGGTGGCGCTGTGGGCGCTTGGCTCTCAACGGGAATCTGTCGTGATGTGCTAGATAAATCGGGTTTTAGATCTCCCGTTAGTAATTTGTGAAAACAAAAAACGAAAGGAGTCACGATGCTAGAAATTGAACTAACCTTCAAGCTAATTCGTAAACCTAAAGATAAAAAAATTACTGTTCAAGCTCAGCTCGAACAGTAAAGCTACTCAAGATAGCAAGTTTCTAGCGCTTGCTATTAAGATAATAGTATATTTATTGTGGTTATTTGTCAATGTCTTTAATCCCGTAATTATGATATAATAATGGAGTGGCCGGATGGCGGAATTGGTATACGCGTTCGACTTAAAATCGAATGGGGAAACTCGTACGGGTTCAAGTCCCGTTCCGGCTACCACGAAAAGTTTAGCAGCTCCAGTTACCTAAAATTAACTGGGGGATTTGGACCTTCGGTGCAAGTCCCGTTCCGGCTACCACCTAGATTGATTATGAATATATTATACTGTGGCGATAAAGGGATTAAAGACGGGGTCTTGGTTTCAATTTTGTCGCTAATAAAAAATAACGACGAGCCACTAAATATTTTTATTTTGACAATTAATTATGAAAGCACAGTTGCATTTACAGAAAAGTCTGCGAAATTTTTGGATAAACTCGTAAAAGAAAAGAACAATAAGAGCTTTGTAAAATTAATTGACGCAACAAAAGTATTTGTAGAGAACTTGCCAAAGAAAAACATGGGTTCATATTTTACGCCATGCTCGATGCTTAGGCTTTATATTGATAAAGTGCCGGAGATTGCAACGTTAGACCGCGTACTATATCTCGATTATGATGTGGTTTGTCGTAAGGATATTACCGAATTTTACAACACGAATCTAGATGGCATTGAGGCGGCGGGCGTGCTAGATATTTACGGTAAGAATTTCTACCACTATCGTGGGTTATTCAACTTTGACTATATGAATTCTGGTGTACTTTTGTTTAATATGCCAGAATGTTTGAAGACGAAAATGTTTGAGAGGGCCGCGGCGCTTTGTGCAGAGCGTTGGATGATGCTCGCGGACCAAGCGGCATTAAACAAAATGATCGAAAAACGAAAGTTGATGCCAAGGAAATTTAACGAGCAGGGCGAAAGACCAAAAGAAGATACCGTGCTTCATCATTTTAGTAATAACTTTAAATTTTTCCCGTATTTCAGAGTCCAAAAAGTCAAACCGTTTGAGATTGATAAGATCCACGATGTTTTGAAAATTACTGAGTATGATGATATACTAGAAGGGTATAAAAAGCTTAAGGAGAATTTGTAATGGCAAAAGCTGAAATGTTCCAGAAAGACATCCCAAAAGAGGAAAGAGTCTTTTATTATACGTCTGAAGAAGATGATCCGATCAAAACTGATGAGCAAGAGCAAAAAACCGAAGTTGGTTTGCCAGAAGGATATCAGTTCATTCCAAAGAATCCGTTTGTAAAACTGTATGCGGCACTTCTTTATCGTGGTTTTAAACTGTTTGGTCAATACTATGAGCGTGGTTATTGGAATGCTAAGTTTTATGGTCGCGAAAAATTGAAAAAAGCACGCGGCAAAGGCTATATTATTTATGCCAACCATACCAACCCATTTCACGATGTATTTGGCCCAGCTATTGCGGCGAACCGTAGAATCTTTACTATCATTAGCCCAGTAAATCTATTGGTGCCAGGCATGGGCAAACTTTTGCCACTACTTGGCGGGATGCCACTTGGTAAAAGTAAAGAAGAAAAGGCTGCTTTTCACGCGGCAATTGATAAGCGTTTGAAACAAAAAAATGCAGTCGTAATTTATCCGGAAGCACACGTGTGGCCATTTTATACTGGAATCAAAAAATTCCCAGCAGGCGACAGATCTTTTGTGTACGCCACACGCAACAATTTGCCAATTTTCACGATGACTACGACTTATCACAAACGTAAAAACAACAAACGTGGTGATTTGCCACGGATGGATATCTATATTGATGGTCCATTTTGGCCAGACAGTAAACTCACCGATGACGAAAACCGCGCTAAGCTTGCAAAAGAAGCATACGATAGCTTGGTAAAACACAGCAAGAATAGTACCTATGATTATATTAAGTACATCAAGAAGTCTGAGAAAAAGTAATGAGTATTTTTAACGCTGGTATTAATCCATTTAAGATTAAGCAGACTAAGGTTGTCCCGATTTTTTATACGATTACGGATGACTATGCTAAATATGCCGCGGCATCAATTAATTCGGTGATGAAGCATGCGGACCCGAATCGTCATTATCGTATCATTATTATGTATGATAAGCTAAATTGGCGAAATCGTTTGCGTCTTCGTAACATGGTGACGCGTAACTGCGCGATTGAATTTCATAAAATGAAATACAATCTTTATATGCAGATTATCGTACGGTATTGTGCTAAGCGTAGCGGCAGTGGCGATTTCTTTGCAAATGCAGTCTATTATTATCGTGCGTTTATCGCGAGATTGTTTTTGCAATATGATAAAGGAATTTATGTTGATAGCGACACGATTTTGATGGATGATATTGGCAAATTGTATGATATCGATTTGGGTAATAATGTAATTGCCGGACGCGTAGATCCAAAGGTGGCGATGGTAAAAGAATTTGTCGACTATGTAGAAAAAGGTCTAGATGTGCCGCATACGGATTATATTAATTCTGGCGTGTTATTAATGGATTTGAAGAAACTGCGTAAGTTACACTACATTACAAAAATGACAGATTTAATCAAAAAAGATGCAGATTTAGTGGCGCCGGATCAAGATTACCTTAACGTGATTTTGAAGGGCAAGATTATGCATCTAGATAAAGCTTGGAATTTGCAACCGGAAGGTGAGAACCCAAAAGGAGCAAAAATTTTGCACTTTAACTTGTCTAAAAAGCCGTGGTATCACGAAGACGTGAACTGTGGTGAAGAGTTTTGGAATGCTGCAAAGGGAACTGGTTTTTATGGCGACCTTATGCGCGGCAAGGAAAGATATACTGCCGCCGATGCTGAACGTGATGCAATGAAAATCAAAGCCTTGATAGAAAAAGCGGCCGAACTTTCAAAAGTTAAGAAACCACTTTTAAAAGTTAAATGAAAAGTCTACTAAGGATTAGCTTTAATAAATTCATCATTTCGTTTACGCCGATTTTGGTGTGGTTTTTGTTGGGGATTATTATTGATTGTGGCTGTGCAAATATTTTTGCACTGACTTATCCGTTACAGTTTATATATATGGTGCTGTTTTCGATTTTTGGTACGGCGCCAAATATTAATGAGACTAGGGATAAGGCAAAGGGCGCGGCGTTCTCGGGTATGTTGGTGGGCTTTTTTGTTGGCGGGCTAATAACACTTTGTATTGTTCTTAATTTGGATGTTTATGTAAACTATATGAATATGGATTACGAGACATGCAAAGAGTTTGCGATGTTTTCGGTGGTTTCGCAATTTATTTCGTTTGCATTAACAGTGATCATGGAAAAACTATATTTTGATAAAAAGGAAAAGCGCGCAAATACATATATGATTATTTATAATGCGATTTATGTTTTTTCGCTTGTGGGAATGGCACTGCTTACTAAGGACAAAATGCAAATTGCGACCGTGGCGATTGTGGCGCTTTCGATTTTTGTGATGTATGTAATTATGCGAACTCTAAGGAGCTACCACGCGAAGTTTAATTTTAATTTATGGAAGTGGATTCGATACGAATCTTATGTAGCGATGAGTAATGTGCTCTATTTTATAGTTTATCTTGTTGGGTTTTCGAATGTATTTTCGTTCGGGCCAGAATATGCAACCGTGATGAATTTTGTGGCACTAATTACTGATACACAATGGGATTCGTTCGACGCGATTAATACTGTCGCAAAAATTGATATTAGCAAAAACAAATTTAATTATAAAAAGAGTTTAAAAAACGCATATAAGCTGCTCGCGATTTTACTTTCTACAATCGTGGTGATGTTTTTGTTTACAATTAGGTTTTATAATATTAATATTTGGCTATTCTTGGCGTTCCTCTCGTTTGATTTATATGTGTTCTTAATTTATCCAACATATGCGCTTAAGGCATGTTATTTGCAGATTTGTTGGTCGCCTTTAGTCACGACAGGAAATAAACTAGTGCAAATGATAATTAGAATGGCGTCTTCGTTTTTGCCGACACCGTTTTGTACAAGTATCGGCGGGTTTCTCGGCGAAACATATTTGTGGATAGTGTTTACGATTCTTTATAAAAAACATGGACCAAAAAGAATTAAAAAAACCAGCTAATCCTAGCTGGTTTTTAGTTGTTCGACAAAGTCTTCTTTTTCGTCATACCAATCATAGAAGCTTAGTCTTTCAATGTACTCTTTTGTTTTCCGCAAAGACTCATTAGCATCGTCAGTCTCGTGATAAAAGAACGCAAATGCAAGCATAAATCTGTCGGTGAGTTTTAGGGTATCTTCACAATTCGCGGAATTAGAGGCGTTTATATATATCAATGTGTGGCCTTCTTCCGTTTTTTCTCTTTCGTAGTCTTTTAGACTTGTTAGTTTAATGGTGCACAAATAATCTTTTGTGTTTTTGGTTATGGCACCACACTCTAAATTCTTTGTGAGAACGAAAGGGCAAAAATATGTGAAAGATTCATCGCTTTTGATATTGCCTCGTCTTGCAATTACTTTTCTTAGGGAATTTAAATCTACTTCTCCGCGAGATGCGTGACTGATGAGGTTGTTTGCGTATTTTATGAGTTCATCATAACGCAATGAAACCACCTCCTAGTTTTTAAGTAATCCAAATTAATTGTTTAAGTAACAATAAGCCAGATAACTTTAATTCGTCTTGTAGGTAAAGTTTTACTAAAGGCTCATGGGTAGTTAAAATTTTGTTTTCGAAAAATTTCTTAGTTTCTATTGCCGAAGTATATACGTCTTTGTTGTCGTGATAAAAGAACGCGAATATCAACATAATTTCGGGTAGACAATCTGTTATAACTAAACCATCATCAGGATCATAATCAACAAACATATTGTTGATGTTAATTAAGATTTTCCCGTGGGATATTATGCTTTCGCCACGATAGATATTAAAATCATCTGGCGATTTACTTATCGTATAAATCGAATCCCACTTGTTGATATAGCTATCTCTAAACTTCGTTAGATTAAATGCACGAGAATAATAACATGTCCCGTTATCATCCTTTTGTTTTACAATAATATTTTCTAAAACAAATTTCTTTTCTTTGCTACCTAAGATTTCATCAAACACTTCTGTTGAGTATTTTTGAAGTTCTGTGTAAAAATCTTTTGCTAAAGCATTTCTTTTTTCAATGAGTTCATTCCTGGAAAAAAGATATTTGTCGTAAACGCATTGATCGCCATTTGCTTTTCTCATCATAGATGCGGCATGGCTGATTTTTCGGTTCAATGACTCTAGCTCGGTTCCGTATTCTTCGTTGGTCAATGTAATCACCCCTTTCGTAGTGAATAAAAAATAAATTGTTAATTTTCGTCCTAAAACTATCTATATTATAGCATAAATCTGATGAATAGTCAAAAAAATAGGGAAGTAAAAAACCAGCTTTTAAAAGCTGGTTTTTAAATTTAGTTTTAGGTTAATAATAAACGTTCTAAGAAGCTAACGCGACCTTTTTCCCATTCTTCGATTGCGGCTCCTTCGTAGAATTTTAATGTTTTTTCATAACATTTTTCAAAATTCTTGTTTTTGTAATAGTAGAATGCAAAAGTTGTGATGATTTCGTCTTGGGGGCCCCATGAGTACCATCCGCTATCTTCGTCTCCATAAATCTTGTAGAACTCATACTTTTTGAACGGCTTTAAATCGATCTTTTTAATTAATTCTTTGGGAATTTTCTTTTTGTACGCTCCTAGCTCCTTACTGAATTTATTAAGAAGCTCCAATCGGTCCTCCATGTGACCATACCAATTACCACACATCCAGATTCGCGTGCCGTATACTTCCTCGCAGCGATCTATCAAACCTCGTATGTGTTCCATTTTTTCGCGATAATCCTTAATATTCATTTTCTCACCTCGCCTTCCTTTGCGACAGTTCATACAACTGCTGGTAAATATTGATGTCTTCTCTAAAATCTTTTTCAAAGAAATCTTTCATGCTGGCAATTGCTTTGTCCACGTTTTTGCTTTGTCGATAAAAATTGGCAAATACAACCGTGATTTTTTCAACGTAATAAGTGTCGTCTTTTTTTAGATCACCGTTTGGGCTGATAATGATGGGTTTGCCCTTAACATGACGTTTTAATTCGCGATTTGGCAATGCCCTTCCATAAAATATATACGGGCTGTTGTCTGGCTGAGCATGGATTTCGAAACTAATGGAGAATACTTCGGATGCAAAGTTGAAAGCATGGTGATACTCGTGCGTTCCTAACTGTTTGCCGTTGGAAATTTGAAGACTCGACACTATGTGAATATAGACATTACGAAGTTTTTCCGTGTAACCAGGTATTTGGTTGTACTTAAATTTTCGTATTAAGTCTTCGGCGTACGTGTACAAACTCTTTTTAAACGTTAGTAATACTTCGTCTTGTAATTCGGTTTTTCCTTTTTTCTCTAGTCTAGGATCAATAAGCATTGTGGCCACCTCCTTCATGTGTCTAATAAAAATTCTACAAATTTACGTTTCCGGTAAAACCATTCTTCGATTTTTATTCTCTCGAAGATTTTCTTTGTCTTTTCCAAAGACTCTTCAACATTGTTGTTCTGTCGATAGAAAAATGCAAAAGTAAGCATTATTTTGTCTGGAGCGGTTAAAAAATCGTATCCAGAACCGACAGTATTACAATTTGCCGAAGTGGGAACTAGGACAGTTATTAAGATGTCGCCAAGATTTTCGCGCTCTTTCTCGAACTTCATTGATGCTGGCCAACTAGCATTAAGCACGTGAGACCAGGTGTTTTTGGTGTCGAAAATGAAAGCATGATAATACGAATAATAATTTAGTTCTTCATTTCTTTGTCGAACAAGAACTCTTTTTAGCAGACTTAAATCTGTTCTTCCGTCAATAGAATTGCCTATTAAATTATCCGTATATTCTTTTAATTCATCATAATAATTGTCGAGCAGTTCCGACTTTTTGGTGCTAAGTGTTTGTAGCAGACGAGTGTATTCATCGTTAAACGTCTGGTTTGCTCTTTCTTTATTATGTTCAATTTTGCTATTAAGTTTTTTTATCTCATTATTTAATTCGGCGTCTGTCAAAAAACTTCACCCCTTTCTATTTTTTAATTTACTTCCCCTAAAACCATTTATATTATAGCATGAAAATGGTTGATAGTCAAAGACAACAAAAATGGTGCGAATGAAGAGACTCTAACTCTCGACCTCTTCCTTGGCAAGGAAGCGCTCTAAACAACTGAGCTACATTCGCACGTCGTAGTCTTATTATATCACATATCTTGATTTTTTTGCAAAATTTTTGTAGAATATAAGCATAACAATTATCATATAAAAACATAACATGATGGATTTAATCTTACCAATTATCTTACTTGTAGTCGGTTTCGTCCTATTGATAAAGGGCGCAGATTGGTTGGTTGATGGTGCTTCGTCTATTGCGACACATTTTAGAGTGTCTAAGACTTTGATTGGCTTAACTATCATCGCTTTTGGTACAAGTGCGCCGGAGCTTGCAGTGTCGATTTCGTCACTCGCGAATGGTTCTACGGATATGCTGTTGGGTAACGTGATTGGTAGTAACATTATGAACGTGCTGCTCCTTATTGGTATTGGTGCGATTATTTGCCCAATCAAGGTAAGTCGCGAAACTACCAAAAAAGAGCTGCCAATTTTACTTCTGATTTCTACAGCGTTAGTGGTGCTATTTCTGGACATTTCTTTAAATGACGAACCAAGTAACTCGATTACGCGTAGCGACGCAATTGTGTGTCTTTTGTTCTTCGCAATCTTCCTTTATTACTTAATCGTAATGGCAAAACGAAATCGCGAAACCAAAGCTACAAAAAAAGAGAAGCCAAAATACAAAATGGGAATGGCTTGTATTATGTCGGTGGTAGGTTTAGTTGGCTTGGTTGGCGGTTCGCAACTGGTAGTAGGTAGTGCTACCGATATTGCCCATATGATGGGCGTGTCTGATCGTATTATCGCTCTTACTATTATTGCACTAGGTACGTCTTTGCCGGAATTAGTAACGACAATTGTTGCAGCGCGCAAGAAAGAAACCGATTTAATCGTAGGTAATATTATCGGCTCGAATATCTTTAATATTTGTATCGTGATGGGTTTACCGGTAGCAATATTCGGCACGATCACGCCGGAGAGCTTTGAGATGATAGACATCGTGATGATGATTTTGTCGGCACTACTATTATTTATTGTGACGCGGCGTGACGAAAAAGTTTCGCGGCGTGAGGGTGCGTTGATGTTGTTAGTCTTCGTAGTGTACTATGGTTACATTGTATACGGAGCACTGGCGTGAACTGGTTAGTTCTAGTTGCAATTGCTACTTTGCTGGACTCGGCTAGAATTTTTATTGATAACTATACGTCTGACTATTATTTTAAAGGTAAAGATGCAGTCTCGCAAAAGTTTTTTTACGGCTATGCGATTTTAATAACGGCGATACCAATCTTAATTATACATAGTGGGGATATTTTTAGTACAAGTATTACTACGATATTACTTTTGATTTTGTCTGGTTTTATGCACGGGATTTCGGGGATTCCGTATTTCAAGGCGCTGGAGCTAGATGATTCGACTAATTTAGGTATTTTTATTCAGATGGCGCCAATATTATATTTGGTGCTGGGCTGCCTATTTCTTGGTGAGTCGTTTTCGGCTTGGCAATTAGTGGCAATTGCAGTAATTCTTTTGGCACCGATTTTGATTGTAGCTACCACTAGAAAACGTAGTCGTAAAATTAGATTACGTGCGGTGTTTTATTCATTTATATATGTATTTATAGCTGTGGTAAGTAATTTGATTTTTGTGCAAGTAAGTGGCAGTGGCGACCTGTCGCTTTTGCCGGAAGTCGGTTTGATTATGGTAGGGAAAAGTATCGCAAACCTTACAATTGTTTATTCGATACCGAAGTTAAGACGGAGATTTAAATATGTGGCGAAAACTAGCCACTACAAAGTGCTACGCCCGATGATTTGTAATCACCTAATTGGATTTATCAAAGAGTTCGCGTATCGTGGGGCATTAATTGCAGCCCCAGCGGTAGCTATTGCGTCGGCGGCGTCTGATTCGGTGACGCCGGTCGTGATTTTCTTTATGGGCATCGTGCTTTCTATTATCTGGCCAAACTTTGGCCGCGAGAAGTTAAATCGCAAAAACGTAATAGTGCATTTGATAGCTACAATACTGGTAGTAACGGGAATCATAATCCTACAATTTTAGCGGTGTTATGCTATAATAATTATATATGGTGCTTTGGCGGAGTGGTTACGCAGCGGTCTGCAAAACCGCGTACACCGGTTCAATTCCGGTAGGCACCTCCATAATTTAATATCTAAAAAGGAGATTAAAATGCCAACATGGGCAATCGTACTCCTGATTATCGTGGGCGTAGTTTTGCTATTTGCAGTGATAATCGCAGGGATGTATAATTCACTAGTAAAACTTAATACTCGTGTAGACGAAGCATGGTCTGACATCACCGTTCAGCTCAAGCGTCGTGCGGATCTTATCCCAAATTTGGTAGAGACCGTAAAAGGTTATGCCAAACACGAGAGCGAAGCTATTAAACAAGTTTCTGAAGCTCGCGCAAAGATGATGGGCGCAAGAAGCGTTGCAAGTACTGCAGAAGCAGATCGTTCTATGCTTGGTGCACTTTCTCGCATCATGGCCGTGTCCGAATCTTACCCAGATCTAAAAGCTGATAAGAACTTCCAACAGCTTTCTTCTGAACTTACTGATACTGAAGATAAGGTACAAGCATCTCGTCGTTTCTACAATGCAGGTGTTAAAGATCTTAATACTAAAATTAGTATTTTCCCATACAACATTTTGTTCCACAGCTTCAAAAAGCGTGACTTCTACAACGTAGAAGAAAGTGAATACAAAGCCATGGACAAAGCTGCTCCAAAGGTAGAGTTCTAATTAAAAATGTATAAGCAAATAGCCCAGAACAAACGTAGAACTATATACATTATGATAATTTTTGTCATAATGATAGCTGCGATTGCTGGGCTTTTTGCTTGGTATTATAAAGATGCGTGGCTTGCTGTGTGGGTCACTGTCGTGGCGATAGCGTATGCTGTATTTCAATATTTTATGTCAGCATCTATCGCTACGACAATGACTGGCGCGAAGGAAATCCAAAAAAAGGATAATCCGCGTTTTTATAATATCGTAGAAAATCTTTCGATTACGACTGGGCTACCAATGCCAAAAGTTTATATTATTAACGATCCAGCGCCAAACGCATTTGCGACAGGCCGCGATCCAAAGCATGCGATTGTGGCGGCAACTACCGGCCTAATCGATATCATGGACGACAAAGAATTAACAGCCGTAATGGCGCACGAAATGTCGCACGTAAAAAACTATGACATTAGGGTTTCGATGATCGTATTTGGTCTAGTTTGTATGATGGGTCTAATTTCTGACATCGCATTTAGAATGATGTTCTATGGTAATAGGCGTCGCAATAATGAAGGTAGTCCAGTGGGCTATGTGTTGATTTTGCTTGCAGCAATTTTGTCGCCGATTTGTGCGGCGATTGCACAAATGGCAGTGTCGCGCCAGCGCGAATATTTGGCGGATGCATCGGCAGTAAACATTACGCGCTATCCAGAAGGTATGATTTCTGCACTTAAGAAATTGCAAGCGCACTCTCAGCCAATGAAACGTCAAAACTCGGCGGCAGCGTCACTATATATTAATAATCCTTTGAGGAAAGGCTTCTTTAGCAATTTGTTTAGTACGCACCCGCCGATTGAAAAACGGATCGAAAGGCTCGAGAATGGCAAAAACACGTTCTAAAACAAAAGCGCCATCTAAACGCGTTAGATTGCATAAGTCGTTTCGGCGTTCGTATCGCGAGGATTATAGGCGCGAGTTGGAAGTGCCGGGGATTATGTATCATATTTTTGCCACGTTCAAAATGATTTTTAAAAACTGGAAATTGTTTTTGCCACTTTTGGTTTTGTCCGTGGTTTTGGCAATACTATTTGTGGGGTTGATGAGTGAAAGTAGTTATCGTGAATTTCAGGATATTTTGGATCAAAATGTTAAAGACATGGGGATGGGGGATGTTGGCAACTTTGCGAAGTCCGGCTTGCTTTTAATCTCGACAATTACGACGGGCGGCCTTTCTGGTGAATCAAGTGAATCGGCCACAGTTTTTGCAGTAATTATTTTCTTGATTCTATGGCTTACGACAATTTTCTTAGTGCGACATCTTTTGGCAGGGCACAAGATTAAACTTCGCGATGGCCTTTATAATGCGATGACTCCGCTTCTATCTACCTTTGCAGTTTTTGCAGTTGCGATGATTCAATGTATTCCGATTTTCCTATTAGTTATTGTATATTCGGCGGCGGTGCAAACAGGATTTTTGAACACTCCGTTTTATGCACTGGTGTTCTTTATATTTGCAATGGTTATGATTGTGATTTCGGGCTATCTACTATCTAGCTCGTTGATTGCACTTGTAGCAGTAACTGTTCCGGGTATGTATCCAATGCGAGCTCTTCACGCAGCGTCTGATTTGATGATGGGCAGAAGAGTGAAGTTTATTGTAAGATTAATTGCGTTAATCTTTGCGCTTGTCGTTGTGTGGATAATCGTAATGTTACCTTTGATACTATTTGATCTTTTGATGCGGAACTTTGAATGGACGGAAAGCATACCATTTATTCCAGTATGCTTACTCACGATGACATGCTTTACGGGGATTTATATTAGTGCGTACTTATATTTATATTATAGATGGATGTTAAATTATGACGAAAAGTGAAGCAGAAGAAAGAATTATTAAACTTCGTGAACTGATAAATGATTATCGGTATCATTATCATGTTTTAGACGAATCGATTATGAGCGAAGCGGCAGCGGATTCTTTAAAGCATGAGCTCGCTACGCTTGAAGCAGAGTATCCGGAGCTTATAACGCCGGATTCACCAACACAGCGTGTAGCAGGAAAACCACTCGATAAGTTTACGAAAGTCGCGCATGAAAAAAGAATGATTAGCCTTGCGGATGTGTTTTCGCGCGAGGAGGTTTTAGACTGGATTTCTAGAAACGAAAAGTTGGTACCAGGTGGGGAAATCAAGGAATTCTTTACGGACATTAAAATGGATGGGCTCGCATGTTCACTAAAATATCGCGATGGTGTGTTTTACCAGGCGGTAACGCGTGGCGACGGTTTAGTCGGTGAGGATGTGACATTAAATGTAAAGACTATTCAAAATATCCCACTAAGAATCGAAGGGACAGAAGAAGTTGAAGTACGTGGCGAGATCGTAATTTTTAAGAAAGATTTTGAAAAACTATCTGGCGAGTTTGCAAACCCACGTAATTTGGCTGCTGGCTCTATTCGCCAGCTTGACCCAAAAATTGCAGCGAGTCGCCCGCTTAGATTTGTGGCATACGATTTGGTGAAACCAGATTTACCAACTTGGCACGAGGCGTATGAGGCTCTTCGCAAAATGGGATTTCAAACTTCAAATGAAGATAAAGTTTTTTCTGCAAAGAACAAGAAAGAATTATTTGAATATATTGACGGATTAGATGATTACCGCAAAGGGTTGCCGTTTAATACGGATGGTATGGTAATAAAAATTAATGATCGTAGAGTTTATGATAAGCTTGGAATTGTTGGAAAAACTCCGCGTGGTGCAGTAGCATATAAATTCCCAGCTGAAGAATCTACTACTAAAGTGCGAGACATCGTAATTTCAATCGGCCGTACTGGCGCAGCTACGCCGGTCGCGATTTTTGATCCGGTTTCGGTGGCTGGTACAACGGTGAAGCATGCTTCGCTTCACAATGCGGATGAGATTGCGAGACTCGATGTGAGAATTGGTGATACGGTAATTATTTACAAAGCTGGCGATATTATTCCGCAAGTAAAAGAAGTTTTATTGTCGCTTCGGCCAGAAGGTACTAAACCATTTAATTATGAAGAAGCGCTTAAAAAGCAGTATCCAGAACTCGAATTTGAACGTCCAAACGGCGAAGTGGTTTATCGTGTAAAGGGCGAATCGTCTGATTATATTTTGAAACGTGCAATTGAATACTATGCGTCTAAGCCGGCTCTAAATATTGAAGGTTTGGGTGAGAAAAATGTGGTGGCATTAGTGGACGCAGGGTTGGTAAAGTCAATTGCGGATCTTTATCGTTTGAAAGCGATAGATGTAGCAAAACTAGAAAGATTTGGGGAACTTTCGGCGAACAACTTGGTGGAGGCTATTGAAAAATCTAAAGATTCGCCACTAAATAAATTTATTACTGCACTTGGCATTCGTCACGTGGGTGCACAAACGGCTACGGCACTTGCCCGCAAGTTTGGCTCACTTGATAAGTTAATTAATGCTGGGGCCGAGGATTTACTTGAAATAAATGATATTGGCGAAGTGGTGGCAGAATCAATTTTGGCATATTTTGCGGATGAAGAAAATGTAAAATTGCTAGAAGAAATGCGCGGTCTAGGTGCATGGCCAGCAGAAGAAAAAACTGGTGACTTACCGCTAAATGGTAAATCTTATATTGTGACTGGCACTCTTGCAAGCATGGGTCGTGAAGAAGCAGAAGATAAACTTCGTGCACTCGGTGCAACAGTGACTTCATCGGTAACTCGTACAACTACCGCACTTATCGTTGGTGAGAAACCAGGCAAAGGTAAAACTGATAAAGCGGATCAGCTTGGTATTCCGCGGATCAGTGAAGCAGAATTTTTGAAACTAATAGGTAAATAGTTGATTTTTGATAAAAAAATTGCTATAATAAATATGCGTTTATACGGTCTCGTAGTATAGCGGTTAGTACATCGGGTTTTCATCCCGACAATGCGGGTTCGACTCCCGCCGAGATCACCATTTCGGAGTTGCTGCCATCGCAGGACTCTTTTTTGTTGTGAATAACGGAGAAGAGTGGGCTTAAATCGTCCGTTCCAAAAATTTTCTCCTTGATATCGAAGTGTAAGCCATTTGGAAACAGCATTTTTTGGAACGCCTGTCTCGTCTCGAGGTCGGCGTCTTTCCAGAGTTTGGCCGGCTTTGTCATGAAATTGCACACGTAATCTATTGTGGCTTCATTTAAGCCTTGATTCCGTTCCAATTTATCAATTTCTCGTCGCAGGTCTTGGCGCTTCTGTTCTAAAGCCTCACTATACCTGTTTTTATCGTCAATTGTGATCTTGCCATCCAACATAGCGTCTACCGCTTCTATCAGCTTCTTGTCGATATCCGATATCGCCTCGCGGCGCTGTGCTAGCTCGCGTGTAGTATCGCCGAGCTTCTTGGCCGCGGTACGCTTCACTATTTCTTTAAATAGCTTGATCGTGCCCTCGCTAGGCGTGATTTCCTCTAGGAAGTCTACAAATAGTTGGTGCATTTGCTCGATCGGGACTGAACTATGGCCTTTTGTCGTGCAGTGATATCGCGGCGACCTCTTACCAGCTGAGCTTCGTGGCGCGCTAGATCGTATCAGCGTTCCACATTTTGAGCAAATCAATAGTTTACGCAATGGATATAGCTCGCTATTACTCGGCACTAGCGGAGCGCGTTTGCCACTTAGGATCCTTTGGTTCTTATTGTAAGTATCAATATCAATAAGACCGTCAAAGTCCTTGATCTTGGTCGGCTTGCCGTCTAGTAGGTTCTTGGACGTGTTATAACCGGCGTAAACCGATTGACGCAAAATACCAAGCATGGTGTTCAAAGTGATAGGCTTACCGTTCTTACCATTTACGCCCATCTTGTGCGCTAGGTTTACTAGCTCCATAGGCGCTATATCGCCCTCGGAGAAACGATTCAGTAGGAATTGGATATTCTTGCCAATATCGTTTGTTTCGTCGATCTCGAGCGTGTTATGGTGCTTTTTCTTGCCGTCGTTGGTATATTCACCAGTCATGATTGGCTTAAGTTTCAGTCCTATCGGCGCTTGCGACATCCACCAACCATAGCTAGCAAGTAGCGACATATCATCCTTAACGGTCTTAGACTTAATATCGTTATCGAGTTGGTGAACCGATAATGCGATATTAAGCATGAAACGTCCGGTCGGCGATTCGTCGATCACTTCTTGCGTAGAGCGTAACGTAACGCCACATTTGGCTAGGATGAAACCAATATCGTTAAAGAATGACGTCATATCGCGAGAAATACGCGATACGTTATAGACGACCACGTGATCTATGCGCCCTTTGCGTTTAGCGATATCTGCTAGCATCTTTTGGAGTTCTGGGCGGTGTGCGGTTTTGGCCGAAATACCGGCGTCGGTATACCAGCCAATTATTTCTATGTCGTTTTGGTTTGCGTATTTTTGTATTGCAAGTCTTTGGTTTTCCAAAGAAGCGCCGTAAGTTTGTTCTTCCGTCGAGACGCGAGTGTAGCCGAACGCAATGCGTTTTACTCCATCGTTCATTAACAACATACTATACCACCTTTTCGCCAGAATGGACGATTTTTATATCAATAAGATCGCTAGCGATACGGTGCATTAGTCCGATCAGGTTGGCAAGCTCTAGATCTGAGATTTTATCAGAGTCTGCTTTGCCTAGCAGTTTGCGCGCTTCTTTGGTGGAGATTATAATCTCGTTTGAACACAGAAAACTATCTTTATATTTCTGTGCTTTCTTGTAAGGGGTTCTAGGCATGAAAGCCTTTCTAATGTACTCGAATAGTACTTATTGCTCGAATATCGAGCGTTGCTTCCCACCGAGTGTGCTCCCCACCGAGCACACTCCCCACCAAGGTTAAAGTTAAAAAAGACACCCAAATAGGTGCCGCAATTTAACTAGTTCCAATTATACCCGCTAATGGTTAGTCGAGCAAGCATAAGCATTTTGAGAGCTTGTATTTTTCCACAAATTAAGGTTAAATACAAAAACCTTGCGAGAGTATCCGCAATTTTTTCGTTAAACAAAAACCTAGCCACATAGGTGCGTACTTTAGATAAGTTAGGTCGTCTCGCAAGGACTAAGGAGTTTATATGAGTAAGTTATCTACTGACAATCCAAAGGCCGCTCAAAAGCGCCACAAATGCCCGAAATGCGGCAAAGAATATATCGGTTATCCTGCGTTGTCGCGTGAAGATAATAAGACGGAAATATGCCCTAGATGCGGACTGAATGAAGCCTTATTCTTTTACGCTGAAGATCTTAATGGCCGTACTTGCAATTCTTGGTTCAAAGAAGAATAGCGACTCGCCAAAATAGTGGTGGTGCTTTTTTAACATCTCTACTGCTTTTTTATTTCGTTTGACTATCGTTAATACCTTATTACAATTATCCGCAAAAATTATACCTTCTAATTTTTTACTTTTTAGAAATAATTCTTCTATTTCTGGAAAGAATAAAGGAAATGCCGGCTCGGCTCCTTGTTTCGGTTTATTTCGACAAACAAAGTATGAGCCAAGCATAGTCATATCTTCAGCAATAAACCATATTGGAATATCTTTACTATCTATGTCGAAAGTCTTTGAGAGATGATCTTTATATTCATCTATTTTTGAATAATGGGCCTTAAACGAATCAACAAAATTTGCTTTGTAGTCTTCTTCATTCGCTTTTGATTTTAATTCTCTAAAAGACGTGACTGAATCATGATCTTTAAACTTTTCTTTTATTTCTTCTTCTACGGATTGTTTTATTTTGACATTTTCTCTACGTTGCAAGCTTCCTTTTTTGCCACGACCATGGGCATCATATTCAAAATGCTCTAAGCCATAGATTTTACCATTGTAATTGGAATATATATCTGGTCGTTCAAAAGAATGCCATTCTCTAAGAATTGCCTTTCTTTTTTCTGGGCCTACACCAAATGGCGAAATGCTAAAGACGAAATTGTTATCGCTATGGAACAAATAGTGTTCTAGAATTCGTTTAGCTTCGCCACGTATATCATTTTGTTCCATTTAGATTTTTGGCACTAGTGAGTTCTGGTTAATAAATCCGCCATCGACATCCCATACGCCAATTTGCATTTTCTTTACATGCGTTTTGTCGCCGAAATCTAGAATATCTTCTCGTTTTAGATTTCTAAATAGTGATTCTAAACTACCAAGGCTAATAGGTGACAACAAATATGCCTCTTCTGGATCACAAAGCTTACAATACGCCCACAATTGTCCCAAATCGTGTAGATTTAGTTGCGTCTTCTTTGCTTCGATGAAGAAGATTTTCGCATCATTTTCCCACTTTACTATGCCTAAAACATCTATTTGTATTTTTAGGCCTACTGTTTGAGGATACCTGTCCAACACCCCATTCTTTTCCAGTACGGAATCTAGGTAATATGCATGCGTATCAAGTGTTGTTATCATGCATTGTTGGCCTCGATATTTATCGTGCAAATGGCTGTCAAGCCACGCGCGCATAGGCTCATATAGATCAAATTCGCTTCCAGAAAAATTATTCATGATACCCCAACTCTCTGGCTAAATCTGTCCATGATTCAAAATGTTTTCCGCGAATACTATCAGGAAGCGACTCATCATTCTCGCCTGGGTGGCTAGGTTTAACTTTTCGTTTTATTGGTTTTTCCCAATAATATTTATGTGTAGTTTCTGGAGAAGTTACGGCGAGCAACTCTTTAGCATATTTCTCTAAAGCACGCTCTTTATGGGCAATATTGAAACCGACCGTCAAAAATTCATTGGCCCATATCTTTAGTTGATGCTCTTTCTTCCAATAGAATGGCTTACCTTCGTTATATTTCTTTAGATTAGAATCTCTGAAATTCGGGTGTCCAAAATCAATAGTTTGTACAGGAACGTCTAGATCCTTGAGCATATTAGCGAGGTCAATTACCATTTGCCAGTTGCCTGGAACTTCAATATATACCCTGTGATGGCCTTCTTGCCCAAACGCAATGTTGCTTGCTCGAATATATCCGGTCACATCTGCAACACCGCGAAGCAAAGCGCGTTTTTCTTCCTTCGTTATATTGAATAAATCGCGATTCATAGTCATGGTACTATGTCTTACTCCGTTATTTATCAAGCGGAGTATCTCCCTCATCGCATAATCTTCATTCGGTTTAGAAAAAGAAATAATCGTTGAACGTCCAGATGATTTATTGTCAGAAATGGTCAGCTTATTGCCAATAAGTGGTTCTACGATATTACGTATATCAGCAATACTTGCTCTAACATAGATCGGGACTTCGCGCCCTTCGTCGTCCATTAAGTTTTTATGCGGAATATCTATCGAAATAGTTGTTTCCGTATTGCCTCTGTGGACCTCGCCATTTCCAAGAGTCATACCTAGCAAATACGCCATCTGCACGTTCATGCTATTTTTCTCCTTTCTTGATATAATCTTTCTCAATTTGGTCCGCTATAGCTTTTGCTAGTAGTGGCGGAACGGCATTTCCAATTTGTTTACGTACATGAACTTTAGAACCATAGAAGATAAACGAATCATCAAAAGATTGAATCCTTGCGGCTTCTCTTGGCGTTATTGCTCGATTTAATTCAGGGTGATTATTTGTCCCATTCGACGAAGCATCAAATCTTGTGTCTATTGTTGGAGATGGCTCTTTCCATTTTAGGCGTCCCCATGTAGTCTTGAATTTTTGCTTTCCAAGAAGCTCTTCTGGTAGACACTCCTTGCCTTTTTCTGGCGGAATCATTTGTAATTTCTTGATTGCAATTGCGGAATGATTTGACGCCTTATGGTTGTACAACTTTTTAGAATTGCGGCGCATCAACCTTTGGTACTCACATGTAGGTTCTGTTTTGTAGTCTTGAACAAAGTCTCCTTCGCCGGATTCCAAATATGCAATATCGCCTATTGCCTCACGTACCGTCGTAAATGTTTCGGTCTTTGGTGCTGGAAGTGATAGCTCTTTGTCTTTACAGCATAAGAAAATAGCACGCTCTCTTGTCTGCGGAACACCATAGTATTTAGCGCCCAATACGCCGCAGGTTACTTTATAGCCCATCTGCTCAATTTCGGATATGATTTGTTTTTTAAACCAGCCGCTTGATGTTGAGAGAATAGCCTTAACATTCTCGATGATAAAAATCTCAGGCTTTAGTGCAGAAACGATATTTAAATACTCACGAAACAGATAATTTCTTGGATCTTTCAGTCCAAGTTTTTTACCCTTCATAGAAAAGCCCTGACATGGTGGGCCGCCAACAATCATATTTACTTTCTTTTCCAAAGAAAGATCTATAATCTGTTTTCTAATGTTGGCGTCTGTTATATCGCCAGGTATTATTTCTGAATGAGGCATATTTCTTTTGAAGGTTTCAAGCGCATGCTCGTCAAAATCAGTAGCCACTACGGTCGTGAAATTTTTGTTCATTTCTAGGCCATATGACAAACCGCCAGCGCCGCTAAATAGATCTAATATTCTGAGCTTCGGAGCATTGTTTTTCATTTTATTGGCCTCTTGTTTTTAACTAATAATCGTTTAAATTTCTCTTTACCGTTTAAGATAGGTTTGAATAAGTCGTACGGTCCATCAGATCCATGATTTGCTTCGCCCACTATCTCAAATTGTTTACTATCATAGTATTTCAAGAACGTAATCGGGACCGCCATTACTCCTTCATAATCCATCGGTATATCTATTGTTCTAGGAATATAAATTGCATCGTAGTTGTCGAATTTAGGGTACTTTTCCGGATCATATTTTTGAGTCAAATTTAGAGCAATATTACTATCAGTTTTCTTTAAATTTGTTAGCCACATTGCGTTACCAAGACTTCGCCACTTTTGTCCGTCCTCATCTATCCAGAACCGGGTGGTATGCGGTTCTGCGTCTGCTGGCACCCTAAACGCCATTTCTCCAAAGCGATAGCCGATTCGCGTTTTATTTTTCATAATGTATGGAAAAATCTCTTTATAGGTCAATGCATTCTGGTTCCCAATTAAAATGTATTTTTTCTTATACTTTTCCAATAAGACAAATAGCTCAGTAAATAGAGAAAAAGGTGGATTAGTGGCGCAAATGTCACATTCTTTCAAGAACTCAATGCACTCGTCACTTCTAAAATCGCCATCGCCTTTTAATCTTTTTATTGTTCCGCCGTTATTTTGGACAAAATCAACAATATCTTCTACGCCGTCATAATCTTGTTTAATGTGGCTTAATATCAACGCATAACCAACACCGTCTCTCTCGTGAAGGCTTGAGGTTTTTGTGTCTATCGAATATCTGCGCAATAATTTAGATTTACCATAAGAAGTGCAGATAAGCTTCTTTAGTTTTAGGGTATTAAAATTATCTATAAAGTATCTACAGAAATTTGATTCAAATGGATCGTCGCAATTACAAAGGACTGACTTATCATTGAATTGTTCGGCATAACGAGAAAGCTCCTCTTCGACGGTTTCGTATGTGGTATAAAACTCATCGTTATTGGATGCTTTTTTGGCTTTATTTAGGATCGAATTACCGGACATTCTTTCTCGCAAATAACTAATATTGTTCTTTATATTATACCATGAGAACACCTTAAGATGACGCTAAGGGCGTATGAAAAAGAAACTTTTCCACAATAATTCGCCATTTCGCGTCAAGAAAAAATCTCACCCCTGTTTCTTGCACAATAACTTTCAAAACCCGATTGTGATCAAGTGGATGTCATCTATTGACTAATTACCAGAATGTTTTGTTAGAGTCGTGGCCATAATGCACGATATCTTCCGGCTCCGCCCAAAGCGAGAGCTTACCGACTTTCCACTTGCCGATAAAGAACATCTGGACTATCGCGTCGTTTACGTCACGATTATTTAGCGCGCGTGGAATGTATGCAAGCGAGAAATGATACCAAGTGTCGTCTTCGCTATCCAACCGCGCAAAAACGCGCTTTCCGCGGCCGAGAAGCCGCACATCAAAGCGCTGTGCTAGTGTTTCTAGGGAATAAGTCTTTAATTCATGGATCGCGTCACGAACTGGAGAATCAATAAGCTCCATACGCTCGAATTTGTCGTATTCGCGCGAATTAAACTTGCCTTTATGTTCAAGCATAAAGCTTTCTAATTCTCGGGCAGTAACCGGTATCGGCTTACCGGGCTTTGTCTTCCTGAATGTGTGGCTTTTCGCCATAATAACCTCGTTTCTTTGAGGTTGCGCCCTTAAGGCGGTATCAATATTTGAATAGCATAGTGTCGCCGTCCCAAGCCGCCCATTCATTGCGCTTCTTTTCTTCCGGCGTCATTTTAGCTTGCTCTTTCTCGATCTTCTTAACGGTTTCTATTAATTCCATCATGTTTTTACAAGCTTCTTCCGACCAGCCACTTTTCTTAATTGGGTGCCTGATTACGGTTTTAAGCTTGCTTGTGTCACATTTTCTTGGATCGCTTAGATAAATCTCATGGTGGTATCTTTTGTCGGTTATATCGAGTTCGTATCCGTTATCTTGCATGTATTTATGCATTAATTCAACGGTAGCCGGTTCGTCGTCGTAGCTTCCAATATGCATGCATTGGACGCATAAGCCCTCGTCATAAGTTAAAAACTCCACCCTAGAGAAGTCTTGTTTCTTCTTTTTGGTGGCTTCTTCTACCGCCCAGTCAAAATCTGCTTTCGTCACAAAGTCTGGTAAACGGATAATTGAGATGAAGTTTAGAGCTTCTTTATGATCGTAATCTATACCGTCTTTTCCGTCTTGCCACCAAAAGCCCTCTAATGGCGGTACAACGTATTCAAAGAACCCATCTATCTTATGATCGCCTTTATAACTCATCTTTAGCGTGTAAGCAACGCCATATAATAAGCCTAAAGTATTCTGATAGTCTCCGTTTTCTTCGTTGGGGTTGCCTTTACCTCTAACGGCGACATAGTTCATCTTTGGCACTTCGATAATCGCCGGTTTATTCTTCGGCATATAAAACTCTTTGTATTCTTTCTTAAAATCGAATGCCATATCTACTCCAATTATACCATCAGACGCATATTATCATTGACATTGTAAGCTCTTAGGAGAGCTCTACATTGACGTTGGTGGCTCTACTGTTCGACTGGGTTGCTAATGCTTTGGGTTGTATACTCATTAGTTCTACTGAGGCCGGGGATATAGTTTGTAGGATATAAAATACTGATAATACCCCTCACTCGGTAGAAGTCCTCTACGAGGATATTCCAATTCGATTGGACGCGGTTCACCATTTTTTTGTCACGAAAAAAGGCCGAACTTAATCGACCTTTGTTGTTATTATTGTGCCTCGCGGCGTTTTTCTTTTAGGGCTCTAAGCTGATTCTTTTTAAAGATGAGAATGCTTTTAGGCAGCTTTTCCTCCTCTTTTTTTCTTGCCTGAGCAATATGCGAAAGTTTTGTCTTTTTTGTAGAATACTGTTTTGCTTTTTTGTTTCTTTCATAGCGGTTTGTGTTCTTTGGCTTAGGATCAATAAAATCTTTTTGACTGTCCCATAAAAGCTTCTCTTCCCATACTATTCTTTCTTCTACTGCGGTATTTTTCATAAAAATACCTCCTTTCGTAAATAAAAAGTGCCAGTTTAAAAACTCGCCTTATTTATATTATAACAATTTTTTCGAAGAAGTCAAATAATTAAAACTCGCATGAGTAATTATAATCGATATGATAATCTTTTTGCCCGTAAGGATATTCTGGATAGATTGTTATATATGTTTGAGTTTCGTCGCAGTACCCTTTTAGGATACTAGCAGCGTCGGCATGTTTTTGATTGTCGTAAAGTAGGAGTTGTTGAAGAGCAACTCTGGCAAACCCTTTTTGTTCGTATTTTTGCATTGTTGCAGTTAGCTGCGATTCGGTAGTTTTATATTTAACAATGTCTTGATAGAAGAAGTTTTCATAGTAGTCGGTAGCGATGTTTTCGATTTTCGACTTAACGATGCGTTCTGGAGTATAGAAAATATAGGCAAGCACGGCTAGAATTACCATGAGGATGGCAAGGATAATAACGGTGACGATAGTTCTTTTGATACCTTTTTCGCTAAGAATGCTTTTTTTGGACTTTTTAGCATAAGCCATAACTCTATATTACCATAAACATTAATCTGTGGTAATATATTAATATGAGCAAATTATTTAAACGTACAAAAATTTTAGCAACGATTGGGCCGTCGGTTTTTGGGGCGGACAAAGTAGAAGAAATTATTATGGCTGGGGTAAATGGTTGTCGGTTGAACTGTTCGCATGGCACAAATGAAGAGCGTGACGAACAGATTAAGTGGATTCGTGCGGCGGCAGAAAAGAAAGGTCGCAGCGTAGCGATTCTGCAAGATTTGCAGGGGCCAAAAATTCGTCTTGGGACTATTAAAGATAATCACCTAGATTTAAAGGCTGGCGACGAATTAATTTTGGAAGCAGAAGAAGGGTTCGAGCATGATGGAGGCATGACGGTGCCAATCCAATACAATTTGGCAGGAAAGGTAAAAGTAGGTGAGCCTTTGTCGATGTTTGACGGCAAGGTAAAAAGCGAAGTAGTTGAAATTGTTTCTGATACTGCAATTAAAGTCGAGATCAAAAACGATGGTTTTATCATGTCTAAAAAAGGCCTAAACCTACCAGATACAGACTTTGGCGGCGATATTTTAACCGAAAAAGATTTGGCCGATATTGAATATGGCGCTGGCCAAGATTATGATTACGTGGCACTTTCGTTTGTTCAGACTGCGGCAGATATCGAAAAACTAAAACAAATTTTGTTGTCATACGGTTCTACTGCAAAAGTCATTGCCAAAATTGAAACCAAAAAGGCGATTTCCAGTGACGAGAATCTTGAGGCGATTGTAAAAGCAGCGGATGGTATTATGGTGGCGCGTGGCGACATGGCCGTAGAGGCTGGTGCTGAGGTAGTGCCAATTGTCCAGCGCAAGTTGATTGCACTTTGTCGTAAAAATTCTAAACTTTGTATTGTAGCGACCCAAATGATGGGTTCAATGGTAGAATCTCCAGAACCAACTAGAGCGGAAGTTTCGGATGTAGCTACGGCAGTAATTCAGGGTGCAGACGTAGTGATGTTGTCGGATGAAACAGCCAACGGTAAGTATCCATTGGAAGCTGTAACAGAAATGAAAAAAGTAATTTTGTATGCGCAAAACCATTCGCGCGTAGCACATATTTCTGAACTTCCGACTGGTACTCGTGAGGTTTATGATGCGATTTCGGATACAGCAGCACGCCTTGCAGAAAGAATTAATGCCGATGTGATTATTTGTCAGACTGCCTCTGGCGCAACAGCAATTACAATGGCCGCACAACGTCCAAATGTCCCAATTATTTCGGTAACGGCTAATGCGCGGGTGGCAAATCAGTTAGCTTTGACTTATGCAAACTCAGCATTTGTAAGACCATATTCCACAACGTTTGGCTTAGACTTAGGAAAGGAGTTGAAAAAGTCTGGCTACCTACAACTAAAAGAGGGTGAGAAAGATTTGCTTGCCGTGATCGTTTCCGGCGACAAAGAAAAGATGGGCACTGATACTATCCAAGTAAGACATATTTAAGGAGAAATATGAAAACAATTCGCGAAGCAGACATCAAGAATAAAGTGGTGTTGGTAAGGGTGGATTATAACGTTCCGATGGACGGTGGTAAGATTACAGATGATTTGCGTATCCGAGCAAGTTTGCCAACTTTGGAATACCTACGTGAGGCTGGTGCTAGTAAGATTATTCTGATTTCACATATGGGCCGCCCGGAAGGTAGAGATAAATCTTTGTCGCTCGAGGTAGCGTCAAAAGCACTCTCTAAGATGATCCCGAATGTTTATTTTGTGGCAGATGTATCTGGTCCAGACGTAGAAGAAGCAGTTGCTAAATTGCCGAAAGGTGGAATTTTGCTACTCGAGAATTTGCGCTTCTTTGCTGGCGAAGAGGGAAATGACGACGAGTTTATTCGTGAAATAGTAGATTCTACTGGAGCAGAGATTTTTGTACAGGATGGTTTTGCAGTAGTGCACCGTGCACACGCATCGACTTCGGCAATTGCGAACCACCTACCAGTATATGCTGGGCTGCTACTTGAAAAAGAAATTACGAATTTGTCAAAAGTAATTAATAATCCAGAAAAGCCAGTGCTTTTGATTATTGGTGGGGCTAAAGTTGATGATAAGAAACCTTTAATTGATAAGTTTTCTAAGATTGCAGATCAAATTGTAGTAGGCGGTAAGATTGCGGCGGATGGCTACACTGGTGGTGGTAATATATACGTGGCGGAAGATTTTGACGAAGATTCTACTGGTGCAAAATTGGATGTGGGACCACTTGCTACTTCTAAAATTGCAGGATTTATTACAGATGCAAAAACGATTATTTGGAACGGTTTGATGGGGAAAGCCGAAGACCCAGCCTTTGCAACTGCGTCTACAATTGTGGCTGAAGTAATGGGTGAAAAAACTGATGCCGTTACGGTAGTTTGTGGCGGCGATACTACTGGATTCGTAGAGAACTTAATGGAAGATCATCCGAATTTGGCCTATTCTTTAGTCTCTACTGGCGGTGGCGCTGCACTAGAGTTTTTGTCCGGCAAAACGCTCCCAGGCGTTGAAGTAGTAGAGCAATAAAGAATCTTGAAAAATTATGCACCGCGTGATATAATTTTTCGTATGAAAAAGGCAAAAACTTATCAGCAGGTAATTGGCGAAACGATTGAACAAATGCGCCAAGAAAAAAGCTGGACGCAAGAGGATTTGGCGAAGGCCGTAGGCTCTAGTCAGTCTGCTATTCATCGCATCGAAAAAGGTGGCCAGAACGTTTCACTTGAAATGATCAAGAAGCTTTCTGAGGCCCTCGGAAATCAAATTCTCTCTATAAATGATTCCGCTTCGCAGAGTTTTAGAATTCGTGGCGGCAAGGAGCTTTCTGGTGAGATTACTGTAAATACTTCCAAAAACGCAGCTGTTGGTTTGCTTTGTGCCGCACTTTTGAATACTGGTAGAACAGTACTTCATCGCGTAGCCAGGATTGAAGAAGTCTTTAGAATTATTGAAGTTTTGGAGTCTATTGGCGTAAAATGTCATTGGCAAAATCGTCATCGTGACCTAGAAATTATATCACCACGTGAATTGAAATTGGACGAAATGGACATTGAAGCAGCCAGAAAAACTCGTTCTATTATTATGTTCTTAGGCCCTCTTCTTCATCGTCAAAAAGAGTTCCAATTGCCATATGCTGGTGGGTGCTCTTTGGGAGTGCGTACAGTAGAACCACACCTGAAAGCTCTTGAGAGTTTTGGTCTAGAAGTTGATGCTACAAGTGACAGTGGTTTTTATGATGTAAAAGTTGATCAAAAGACATTAAAGAATCATGAAGATAAATATATTGTGTTAACTGAACGTGGTGACACAGTAACAGAAAACGTTTTGATGGCGGCAGCGCTTTTCCCAGGTAAAACTACGATTGTGGGTGCTTCGCCAAACTATATGGTGCAAGACGTATGTTTTTATCTAGAGAAATTGGGCGTGAAAATTGCTGGGGTCGGCACTACGACTTTGACTATATGGGGTCGCCCACGTATTAATACTGATGTTGAATATAATTTGTCTGAAGACCCGATTGAGGCGATGTCGTTTATAGCGGCAGCGCTAGTTACAAATTCAGAAATTAAAATTTCGCGTGCACCGATCGAATTTCTTGAGGTTGAACTAGAAGTCCTAAAAAATATGAATATGAAATTTGAAAAGTCGGCGGAATATTTCTCTGCCAACGGTAAAACTAGACTGGTAGATCTTGTGATTAAAAAATCTAAACTTGTTGCACCAGTAGACAAGATTCATCCAATGCCCTTTCCAGGTCTTAATATTGACAACTTGCCATTCTTTTCAGTAATTGCAGCAGTAGCAGAAGGCCGCACATTGATCCATGACTGGGTGTTTGAAAATCGTGCCGTATATATTACTGAACTTGCGAACTTGAACGTAAAAGTCGATCTTCTTGATGCGCATCGTGTATATATCAATGGTCCAACCAACTGGCGTTCGGCAGAGTTGGTAGCCCCTCAGGCGCTTCGCCCGGCCGTAGTGGTACTAATTGGTATGTTGGCTGCACCTGGTACATCGATTCTTCGTAATGTTTATCCAATTAACCGTGGCTATCAAGATTTTGCTGCTCGGCTCCGCCATTTGGGGGCTGACATAGTACCACTCACTGGTATATAATAAAGTAATGATTCTTGATGGGTTAAATCCTGCACAACGTGAGGCGGTAGAAACGCTGGAAGGCCCAGTATTAATTTTGGCTGGGGCTGGTTCTGGAAAAACTAGAACTTTGACGTACAGGATCGCGAATCTTTTAATGCATGGCGTAGGGCCGGCCAATATTCTGGCAGTGACTTTTACAAACAAAGCCGCGAATGAAATGAAGGAACGTTTGCAGTCGCTTTTGCCACAGCCGATTAATCTGCCATACATGGGGACTTTTCACGGAATTTGTGTAAAAATTCTTAGAATTGAAGCGGAAGCGATTGGGCTTTCGAAAGATTTTGTAATCTATGACGCCGACGACCAAGTTTCCTTGATTCGTCGCGTAATGAAGAATTTGAATTTAACCGACAATAAAAGCTTAAAACCAAAATCAATTCAATCGATTATTTCTTCTGAAAAAAATCAGGGCAGCGATCCAGAATCATATGCAGCAAAGGCGCTCTATTCGAACCAGCAACAAATAGCCAAAGTTTTTAATGAATATGAAAAAGAAAAACGCAGTACTAATGCTTTGGATTTTGATGACTTATTATTAAAGACTTTGGAATTATTTGTAAATAATCCAGAAATTCGTAAAAAGTGGCAAAATAAATTTGAACATATTTTGATTGATGAGTATCAAGATACAAATACGATTCAATATCAGTTGGTAAAACTATTAGTTGGTCCAAAACATAATATCTGTGTGGTGGGTGACGACTGGCAGTCGATTTATTCGTGGCGTGGCGCTGACTTTACAAATATCTTAAATTTCGAACGTGATTTTCCGGGTGCAAAAGTAATTAAACTTGAACAAAATTATCGTTCGACCGGAAATATTCTAACGGCTTCGCAAAAAGTAATCAATAAAAATGAGACACGCACAGAAAAAGTTTTGTTTACGGAAGCTGAAGATGGTGAACCGGTGGACATTGAATCTTTGAATGATGAAGTTGCTGAGGCAAATTTTGTGGCGATGAAGATTCTAAACATGAAAAGGGAATTTAACGATTATAGTGACTTTGCAGTTTTGTATCGTACGAATGCACAATCGTATACTTTTGAAAAAGCATTTATTGATATGCATATTCCATACAAAATCGTGGGTGGTGTAAGGTTTTATGATCGTAAGGAAATTAAGGACGTGCTAGCGATTCTTAAAGTGATTTTGAATCAACGCGATAAAGTAAGCCTGGAACGGATTTTTAAGAATGTAATTTCAGGGATTGGCGAGGTTTCGCTGAGCAAAGTTTTAAATGCAATTAATGCGATAAAAGACGAGAGACCGTTGCTTAACCCGGATCTTCCGGAAGTGTTAAATTCTGCCAAGGCCAAGGCCGGGCTAAATAAATTGATTGATTTTATAAAGAAAACTTCTGCGGGAGATAATCCAGGAGAAATCATAAAGAACATTATTACTTATTTTGATTTTAAGACTTTGACCGATGACGGCACGCCAAGTGCAGAAGATAGAATGGGGAACCTTGAAGTGATGGTTGCGAATGCATCAACTTATGATAGTTTGGATGAGTTTTTGGTGGATGCAGCCTTGATGTCTAGTGCGGACGAAAAGTCAGCTAAAAATTCGGTAACTTTAATGACTTTGCATGCTGCCAAGGGTTTGGAATTTCCAGTCGTGTTTATTGTAGGCATGGAGGAAGGACTTTTCCCGAGTTCTCGCGCGGAAGACAAAGAGTCTTTAGAAGAAGAAAGACGCTTGGCATATGTTGGGATGACTCGTGCGATGAAAAGGTTGTTTTTGACTTATGCTGCATCTAGATATTCTTACGGAAGTCGTAATTATAATATGCCGTCTCGGTTTCTGACGGAGCTTGGTTATAATCCATACGGCTCGTCTGGTTATAAAGATAAGGATGCCGATGGGTTTACTGACGATGACTTTGACGATCCGTTTCCAGACGATGTGCCAACTTATGGATGGTGATATAATAAAAATATGAAAATATTATGGACTGACGGTAGCGCTTCGCCAAATCCTGGGCCGGGTGGTTTTGCGGTGCTAGAAGAAAAAGACGGGGAAGTTAAACCGGTGGTATTAGGCCGCGACAAAGATACTACAAATATTCGGATGGAAGGCTTAGCGATGATTTCGGCGATTAAATATGCCGATGGTGAGCCGTGCGAGATTCACTCTGACTCAGAGTTTTGGATCAATGTGCTTACAAAATGGGCGGCTTCATGGGAAGCCAATGGCTGGAAGAAAAAAACTGGTGAAATAAAAAATTTGGATTTAGTGCAAGAATTATATAAATTGTATACCCAGAATCCAGTAGAGTTAAAGTGGATTCGTGGACATGCTGGCACTAAAAATAACGAGCTGACGGACATGTGGGCAAACAAGGCTCGCGAAGGTGCTACGCTAGATATAGCGCGCTAAATATGGTATATTATAATTATGAAATTATCAGAAGAATTAATCTATAGAGGCTTTGCAGCCGAGAGCACTATCAAAAACCCAGAAGATTTGGATACAAGAGAATCCAAAAAATTCTATTGGGGCGCAGATCCAAGTGCAGATTCTCTTACAATTGGTAACCTTGCCGCGCTGATGATGTGTGCGTGTTTTGCTCGTCATGGCTACGAACCATACCTTTTGGTTGGTGGTGCGACCGGACAAATTGGCGATCCAAAAGAAAACGGCGAACGGGAACTAAAAACCGTTGAAGAAGTAGAACATAACAAAGCTTGTATCAAAGAGCAAATTGAACGCGTAGTAAAAGCGGACAATATCACGATGGTAGATAATCTCGATTGGTTCCGTGATATGAAATATTTGGATTTTCTACGTGAAGTTGGCAAAGCATTTTCGATGACGCAACTTCTGGACCGTCAGTTTGTGCAAAAAAGAATTGGCGAAGGTGGCTCGGGCATTTCTTATGCAGAGTTTTCTTATACGTTAATTCAAGGATATGATTTCTTGCATCTCTTCCGTAAATACGGTGTTTCGTTGCAAATTTGTGGAGCTGATCAGTATGGTAACTGTACTTCCGGCATTCATCTAATTAAACGCTTGGAAGATGCAGACGCCGATGTGTGGTCTACACCACTCGTGATCGATCCAGTAACTGGACGTAAATTTGGCAAGTCCGAAGGTAACGCTATTTGGCTTACTGCTTCTGATAATGGTTCTGGAAATTATACTTCTATCTTTGATTTTTACCAATTCTGGATGAACCAACCGGACGAGACTGTAGCAAGCTTGATTAAGATTTATACTTTACTTTCGCCAGAAGAAATCGAAGATATTTTGCGTCGCCACGCAGAGCATCCAGAAGAAAGGATCGCGCAAAGAGCCTTGGCTCGCAATGTAACCACAGTAGTACACGGTGCAGAAAATGCTGAAGCGGTAGAAAACTTGGCGGCACTTCTATTTAACCGTGATACGAATTTTGCGGAATTTAGTGAAGACGAGATTAATGAATTTTCCAAATATTTGCCAGTAGAAAATCGTGGCACAAATTTGGTAGACATCTTGGTAAATACGGGCTTAGCTCCATCCAAAAAAATGGCACGCGAATTTATCGCCGGCGGTGCGGTGTCCATTAATGGTGCAAAAATGACGGAAGAAATCGACGTAAACCAAACCGCCATCATCAAAAAAGGCAAAAACAAATTTGCAATCGTAAAATAAAATAACGAAAGGAAAAAAATGAAAAAAATATCAGGCGTAATGTGGGGGCTAGTATTGATTGCCCTCGGCGTAGTCTTGGGCGGAAACGCTCTCGGCTGGTTTAACATCGACATCTTCTTTGATGGCTGGTGGACTCTATTTATTATTATCCCTTGCTTTATCGGTTTTATTACCGAAGAAAGCAAAATTGGCAATTTAATTGGCCTTGGCGTAGGCGTATGTTTGTTGCTTGCCTGCCAAGACGTCATGAGCTTTGATATTCTTTGGAAATTAATTGTCCCAATCATCATAATTTTGATTGGCCTAACTATGATCTGCAAGAATCTTTTCAGCCATAAGTTTGACAGCGCAGTTGAAAAACTCAACGAAAAAATCGGCAAAGACGACGAGTCTGGCGCTGTGTTTGGCGGACAAAACATTGACATGTCCGGCAAAGAATTTAAAGGCAAAAATCTAAACGCTGTCTTTGGTGGGCTCAAGCTTGATCTTCGCGGCGCCAAAATCAAAGAAGACGTAGTCATCAACGCTAGCGCCATCTTTGGTGGCATTGAAATTTGGGTACCAGACAATGTAGCAGTAGTAACAAAATCCAATTCTTTCTTTGGCGGAGTGTCCAACAAATCCAAAAATACTCCAAAAGACGGCGCTCCTACCGTATATGTTAACGGTATGGCCTTGTTCGGTGGAATTGAGGTAAGATAATGAGCACTGCACAAAGAATTATTAAATATTGTGCGATTGGCTTTGCGGCGTTTTTAATTGTTACGATTTTGTCTAGCATCATCTTTGGTGTGCTTGGCATTGTAACTGCTGGCAAAATAATCAAGAGCAACTCGGAAATTTCGCTTAGCTGCGACGCTGAAGAAAAAGCCTGCATTTCAATCACGATTGCCGCTTCTGAGCTAGAAATCAAAAAAGGCGAAGAGCTTAAAGTAGAGACCAAGAATGAAAAAGTTGACGTAAAGCAAGAAGGCAATGTACTTACTGTAGTAGAAAACGGTTCAAACTGGAACTGGTTTGGCAAAAACGCCGACAAGAATATTGTTGTATACGTACCAGAAGATTTGGAATTTGAAAAAGCGGGAATTAGCGGCGGCGCCGGCAGAATCTATGTAGAAAAATTGAACGCAAAAGAATTAGAAGTAGCGCTTGGCGTAGGTGAAACGGTTATCGACGCTCTCGAAACCGAAAACGCCAAAATCAACGCTGGAATTGGCTCTGTAAAAATCAACTTGCTGTCAAAGAGTGAAGAATACACGATTAATATGAGCAAAGGCCTTGGCGCCATGAGCTTTAACGGCGAGGGCCTAGGAAACGACGCAACGTTTGGCACTGGCGACAGAAAAATTGAGATTAGCGGCGGCATTGGCGAATTTATCGTCAAAACCGCAGAATAAAAAAATAACCCCGGAAGGGGTTATTTTTTTGTGATTAGCGAACTTCTACGCGAACGCGTGGCAAAGATTTGCCAGAGAAGTGAGTTTTCTTTGTTTTTACAAAGGTAACTACGCCGTCTTTGGCTGCATGAATGGTGAAATTGCGGGACATATAAGTACCTGGGCCTGCAATCTTAGTAGCACCAGTTTGGCGAACTAATACTTCGCCGTTTTTAACTTTTTGGCCACCGAAGCGTTTGACGCCTAGGCGCTGGCCAGCATTGTTATGGACGTTCTTGGCGGTACCGCCAGCTTTTACGTGTGACATTTATTTCTTCCTTAATATTATTATATCTCTCGCGACAATTTGGTCCTCTCGATGATAAAGAAGTCCCTCGCGCGATTTATTCATAACATTATACCCCATATTTGCGATTTCGTCAACAATTTCTAGGCGAGAATAGGTGCCGTCACTTCGAAGCCAGGCTGGGGCAGCAATAACTACGGGCGTGTCAGAATCGATTTGACTTGCTAGGTTTTTGAGAAAACCTAATACAATGCTACCGCACTCTTGTTTTTGCTCTTTTAACTTGATTTCGGCTGGCGGCGTAGACATTGGAGCACCAAGATACCCTTCACAGGCTACAGCGTCTATCGGCTGTTCCCATTGAAAAGTGGTAGCATCACCTTGAGAAACTTGGAATGGTTGATTCGAGGGGGTCCGGAGCGCGGCAGCGCGAGGAGTAGCGGCGGCCGCCCGTGGCGACGGGCCGGCCGAACGCGCCCCGAGAATTAACCATTCCAAGTTCTTTTGGGTGTATTCAACCATACGCTCACTGAGATCGGTTCCGTAGGCGCTGTAACCCATGAGGAGAGCTTCCTGAAGAACAACGCCGGTACCACAGAACGGGTCAAGAATGCAAGACCCAGCTGGAAGTGGACCACAAAGGTTAATGAGAATTTGTGCGAGCTTTGGTGGGAGCATACCAACCTTGGCATCGCGTGCAGGGCGAGCTTGGTCGCGCTTAGTGTAGGCGTCAATATCTTGTACACCGACTACGCGATACCAACTATTGTCTACTTTAATAAATTCAAATTTGCGTTCATTTTTACCGGATAAGCCATTATGAAGGGAAGTGGCGGTAGGCAAAGCAGCCTCACGACTTTCGACTACGCGGACGGAGCGACCATGACGAACAAGAATTTGTTTTAGTTTTAGCGCCTCAGTTTTGGCTGAGCGAGTGGAAGCGTTTTTGCTGTAGTCACTAACACCAATGGTGATTTTGCCACCCGGAACCTTTTGCAAAATTTCCAAAGGCTTTTCGCTTAGTTCCTCGGCGATCTTAATACTGCCGCCCAAGCGATTGATATCCACGGACTCTGCAATAAAAGTGGCGAGAGATTTGTTAAGCTTCTTAACATCAGAAAAAAGTGCCGTAAGCTCAGCAATAGAAATTTCTGGTTGGCGCCCTAAAACTGCGAGATATTTCATGAGATAATTATAACACAAAATATGGTATAATCTCTTTATGGCTAAGAAGAAAAAGTTTGTGGTTTCTTTTCGCACGTTCTTGTCGCTTGCGACCGTAGCCCTAGTAGCTTATGTAGTGTATGAAAACTGGCCAGACATTGTAGACACTTGGTATCATCTTGGCGATGCGAATCTTTTTGTGCTTTTGTTCTTGATTCCGGAACAATTATATATGTATTATGCTTGTGGACAGATATTTTTTTCGTATCTAGAAAAGAAATATAAAAAGATTTTTAGTGCAAGGGATAAGGTTTTGATTTCTACAGAACTTAATTTTGTAAATCATGCAGTACCGGCAGGTGGTTTGGGCGGCCTAGCTTATCTTACCTATAGATTAAAAAATTTTGGCATTACGGCTGGGCAATCTTCTTTTCTTTATATTTTCCGTTACGCCGTCACCACGGTGGTTAATTATTTTCAAGCCTTGATTGCGATTGTTATTTTGGCGGTGCTAGGTCTAATCCCGGCGGAAGCCACTTGGATTATCTGGGTATCGCTCCTTATGAATTTTGGCGTATTCGCGGGATTATCTTTGATCGTATTTGTGGCAAGCAGCAAAAAACGCATCGATTTCTTTGCGCGCTCTGTGGTAAAAATCATGGACTTTGGTATAAAGATTGCAACTTTTGGGCACAGAAAACATTTGATAAAACATCAAAAAGTCAGCGATTATTTTATGGATATTCATGAATGTGTCGTGATCGTGAAAAAAGACAAAAAGGCTTTAATTTCGCCGGCGATCTGGGGGCTCGTCTACAGTTTCTTTGAAATTGCAACTTATTGGATTGTGGCAATCTCATTAGGACGCCCAGAACTTTTGCCATTTATATTGGTGGGCGAAGCAATCGGTTCAGTGTTTGATGGAATTGTGCCTTACGGCTTGTATGAGTTAGGTATGGCTGGCGTAATGATTGCGCTGGGCGTAGATTTTCCAACGGCTACGATTATTACAGTGATGACGCGCGTGTTCACTTTGTTATTTACGATTATAACCGGGTCTTATCCATATTACCGTGTAATACAAGGCAAAAAAGATGACCACGACGATACAGAAACTGCCTGAGGAAGAGGATCTTACTAAACCAGTTTTTTCGCCGACCGATTTTGCTGTAGCAGTTAATCAAACTTTGGAATATGCGTACTCGTCGGTTTTGTTGGCTGGCGAAGTTGCGAGCTTTAAAGTAAATCAAGGCAAGTGGGTATTTTTTGACATTAAAGATGAAGAAACGAGTATTCCGTGTTTTATGTCGGTGTATCAACTAAGGGTGCCGCTGGAAGACGGAATGAAAGTAGTGGTGAGGGGTGTACCAAAACTAACCAAGTGGGGAAAGTTTTCTTTCACAGTGTCAGCGGTAAAGCCAGTGGGCGAGGGAAGCATAAAAAAAGCTTTTGAACTCTTGAAGGCGAAGCTTTTAAAAGAAGGTTTGTTTGATTCAGCCAAAAAGAGGCCTCTACCAGAAGATTTAACCAAACTTGGTGTGATTTCTAGTACGCAGGCGGCTGGTTATGCAGACTTTATTAAAATTTTGAATGCAAGGTGGGGTGGAATTAAAGTGCAGGTGGCACATACGCAAGTGCAGGGCATGGATGCTCCAGACCAAATTATAAAAGCTTTGAATTATTTTAATGAACGTGGTGAGGTGCAGGTGATTGCGATTTTGCGTGGTGGTGGGAGCGCCGATGACTTGTCTTGCTTTAACGACGAAGCACTAGTTAGGGCGATTGCAGCAAGTAAAATTCCGGTAATTACTGGCATTGGTCACGAAGTGGATGAAAGCCTGGCGGATCTCGCAGCGGACGTAGTAGCTTCTACGCCGTCTAACGCAGCAGAAATGCTAACTTTGGATCGCGAGAATGTTTTATATGCCGTGAATATGGCGGTAGACAGATTTGGAACGATTGCAGTGAATAGAATTATTGAAGAAAAAAATAAAATTGGCGAAAAGATAAAGCAAATATCAAACGTCGTAAATATGAAATTAGTTGAGTACCGTAAGGTTTTGTCGAACAAAATTAAAATGCTGGAAATGGCAAACCCAGAAAAAGTTTTGCGACAGGGTTACGCAATACTCAGCGGTAAAGTTTCCCCGGGAAATGTTGTAAAAATTACAACATTTGATAAAGAAATTAATGCGGAAGTAAAGGAAATCCATGACAGAGCAAAATAAAACTTTAAAGCAAAAAATCGATGAGCTTGAAAAAAGTTCAGACTGGTTCTATTCTGATGAGTTTAGTTTGGATGAAGCGGCAGCAAAATATAAAGCCGCAATAGATTTGGCAAAAGAACTTCAAAAAGATTTAAGTGATCTTCAGAATGAAATTGAAGTATTAAATGAAGATTTTTCAAAGTAGTGGTATAATAAGCTTATGGATAATTATCAAATGCCACAAGTGGCACCAGTCCAGCCAGCAGTGCCAACTCAGCCAATGGCGGGGCCAGCTCCAGCTGTGCCAGAAGTGCCAGTTCAAAAAGATCATAGTGATCTAATTAAACTAATTGCAATTATAGCGCTTAGTTTGGTGGCCGTGACTTTTATTGGTTTATTCATTTGGATGTTCTTGCAATATAATGAAGTAAGTACAGACGTAAATGGGCAAATTGATGAAGCTGTGGCGGCGGCCAAAATGGAACAGGCCGAAAAAGACGAAGCAGAATTTTTGGAAAGAGAAAAAGAACCAAACCGAACATTTAGTGGTCCGATAGATTATGGGCAACTAACGTTTTCGTATCCAAAGACCTGGAGTCTTTACGTAGCGGCGGATGCCTCAAGGGGTGGCGATTTTAACGCATACTTTAATCCAATCCAAGTTAACGAAGTTTCAAATGACACGATTAACGCTCTTAGAGTAATTATTCGCACGCGTTCATTTGAAGATGTAACTGCAGATTACCAAAACTATATGGATCGTAATGGCGACCTTACGATGACGTCGATTACGTTTAATGGTATCACGGCGAACAAATATACCGGTTCGATCCCAAACTCAGAGCTTAATGGTATTATTGTAGTATTTAAGATTCGCGATAAGGCTGCAATTTTGCAAACTGATTCAGTATTATTTGAAGAAGATTTTAATAAAGTTCTAGAGACCGTACAGTTTAACGCATAGCGTGGTATAATGGGGGTATGGATGTGGAGGTCGATGGAATTTTGGTGGCGGCGCATGAGCTAAAAGCGCCACTAGCTGTGCTCAGGCAACTTGCGTTGTCTTTTGATGGGATGGACGACAAAAATGAACGCATCCGACATGAAATGGTAAACGTGAGCGAGCGTGCAATTAAGCAGGTTAATGATCTTGCAAAAGTTAAACGTTTGGATGACAGATTATTTGAAATGGAGCCGGTGGCAGTGCGTGCGGTTTGTGACGATGTTACACGGGAACTGGCACATTTATTTGGTATATCGCGCCGCAATCTAAAAATAAAATATAGCAATCGGTCGCGTCTTGTGGTGGCAAATCGCGAGCTGCTTCATAGTGTGATTTACAACTTCCTACTAAACGCAATGCATTATTCGGACGCGGAGACGATATCGACTTTGACTGTGAAGGATAAAAACAATTTTGTACGGATAGATATTCGCGATTTTGGCCCGGCTTTGCCAAATAATATATGGCGCGAGATGCGAGATGGTTTTGTAAAACAACCGACTTCAATCGCGATGCGGCCAGGTTCTTCGGGCTTGGGACTTTATATTGCCTCAAAGTTTTCTTATTATATGAACGCAAAAGTTGGTGCAGTACGGCATCGTGATGGTACGAGCTTTTATGTGGAATTACCGGTTTCTAGACAGGCAGTTTTGCCAGGAGTTTAAATGATTTTTGTAATTGAAGATGATCCAATCATGGCGAGATGCATCAAAAATGCTGCCGGGGCGGATGCGCGGATTTTTAGCAATGCGATAGAAGCGATGCAGGCTCTAGATGAGGAAATGCCAAAATTGATTTTTTTGGATATTTTGTTGACTGGCCCGGATGGGTTTACTTTTCTTAATGAAATGATTTCATATCCGGACACAGCGAAAATTCCAGTCGTGATTGTGAGCTCACTAGATTTTGGCAGCAAAGATTTGTCGGTGTATGGAGTGGTGGGGATTTTAAATAAAGATACTATGACGCCGGACGACATAAAAGATTATGTGAGAAAATATGCAGAATAAAGATATAAAAACTTTTGCGTATGTAATGCGACGGACAAATTATGGTGAAGCGGATCGAATCCTAAATATCATTACGCCGCTTGGCAAAATGAGTGTAATAGCAAAAGGTGTGCGTAAGGAAAAATCTAAACTTGCGGGTGGTATAGAAATGTTTTCCCTAGTTGAGCTTACAATTCATCAAGGCAAAAGTGAATTTGGCGTTGTGACGAGCGCAAAAATGAAGAAATACTTTAACAATATAATTACCGATTTAAACAAGATGGAGTTTGCGGCTGTCGCCCTTAAGAAAATCAATAAAATGGCGGAACAGTCGGACAACCCGGAGCATTTTAAAATTGTCGATCAAGTTTTAAATGCTTTGAATGCGAATATAGATTTAGAACTAATTGAAGCTTGGTTTCTTTTTAACGCGTGTAAGGCAAATGGCGAGGAAGCTAATTTGTATTTTGATATTAGTGGCAAAAAATTGTTGCCGGACAAAACTTATGAGTGGGACAGTTTGGAGTTGGCTTTGGTAGAACGAGTCAGTGGAAGTATTACAGCGAATGAAATTAAGCTAATGCGACTGATGTCAACAAGCGAAATAGCCCTGGTAGCCGGCGTAAAAAACACCAAAGAATTGTTACCAAAAATCTTGAGAATTGCACGAAGTTTGCTATAATATTTTCTTATAAAGGAGATTATTTTTATGGCAGACTTTAATAAAGTTTTGACCCCGGGGGACTATGAAAACGGTGAACTAAATGTAGTAATCGAAATCCCAACCGGCTCTAACCACAAGATTGAGTGGGACCGTGAGCACGCTTGTTTCATGCTAGATCGTGTTGAACCGATGGCATTTGCAAAACCATGCAACTACGGTTTTATTCCACAAACAATTGATGAAGACGGCGACGAGCTCGATGTTCTCATGATCACTGACCAACCACTTACTACAGGTATTTGGATGAAGGCAAAAATCCTTGGCGTAATGAAATTTATTGATGGCGGTGAAGTAGACGATAAAATTATTTGTGTTCCTGCAGACGATCGCAATAATGGCGACTGTTACAACTCGCTCGAAGATTTACCAAAGCAAACTTTGAAACAAATTGAATTCCACTTTAACCACTACAAGGATTTGAAGAAGCCTGGTACTACTGAAGTAAAAGCATTTGAAGGGATCGAAGAAGCCAAGGAAGTTATTGCAGCTGCAATTGAACGCTATAAAAAATAATTAGTAAATAAAAAAATCACCCCGTGAGGGGTGATTTTTTGTTGGATTATTCTTCGTCCGCAACGTCTTCTTCGATGTCGATGTCTTCGTCTTCTTCTTCGTCTTCAGTGTAGTCTTCGACGTCCATGTCTTTCAATGAATCATAGAATTCGATTTGTTCTTTGACTTCGGCAGCGGAAAGATTTTCGTAATCTTCCTTGTTAGCGGTGATGATGAGATATTTGCCATCTACTTTTACTTCAGCAAAGCTTGAGGCTTCTTCTTCGGTGAGAGCTTTGTAAGCTTCGTAAGCTGTATTAGCAGCTTCGGTAGTAGAGTATTCGTAGTAAGACTTGAGACCAGTGATGCTGTCACCAGAATAGTTGTAGACAATATGAGTCTTCAAAGGAGTGTACTCGTCGGAACTGTCGACGTTGCCTGTCTCCATAGTAAGAACATATTTAGAACCGTCAGATTTGAAGAAGTCATCATTTAGGACTGGGCCTTTATTGAGGACGCAAACTGCGACGATTACGATGATAATAGCTGCAACACCAGCACAAATGCCAGCGATCAGATTTTTTTTGTTAGCTTCTGTAGCCATAATTTCTCCTTTTCTTGATTATAACACAAAGTATGAAGAGCTTTTATAATTCTTCAATCTTTGTACGAATTTGGTTGGTGGTGTCGCGGTCGCGGACAGTGACGGTTCCGTCTTCTAATGTATCGAAATCAATAACGACACATTTTGGCGTACCGATTTCATCTTGTTTGCGATAGCGTTTGCCGATATTACCGGAATCGTCCCAAGTGACGTTGCCGTATTTTTTGCGAAGAAGTTCGTAGACCTCTTTGGCTTTTTCTACGAGCTCTGGTTTGTTCTTTAGGAGTGGGGAAACGCAGAATCTAAATGGCGCCAAGTTTTCTGGGAGTTTTAATACTACGCGTTTTTCGCCGTTAATTTCGTCTTCTGTATAGGCGGTTGAAAGTACTGCAAGTACTAAACGCTCTACACCAATGGATGGTTCGATAACGTGTGGGACAAAAGCTTCGCCAGTAACTTTGTCGCGATAATCCATAGATTTGCCAGATTCGCGGGCGATATTTGCAAGATCAAAATCGGTGCGGTAGGCTAGACCCATCAACTCTTCTTCGCCGTTTGGATAATTAAACATAAAGTCGACGGTACGTTTGCTGTAATGAGCGCGGTCTTCTGGCGCAACTTCTAGGTGGTTGATATTGCTAAGATCTAGGCCCATGCGGCTCTTAAAGAAATCATCGCAGGATTGATACATTTTTTCGAATTCAGCTTCCCAATTGTCTGGGCGAACGAAATATTCAATTTCCATTTGTGAACATTCACGGTCGCGAAGAATAAAGTCGCGAGGGCTAATTTCGTTTCTAAAAGCCTTACCTTGTTGAGCAAGACCAAATGGGATATCTGGGTAAATTGTGTCGACGATATTTTTGTAATTGGTAAAAATACCTTGGGCAGTTTCTGGGCGAAGGTAAGCAATATTTTTTGCAGCGATTTCAGCATCGTCGTCTGGAAGGACGGCACCAACATGGGTGACAAACATCATATTGAACTTGCGAATTGGGCCCCAGTTTTCTTTACCACAGACTGGACATTTGGTATGAGTTGCTAGAAATTCTTCGGTAGTGACAGATTCGGAAATACCATCAGCAATTTTGTCAGCACGAAAACGAGATTTGCATTCTTTACATTCTACAAGTGGGTCGGCAAAAGTGGCAGTATGGCCAGAGGCTTCCCATGTTCTTGGATTCATTAGAATAGCTGCGTCGACACCGTAAATGTCATCGCGAGATTCTACGAAATAGTCCCACCATTCGTCCATAATTTTTTTCTTAAGTGCGACACCGAGTGGACCAAAATCCCAAGTGCCGGCAAACCCTCCATATATATCTGAGCCAGGGAATATAAATCCGCGGCGTTTGCATAAGCTAATTATTTCTTCCATGTTATAATTATATCATGAAACAAGATAAAAAGTCCGGAAGCGTAAAGCGGACGCTGTATTATTTTTGGAAAGCCAATAAAAAGTACAAACTGTATACAATTGGCACGTTTTTGATGACCCCGATGTCTTTGGTTCTAAAGATTATAAATCCACTAGTGCTTGCGCAAATGTTGGAAGTGTTGTCTAGTGGTTTACCAGAAGATGAAGCAGCAAATAAACTTTTGCCACTCGGAATTTTGTTTTTGGCGATTGAACTAGTGAGGGAATTTATTATTGGCCCGCTTAGATTATGGTGCCACTGGAAAATGGAAATATATACAATGTACGATTTGGGTCTAGAATGTTTCGACACAATCGAAGAACAATCAATGCAATTCCATGTTAACAAATTTTCTGGTTCGCTTGTGTCGCAGGTAAATAAGTTCGTCAGTGCATATGAGCGATTCATGGATGAAATAGTATGGAATATTGTGCCAGTGACAGTGGACGTAATAGTAATTATGGCAATCATGTTCCCTAGATCACCAATCTACGCAGGCGGTATTTTAATTTTCATGATAATTTTCATGATAGTATCAACACTTTGGTCCAAGAAAATGGCGCCGCTTAATGAACATGAAGCTTCAATGTCCAATAAACGTACCGGTCAATTGTCCGACGCGATTACAAATATTATGTCGGTAAAAAGTTATGCTAGGGAAAAACACGAACACAAAAGATTCGCGAAGTGGCAAAAAGAAGTTTTTGATGCATCTTATAATATACTAAAAGCCGACACCGTAAGAAATTATTGCTTTGATTCAATCTTTTTAGGAATTAATGTTTTGATAATAATTTTGATGTTGTTCGGCAGAAATTGGTTTGACTTTTCGCTCGCCACCTTAATCTTGATCGTAAATTATTCTTCGATGTTGATGGGAGATTTATGGGATGTCCATTCCATTTTCAAAACAATGAATCGGATTTTTGGCGACAGCAAGGAAATGACAGAAATTTTGGACATGGAAGATGACGTAGTAGATATGCCGGGTGCCAAAAAGATGATAATAACAAATGCAGAAGTAAACTTTGACGATATTTCGTTTAGGCACGAAAAAGCAAAGGAAAAGATTTTTGAGAATTTTTCACTTTCAATCAAGCCAGGCGAAAGGATTGGTTTAGTGGGCGTTTCTGGCTCCGGAAAAACTACCCTAACAAAATTATTGCTTCGGTTTGCAGATGTAATGAAGGGTGGAATTTATATTGATGGGCAAAACGTGCGCGAGGTAACACAAGATTCGCTTCGTGAAGCGATTGCGTACGTACCACAAGAATCATCGCTCTTCCATCGTTCGATTTTTGAAAATATTGCCTATGGACGGCCGGACGCTACAGACGAAGAGGTATACGAAGCGGCGCGGCTTGCAAATGCAGATGAGTTTATCGCGAAGTTGCCAGACGCATATGATACTTTGGTTGGTGAACGTGGTGTAAAATTGTCTGGCGGGCAGAGGCAGCGTATTGCGATTGCGCGTGCGATACTAAAGGATGCTCCGATTTTGGTTTTGGATGAAGCTACGTCTGCACTCGACTCCGAATCTGAAGCGGCAATTCAGGGTGCACTTGCTAATTTGATGGAGGGAAGGACTTCTATTGTGGTGGCGCATAGGCTTTCCACGATTGCTGGGCTTGATAGAATCGTAGTGCTAAATGATGGTAAAATTGTGGAGTCTGGTACACACAAAGAACTCCTCGCCAAAAATGGTGAATATGCCAAGCTTTGGAATCGTCAGAGCGGTGCTTTCTTAGACGAAGAATAAATATGCTCGTTTTTTATCACGTCTGGCAAGTAGGATTCGTTTAGATGAAAGCCCGATTCCCATTTTTGGCCTTTACCAAAGCCAAGGTCTTTCATGAGTTTGGTTGGGGCATTGCGAAGGCAAATTGGCACGGGTTCGTTTGGAGTTTTGCGCGCAAGATCGAGCGCGTTAAACCAAGCATCAGTAGTAGCACGAGATTTTTTAGAAAGGCAAAGTGCCGTGGTAGCGTGAGCTAGAATCAACCCGGATTCTGGCATGCCGACGCGCTCTACCGCTTGGAAGCAAGCCGTGGCGAGGCTGAGTGCACCATTGCCGGCTAGGCCAATGTCTTCGGATGCAAAAATTACCATGCGACGTGCGATAAATTTTGGGTCCTCGCCAGCTTGTACCATACGTGCAAGCCAGTAGAGCGCGGCATCTACGTCGCTGCCACGCATAGACTTAATAAATGCCGAAATTGTATCGTAATGATTGTCGCCTTTTTTGTCGTAACCAGGCATTTTTCTGCCGGCTGCTTCTATCACAACATTTTCATCGACTTTGTCAGCTAAAGAAAGCGCCAATTCTAAATCGCCAAGTGCAGAGCGGGCATCACCGCCGGATAATTCGGCAAGTAAATCGATAGCTTTTTTGCTAACGCGTTTAGTGGCTTTTTCGGCTTTAATTGCGCGTTTAATTACTTCTGTGATTGCAGCTTTGTCTAGTGGAGAAATAACTACTACGCGGGAGCGGGAAAGTAAAGGTGAAATAACTTCAAAGGATGGGTTTTCGGTGGTGGCACCAATTAATGTAATTAGCCCGCTTTCAACGTGTGGTAAAAATGCGTCTTGTTGAGCTTTGTTGAAACGGTGAATTTCGTCTACGAACAAAACTGTGCGGGTGCCAAGATTCCAGTTAACGCGTGCGCGACTAACCACTTCTTCGATATCTTTTTTGCCGGAAGTGACGGCGGAGATTTCAATAAAGTCTGCTTTGAATTCTTTTGCCATAATACGGGCGAGTGTGGTTTTGCCAGTGCCGGGAGGTCCCCAAAATATTAAATTTACTGGCTCGCCTTTTTTGACAATTTCGGTTAGAATTTTGCCATCGCCAATAATCTTGGATTGGCCAAGAACTTCGCTAAGTTTGGTTGGGCGCATACGCTCTGCCAGGGGAACTCTATTCATATAAATATATTATATAAAAAATCTTTACAAAAATTAATTTTTTATGCTAAAATTGGGGTAATAATAATAAAAGGAGTTATAGATGTCAGATGTCTATTCTTTATTAAATGAACTATCAACTACTGGTGTCAGCACTTTCGATGCTGCTACTAGCTGGAAGATCTGTACAATTGTAATTGCCGCACTTGGCACAATTGCACTCTTCGTTTTCTTTACCTACCTCAAAAAAGGCAAAGAAAAACGCAATTTTGTAGAAGATATTAAGAATTTCTGCCTATTCAAAGCAAACTTTGCTGAAGATTTGGCAAAAATCGTTTTCTACTACATGTCGATTGCGAAGTTCATGAACGCTCTTCAAACTCTCACCACTGGTGGTGATCCATGGGGCTTCTTTGGCCTTCTCTTTGAGCTAGTATTCATCCGCTTCGTCTACGAAACCGTGATTGCTGGTCTTCGCTTTGCAAAAAGCAACACCAAATAAGACTGAGAACTAAAAATCCCCCTCGCGCGAGGGGGATTTTTTGTGGTATACTAGAGACAATATAGGAGGTATATGTTAAAACCAGACGAAATTGCACGGGTGGCAGTAAGTGTGGGCGAAGCTAAGGCAAAAATGCCAATTACAAAAATGCTACTTCTTGGCGTGTTTGCGGGAGCGTTTATCGCGCTAGCCGGAGTGGCAGCAACTTTTGGAAATGTTTATGGCGGTAAAATTGCTGGGGCTTGTATTTTTCCGGCAGGGCTTGCCATGGTGGTGGTGGCCGGAAGCGAATTATTTACCGGCAACAATTTAATGGCGACGGCGCTTCTTAGTCGTAAAATTGGTTGGACCGGTTTACTTAAAAATTGGTTCTTTGTATTTTTGGGAAATTTAATTGGCGCAGTGGCGGTAGCCGGAATCGTAGTTCTTTCTGGCGTGTTTGATAATATTGCGGACACGGTAGTAGCGACGGCGAGCGCAAAAGTCAGCTTAGGCTTTTTTGAAGCATTGCTACGTGGCGTGCTTTGTAATTTTCTCGTATGTATTGCTGTGTGGATGACATTTGGTGCAGATACGGTAAGTGGCAAAATTATTGCCGTGTTTTTCCCGATCATGGTGTTTGTACTTTGCGGCTTTGAACACTCGGTAGCAAATATGTTTTATGTGCCGGCTGGGATTTTTGAAACTTGGATTAGTGGCAACGCTGTGGCGGGCTTAGACATTGGTGGGTTTTTGCTAAACAACTTGTTGCCAGTAACAATTGGTAATATTATTGGTGGCGCCTTAATGGTGGGCGGCGGATATTATTTGGCATATTTGAAAAAGCATATGCTATAATGTAGGCATGGAACAAGGAAATATTCAACCAAATTTTCAACCAAATATAATACAAAAAAGTTCTAAAGCCCCGGCTATTATATCGGCACTTTGTGTGGTGCTTGCGTTGGCTGGTATTGGCTTTGGCGTTTACGGCATGTTTTTTAAAAACCCAGAGAAACCTGCCGATGATGAATCGTCTTCGGTTCAAGAAAATGTACCGTCTGTAGGTGCGATCACTACTTTGTTAAGCGAGAGATATAAATTATTTGATTCCAAGGGGATAACGGGTAGTGCCGGAACAGTGTTAGCTGATTTTGTGTATGGCGACAACGCCGAAGGGCTTAGCGAAACTGCTAAATTATTCTTGGTGATCAAACAAGAATATCCATATTCTGACTGCGGAAATTACGAAGAGTGCAGCTGCTCTAAGAAAATTAGTTATGAAGAATTAAACGGTAAATATCATGAATATTTTGGTGACTCTGTAGATTTAGAAAAAGGAGTTACTCATACTCATAAACACATATGGATTGGTGTAGATAATGTCAAATATATTGATACCGAAAATAGTTTTGAAGTTACATATCCAAGTTGTTTGGGCGGTCTCGATCCTACGAACTGGTATTACACAAACATTGTCGACGTGAAGCGTACCGGCAGTAACATTGTTGCAACGGCTATTGTCGTCAACGTAAACGCTGAAGACGTAGAACTCTTTAGTGTTGACCCATACGATCCGTTTAACGACCCGACTATTGACATGAGTTCCCTAGCCGTTAAAAGCGCACTTTATAACTTCAATTTCATTGAAGAAAACAATATATACAAATTGGTTAGCATTACAAAACAATAATAAAAAATGAACCCCTTCGGGGGTTTATTTTTTTGGTGGGCGATACAGGAGTCGAACCTGTGACCTCGTCTACGTCAAAGACGCGCTCTAGCCAACTGAGCTAACCGCCCAGAACAAAAATGGTGAGGACGCTCGCGCTTGTGCGCTCGCTAGCTCACCAAATTTCTACGAAATTTGGTGAGTCGGGAGGGGCTCGAACCCTCGACACCGGGCTTAAAAGGCCCGTGCTCTAACCAGCTGAGCTACCGACCCACTTGTTAATGTAGTACGTGTGTAATTATACCACAAAAATAAATTTTTTGCTAGGAATTTTTAAAAATTCAAGTGGAAAACTTTTTCAAAAAAAAGTAGAAAAAAGTAACAAAACACTATTATAATGGTTGCGCTTGTGCTATAATTCTAAGTATGAGTGTGTTGTGGAGGCGTCTCGTTGAGGCGGCAGTAAGAAACCACATAATTTGGTTATTACCAACACTCTTAGTAAGCTTGATTTCCTTTAATCAGGCGGTTTTTGCTGATGAGCTCTCAATCTCAATTTCTTCTAACACTGCAACGATCAATGTTGCTCCTGGACAATGGGGAACTGTGTCACAGACTATCACCGCCCACACGGACAACGCAACTGGCTATTCGGTCAATCTTATCACTACTGGCCCATCCACTGATCTTATTAATCAATCCGATAGCAACGAGGTAATTCCGACCTTTGCTACTACCCTTTCGGTTTCTTCACTTACCGATGGTTATGGCTTTAGTACGGACAATGGCTCTACTTTTAATCCAGTTCCAGAACCATTTACCCCGGGTGTAAAAATCTTTGATTCTATTGTCGCCGCTACCAATACACACACGCTCACTTTTGGTGCCAAAGTCCCTCTTGGCGCGATTGCTGGCGTTTACACCAACACGTTTGACATCGTGATTTTGGCGAACCCTGGCCAATGTCCAATTGAACACATTTGCTACTATGGCAATGGTGATGATGGTACTGGTGCCATGGACTTCCAGGGTGACGCTACTTCTAATACGGATGTGACTCTGACCCCTCCTAACTACTCGCGCCCAGGTTATGGTTTCGTGAGCTGGAACACGGCAATCGACGGTAGCGGTACAAACTATGGCCCAAGCGAAACAATTCATGTTGGCGATCTGTCGAGTGAAGGGTTGATTCTTTATGCTAAATGGATTGCTTCGTCTGGCAATTTACAAGGTTGGCATGGTTGTGGCAGACTTAACGTTGGTGACGTGGTAGCTCTTACCGATACTCGCGATGGTAGCACTTACGCCGTCGCAAAATTCGAAGATGAGGAATGTTGGATGACTGAAAATTTGCGTTTGGATTTATCTAATCCGAATCTAGCAATTGACGCTACCAATACTAACGCTCCTTTGGCTTCATTTGTAACCACCATAAATAACCACCCGTCTTCGTCTAACGCCTTCTGTCAAAATAACACCGACGCTTGTATCAACCAGGTTTTGTTTAACACAAATAACATTAACCGTAATATGACGACGGCAAGTCCTACTACAAACAATAACTCTAGCTCTTGGTATTCGTATGGTGTTTACTACAACTGGTATACGGCTAGCGCTGGCCATGGTATAAGAGCGCTTGTAAACGGCGAAACGACATCTGGTGATATTTGTCCGGCTGGGTGGAGACTTCCAACTGGCTATGGTAGTGGCGGTGAGTTTGCTACGCAAGATGTAGCAATGGGTGGTAGTGGTATCAACTATGGCTCAAACGCCGCAGGTTTAGCCGCTACAAAAAGATGGCGCGCTTATCCGCACAACTTTGTCTACAGTGGTGAGCAAAGAAATAATACTTCTCAAAACAGAGGCGCATCTAGTAGCTACGCTTCAAAGAACGCCACCAACAACGAACGCACCGCCAACCTTTGGATTAAACCAGATAGCGTAAGTATGAACTCTAACGGTACGCCAAAGTATCGTGGCCAAACCGTACGTTGTATTACTACGGCCAGCTCTATTATTATGGGTGATATCGTATACGATGCCAACGGTGGTACCGGCACCACACCAGGCGCGACTGATGTTGACTTTAGCATGACGCCGGCAGCGATAAACCAATTTACAAGATCAAGTTATGTCTTTTCTCACTGGAATACTGCCAATGATGATAGCGGCACAGTAATACTTGAAAACGGTTCTTTGTCTGCGGCGGTTAACGATTTGGGTCTTCAAGACGGCGACACTTTGACGCTTTATGCTATTTGGAAGCCTAAATATACTTTGGTATACGACGGCAATAGCGCGACTGCTGGTTCGATGACGACTGCTAACATCGACAATCTACAAGACGGTGCTCTGATGCTAACTGCGCCGAACTTGCTAAAGACTGGTTACGGTTTTGCCGGCTGGAGCTTGGACGACACTGCTGGCGCGAAACTCGCCAATGGTCAATCCGTTTCTATCTACGGGCCAAACCAGACCATTACTGTAGATAATACCTTCCTTGCTAATGCTGATGTCTCTAATCAAATCACGCTCTATGCCGTTTGGTTGCCGGCAGATGCTACCTATACGATGCAGACCTTTGGTACTGCCCAGTGTGGTTTGATGTCTACTGGCGACGTAATTGCTCTCCGAGATACCAGGGACAACAGCACTTACACGGTTTCCAAACTCGCCGACAATCACTGCTGGATGGCAGAGAACCTTCGTCTCGTTCCAACTGGTATTGCGTTTGATAGCACCAATACCAACTCTCCAACGCAAGACTTTATCGATAACGCTCCACAAACGTCCAGCTCAGACACTTTATGTAACGTCGCCGATGCTACCTGTTCTAATCAAGTGGCCTTTAATGCCGGCAACGTCAACAGCGGACTCACGCCTTATAGTGGCGATAGCAACGTTGCTAGATGGTGGTACAGCTACGGTGTAATGTATAACTGGTACACCGCAACGGCTGGCAATGGTCTCTACGCGCAATCTAGCGGTAGCGTAACTGGCGATATCTGCCCGGCTGGCTGGCGTCTACCTACCGGTGGAGGTTCTAGCGAATTTGTGGCGCTAAATACTGCTATCAACCGTGGCGTCACTAACAATGATGCTGGCATCGTGGGCTTCCCGGCTAACTTTGTCTATTCCGGTGATTACAATAACAATAAACCGGGTGGTCGTGGTTTCTATGCTCGCTACTGGAGTGCCACTGCCAGCACTAGTGCCAACGCTTTCCGTCTTGGCTTTGCTTCCACTACTGTAACTCCAGCCGGAGCCTACGCTAAATGGGATGCCTTCGCGGTAAGATGTATCGTAAAATAAACACCATATATAATATATATATATTATATATGGTGTTATAGGGGTCAAAAAAATCCCCCTTTGGTAGGGGGTTTGTTATTCGGATTGAAGTTCTGCGCTATCTAGGTTAAAGTTTTCCATTGGGAATTTCTTGATCGCTGGGTCGTCGTAAGTACTATAATAATATGTTTTAGTATTAGCAGAGTAACCACCGGTATAAATGGTCTTTTCAAAAGCGCCATCACTCATAGCGGCTGCGCCATCGATCATAGCAACGCCGGTAAGGGTATGAAAGAGGCGAGAAACGTTTTCTTCTTCGGTGGATTTTGTTGGGTAGTGGGTGTTTAGATAGGCAACGCGGACAAAGCGGGAAGGTGCGTAATAATCGCCTGGTAAGCCGCGCATCAAAGAACCGGAACCAAAGGCTGTCATAGTCTCTTTGCCCCATTTAATTTCTTTTGGCATCTGTGGGAATAAGTTCATATAATTACGTAGATTTTCCTGGTGCCAACCATAGCCTGGTTGGTTGGTAAGAATATCCACGTTGTTTTTGAAGATTTCCATGCCGCGTTCGGTGTATTCTACCACGATGGAACGTTTGGCGTCGCCAATGATCCAGTGAAGCATAGAAACGGGGAATTTCTCGTTGATTGGTTTAGCTACAATAGCGACATTTTTTAAGGCTTCTTCTACTTCTTCTACGGTAGTAAAATTCATCACTACCCAGAGCGGAAATTCGTAGGCAGCAACATTGGTTTTGCCGTCTACGGCGCCCTCTTCATATTTGGCGTAGCCAGGGAAGTTCAAACCAGCAATAGCGAGGCCTTGCTCGTTTGCGCAATCAAAATAGAGAGGAGTGTTTTCTTCGATGATTGCCATGCCGATGATGGCGCCGCCTTTTGCGTTTTGCTCACCGAGGAAGGCAGAATTATATTTATAGGCGCGTGGGGTAACGACAACTTTTTGTCCGTACGGTGTAGACCAGTCTAAATTACGGCCGAAATACATTCCGCCGTCTGCACCATTAAATCTAATTCCAGTACACATTTTGCCCACTCCTTTTTGTTTTTTACAAACTAATTTCTAGGTGAATTTCGAGTAATCTAACCAAAACAGCTCTACACTCTCCACCCTTTAAACTCTATAGTTCTGGCTGCTCTCAACGTCGGTTCAGCCCGAACCTAATTCTATTTTAGCATAGGCAGAATATGTGTCAACATTGATTTTTATTATTTTTATGGTTTAATTATTTTGGGTTATAACAGGGGTAAACCGAACAAATGCGGTTGACAAAAATGGCAAAGTGTGCTATAATGAAAATATAGCCCTTGCGGGCCTTTTTTCATGGTTGGGGCCAATAAACCTATTTTCCCGGGAAATTTGCTACGATTTCTTTAAATGGCTTAGTTAGATCTTCTGGTTTGTCGTAGAAAATTACTTTGGTGGCAAGATCTCTAATAGTTGTAGAAATGTCGCTGCCGGTTTTGGCAATGACAAAAATTGGTTTACCGATAGCGTAGCAGTATCCAGCGTTAATACCGAGCCCGACGCCTTTTTCGCTAAATTCAATGATGTTGCAGTCGCACTTTTGCATGGCCGGGAAGGCATAATCTGTCATCAAGGTTTTGCCCTCTGGGATTTTGGTCTGGCCCCACTTCTCGACGTCGCGGGCCATAAGAGTAATAGAAATGCCAGCCTTATTTAAGGCTTTTTCGATAGCTTCAACTTTGGCTTTGTCCGCATCGCCTTCGTGAAACTTTAGAGCAAAGAATGAATGAATTTTAACCATATATTATATATTATAACATTAAAACGTGGCTCCGGGACGCTCGTGCTTCGCACTCGCTATCCGTCGCCACGCAAGAAATAAAAAAAGACCTTTCAGGTCATTTTTTCATTTCTTGGTGGCTCCGGTCGGACTTGAACCAACGACACAAGGCTCTTCAGGCCTCTGCTCTACCAACTGAGCTACAGAGCCACTATTTCTACATTGTAGCACACTTGTGCTATAATTAAAAGTATGAAAAGAATCAATACTTCA
>JAFYXW010000011.1 GCA_017557865.1 Candidatus Saccharimonadota bacterium
GGGTCTTGTACACACCGCCCGTCAAACCATGAGAGTCACCAACACCCGAAGTCCGCCTCGGCGGCCTAAGGTGGGGGAGATGATTGGGGTTAAGTCGTAACAAGGCATCGGTACGAGAACGTGTCGATGGATTACCTCCTTTCTTGAGAAGGATTTGATGCGTACGAAGGCATTAGCCCGCGTATAGCAAGGTCGAATGCGTGTTATGATTATGCAAGCTTGAATCATAACAGTTCTGGTTCGCCAGACGTAACTAAGCTATTTGATAGATGAAAATTGCACAACTAAGTTGTTAAAGCAAAAAGCCACCCTTAGGGGTGGACTTTTTGTGTACTTTGTAGTATAATGGTATACATTCCAACGGTCAGGCGCACATTATCAGGGGTTAAAAGGATGCTTTTAAAACATCAAAAAATAATGCTTTGGCTTCTTGTCGGGGTCAATTTAATATCGAGCGTTCCTGCACTGGCGGAATATAAGTTACGAAGAAAGTGACTTCTTTAAACCATCAATCAATAATTCTCCAACAAGTAGCGGCGAGCGAAAATTGGGCCACAAAGTGTTATTGATTTGAAGCCACTTTTTAAAAGTAACGAATCCGTTTTAACCCCCAAATGGTCCTTCTTTATCAAAAAGGACAGCCGGCTCTTTAGTAGAGCGGCAGTATTCCAAGCCTCTTTTTAAAGAGGCTTGTTTTTTTAGTTTCTCTGTGATACAATAAAATACATCCCAACGGGCAAGGTGTACATTAAATGAAAGTTGAAGCAAGGGTAGGGCCAATATCAACTGCATCTTTTCCTTGGTGCAGGAACAATTGTTCTCTATGCACCAAACTATAGTTGAACTATTTACACCAATCTTGGCGGGATAATCGTAACGTTAGATGGCTTTTGTAATAACAAAAAAGTCTCTTTCTACAACGTAACAAACCCTTGCTTCAGCGCCAAAAATTATCAAGCCTCTTATATAGAGGCTTGTTTTTTTAGTATCTCTGTGATACAATAAAATACATCTAAAGGGGCGGCGCACTTTTTTATAGATACAACGTTGGGCTTGGTATGTGCAAGCGAATGGCCCTACACTGCCACATCCAGTGTAACCTTTCAATGTAATTTCGCGTATATAGTCGAATAACAAATGGTGTACTAGCCTCTGAGGATATTAAAAATAAATATTTCTCACACATACATCTTGCTATTATTAAAGTCCAATGTCGCAATGATCCCCTAAAGAGGGGAAGGTTTCCGTTAGAGGGAATCGTGTCTAAGAACCGTCCTTAAGTTTTATCAAGGGCGGTTTCTTCTTTGGTTTCATAGTTGCATTTTTGTGGATTTTAATGTATAATATGTCAAAAGCGTGGGAGTAACTGAAAAACTAGTGAACATGGTTTGTATACCAAGTATGTACAAAGGAGGAAACGCGTATGGACGGAAAGGAATATCGTAGCGATCAGCTGATGAACGCTTTGGTTAAAGCTACTGCGGCAGCAGGACATCAGCTGACATTTGAGGAGGCACTGAAAACTGAGGGCTTGCCCGAACCAAACACTTTCGCATATTACTGGAAAACCTATGAGCAGGCTGCACAGGCAGCTTGGAGAAAGGTCCAGTTAGAAAAAGAGGGGGCGAAAGATAATACGGTTGTAAAGATGAGCAAGGCAGCGCAAATGATGCTGTCAAGAAGTAACCATTAGCTAGTAGCCCCTGGTCAGGTAGGACCAGGGGAATTTGTTTTAAAACTCCACAATCAGGCCTTTGTGGTCTGAGACAATTCTATCTACTATTTGAAAACTAGAAACATTGATCTGGTCGTTTACCAAGATATGGTCGCAAGCGACTTTGCCGCCGAATTTGAGCCCGGCGAGAGTATTATCGACATGGTTTTCTTCGGTCAAATCTCTTAAAAAGTCTAGTTCACGCATGGCTGGGGCAGCATAAATAATATTGAGGTCGCCACACATTACTAGCGGGCCGCTTGTCTCTTTGATGAGCGGGACGACATTTTTCATGGCTTTTACGGTGTCTTCGTTGCCCAGAGGTTGTTTTTGCCAGTAACCGTGGTAATTTACGACGTTTAGGCCACTTTCTAGTTTGACCCTTTGTGCCGTGTAGTGGTGGTCAAAGAAGTTCCCCCACTCCTTTAATTCGGTGGAACCTTCGCATACCTCTATAATTTTTTCGTCTACGATTTTTTCGCGGGAGAGAATGACGTTGCCTTGGTATAGTTTGTGGCCAAGGAAAGAATCGACGGTCCAGTTGTAAGCGCGAGAATCATATTGCATCCCTGTAATTTCTTTAATAGTATCTACGGTTACAAAAAAGCCTTTGTGCACTCCCTTGTCATCATCTTCTAGCCAAACCGCCTCTTGCATACAGATCACATCAAAAGAATTATTAGAGAGATAATCTAAAAGCGCGCCGCTGACTCTGCCGTGCCAAACATTGAGTTGTAGGATTCTCACCTATTATCTCCTTCACCCCCCAATTTACCGCGTTTTTTACGGCTAGCTAGTTTGTCTAGATTCATTTTTGCTAGTTTAGACATTGGCATATCTAGATATAGAGAAATTTCCGCTACATACCAGAGAACATCACCGAGCTCTTTCAAAAGCTCCTGGCGCTCCTCTTCGTTAAAACGCCCCAGTTTATCGCGTATAATCTTTTTAGTTTTATCCGCAAACTCCCCAGATTCGCCTACGAGCCCCAGTACCTTTTCCAAAAACTCCGGTACGTTTAGACTCTTTTTTGCCATTACCTCACCCATGTTCCCGGCGCCAAGATCAGTCGTCTTAGCCTTCGCCTGGTATGCATCAAATTTCATCTTACCTCCTGTATATGGTATAATTATACCACCAATGGACGACACCAGAAACCTAATTGACGAATTTAAAGGCCTCTCTAATGAGGCAGTTTTTGCCGCGCTCGATAAAAAGCGGAATCCCCTAGAAGTTGCCATCGAAAATGTTGAACACGATTTTAATATTGGCACAGTGGTTAGAAACGCCAATTCCTTTAATGTGAGCAAAGTCCACATTATTGGCAAGAAAAAATACAACCGCCGCGGTGCCATGTGTACAGATAAATACCTCGAAATTGTCCACCACGCCTCCGTAAAAGACTTCTTAGAGACCCAAAAAGGCAGGGAATTAGTTGCCATTGAAAACAATACTCCGCGCGCCAAAGCGCTCCACGAAAAAAAATTCGTAAAAAACACCACTCTTATTTTTGGCTCAGAAAACAACGGTATTACCAAAGAACTGCTAGATAAGGCTGACGATGTTCGTTATATTGAAAGTTTTGGCTCTACTCGCTCTGTAAACGTAGGCGTAGCCGCCGGCATCGCCATGTACGAATGGGCCCGTCAAAACGTTTTAGAATAATCTTGCAAAAACCATCCTTTTCTGGTAAAATCAGATACACGGGGTAATAGCTCAGTTGATTAGAGCGCTGCCTTTGCAAGGCAGAGGTCCAGGGTTTGAATCCCTGTTACTCCACCAAACCAGGGGATATAGCTCAGCTGGTTAGAGCGCGTCACTGATAATGACGAGGTCTCAGGTTCAAGTCCTGATATCCCCACCACGTAACAGATCGGCAAAAGGCCGATTTTTTAGTATAATAATTATATGGATACGAATTTAATCATCACTTCTGGCTGTAAATATATAGATATCGACGCCTATGCCAGCGCTATCGCCTACCGTGAGCTGCTAAAAAAACAGGGAACTGCCGCCACCGCTTCAACTTTGGCCACGCCAAACCGGAGTATCCCGCCACTGATTCTAAACCTAAAATATCACCTTGACCCAGCCGAAGCGCCAGATAACGCCAAATATATCGTATTAGATACCTCTAATCCTGAGTTCTTTGATAAACGAGTTACCGCCGAAAACCTCGTCGAAATCATCGATCATCACACCGGTTTTGAGGGTTATTGGCAGAGCCAAAAAGAGGTCAAAATCGAAATTGAGTTTATCGGTTCGGTCTGCACCATCATTTTTGAACGCATCATCGCATCGAACCGCGTCGATGTACTAGATAACGACCTCTGTAAATTACTAATAGCCGGCATTCTAGACAATACCCTCAACCTAAAATCATCGATTACCACCGATCGCGACCGCGCCGCTTACGAAAAACTGATAGAAATCGGCAAAATCTCCCCAGATTGGGGCGCCGAATACTTTGCCGCCTGCGAGGCCGAAATCCTAAAAGATCTAGAGACGGCGATTAAAGATGACATCAAAATCGAGAAAGTCGGAGTTTTACCAGAGGTCATCGGCCAAATTGTTGTTCAAGATGTAAACAATTTTGCCGTCGACGAGATGAAAACGGTTTTTAAAGAGTATCCAGAGTGGCTAATGAATGTTATTTCTCTAAAAGACGGCAAAAGTTATCTGTATTTTGGCGGGGACGGGGTGCAAAATAGGTTAGAAGAACTCTTTTCTCAGCAATGCAAAGTGGATGGCCTACTTGTCTTAGACCACTTCCTCCTCCGTAAACAAATCATGAAACTCGCCCGCCAATAAAAAACCAGGCAAACGCCTGGTTTTAAACAAATTTCTGTTAGATCTCCATATTAACAACCATATTTCTGCAGCAATCGAGCTCATTAAGCAACCATTCATGGCAGCAATCGTTTTTGTCGAGATTATCAAATGTGTCCCTGATTCTTTTTGCCTCTTCCTCAGTATATTCATCTCCTTCGAGCTTAAGATTCGCTCCTCCTTCCGGCTCAAACCTGCCAAAGAACAGCCCCGCCCACGAGCCAGTCTTGGGGTTCATAAGGTCAAACTGGCAATACATAATAGTGCCAGCCTTAGAGTTATTGCACATCTTATAAAAAGCAATACCGTAGTGACCGCTCTGCTCGTTGAAATCAAGCACCCCTGTAAGGTATCTAATCTCGCAACCAGGATCATTAAGCGCTTCCGCGTAGAGTTCATTACAATAACCAACAAACTCGCCATCCTCTTTTACGACAATCTTGCCTTCAAAACTAGGGTCCGGCTCAGCCCATTTGCCATCCTGCATATAGTTTCCAGAAATTTTAAAGATACGTTCACCCATGTTTGTCACCTCCCGTCCGTCTCATGAGCTTCTAGATAAGGAAAAGACCACTTCGGAAAAGCGGAGTGGCCTCTTCAGGTCATACATTGTTTGAACAGCCTCGCAGTTTAATCTGCTCAAACTAACTCCATTTTATATCACGTGGTGCATAATGTCAACACCAATTTTCCACAAAGTGTGGATAATTCTTATACTTATTATAACATAATTTTAAGAAAAAGCGTATTGACAAAACGAAAGCACTATGCTATAATTAAGCCATACACTCTTAAAAAAGGGTGGTGTTGTTAATAATTAAAGTATTTGGTGGGCAGAAAGACAACTAAAATGTCTGGAACTAAAGCTGGCGGCATGAAAGCTGCTGCTACCAACAAAGCTAAATACGGCAAAGAATTTTATGCTCGTATTGGCAAAAAAGGTGGCCAAAATGGTCACACCGGCGGTTTTGCCGCTAACCCTGCATTAGCACGTGTTGCTGGCGCTAAGGGTGGCCGCATCTCTCGTCGTGGTCCAGCTAAAAAAGCTGCCTAATTGATAAAAAAGTACCCCTTAAAAGGGGTACTTTTTGTGTTAAAAATTCTCACACCTAGGACAATGATAACTTCCATCAGGTGTCTGAAAACACGTCAGCCCGCATTTTTTGCAGCGGGATTTTTGATGTAACCACTCTCTGTAGGTATCTAGCTCTCCCTCTATCATTTCGTCATCCATCTCTATGCCATATTGCGAGGCTAACTCTCGGGCTTTCTCCCAGGCTTCCACCTCCATTTTTAGCCGCTTTGCACCGGTATTAAAATCTCTGTGCAAAGACAGTGCGTGCCCAAGTTCATGCAAAAGCAGGGAAGCATCTTCGGGCTCCTCTGGACCAATTACAATTGTTTTTGGCGGACGAAAGGCAAACTTTGCCCCAGTTACAAACTTAAAATCAGGGTAATTACTTTTGATTTTTGCCAAAAATGTAGCATCCATAGATCACGGACTCCAACGGTCGCTTCGGGCGAACATATTTTACATCGAGTTTCGGTAGGTATTTTGAATACAATTTAAAGATTTTTCCCAGTGGCCCACCTAGTACGATCGTATCTGGATGATATTTTTTGATAATATCAGGGAGCCCTAGAGCCACCCTTGCCGCGATATCTTGGTAAATTGCTTTGCCGCGGAGATCTGTTGCTATGTCTACATGATAGAACTTCTCTAGAGCAGAAGAGGCCGCAATATCCTCCCATTCAGCCTTTTTACCCTTATATTCGTAAATCTTGTGCCCAGGTTCAAACTTAGAAGATTCTGGTAATATTTTGCCGTTTTCTGCAATCCCGCCGCCAATGCCGGTAGAAAAGGTCAGAAAAATAGTCTTGCCACGGAGCTTGTAAGACTCGTAAATGGCTGCAAGATTGGCATCATTTTCAAAAAATATCGGGCAGTCGAATAAGGATTTTATAGAGTCAGACAGGTTAATTTTGCCCCAATTTCGATTTCCCAAAGTCGCTGAATAATTTTTTTGTACAACTCCGGGGATTGCTACCACTACGGCCTTTACTTTACGCTTTCTAAAATCTTCCAAGTGCAAAGACAGGTCTGCCGTGAATTTTTTATACCCCTGAGCAGTCTTAAATTTTACTCGTTTTAAAACTCGACCACGTTTAGAGAAAAGCGCGATTAAAGTTTTGGTACCTCCGATGTCGATAGCTAAATACATATTTTGATTATAGACCGCAAAATACCTCTCGTAAAGTCTAGACAACAGGGAATTTTTTTGGTATAATTGGAGGAGTTTTTGTTCCATCCTGAAGGATGGCAAAAGGAAGGAAAATAATATAATGGCTAATGCCAAAAAAGTTACTATGGACGATCTCCTAGCAGGTAGCGAGGATTCGTTCAAAAAAGTTATTGCAGGAGATACCGTCAGCGGTACTGTTCTCTCTGTAAAAAAGCATGAGATTCTAGTAGATCTCGGTGCTCAAGGTGTAGGTTTGGTACCTCGCCGCGAAGCGTCTTATGTACGCAATCTAAACAAAGGTGACGAAGTCACCGCCTCTGTTATCGAAGCAGAGATGGACGACGGTTATGTACTATTGTCACTCAGAAAAGCTGTAAAGGACAAAGGTTGGGATGAAATCCAGGCCAAGCTCGACAATGCCGAGACTGTAGAAGTCACTCCATTCGACGCAAACCGTGGTGGTCTCCTCGTAGAATACGAAGGCATCCGTGGTTTCTTGCCAGTTTCTCAACTTTCTGCTGAACACTACCCACGTGTAGGTAGTGCAGACAAAGACGAAATTTTGCAACGCCTTAACTCTCTCGTTGGCAAATCCATCAAGGTTCGCATTCTTGATGCTATCAAGAAAGAGAACAAGCTTATCTTCTCTGAGAAGGAAGCAATCAAAGATGGTCTTGCTGAACGCTTCGAGAAACTCAAAGTTGGCGACACTGTAAAAGGTGTGGTCACCGGCGTAGTAGATTTCGGCGTATTCGTAAACGTTGACGGCATCGAAGGCCTCATCCACATCTCAGAAATCTCTTGGGAACGTGTAAACAACCCATCTGATTACGTAAAGGTTGGTGAAACCATCGAAGCTAAAATTATTGCTATCGACAAAGAACGCCTCAGCCTCTCTATGAAACAACTCGTCGAAGATCCATGGATCTCCGAAGTAGAAGGTCTAAAGAAAGGCTCCAAGGTAGAAGGTACTGTTACCCGTATCACCCCATTTGGTGCATTTGTCCAAATCAGCCCAGCCGTAGAAGCTTTGGTCCACGTATCTGAGCTCGGTGAAGGCAGCGATGTAGATCCAGAGAAAGTCTTTACTTTGAACGAACGCAAGAGCTTCAAAGTTCTTGACATCGACAAAGAAGGCCGCAAAATCTCTCTATCTATTGCTAAATAGAATAAGCAAAAACAGCCCGTCCGGGCTGTTTTTTGTGCTATAATGGTTATATTATGAAAAAGAAAGATGAAAAGGCCCGCCCTTGGCTTAAATTTTATGACGAACAGGGCACACCTGCAGAATTAGAACTTCCAGATTGCTCAA